>NZ_NEIZ01000033.1:0-15447 GCF_002113645.1 Pseudomonas sp. B35(2017) | reverse complement strand
CCGGGCTGTTGATGTCCACATGGGGCTGGGCTCTGGCCGCACGCTCGGCCTGAGCAGCCTGGTCAACCATGGCCAGTTTTTCGGCGCTCATGGGGCGAGTTCCTTTTCAGTCAGTAACTGCTGCGTCAATGCATGGTTGAGGTTGTCCAGCCGCTGACGGGGTGTTAAGCCGGACTCAACGTGGATGCGGCAGGAGGTGCCGGAGTCTTCGGTGCTGCTGAAGGCCAGCACCCTGGAGTCGTGACGGAAAGGGGGAATCCGCAACGCGAAGTGCGCCGCGTCGGACGGCCGATACATACGCTTATCCTTGCGCAATGAGGAAAGGAGCGCGATGTCCAAACCCTCCATGGTTCGTGCTCGCGAGAATGGGCGGGCACGCTACCAAGGCCAAAAACGGATAGATGTAGGGATAATCTCCAAGTTTTGAAGGACGCTTCCGGTACGAGGATCCGCTGTTCAACAAGCGCAAAAAAAGCCGCGATCATGTCGCGGCTACTTTTCATGAACGCCCGTTCAGTCCCGGGCCAGCGCCTCGATCGGGTCGAGCCTGGACGCGTTGCGCGCCGGGACGAAGCCGAAGACGATGCCGATCAGGCTCGAACAGACCACGGCGGTGAGCACCGCCAAAGGCGAGAACACCATCTCCCATTCCTTGATGAACACCGAGAACAGGTGGCCGATGGCGTAGCTCAGGGCGATGCCGACGGCGCCGCCGAGCAGGCAGACCATCACCGCCTCCACCAGGAACTGCTGACGGATGTCCGACTGCCGGGCGCCGACGGCCATGCGGATGCCGATCTCGCGGGTGCGCTCGGTGACCGACACCAGCATGATGTTCATCACGCCGATGCCGCCCACCACCAGGGAAATCACCGCGATCAGCGACAGCAGCAAGGCCAGCGAGCGGCTGGTCTTCTCCACGGTCTGCATGACGCTGTCGAGGTTGTTGGTGAAGAAGTCCTTGGTGCCGTGGCGCTGCAGCATCAGTTTGGTGACGTTGTCCTCCACCACTTTGCTCGGCTGGCCGTCCTTGATCCGCACGCTGATGCTGTCCAGGTAGCGCTGGCCCAGCAGGCGCCCGGCGGCGGTCTCGTAAGGCACCCAGACGTTGAGGGTCTTGCTGGCGAACAGGTTGCGGTTCTCCGCCGCCACGCCGATCACCGTGCACGGCAGGTTGCCGATCAGGATCACCTGCCCCAGCGGATCGACGCCTTCGCCGAACAGCCGGTGGCGGGTGTTGTAGTCGATCACCACCATCTGCGCCTGGCGCCGGGCATCGCTGTCGCTGAACGGGATGCCCGCCTCCATCTTGATCCCGCGCACCTGGAAGTACTGGTGGCTGACGCCGTTGACCTGGGCATCGACATCGATGTTGCGGTAGCGCAGCAACTGGTTGCGCCCCACCACCGGGGTGGCGCTGTCGACGTAGTACAGCCCGTTGAGCGCGGTCACGTCGGCGGGCACCAGGGTTTCGATGGCGCCTGAGCGGCTGTCGCCGAAACTGGCGCCGGGGTAGATGTCGATGGTGTTGCTGCCGATGGCCTGGATGTCGTTGAGCACATAGCGCTTGGCGCCCTCGCCGATGGCCGAGATCGACACCACCGAGGTGATGCCGATGACGATGCCGAGCATGGTCAGCAAGGTGCGCATGCGGTGCGAGATCAGCGCGACCCAGGCCATGTTGAACGCTTCCTTGAACAGCCCCAGGCTCGCCACCAGGCGCCTTGTGGTGCCGGGCCTGGGCGCGGCGGCGGTGTCGTTGGGCAGCGCATCGGGGGCGCGTTCGTTGCGCCGGTCGCTGAGGATCTGGCCGTCGCTGACTTCGATGATCCGCTCGGCGTTGGCGGCGACCTTCGGGTCGTGGGTCACCAGGATCACCGTGTGCCCGGCGGCGTGCAGCTCCAGCAGGATGCGCATCACTTCCTTGCCGCTGGCGGTGTCGAGGGCGCCGGTGGGTTCGTCGGCGAGGATCACTTCGCCGCCGTTCATTAAGGCGCGGGCGATGCTCACCCGCTGCTGCTGGCCGCCGGAGAGCTGGCTGGGCCGATGGGTCAGATGGCCGTCCAGCCCCAGCCGCGCCAGCAGCTCCTTGGCCCGGGCATGGCGCTGCGGTTCCGGGGTGCCGGCGTAGATCGCCGGCATCTCGACGTTGTGCACCGCGCTCAGGTGCGGCAGCAGGTGGTAACGCTGGAAGATGAAACCGAAATGGTCGCGGCGCAGTTCGGCCAGGGCCTGGTTGTCCAGGTCGCGGGTTTCCTGGCCGTTGATCTTGTAGCTGCCGGCGGTGGCGTAGTCGAGGCAGCCGAGCAGGTTCATCAGGGTCGACTTGCCGGAGCCCGAGGCGCCGATGATCGCGACCATTTCCCCGGCCTCGATGGTCAGGCTGATGTCGTTCAGCGCCAGGAACTCGCGGTCGCCGGCGGTGAAGCTGCGGCGGATGCCGCTCAGTTGCAGCAACGGTTCGGTCATGCTCACGCCCCTGCCGTGCGGGTCACCGGATCGCCGATCACCACCCGGTCGCCTTCGGTCAGGCCCTGGTTGATCTGCACCTTGACGTTGTTGTTGATGCCGGTCTGCACGTTGCGCGCCTGGGCATGGCCCTTGGCGTCCAGCACCCGCACCGGGAAGCTGCCGTCGGCGTTGCGCGGCCCCAGCGCGGCCACCGGCACGGTCAGCACCGACTTGGCGGTGTCGAGCACCACCCGCACCTGGGCGGTCATGGCGATGCGCAGGCGGTGGTCGGGGTTGGGCACGTCGAACAGGGCGTTGTAGAACACCGCCGTGTTCTGCTTCGGCGTGCCGGCCGGCGGGGTTTCAAGGAAGTTCTGCGGCGCCGGCTCGGTGCCGCGCAGCTTGCCGTAATAGCGTTTGTCCTCGCCGAGGATGGTGAAATACACCTCCTGCCCCGGCGCGATGTGGATCACGTCGGCCTCCGACACCTGGGCCTTGACCGTCATGGTGTCCAGGTCCGCGAGCTTGAGCAGCACCGGCGCCAACTGGTTGGCGATCACGGTCTGGCCTTCCTGGGTGACGATGCCCACCACGTCGCCGTCGATGGGCGCGACGATCCGGGTGTAGGCCAGGTTGACCTTGGCCGTGTCGATCTGGATGTGCGCGCTCTTGATCTGCGCATCCAGCGCCAGCAGGTTGGCGGCCTGCACTTCGTAGTTCGACTGCGCGGTCTCGAAGTCCTGCCGCGAGATCGACGCGTCGTCCTGCAGGTCCCGGTAGCGCTCGTAGATCGCTTTGGTCTGCTTGAGCTGGGCCTGGGTCGCCCGGCGCTGGGCCTGCAGGTTCTCTTCATCGACCAGGGCCTGGCGCAGGGTGTTCTGCAGCACCAGCGGATCGATCTCCGCCAGCCACTGGCCCTTCTTCACCTTGTCGCCGACCTTGACCTTGAGCGACTTCAGTTGCCCCGAGACCTGGGCGCCGACGTCCACCTGGCGGATGCCCTCCAGCAGACCGGTGGCCAGCACCGCGTTTTCAATGTCACCGCGTTCCACCGTGGCGGTCAGGTACTGCGGCGCCTCGGCCGGTGCCTGCACCGTGTAGAACACCAGCCCGGCCACCAGCGTCAGCGCCACGGCCAGACCGACTTTGCGCAACTTCGACTGTTCCATAAATGACCACAATTCCGTTCAGGGTTGGGCCCGGTCGGTGACCGGGCCCGGTTGGAGAAACACCGCTCAGGACAGCACCTGCCCCGCCGGCACGGTCAGCCCGTCATGCCACCACGCCGCGAGACTGAAGACGTTGGGCGCCTTGAGGATCGTGAAGTGGTTGCCCGGCCCGTACCACACCGCCAGGTCCGTGGCCTGCCGCCGCCAGCCCTCGACCATCGCCGCCTGCTCGCGCTGGTTGCCCGCCGCGTCCAGGGTCGGGTCGTCCACCAGCGCCAGCCGCACCGGCCCGGTGTAGGCCAGCGCCGGTCGGTAGACCGTGCGCAGCGCCGTGGCGAAGGTGCGCACCGGGCCGTCCATGGCCTGGGGCGAGGAACGCTCGGAAAGAATTCCCGCGCGCACCATGCCCCTATGCAACAGGCGCATCTGGGTGTCCCCGTCGGCCTCGGCGAAGGCCGGCGGGTCGATGCCCAGGGACTTGCCGCTGGCCAACTGCAGCGACTCGACCAGCCGCTGCAACGCCGCCGTGGCGGTGTACGGTTTGCCCGCCACGCCGTTGCCGCCGGGGGACTCGCTGTCGATCAGGCTCAGGGACGCCACCTCGCGGCCCTGGGCTTGCAACAGCGCCGCCATGGCGTACGCCACCCAGCCGCCGAACGAGTGGCCGATCAGGTGTACCGGCCCCTGTGGGTAGAGCTGCCCGAGGGCCTGCACATAGAACGCGGCGGCCGCCTCGACCCGGCTGTGCGGCACCGTCACGCCGTCGAGGCCACGGGGCTGCAAGCCGAAGATCGGCCACTCCGGCCCCAGCGCCTCGGTGAGGTGGACGAAACCGATGACGTTGTCCCCCGCCCCCGGCACGCAGAAGATCGGCGCATGGCCGGGGTGGCCGCTCTGGATGGTGAGCAACGGCTGGTAGCTGGCCGGTTCCGGCGCGGCCGCCGCCTCCAGCGCCTGAGTGAGGGCATGCCCCATCGCCTGGACAAGGGGCGGTTTCATCAGAGTGCGGTGATCGCCGGGCACGTCGATGCAGCGCAGCAGGTCTTGCGGCACATGCCCGCCCCAACCGCGCAGCGGGTCGGGCTGTTCCTGCCCGGGCATCAAGTCCTGCGCCCGGAACAGGTGCACGGCCTGGCTGGCCGGGCTCACCCGGTAGTGCTCCAGCGCCTGCCCATGGGCCGCCTCACGGTCGAAGTAGTGCCAGGCGTCGGTGACCCCGGCCGCCGAAAGTTCAGGGTCCGACAACTGCTGATCGCGGCAACGCGCGAACAGCTCATTGAAGTCGAGCCGTTCGATCTCGGCCTCCAGCAACGCCACTTGCGCGAGCGCCGCTTCGCCCTCCTCGCCACGGTCCAGGGAATAGGCCCGGCAGTGTTGCAGCAACTGGTGCCTGTCCAGGTGTTCGCCGGTCCAGCGCGACTTGTCCTGGTGGGCGGGGTGCGGCGCGTAGGTGTCGATCAGGCCGACGAAGGCCACCGGCTCGTCCATGCCGATCAGTTGCTGGGCGATTTCGTACGACAGCAGCCCGCCGAACGACCAACCGGCCAAGCGGTACGGCCCATGGGGCTGAACCGAACGCATGATGCCGATCATCCTCGCCGCCATGCATTCCACTGTACGCAGCTGCGGTTGGCCGAGGGTGACGCCGGGCAGGCCGTAGACCGGGAAGTCGCCGCCGATGTGCAGGGCCAGCGCCGGGAAGTACATCTCCCGGCCGCTGAACTCGTGCACCAGGAACAGCGGCGTGCCCTGGTCGCCGGGACGCACCACGATCAGGCCGTCAGGCTGTTGCTCGCCCTCCTGGCGCCCGGCAAGCCGCGTGCACACCCCTTCCACGGTCGGGGACTGGAACAGCTCGGCCAGCGTCACCGCAAGGCCGGCTTGTTTCATCTGATTGATCAAACGGATCGCCAGCAGCGAATGCCCGCCCAGTTCGAAGAAGCTGTCGTGGCGGCCGACCCGGCCGATGTCGAGCAGCTCGGCCCAGATCTGCGCCACCGCCTGTTCGGTCTCGCCTTGCGGCGCGACGTAAGGACGGTCGCGCAGCATTTCGGCATCCGGCGCCGGCAGGGCCTGGCGGTCGACCTTGCCGTTGGGCGACAGCGGCAAGGCGTCCAGCGGCACGAAGGCCCCCGGTGCCATGTACTCCGGCAGCCGCTGCGTGATGTGCGCCCGCAGCGCCTCCGCGGTCGGCATTTCGCTGCCGGTGCGCAGGGTGAAATAGGCCACCAGCCGCTCGTCGCGCATCAGCACCACTGCCGTCCGCAGCGCGGGGTGCTCGATCAGCCGCGCTTCGATTTCGCCCAACTCCAGACGCAGGCCGTGCAGCTTGACCTGGAAGTCGTTGCGCCCCAGGAACTCCAGGTTGCCGTCGGTGCGGTAGCGCACCAGGTCCCCCGTGCGGTACAGGCGGTCGCCGGCCACGAACGGGCTGTCGATGAACCGCTCGGCCTGCAGCTGCGGCAGGTTCATGTAGCCCCGCGCGACCCCCACGCCGCCGATGTGCAGTTGACCGCTGACACCCAAGGGCACCGGCAAGTCATTGGCATCGAGGACATACAGGCGGGTGTTGCAGATGGCCTTGCCGATCGGCAGCTCGGACTCCGGCACCGGCCGGTCCGGCTCCAGCGTCCAGGCCGTGCTGTCGACCGTCGCCTCGGTCGGCCCGTAGACGTTGTGCAAGCGCACCCACGGCAGGCGCCGGCGCACCGCACGGGCCAGCGCGGCGGTGAGTTCCCCCCCGCCGCAGAACACGTCGGTGAGGCTGGTGCACTGGCCGGCCTCCTCCAGTTCGAGGAACTGCTCCAGCAACGCCGGCACGAACTTGACCACGGTGATCTGCCGCTCACGGATCACCCGCGCCAGATAGGCCGGATCCCGGTGGCCGTCGGGCCGCGCGAGCTCCAGCCGCACGCCGCTGGTGAGGGGCCAGAAGAACTCCCACACCGACCCGTCGAAACTGAACGGTGCCTTTTGCAGCAGCGCGGCGGACGCCGTCGGCGGGCAGATCTGCGAGCCCCAGTGCACCAGGTTGCACAGGCCTCGGTGTTGCAGCATGACGCCCTTCGGCGTACCGGTGGAGCCTGAGGTGTAGATCATGTAGGCCAGGTGGCCGGCACTCAGGCCCGGCACCGGAACGTCATGGGCCGGGGCATCCTGCCAAGTGCAGCGGTCGAAGTCGATCAACAGGCTGTCGGCCCCGTCGAACAGCGGCCGAGTGGCCGGGTGCACCAGCACCGCCACCGGCGCGCTGTCCTTGAGCATGTAGGCCAGCCGGTCCGCCGGGTACCCCGGATCCAGCGGCACATAGGCGCCGCCGGCCTTGAGGATGGCCAGCAAGCCCACCACCAGGTCCAGCCCGCGCTCGACGCAGACCGCCACCCGCGCATCCGGCTGCACGCCTTGGCTGCGCAGGTGATGGGCGAGGCGGTTGGCCTGGGCATTGAGCTCGCGGTAGGTCAGGCGCTGCGGCCCCGCCGCGACTGCCACCGCATCTGGCGTGCGCGACACTTGCGCCTGGAACAGCTCATGCACGGTTTGCTCCAGGTCATAAGCGGTTTCGGTGGCGTTGAACTCGCCGAGTACGCGTTGCCGTTCCTGCGGCCCCAACAGATCCACCCGATCCAGCACGGCCTGGTCATCCTCGACCATGGCCTGCAACAGACGCTTGAAGTAGCCGACAAAGCGTTGCACCGTCGCTTCGTCGAACAGCGCCGTGGCGTAGGTCAACGCACCGCGGACGCCGTCCGGCGTCTCACCCAGCCGCATCGACAGGTCGAACTTCACGAAGCGGCTCGGCTCGGCAATGCCTTCGAGGGTCAGCTCGCCCAACGCCAAGGCCGGCGCCATGCTGCTGTCCCAGCCCAGCAAGGTCTGGAACAGCGGGCTGTGCGACAGGCTGCGCACCGGCCGGCTGACCTCCACCACTTGCTCGAACGGCAAATCCTGGTGGGCCTGGGCCTCCAACGTGCACGCCTTGACCCGCGCCAGCAGCGCAGCGCCGCTCAGGCCCCCGGAGGTGTCGATGCGCAGCGCCAGGGTGTTGACGAACATGCCGATCAAGCCTTCGATCTCGGCCCGGATGCGGTTGGCCACCGGTGAGCCCACCACCACCTCGGACTGGCCCGAGAGCCGGGTCATCAGCACCGCCCAGGTGCCCATCATCACCATGTACGGGGTCACGCCGTGGCGCTGGCACAGTGCCTTGAGCCCGGCGCTCAAGCCGGCGTCGAACCAGACCTCCACACTGCCGCCGGCATGGTCCTGACGGGCCGGGCGCGGCCGGTCGGTGGGCAGGGTCAGCAGGGTCGGCGCACCGGCCAGGGCTTGCTGCCAGTAGTCGCTCTGGCGCTGCAGCACCTCGCCGCTGAGCCAGCGCCGTTGCCACACCGCGTAGTCGCTGTATTGCAGCGCCAACGGCGGCAACGGGTCGGCCTCGCCGCGGCTGAAGGCCTGATACAGCGCCGTCAGCTCGCGGGTCAGTACCCCCATGGACCAGCCGTCGGAGATGATGTGGTGCATCGTCAACAGCAGCACATGATGGTCGTCCGCCATGCGCAGCAACCGTCCGCGGATCAGCGGATCGTCCTGCAGGCTGAACGGCTCGCGCGCCTCTCTCTCGATCCGCACCTGCAGAACGTGTTCAGGCCGCTCGACGTGCCGCAGGTCCTCGACCTGCAGCAACAGGCCGCTGTCGTCCGGCATGATCAGCACTTGAGGCCCGTCGTTGACGGCCGCGAAGCGGCTGCGCAAGGTCTCGTGGCGGGCGACGATCCGCGCCAATGAGCGCTGCAGCGCGTCTTCGTCGAAACGCCCGCGCAGGCGCAGGGCAAACGGAACGTTGTAGGCGGTGTTGCCACCTTCCATCTGCGCCAGGAACCACAGCCGCTGCTGGGCGAACGACAGCGGCAGCGCCTGGTCGCGCGGCGCCGGCACGATGTCCGGCAGCGTGCTGCGGCCCGAACGGGACAGCACCTCGGCCACGGCGGCCAGTTCGGCGTTGGCGAACAGGTCGCTCAGTGCCAACTCCACGCCCAGCCGCTGACGCACCTGGGACACCATGCGCATCGCCAGCAGCGAGTGCCCGCCCAGTTCGAAGAAGTGGTCGTGACGCCCCACCCGCTCCACTTGCAGCACCTCGGCCCACACCTGCGCCAGGGTCTGCTCCAGCGCCGTGGCCGGCGCCTCGTAGGCGCGGGTCAGCAGCGCGTCCTGTTCGGGGGCCGGCAAGGCCTTACGGTCGACCTTGCCGTTGTTGTTCAGCGGCAAGGCGTCGAGCCGCACCCAGGCCGACGGCACCATGTAGTCCGGCAGCCGCGCCTGCAACTGCGCGCGCAGGCCGGCGCTGTCCACGGACGCGTCATCGGCCGAGTAGTACGCCACCAGGCGCAGCGGCTCCTGGCCGTCACGACGGGCCAGCACCACCGCTTCCTTGAGCCCGGCGCAACCGAGCAGGCGGTTTTCGATTTCCCCCAATTCAATGCGGAAGCCGCGCACCTTCACTTGATCGTCGTTGCGCCCCAGGCACTCCAGTTGACCCGGCGCGATCCAGCGCGCCAGGTCGCCGGTGCGGTAGAGCAAGGCGCCCGGGTGGTCGCAGAACGGATCCTTGAGGAACTTCTCGGCCGTCAGGTCGGGGCGGTTCAGGTAACCCATCGCCACGCCCTGCCCGCCGATGTACAGCTCGCCGGTCACGCCGAAAGGCACCGGCTGCTGCCGCGCATCGAGGACGTACACCTGGGTGTTGGAGATCGGCCCGCCGATGGACACGCTCTCGGCGTCGGTCGCCACCTCCTGCACCTCGAAGGTCGTGGCGTAGGTGGTGGTTTCGGTGGGGCCGTAGCAATGCACGATGCGCAGGTCCGGCGCCTCGGCCCGCAGACGGCGGAACGCCGCCGGGTCGCCGCGCTCGCCGCCGCACAGCAGGATGCGCAGGCCTTTGAGCGCCTGCGGAATCAGCTGCACGTACTGGTTGAACAGCGCGGTGGTGACGAACAGCACCGTCACCCCGCTTTCGGCCAGCTCACGGCCGAACAGCGCCGGATCGAGCAGCGTGCGGTGGTCGATCACCACCACCCGGCCGCCGTTGAGCAGCGGGCCCCAGACGTCCATGGTGCTGGCGTCGAACGCCGGGTTGGAGGCGAACGCCACCCGGTCCTGCGGGTTGAAGTCGGCGTAGCCGTTGTTGATCGCCAACCGGCCGATGGCCCGGTGCGGCACCATCACGCCTTTCGGCGCGCCGGTGGAGCCGGAGGTGTACATGATGTACGCCAGCGATTCGGACGACTGCGGCAGGTTCGGGTCGTGCGTCGGTTGCCCGTCCAGCGCCAGGGTGTCCAGGTCGATGCGGAGCACCGGGTGGTCGGCCTCTTCGCCGCTGAAGGTCAACAGCAGCATCGCTTCGCAGTCCTGCACCATGAACGCCTGGCGCTCGGCCGGGGCGTTGATGTCCAGCGGCACGTAGGCCGCCGCGCATTTGCTGATCGCCAGTTGCGCCGCCAGCAGGTCGAGCGAACGCGGCAGCAGGATCGCCACGTTGTCGCCCGGCTCCACGCCGTGCTCGATCAGGTGATGGGCCAGACGGTTGGCCCATCGGTTCAGCTCGGCGTAGGTCACCGAAGCCGCGCCATGCACCGCCGCCACGGCGTGCGGGTGTTCCTCGGCCTGCCACTCGAACAGACGGTGCACGGTCAGGGCCGCCGGGTATTTGCGGAACGTGGCGTTGAATTCCGACAGCAAGCGCGTGCGCTCGGTGTCCGGCAGGATCGAGAGCCGGTCGAGCTGCAGTTGCGGCGTCTGTTCCAGCGCCTGCACCAGGTTGCCCACCGCCTGGAGCATGTACCGGCAGATCCGCTCGGCTTCGATCCCGGCGGCCGTCAGGGCCGTGAGGCTGAAGTCCTCGCCCAGGTCATCGACGCTCAGGCTCAGGCGGTAGCTGCTGTGCTCCTCGGCATTGAGCAGTTGCATGCCCTCCCACGCGGCACCGGTCTCGGCGGACGGCGCGGCCGCCGCACCGCTGTGGCGGTAATTGAGCAACGCATTGAACAGCGGCGCGCCGGAAGCGATGCCGCTGCACCGCTGCGCCAGCGCCAATGACGCTTGTTCGTGGCGCAACAGACGGTTGAGCCGCTCATGGACGGCCAATACCCCGTCCTTCACCGTCTGCCCGGTCATCTCGACCCGCAGCGGCAGCGTGTTGATGAACACCCCCAGCGCCCGCTCGACGCCTTCGCCGCCGTTCAGCCGCCCCAGCAGGACCGTGCCGAACACCACGTCGTCGCGGCCCGACAGTTGCCCCAGCACCTGGGCCCACGCCAGGTGCATCAGGCTCGCGGCGCTGACGCCCAGTTGCCTGGCCTGGGTTCTGACCCGGAGGCTGAGGCCACGATCCAGCGACTGTTGCGAATGGCCGGTGCAGAGGTCGTCTGCCGTGCCCTGGCCGAACGGCACGGTCGGCTCGTCGACATCGCCGAGCATCTCGCTGAAGAACGCCAAGTGCTCCTGCTCGCCCAACCCCAGACGGGTCTGGGCCACGTGGTTGCGGTACGGCACCGGTGCCGGCAGTTGCTCCACCCGGTCGAGCAGCACGGCGTTCATCTCGTGCTGCAGCACTTGCAGCGCCACGTGGTCCATCACCAGGTGATGGAACAGCAGCAACGCCACCACGCGCCGGTTATCCGCGTCCCAGGCATGCACCACCCGCATCAGCGGCGCCTGATCGACGGCCATGCGGTAGTGCCCAACATCGAAGCGCGCGCGCAGCTGCGCCAGTGCGTCACCGCCGCCGATGTCCAGCGCTTCGCACACCAACGGTGCCCGGCGCCAGACCACTTGCACCGGCTCGTCCAGCCCTTCGTGGAACAGCGACGTGCGCAGGATGTCGTGACGCTCGATCACCCGTTGCAACGTCTCGACGAAGGTGTTCAGGCGTTGTTCGTCGGCAAACGCGAACTGCGCCTGCAGCACGTACGGATCGCCCTGGGTGGCCGACAGGTGATGGAACAGGATCCCGGCCTGCAGCGGCGCCAGCGGGTAGATGTCCTGCACGTTGGCCGCACCGCCCGGAATGCTGGCGATGATGCGGTCGATGGCTGCCTGATCGAGCGCAACCAGCGGCAGCAGCTCAGGGGTGATCCGCCGGCAGTCCGGCGTGATGCGGTTGGCCGGCACCTCGACCTCCGGCGCGCTGCTCGCGGCGGCGGCCAGTGCGGCGAGGGTCGGCTGGCTGAACAGCGCATGCACGTCCACCGCCAGCCCGGCACGGCGCATGCGCGCCGCCAGGTTGACCGCCAGCAGCGAGTGGCCGCCCAGTTCGAAGAAGTGGTCGTGGCGCCCCACCCGCTCGACGTTGAGCAGTTCGCACCACAACCGCGCGAGGGTGATTTCCGTCTCGCCGACCGGGGCTTCGTACTCGCGCACGATCACCGAAGCCTGATCCGGCGCCGGCAACGCGCTGCGGTCGACCTTGCCGTTGGGGCTCAGCGGCCAGGCGTCGAGCCGCACCCACGCCGACGGCACCATGTAGGCCGGCAGGCGGGCGTGCAGATGCGCATGCAGGCTCTCGATGGCAGGCGCGTGTTCGCCGACGGTGTAGTACGCGACCAGCCGCACATCGCCCGGCGCATCTTCGCGGGCCAGCACCACCGCCTCGCGCACGCCCTCGGCTTGCAGCAGGCACGCCTGGATTTCCCCGAGCTCGATGCGCAGGCCGCGGATCTTCACTTGGTCGTCGTTGCGCCCCAGGTACTCGATGTTGCCGTCGGCCCGGTGACGGGCCAGGTCGCCGGAGCGGTAGATCCGTGCGTCGGCCTGCTCACTGAACGGATCCTTGAGGAAACGTTCCGCCGTCAGGTCCGCACGGTTGAAGTAGCCCCGAGCGACTTGCACGCCGCCGATGCACAGCTCGCCGACCGCACCGCGCGGCACCGGTCGGCCGTGGCCATCGAGAAGGTACACGCGGGTGTTGCTGACCGGTTTGCCGATCGGCGGCGCGCCTTCCGGCAGCGCGGCGCCGGGCTCCAGCGTCCACACCGTGCTGTCCACCGTGGCCTCGGTCGGGCCGTAGACGTTGTGCAGCCGCACCTGCGGCAAGCGCTCGCGCACGCTGCGCACCAGCGCTTCGGTCAGCTCGCCGCCCCCGCAGACGATGTCGGTGAGGCTGGCGCACTGGCCGACCTGCTCCACGTCGAGGAACTGCTGCAGCAGCGCCGGCACGAACTGCACCACGCCGACCTGTCGCTCACGGATCACCTGCACCAGGTACGCCGGATCGCGGTGTCCCTCGGGGCTGGCGAGCACCAGGCGCATCCCGGCGGTCAGCGGCCAGAACAGCTCCCAGACCGAGGCGTCGAAACTGAACGGGGTCTTCTGCAGCAGCGCATGGCCTTCGCCCTGCGGACACAGCTGCGCGCTCCAGTGCAGCAGGTTGTTCAGGCTGCGGTGCTCGACCATCACGCCTTTCGGCGTGCCGGTGGTGCCGGAGGTGTAGATCACGTAGGCCAGGTGTTGCGGGGTCAGGCCTTCGGCCGGCAGGTTGTCGTCCGGTTGCGATGCCCAGACGGCCTTGTCCAGATCGACCACCGGCGCGGCGACGTCCCCGAGCAGCGTGCGGGTCGCACCGTGCACCAGCACCGCCACCGGCGCGCTGTCCGTCAGCATGTAGGCCAGACGCTCCGCCGGGTACGCCGGATCCAGCGGCACGTAGGCGCCGCCGGCCTTGAGGATGGCCAGCAGGCCGACCAGCAGCTCGGGGCTGCGCTCGACGCAGATCGCCACCCGCGCATCCGGGCCCACGCCCAAACCGCGCAGGTGACGGGCCAGTCGGTTGGCCTGGTGGTTCAGCTCGGTGTAGTTCAGCGCTTGATCGCCGCTCTGCACGGCCACCGCAAGCGGTGTGCGCAATGCCTGGGCCTCGAACCGGCCATGAACGGTCCCGTCCGCCGCGTCCGACGACGCGGTGGCGTTGAAGTCGAGCAGCAGGGTCCGTCGTTCGTCCTCAGACAGGATCTCCACCCGCTCAAGGATCGCCTGATCGTTGCCGACCATGGCCCGCAGCAGTTGCCGGAAGTAGCCGACAAAGCGCTGCACGGTCGCCTCGTCGAACAGCGCCGTGGCATATTCGAGCGAACCGCCGATCGCGCCCCGGGCCTCGCCCAGGGTCAGCGACAGGTCGAACTTGGCGACCGGGTTCTGACCGGCCAGCCCTTCCAGCGTCAACTCGCCCAACGCCAGGTCCGGCGCCACGCTGCTGTCCCAGCCGAGCAGGGTCTGGAACAGCGGGCTGTGGGCCAGGCTGCGCTCCGGCTTGACGATATCCACCACCTGCTCGAACGGCAGGTCCTGGTGGGCCTGGGCTTCCAGCGTGCGGGCCTTGACCTGGGCCAGCAGCGCCTCGGTGCTCAGCTCGCCCGAGGTGTCGATGCGCAGCGCCAGGGTGTTGACGAACATGCCGATCAGGCCTTCGATCTCGGCCCGGCCACGGTTGGCCACCGGCGAGCCGATCACCACGTCCGTTTGGCCGGACAGGCGACCGAGCAGCATCGCCCAGGCGCTCATCATCACCATGTACAGGGTCACGCCGTGGCGTTGGCTCAGGGCCTTGAGCCCGGCGCTCAGGGGCGCGTCGAGGATCACCTCGACGCTGCCGCCGGCATATGCCTGACGGGCCGGCCGCGGACGGTCGGTGGGCAGCGAAAGCAGCGTCGGCGCACCGGCCAATGCCTGCTGCCAGTAGTCGCTCTGGCGTTGCAGCACTTCGCCGCTGAGCCAGCGGCGCTGCCACACGGCGTAATCGGTGTACTGCAAGGCCAGCGGCGGCAACGGATCGGGCTCGCCATGACTGAAGGCCTGGTACAGCGCCGTCAGCTCGCGGGTCAGCACGCCCATGGACCATCCGTCGGCGACGATGTGGTGCACGGTCACCAGCAGCACATGATGGTCATCCGCCAACTGCACAAACTGCCCGCGAATCAACGGGCCGGCCTGCAGATCGAACGGTGCCGAGGCTTCCCGGCCGATCAATGTTTGCAAGGCCTCTGGCGCAGCGTTGCGCAAGTCCACGGTCGGCAGCGCCAGACCTTCGCTGTCCGCTGCGATCAGCACCTGCGCCTCGTCGTCCACCGCGGTGAAGCGGCTGCGCAGGGTTTCATGGCGGGCGACGATCCGAGACAGCGCACGTTGCAGCGCGTCCCTGTCGAGGGTTCCGCGCAGGCGCAGGGCGATCGGGATGTTGTACGCCGTGTTGGCCCCCTCCATCTGCGACAGGAACCACAACCGCTGCTGGGCGAACGACAGCGGCAGCGCCTGGTCGCGGGGCGCCGGCACGATGTCCGGCAGCGTGCTGCGGCCCGCGCGGGACAGCACCTCGGCCACGGCGGCCAGTTCGGCGTTGGCGAACAGGTCGCTCAACGCCAGCTCCACGCCCAGGCGCTGGCGCACCTGGGACACCATGCGCATCGCCAGCAGCGAATGCCCGCCCAGTTCGAAGAAGTGGTCGTGGCGTCCTACCCGTTCGACCTGCAATACCCCGGCCCAGACCTGCGCCAATGCGTTCTCCAGCTCGCCCTGCGGCACCTCGTACTCGCGGGTGAACAACGCGCTGCGCTCGGGTTTCGGCAAGGCCTTGCGGTCGAGCTTGCCGTTGGCGGTCAGCGGCAACGCGTCGAGCCGGACAAACGCCGACGGCACCATGTATTCCGGCAGTTGGCTCAGCAGGTGCGTGCGCAGTTCACCCACCTCCAGCGGCTCGACTTGTGCCTGGGCGGTGAAGTACGCCACCAGGCGCACTTGGCCGGGCTCGTCCTCCCGGGCCAGCAGCACCGCCTCCTGG
>NZ_NEIZ01000032.1:0-20298 GCF_002113645.1 Pseudomonas sp. B35(2017) | reverse complement strand
CACTGCGCCTAACGACGCGCTCAACGGACACGCGCCGCTGACCAACGCGATCACCGACGTGTCCGGCGGCAACTACGAGAACCTGGTCGCCGACAAGACTCCGGTCAGCACCACCGTGACCGACACCGTGGACACCACCAACCTGACGCTGAGCGCGACGGGCACCGTGGCCGAGGGTGGCTCGATCATCTACACCGCCACTCTGACCAACGCCGCTGGTACCCCGGTGACCGTGACACTGTCCAACGGCGCCACCATCACCATCGAAGCCGGCAAAACCACCGGCACCGTGACCGTCCCAGCCCCGGCCGACGACGTCTACAAGGACGCCGGCACCGTCCAGGCCACGATCACCAACGCCACCGGCGGCAACTTCGAGAACCTGGTGACCAGCAACACCCCAGCCGTGACCAGCGTCACGGACACCATCGACACCACCACCGTGAAGCTCACCGCGACCGGCACGGCGGCAGAGGGCGGCACCGTCACCTACACCGCCACCGTGGGCGCTCCAGTGACCGGTTCGCCGGTCACCGTGACCCTGGCGAACGGCCAGTCGATCACCATCGAAGTCGGCAAGACCACCGGCACCGTCACCACCATCGCGCCGAACGACGCGCTCAACGGCCACACGCCGCTGACCAACTCGATCACCAACGTGAGCGGCGGCAACTACGAGAACCTCGTAGCCGACAAGACCCCGGTCAGCACCACCGTGACCGACACCGTCGACACCACCAACCTGACGCTGAGCGCGACCGGAACCGTGGCCGAGGGCGGTTCTATCGTCTACACCGCGACCTTGACCAACGCCGCCGGCACCCCAGTGACCGTGACGTTGAGCAACGGTGCCACCATCACGATTGAAGCGGGCAAGACGTCCGGCACCGTGACCGTTCCTGCGCCAGCCGATGACGTCTACAAAGATGCCGGCACCGTTCAGGCGACGATCACCAACGCCACCGGCGGCAACTTCGAGAACCTGGTGACCAGCAACACCCCAGCGGTTACCAGCGTCACCGACACCATCGACACCACGACGGTGAAACTGACCGCGACCGGCACGGCAGCGGAAGGCGGAACGGTGACTTACACCGCTACCGTCGGCGCGCCAGTGACCGGCTCCCCGGTGACCGTGACCCTGTCCAACGGCCAGTCGATCACCATCGAAGTCGGCAAGACCACCGGCACCGTGACCACCCCCGCGCCGAACGACGTATTGAACGGCCACGCGCCGCTCACCAACGCGATCACCGACGTCAGCGGCGGCAACTACGAGAACCTGGTTGCAGACAAGACGCCGGTTTCGACCACCGTCACCGACACCGTGGACACCACGAATCTGTCCCTGAGCGCCACCAACTCGGTCGCCGAGGGCGGTTCGATCGTGTACACCGCGACCCTGACCAACGCGGCGGGCACCCCGGTGACCGTGACGTTGAGCAACGGCGCCACCATCACCATCGAAGCCGGCAAAACCACCGGCACCGTGACCGTTCCTGCCCCGGCTGACGACGTCTACAAAGACGCTGGCACCGTTCAGGCGACGATCACCAACGCCACCGGCGGAAACTTCGAAAACCTGGTGACCAGCAACACACCAGCGGTGACCAGCGTCACGGACACCATCGACACCACCACCGTGAAACTCACGGCCACCGGCACCGCGGCCGAAGGCGGCACCGTCACCTACACCGCGACCGTCGGTGCACCGGTCACCGGTTCACCTGTCACCGTGACCCTGGCGAACGGCCAGTCGATCACCATCGAAGTGGGCAAGACCACCGGCACCGTGACCACCACCGCGCCTAACGATGCGCTGAACGGCCATGCACCGCTGACCAACTCGATCACCAACGTGAGCGGCGGCAACTACGAAAACCTCGTGGCCGACAAGACCCCAGTCAGCACCACCGTGACCGACACCGTGGACACCACCAACCTGACGCTCAGCGCGACGGGCACCGTGGCCGAGGGTGGATCTATCGTCTATACCGCCACCCTGACCAACGCCGCCGGCACCCCGGTGACCGTGACGTTGAGCAACGGTGCGACCATCACCATCGAAGCCGGAAAAACGACCGGCACCGTGACCGTTCCTGCCCCGGCTGACGACGTGTACAAAGACGCCGGCACCGTCCAGGCGACGATCACCAACGCCACCGGCGGAAACTTCGAGAACCTGGTGACCAGCAACACCCCAGCGGTGACCAGCGTCACCGACACTATCGACACCACCACGGTGAAACTCACCGCGACCGGCACCGCAGCGGAAGGCGGCACCGTCACCTACACCGCCACCGTGGGCGCGCCTGTGACGGGTTCTCCGGTCACCGTGACCCTGGCGAACGGCCAATCGATCACCATCGAAGTCGGCAAGACCACCGGCACCGTCACCACCACCGCTCCGAACGACGCGCTCAACGGCCACACGCCGCTGACCAACTCGATCACCAACGTGAGCGGCGGCAACTACGAGAACCTCGTAGCCGACAAGACGCCGGTATCGACCACCGTCACCGACACCGTGGACACCACGAATCTGTCCTTGAGCGCCACCAACTCGGTCGCCGAGGGCGGCTCGATCGTGTACACCGCCACCCTGACCAACGCCGCCGGCACCCCAGTGACCGTGACGTTGAGCAACGGCGCCACCATCACCATCGAAGCCGGAAAAACGACCGGCACCGTGACCGTTCCTGCCCCGGCTGACGACGTCTACAAAGACGCCGGCACCGTCCAGGCGACGATCACCAACGCCACCGGCGGCAACTTCGAGAACCTGGTGACCAGCAACACCCCAGCGGTGACCAGCGTCACCGACACTATCGACACCACCACGGTGAAACTCACCGCGACCGGCACCGCAGCGGAAGGCGGCACCGTCACCTACACCGCCACCGTGGGCGCGCCTGTGACGGGTTCTCCGGTCACCGTGACCCTGGCGAACGGCCAATCGATCACCATCGAAGTCGGCAAGACCACCGGCACCGTCACCACCACCGCTCCGAACGACGCGCTCAACGGCCACACGCCGCTGACCAACTCGATCACCAACGTGAGCGGCGGCAACTACGAGAACCTCGTAGCCGACAAGACGCCGGTATCGACCACCGTGACCGACATTGTCGACACCACCAACCTGTCCCTGAGCGCCACCAACTCGGTCGCCGAGGGCGGCTCGATCGTGTACACCGCCACCCTGACCAACGCCGCCGGCACCCCAGTGACCGTGACGTTGAGCAACGGCGCCACCATCACCATCGAAGCCGGCAAAACCACCGGCACCGTGACCGTCCCTGCGCCAGCCGATGACGTCTACAAAGACGCCGGCACCGTCCAGGCGACGATCACCAACGCCACCGGCGGCAACTTCGAAAACCTGGTGACCAGCAACACGCCGGCCGTGACCAACGTCACCGACACCATCGACAAGACCGAAGTCAGCATCAGCGGCAGCACCTCGGTGACCGAAGGCCAGACCGCCAGCTACACCGTCAGCCTGACCCACCCGGCGCAGACCGAAGTCACCCTGAAGATCGTCTACAGCGGCACCGCCGCCGACGGTTCGGACTTCACCGGCGTGTACACCGTGAAGATCCCGGCCGGCGCCAGCACGGCGACCTTCAACGTCGCGACCATCGACGACAAGATCACCGAAGGCACCGAGAACTTCGTGGTCAAGATCGACTCGGCCACCGGCGGCAACTTCGAGAACCTGGCGGTCAGCACCACCAACGGCAGCGTCAGCACGTCGATCATCGACAACGACGCACCGCCGGTCATCGACCTGGACGCCAACAACTCCAGCGGCGCCACCGGGGCCGACTACAAGGTGACGTTCACCGAGAACACCCCGGGCGCGGGCGTGTCGATCGCCGACACCGACATCAGCATCACCGACCCGGACAGCACCATGCTGACCGGTGCGACCATCGTGCTGACCAACCGTCAGCCGGGCGATGCGCTGAACCTGGGCAACAGCGTCAACGGCATCACCATCAACGCCAACAGCAAGGACGGCTCGATCACACTGACCCTGTCGGGCAACGCGACGCTGGCCGACTACATGCAGCAGATCAAGAACATCACCTTCACCAACGGCAGCGAAGACCCGAGCACCGTGCCGCGCATCATCACCGTGACAGTGACCGACGGCGGCAACTACTCCAACACCGCGACCACCACGGTCAACGTGGTGGCGGTCAACGATGCGCCGGTGGCGGCGCCGGTCAATGTCACCGGCACCGAAGACACCCCGCTGATCCTCGGCTGGTCGACCTTCGGCGTCAGCGACGTGGACAGCCCGGCCAGCAGCTTGGGCGTGAAGATCACCCAGCTGCCGGGCGAGGGCAAACTGCAGTACCTGGACGGCTCGACCTGGAAAGACGTCGCCACCAACCAGACCTTCAGCAAGGCCGACATCGACGCCGGCAAGCTGCGCTTCATGCCGGACGCCAACGAATCGGGCGTCAACGGCTACGGCGGCACCGGCATGGGCAACAATCAGGCCGACTACGCGCAAATCAAGTTCCAGCCCACCGACGGCCAACTGCTGGGCAACACCGGCACCGTCAAGATCGACATCACGCCGGTGGCGGATGCGCCGACCCTGGGCGTGGCCGACAACAGCGTGAAGTCCACCGGCCTGGTCAAGGAAGTCTGGACCGGCCTGTCGGGCCTGGGCACCAGCGGCAACGGCGCAGACCCGACCACGCTGAAGAACGTGATCGACGGCGCCGGCACGCCTAACTCCAGCGGCACCGTGGACAACGTGCAGTCCAACGGCAGCGTCACCGCCGGCACCGCGTCGAAGACCTCCGGCCTGATCTACCTCGAAGCCGGCAAGACCTACACCTTCACCGGCACCGGCGACGACAGCCTGCTGGTGACCATCGGCGGCAAGAGCGTGGCCTCGACCACGTGGGGCGCGGGCGGCAACCTCAACGGTTCGTTCACCCCGACCACCAGCGGCTACTACACCCTGGACATCTACCACCACAACCAGAGCGGCCCGGGCAGCTACGACGTCAACCTGTCGGTCAACGGCAGCGCGCCGATCGACCTGAGCAGCGCCGGCGTGCCGATCTACACCGGCGTGCAGGACCTGGTGAACGCCGGCGTGACCGTCTCCGACCTGCACGGCAGCAACGGCGAAGGCTACTACGACGGCTACAAGCTCAACACCGGCGCCGAAGGCACCACCGTGAAACTGTCGGCGATCACCACCGCGCTGACCGACACCGACGGCTCCGAGACCCTGAGCGTGAAGATCAGCGGCGCGCCGGTCGGCTCGGTGCTCAGCGACGGCGCAGGCCACAGCTTCACCGTGACCGCCGCCAACGGCGAGGCCAACGTCACCGGCTGGAACCTGGGCAGCCTGACCGTGACCCCGCCGACCTACTACAACGGCCAGTTCAACCTGACCGTGACCTCGACCTCCACCGAGGCCGTGGGCGGCTCGGCCAGCACCACCGCGACCATTCCGGTGACTGTGGTGCCGGCGGTCTACAACGCGGTGGTCGCCACCTCCGGCGACGATACCTTCACCGGCACCGACGGCAACGACATCATGGTCGCCGACATCGGCGGCCTGACCGTGGTGCCGGGCACCAACTACAACATCGCGTTCATGGTCGACACCTCGGGCAGCATGAGCACCTCCTCGATCAACGCGGCCAAGGACTCGCTGACGTCGGTGTTCAACACCCTCAAGAACAGCCTGGGCAGCAACTCGGGCACGGTGAACATCTTCCTGGTGGACTTCGACACCCAGGTCAACAAGTCGGTGTCGGTGAACCTCAACGACCCGAACGCCCTGACCCAGCTCAAGGCCGTGCTGGACTCGATGTCGTCCGGCGGCGGCACCAACTACGAAGACGTGTTCAAGGCCACGGCCAACTTCTTCCAGAGCGCCGACGCGGTGGCCAACACCGGTGCGAAGAACCTCACCTACTTCATCACCGACGGCCAGCCGACCTACTACCAGAGCGGCGAGCAGACCAACCCGACGCTGTACGGCAACGTGAAGCTCGATGACGTGGTGAAGACCAGCAACTACAAGCTGGGCGACAGCTTCGCCACCTACATCGACAGCAGCCACTACCTGAGCATCAACAGCGCCGGCAGCGTGGTCCTGCAGACGCTGAAGAACGGCAACTGGAACTGGAGCAACCTGGGCACCATCCACGCCCAGGGCGACGGCACCTATGAGCTGTCGAACCTGGCAGGCAGCGGCAGCAGCACCTCGTCGGCCACCACCGACAACGCCAACAGCGCCTTCGCGCTGCTGGGCGGCCTGTCGAACGTGGAAGCCATCGGCATCAACAGCGGGGTCAGCCTCAACGACCTGAAGCCGTACGACTCGGACAAGACGCCGCAGACCAACATCGATCCGAAGGACCTGGCCAACTCGATCATCGGCCACACCGAAGCGACGATGCCGGGCAACGACACCGTCAGCGGCGGCGACGGCAACGACATCCTGTTCGGCGACCTGGTGAGCTTCAACGGCATCGCCGGCGAGGGCTACCAGGCCATGCAGGCCTTCGTGGCGCAGCAGACCGGGGTGGACGTCAGCAAGGTCACCACCAGCAACGTGCACCAGTACATCACCGAGCACTACCAGGCGTTCGATGTGTCCGGCGCCCACGACGGCAACGACACCCTGCTGGGCGGCGCCGGCAATGACATCCTGTTCGGCTCGGGCGGCAACGACCTGCTCGACGGCGGCAAGGGCAATGACATCCTGCTGGGCGGCACCGGCAACGACACGCTGATCGGCGGCCAGGGCAACGACATCCTGATCGGCGGATCCGGCGGCGACACCTTCGTCTGGAAGGCGGGCGACACCGGCAACGACGTGATCAAGGACTTCAAGGCCAGCGAAGGCGACCGCATCGACCTGCGCGATCTGCTGCAGGGCGAGAGCGGCAGCACCATCGACAACTTCCTGAAGATCACCACGGTCGACGGCGTGTCGTCGCTGCAGGTGAGCTCGGCCGGCAAGTTCAACTCCGGCGACGCGGCGGCGGCCACGCCGGACGTGACGATCAAGCTGGAGGGCAACAACTGGTCGAGCGCCAACATCCACAACCTGATCGCCGGCAGCGACCCGACCATCAAGATCGACCACAACAACAGCTGATGAACGGAAACGGCCGCCCCCTTCGGGGCGGCCGTCACGTTTGCCGCCAGCCTGGCCGTGACGATTTCATCGTCTGACCGCATACTCCCGTGCAGTTGGCTATGCTGCTGACAGCACGACGCCGGTTCATTTCCGAGGGACGCTCAATGTTTTACGTGCAACGCGATGCGCAGGGCCAGTTGATCCGCGTGGAGGCGGCAGCCTACGCCGAGGCCACGGGAACGCTGCCGGCCGACCATGTCGAAATCCAGGAATGGTTCGCCAACGCGGCGGTGGAAAAGAGCCTCAAGCAGCTCAAGCAGAGCGACCTGGAAATGATCCGGGTGCTCGACGACCTGATTCAGGTGCTGACCCAGAAGGGCGTGATCCGCGTCACCGACCTGCCGGAAGCGGCCCAGGCCAAACTGATGGATCGCTCCCAGGCCCGTGAGGCGCTGGGCGGCCTGAGCCAGTTGATCAATGAGGACGAGCCCGGCCTGATCTGACTTGGCCGTTCGTCTTGCGTTGGGTGGGAGCCAGCCTGCTGGCGACGGCGTCCTTCGGGACGCCGAATCCCTCCAGCCTCACTTCCAGGGCGCGGGCTCACCGAACAGCTGCCCCTGCACCCCGTACAGCCCCATCTCGCGAATCACCGACAGCTCCCCTTCGGTCTCCACCCGCTCGGCGATCAGCGGCAGGTCGATGCTGTGGGCGGCCCGCTGGATCGCCTCGATGAACAGGCGCTTGTCGCCTTCCTGATCGATCGCCCGGATGTAGCTGCCGTCGATCTTCAGGTACGCCAGCCCCAGCCGCGCCAAGTTGCCGATCATGCTGAAGCGCCCGCCGAAGCGTTGCAGGCTCAGGGAGAAGCCCAGCTCGCGCAGGCGTCGGGTCAGTTGCTCCAGCACCGCCTGCTCCGGCAATTGTTCCTCGCCGATCTCCAGGGTCAGGCGCGGGCCGAGGTCGGAATGGGCCCGCAGGATCTCGAACACCTTGTTCAGCGCCTGGGGGTCGGCCAGGGTCGCCGAAGACAGGTTCAGCGCCAGCGACTCCTCATGCCCGGCCATCTGCTCCAGCACCCGCTCAAGCATCAGACGGTCCAGCCGCGCGGTCCAGCCGAAGCGCTCCAGCCACGGCAGGAAGCGGCCGGCGGGAATGGTCTGGCCCTGTTCGTCGAGCAGGCGCGACAGCACTTTGTAATGCAGCACCAGTTGCGTGTCCTGCGCCGCCACCACGGGCTGGAAGAACAGCTCGAAACGCCGCTGATTCAACGCCTGGTCGAGCAAGCGGTGCCAGGCGTGGTGGTCGTCGCCGACCTCCGCCGCCACGCTCTGGTCGAGGCAGGCCCAATTCTGCTCGCCCTGCCCTTCGGCCTGGGCCAGCGCCTGGTCGCCGAGGCTGAGCACCGCCTGCGGCGAGTCGCCGTGGGCAAACGGCGCCACGCCGATAGAGGCCACAGCGGCCACGTCGGTGGCGCCCGTCGCGTGCAGGCTGCTCAAGGCGTTGTCGAGGCTCTGCGCCAATTGCAGCGCTTCTTCGCGCGTCAGGCCCGGCGCCAGCACGGCGAATTCACCGCCACGGATCCGCGTCACGAGATTTTGGGTTTCCGGGTACTTGGCGCACTCGCGGGACAGCTGCTCGCCGACCGCCTTCAGCAATTCATCGGTGCGCTGCCCGCCCAGGCGCTGGTTGAGCCCGGCCAGGTCCTTGACCCGCAACAGCAGCAGATAGCCCGAGCTGGCCTGCTCCGGGTTGCTCACCCGGGCGTTGAGCTGCATCTCGAAATAGCGCCGGTTGGCCAAGCCGGTGAGGTTGTCCTGATAGGACTCGGTGCGCAGTTTCTCGCTGCGTTCGGCCTGCTCCTGGAACAGCGCCTTGAGCTTCTCGACCATCTGGTTCATCGCCAGCACAACCCGGCGCAGCTCCGGCGTGCGCGGCAGCTCCGGCAGGCTGAGGAACTCGCGGCGGGCGATGGCGTGGGACTGCTTGACCATGTAATCGAGCGGGCGCAGCTGCCGGCGCAGCAACAAGGCCCCGAGCACCGCACTGACGGCGCCGCACACCAGCAGCCAGCCGAGGCTGCCCAACGCGCTCTGCCACAGCTTGGCCAGGGCGAACATCGGATGGCTGACCACCTCGACCCGCGCCGCCTGCTCCCAGCCACGGCTGACCAGCGCGTCGCCGCCGGCCGGCTCCAGGCCGATCAGCCTGACGAACCACTCCGGCACATTGGTGACGGCCGGAATGCCGCTGCGCTCGACGATGGCCTTGTCGGTCTTCAGATCCACCACCCGGATGCTGGAGTAGTATCCGCTGTCGAAAATCGAACTGACCAGCAGCTCGACCATCGCCGGGTCATCGATGTTCGGCGTCAACGACAGCGCCAGCGCCGTGGCGGCGTCCTGGGCGTGGGAACGCAACTGGTTGACGTACTGGGTGCGCGAGCTTTCCAGGCTGACCATGAAGCTGCCGGTGAAGGCGACCACCAGGAACAGACAGATAGCGATCAACAGCTGTTTGAACAAGGACATCTGAGCGCGTGCTCCTAGTTAGTCGTCTCGACCGGGAATCCTTCGGCCTGCATTTTCTTCAGCACATCCTGCCAGCGCGACAGGCGTTTGGTGTCACCGACCTTCTTGTTGCCCTTGGCCCCCGGCAGGTACAGACCCTCGGCGTTGAAAGAGTAGACCGGCAGCAGATCGGTCCGCTCGGCCGCCGGCCTGATCGGGTCCATCAGGCTGTCGAGCACCAGGGGCATGGCGTCGGGGGTGGCATAGTAGGTCAACACCATGTGCGCGCGGTTCTGGCGCAGGGCCTTGACGTAGGTGATGCGCAATTTGTCACTGGAGACCCCCAGGTGACGCAGGCTGAAATACTTTGCGATTGCATAGTCCTCGCAATCCCCGGCACCCTTCCACAGCGCTTCGATGGGCGTCTCCCAGTAGTCGACCTCGTGCCACAGGTCGATGTCCTCGACGTAGCGCATCTGCTTGTTGAAGAACAGGTTCACCACCTTGAGCTTGTCCGCCTCGCTGACCTGCTTTTGCGTGGCCAGCAGGTTCTGCCAGGCATCGATGCGCTGCTGCCCGGCGCCCAGCGGCCCGTACAGCGCCGTGGCCTTGCGGCTGATCGCGGAAAAGTCCCAGTCGGCATGCAGGCCGCCCAGCATGGCGCCGGCCAGCAGCAACGCGCAGGCCAGCCGGCGCGCAATCCGTGGAATCGCGAAAGTTACCGCCAATGCAAGGCATCCAGGGCAGGGAGGAAAGCGTCTGATGGTGAAGGTTAGCCCAGCAAAAAACAATGGCACCCTGAGATCATCTCCGCCGCGCTAAACTCAAGGGGTGACGGGATTCCTCGACATGGTTTGACAACCTGTAGAGCAATCACTAGTGTCCTTTGGATCCAAATTCCGTAGTCATTCAGGGTGCGTAGTTGTGACACAGAAGCCCAAGCCGCTGCACAGCATCAAGGTCGACGGGCCGATTCCCGCGCATCTGGCGCGCTCGATCATCGAAGAGACCCTGCGTTCGGCGATCCTCGACGGCCGCCTGCCTTGCGGCACCGCCGTGCGCCAGCAGGATCTGGCCGACCTGTTCGGCGTCAGCCGCATGCCGGTGCGCGAGGCGTTGCGCCAACTGGAAGCCCAAGGCCTGCTCAGCGTGGTGGCCCACAAGGGGGCCGTGGTCGCTCCGCTGATCCAGGGCGACGCCACGGAAACCTACGAGTTGCGGATCCTGCTGGAGTCCGAGGCGCTGCGCCAGTCGGTGCCCCTGCTCACGGCAGCCGATCACGACCGTGCGGCCGGCTACATCGATGAGCTGGAAACTGAACACGACTACACCGAGATCGGCCGGCTCAACCGGCTGTTCCACATGGCGCTGTACTGCAAGGCCGCCAACGGTCGCCTGCTGCGCCTGGTGGAAGACGGCCTGAACGAGGAGGAGCGCTTCCTGCGCTTCAACCTCGAAGCCATGGGCCTGGGCAAGCTGTCCCAGGACGATCACCGGGCGCTGCTGCACGCCGTGCGTGAGCGCGACACCGACCATGCGGTGAAACTGCTGGAGCAGCACCTCAACCGCGGCGTCGAGGTCATCACCCGTTACCTGGCCAGTTCCGCCGCGCAAAACCGCAAGACCGCCCGCTGACCCCTTGCGCCGGGCCTGCCAATCGGCCCGGCGAATCACCCGCTTACAAATCCCCCCGCCCGCCACGGTGAATTGCCGTGGCACTTCGGCGCCTGCGCTCTAACCTCCCCACCCAACTTCAACCCGCCCGAAATTCGCACCGCAAGCAAGTCACTTTCGACGATAGCGGCGACGCCGAATTACGCGCACCCTTGAACCGCCAACCGAATCAAGAACGGGCGACGCGCCGTCGGCGCAGTCCCCGCACCAGGAACCTACGGAAGGAGCCTTGTAACGGGAAAAGGAAGCGACGGCGCCGTTTCAGCCCAACTTCATCCCCTCAGACCACTTCATTCATCCAGTTAGAAAGTTGCTTCGAGTGAGGCATTCACTCTTATTAATCAATTTTGGCCATTTATTGCCGAAAGGAGCAACTACGCCCATGTAAAACTCAAATCAAAAGTTTTACCGGGCCTGCTCATATCTTAAAAACAGCCAACTTAAAATAATTAAAAATAAACTTGTTAAGTTGTTTTGTGATGTATTAGCTTTTTATGCGCCGGGCAATCGGGCGCCATCGTGTCCCGTCAAGCCAGGCCCTGGAGACCTAAAAGACAGAGGCCCCGCGCCGTCGACCTGCTCCAGGCGATCGATATTCAACTTCAACTTTCATCGAACCGAATGAGGCTATCGCTCGCCGAGAAAAAGATATTCACCGCTGTTAGCCATTGTTTGACCAGTCCCTATATCCCTATAAGCCAGAGGCTCGTAATCATGCCAACAAAAGAACAACTTTCCCTGAAGAAAGCCGAACTCAGCATCCATCCGATCTTTTCCGAAATTGACTCCCTGACGGCGTTGCGCCGGTTCATGGAGTCCCATGTGTTCGCCGTCTGGGACTTCATGTCGCTGACCAAACGCCTGCAGCAGGAACTGACCTGCACCCGCTTGCCCTGGCTGCCGCCACGGGATCCGCACGCCGCGCGGCTGATCAACGAGATCGTGCTCGGCGAAGAGTCGGACGACCGACCTGCCCACGGTCATTACAGCCATTTCGAACTGTACCTGGACGCCATGCGCGAAGTCGGCGCGGACACCACGGCGGTGGAACGCTTCGTCGCGCTGCAGCAGGAAGGCGTGAGCTATGAGGTGGCGCTGCAGAGCGTCGAGGTCGATCCGGCCGCCGCGCAGTTCGTCCGCGACACCCTGCACACCGCGCTGCATGCCCCGGGGCACAGCGTCGCCGCCGCGTTCCTGCACGGTCGCGAGAGCGTGATCCCGACCATGTTCCAGCGCATGCTCGACGCCTGGGGCATCGGCGCCGACCAGGCCCCGACCTTCCGTTACTACCTGCAGCGGCACATCGAAGTCGATTCCGAAGACCACGGCCCTGCGGCGGAGCAACTGCTGGCGCGGCTGGTCGAGGGCGATCCGCAGCGCGAGGCCGAAGTCTACGCCAGCGCCCTGGCCGCTGTGGAAAGCCGCATCGCCCTGTGGGACGGCCTGCGCCAGAGCCTGCATGAGCCACTGGCGGAGGTGACGCCATGAACGCCGCCGACTACCAGTCCTTCGCCGACGCCTGGGAAAGCCGCGCCACCATCCGCACCCGCCCGCGCCGGGTGGTGGAGAACGACGAGCGCCTGATCTATCCCCTCAGCCGCCAGCCGCTGGTGCTGAGCGAGACCTTCCTGCGCGAGTGCCCCGAGCAGCGTGACTTCGCCCTGGTGCAGACCCTGTACAAGTTCATCAACGACGTGGTGATCTTCGAGACCGAGATCGTCGACAAGACCGCCCGCAACATCGCCAAGAACCGCTTCGCCGTGGCTTTCCCGTTCGCCTGCCGCTACGACGCCATGACCGTGGTGGTGGACGAGGACTATCACGCGCTGGTGGCGATGGACTTCATGCAGCAGACCGTGGCCATGACCGGCATCGAACCCATCGGCCTGCCCGACGAGATCGAACTGAGCCGGGCGATTCCGGCCGCCGTGGCCCTGGCGCCGGAGCACCTGCGCGATGCGGTGGAACTGATCTGCGTGGCCATCGCCGAAAACACCGTGACCGGCGACGTGGCGGCGTTCGCCCGGGACGACACGGTCAAGCCGTCGATCAAGGGCCTGATGGCCGACCACCTGCTCGACGAGGGCCGTCACTCCAGTTTCTGGGCGCGCATGGTGCGCATCTACTGGCACACCGCGAGCGAGGCGGACCGCGAATGCATCGCGCAGATCCTGCCGGTGTTCATCGGCCACTACCTGACCAACGACATCCAGAAGGCCTTCGACCTGCGCCTGATCGACGCCTTGCCGGTCAGCGCTGCCGTGCGCCGTTCACTCAAGGACGAGATGGCCGGGCTGGCGTTCCCGATCAACCGCCACCACCCGCTGGTGGGCAACATCGTGCGGTTTTTCCACAACAGCTCGCTGCTCGACACGCCCTGCGTGCAGCACGCCCTGCGCGACTACCTGATCTGAAGAGGAGAGCGTCATGAAACGCCTCGACATTTTGCTGATCGGCTGCAGCCAGGCCATGACCGACCTGGCGCAGGAACTTGAACAACACGGTCATTCACAGGTTCTGCTCAAGCATGGCCATGCGCAGCCGCGACCGGCGGCGGATCTGGTGATCGACGACGGTTGCGCGCCGCAAGACTTCGGCCCGACACCCCATCTGTCCCTGCGCCTGGGCATCGGCACGGCAGGGACTGGCGGCCTGCCGACCCTCGACCTGCTGTGCCTGCACGGCACGCGGCTGCTGAGCCGTGTGCCCATGGCAGACGAGCCGTCCGGCAACGGTCAGAGCCTGCGCCGACGGACACTGGCGCAGATCGTGGATGAGGTGGCCCTGCTGGTCAGCCGGCTCTCCCGCGACGCGGAGTACTTCCGGCACGCGCCGGCGGCCGACGCGCCGGACTTCGAGCAGGTGGAAAGCCTGACGTTCCTCGACGGGCTGGCCTACGTCCACCGCCTCAACGCCACGGCCGACCCGGCGCTGCTGCAACAGGCGCAGGCGCCGATGATCGAGCGCCTGGAACAGAGCCTGATCCGCCACGCCCAGCGACCGGCGCTGCACCTGGCCGAGCAGTCGGTCAGCTACGGCCAGTTGCACGTGCACAGCCGGGCGATCCGCCAACGCCTGCAGCCGCTGCTCGAACAGCGCCCGCAACCGTGGGTGGTCGGCCTCTGCCTGCCCAAGGGCCGCGAGCTGTTCGCCTCGATCCTGGCGATTCTCGGCAGCGGCGCGGTGTACTTGCCGCTCGAACCCAGCCACCCGTTGCAGCGTCAGCAGTACATCCTGGAGAACGCCGGGGCGGTGCTGTTGCTGCACGACGGCGCGCATCCGCTCAGCGGATCGATGCCGGGGCTGGACGTCAGCGGCATCGACCCGACCGACGCACAGCTTGGGCAACCGCTAATGCTGCAGCGCCCCGCGCTGGAGGCACCGTGCATGGCGCTCTACACCTCGGGCACCACCGGGCACCCGAAAGGCGTGCTGCTGAGCCAGGCCAACCTCGCCCACTTCACCGCGTGGTACGCCGACTACGTGGGGCTCGACGCGCAGAGCCGGGTGCTGCAGTTCTCCTCGTTGAGCTTCGACTCGTCGCTGATCGACATATTCCCCACCCTGCTCGAAGGCGCCGAACTGGTGGTGCCCGACGTCGACCAGCGCCGCGATCCGCTGCAACTGGTGGCGCTGATCCGTCGCCGGCAACTGAGCCACGCGTTTCTGCCGCCGGCGCTGTTGAGCATCCTGCCGTTGGAGCAACTGCAAGGCGTCGGGCAGATCATGACCGGCGGCGACGTCTGCGAACCGTTCGTGATCGAGCAACTGACCCGCCAAGGCACACTGCACAACCTCTACGGCCCCACCGAAGCCACGGTGCTGATCACGGCCCGGCCCCTACAGCCGGGCGACAGCAACCGCACCCTCGGCGGGCCGATCGCCAACAGCCAGGTGCTGATCCTCGATGACGACCTGCAACCGGTGGAGGAACAGACCGTCGGCGAACTGTTCATCGTCGGCCCCGGCGTGTGCCTGGGCTACCTGAACAACCCGCAGCAGACCGCCGAGCGCTACCTGACACTGGCCTTGCCGGACGGCCGAACCCTGCGCGCCTACCGCAGCGGCGACATGGCCAAATGGGGTGCGCACGGCATCGAGCTGTGCGGGCGCCGCGACAATCAGGTGAAGATCCGCGGCTTCCGGGTCGAGCCGGAAGAGATCGAGCGCTGCCTGCGCGAGAGCCGGCTGTACCGACAGGTGACGGTGGTGATCGACAGCCAGCGGCGGATTCTGGCCTTCCTCGCCCAGCCGCAGGAGCAGCGACCGGGCGAGGCCCGCGAAGCACTCAAGGCCCACGCCCGGCAGTTCCTGCCGGACTACATGCAGCCGGCGGCCTGGACTGAACTGGCGGACATGCCCTACGCCAGCAACGGCAAGGTCGACCGCAAGGCATTGCTGGAGCGGCCGGTGAGCGTCCAGGACAGCGGCCCGAAAAGCCTGCCGGCCAACGCCGACGAAGCGCTGCTGCTGGAGATCTGGGCCGAACTGCTGGAACTGCCGGCCGACGACATTTCCACCGACGAGAGCTTCTTCAACCTCGGTGGCCATTCGATCCTGCTGTCGCGCATGCTGCTGCGCCTGCGCGAGGAATTCGGCCGCAGCATCTCGATCAACCGCTTCATCGAACGGCCGACCATCGCCAAGCTCGCCACCCTGGTGCGCGGCACGGACGACAGCGCCGTGCTCAGCGCCCAGGCCATGGCCGACGCCGAACGCACGCTGGACATCGAGCCCCTGCCGATCAGCCGAATGGGCGATGTGCACAAGGTGATCGTCACCGGCGCCAACAGTTTTGTCGGCGTGCACATCGTCGAGGCGCTGCTGGGCTGGGGTGCCGGCGAAGTGGCGTGCCTGGTGCGCGACGGCGGCGGGCAGACGGCGGCGCAACGCTTCGCCCAGTCGCTGCGGGAAAACCGGCTTGAGCATCTGGACCTGAGCCGGGTGCGGGTGTACGCGGCGGACATCGCTCGGCCGCAGCTGGGGCTGTCCGACGAGGACTACGAACGGCTCGACCGCGAGTTCGGCGCCCTGGTGCACAACGCCGCCAACGTCAATCACGTGCTCGATTACGAGTCGCTGGCGGCGGACAACGTCGAACCGATCTTCGAGCTGCTCAGGCTATGCGAAGGCCGCAGCAAGAAAGTGTTCAACTTCGTCTCGACCCTGTCGGCCTCCAGCACCGTCGACGCCGAGGGCCGGGTGCTGGAGCTGCCTGCCGCGCCCACGCCGCCGATCTACATCCGCAACGGCTACAACCTGTCCAAATGGGTCGGCGAGCGCCTGCTCGAACGGGCGCGCGAGCGTGGGGTGCGGGTCAACCTGTACCGCCCCGGCAACATCAGCTTCAACAGCCAAAGCGGCGTCTGCCAGCCGCACAAGAACCGGTTGATGCTGATGCTCAAAGGCTCGATCCAGCTGGGCCAGGTGCCGGCCTTCGCGCTCAACTTCGACCTGATGCCGGTGGACTTCCTGGCCCGCTTCATCGCCTTCCACGCCAGCCGCCACTCGGCCGAACGGGCGGTGTTCAACCTGCACAACCCCGAACCGCTGAGCTGGGACGCCTACGTGGCGTCGTTCCGTGAGACCGGCCGTGAGTTTTCGCTGGTCAGCGTCAGCGACTGGCAACGGCAGCTGGGCCGGGTCGATGCCGACAACGCGCTGTTCGGCGTGCTCGGCTTCTACCTCAACGGTTTCGAGGAAGACATCGGCGACATCTCCCTGATCGGCCACGCCAACGCCCACGCCGGCGTGCGGCAGATGGGCGCGCGCTACCCGGAAAAGTCACCGGCGCTGCTGCGGCGCGGCTGCGATTACCTCAAAGAAATCAATTTCATCTGAACCATCCCAACAGCAAGGAGCAACACCATGAGCACACTGCAACCCGACACCCTGATCAAGAACCCCCACGGCTGCCACGTCGTATCCTCGGTGCACGTGCCGGCGGACGCCGCGCAGGTGTGGGCGGTGGTCGGCGACTTCGCCGGTTTCCACCGCTTCATCCCGGCGCTGTCGCACATCGAGATGACCGGCGAAGGCGTGTCGTCACTGCGCAAGAAGTTCTTCAAGGACGGCAACGTGGTGGTCGAGCAACTCAACTCCCGCGACGAGCAGGCGCGGAGCATGACCTGGACGACCATCTACAACACCCTGGGCGTGGCCAACCTGTGGGCGGCGATGAACGTGGAATCGCTGGGAGAGGGCAAGGCACGGGCGACCTGGACGATCATCGCCGAACCCGCTTCAGGTGGCGCCGAGGCGCTGCCGGGGTTCAAGGACTTCGTGCAGGGGTTCGCCGATGACGCGATGGGGAATGTGTTGAAGCTGCTTGCGTAAGGCTTCATGGCGGTGGTGACTGAACCGCCGCTTTCGCGGGCAAGCCCGCTCCCACAGAGGCTGTGCGTACGGCACAGATCCAGTGTGGAAGCGGGCTTGCTCGCGATTGACCGAAAGCCCCGGGCAATCAGATCTTGAAGCTGTCCACCAGCTGCTTCAGCCGGTTGGCCTGCTGCGACAGTGCATCGCAATCCTTCAACGTTTCGTTGAGGTTGGCCACGCTCTGCTGGTTCAGCAGGTTGATCTGGTTGACGTCGATGTTGATGGTTTCCACTACGGCGGTCTGCTCTTCGGTCGCCGCAGCCACCGACTGGTTCATGCCGTCGATCTCGCCGATGCGCTTGGTCACGCTGATCAACCGCAGGCCGGCCTGGTTCGCCACCTCCACGCTCTGCTCGCTGGACGCCTGACTGGCGTTCATGGTGCTGACCGCTTCACGCGAACCGACCTGCAGCGAGGTGATCATCTTGTGGATCTCTTCCGCCGACTCCTGGGTGCGGTGGGCGAGGTTGCGCACTTCGTCCGCCACCACCGCGAAACCGCGTCCGGCCTCGCCGGCACGGGCCGCCTCGATCGCCGCGTTGAGGGCCAGCAGGTTGGTCTGCTGGGAGATGCCCTTGATCACGTCGAGGATGTGGCCGATGTTGTCGGTGCTGGCGTTCAGGGTTTCGATCTGCTCGCACGACAGGCTGATCTTCTGCGACAGCTCGGTCATGGCCTGAATGGTCTGCTCGACCACCTGACGGCCGTCGTCGGCCTGCTCGCTGGCGCCGCTGGCGTGCTGCGAAGCGTCGGCGGCGTTGCGGGCGATCTCCTGGGTTGCGGCGCCCAACTGGTTGATGGCCGCGGCCACGCTGTTGGTGCGGGCGCTCTGCTCGTCGGAGCCGACGATAGAGGCATTGGACGCGGTCATCACCCGCTGCGACAGGTCATGCACATGACGGGTCGCCGAGGAGACTTCGGAGATCGACGCGTGGATCCGCTCCACGAACTGGTTGAACGAACTGCCCAACTCGCCGAACTCGTCCTTGCTCTCCACCACCAGACGGCGGGTCAGGTCGCCCTCACCCTGAGCGATGTCCTGCATCGCGCGGCCCATGGTGATCAGCGGACGCATCAGCACGTTGATCAGCAGGCTCAGCAGCACGGCAATCACCGCCACCGCAATGAACATCGCGATCAGCGCCGACGTGCGGAATTGACCGAGGGCGGCGTAGGCCTTGTCCCGGTCGATCGACAGACCGATGTACCACTCGGCATTCGGCAAACCGCTGACCGGGGTGAACGACAGGATGCGCTCCTGGCCGTTGAGCACCACGTTCTGGTTGCCCTTCTCGATGCGCACGCTGGAGTTCGGGTAGATGTCCTTCAGGTTCTTCATCACCTGATCTTTGTCCGGGCTGACGATCACCTGACCGTCGGCGCTGACCAGGAAGGCGTGGCCGATGCCGCCGAAGTCCACCGAGTTGATGATCTTCACCAGGGTTTCCAGGCTCAGGTCGCCACCGACCACGCCGAGCAGCTCGCCGTTCTTCTTCACCGGCATGGCGATGGTCACTACCAGGCCGCCGACGGCAGCCATGTACGGCGGGGTGAGCATGGTCTTGTCGGCGGCCACGGCCTGTTTGTACCAAGGGCGCTGACGCGGATCGTAGCCATCCGGCATCTTCGCGTCCGGACGCTGGGTGAATACGCCGTTGGCTTGGCCGACGTAGGTGAACTGGAAGTTCGAGGTGAAGGCCGGCTGATCGACCAGGCCCGGGAAGTCGGCGCCCTTGCCTTGGTGGGCGACGTTCTGCGCGAGGTTCTCCAGTACCAGGATCCGCCCGCTCATCCAGTTCTGCACGCTGCTGGCGGTCAGGTCGCCGGCCTGCTGCACGGAGGACTGGAGGTTCTGGCGAATGGTGTTTCGCTGCAGGTAGTCGTTGTAGAGGGTGAACAGCGCGAACGCCAGCACCACGACGCCCGAGGCGGCCAAGAGGATTTTATGGCTGAACTTGAGATTCATTTCATGGGACTTCTTATGCCAAAAGTGGGGATGCGTTCCAGATGCAACATTCCGTGTGATTTCAGTTTCCATTAGCTGGCAGGCAACGTTTCTGCGGCTGCTCTACTTTGGTGCACGCATGTCTCATCAGTCTTTCGGCACGGAGCGCAGAAAACTTAGGGCTTTGTACAAAATGAATGGCATATCAGCCAGATTCCCGCCAGGCGGAAGGGCGGAATCTTCGGTTGTCCGGGATTTTCATGCCCCGGAAAAGACAAAACCCCAATTGCTTTCGCAATTGGGGTTTCGGAATTCAATCTTGACGATGACCTACTCTCACATGGGGAAACCCCACACTACCATCGGCGATGCATCGTTTCACTTCTGAGTTCGGGATGGGATCAGGTGGTTCCAACGCTCTATGGTCGTCAAGAAATTCTGTGGCCAACCCGTTACAGCGTAACGTGTCAGCGAAAATCGGTGACTTCTACTTAAAACAAAACCCCAACCGCTTTCGCAGTTGGGGTTCCGGAATTTAATCTTGACGATGACCTACTCTCACATGGGGAAACCCCACACTACCATCGGCGATGCATCGTTTCACTTCTGAGTTCGGGATGGGATCAGGTGGTTCCAACGCTCTATGGTCGTCAAGAAATTCTGTG
>NZ_NEIZ01000031.1:0-24193 GCF_002113645.1 Pseudomonas sp. B35(2017) | reverse complement strand
GGTTGAGGGCTTCGCGGCCGGTGAAGCTGAGCACCTGGAAGTCCGCGTTGGCGCCTTCGAGGGTGAGGGTGATGTGCGTAGCGTTGGCGTCCAGCATGCTTGAATCCGTTCCTTGGAATAGCAGCACTGAGGGTGCATGAAAGCCCGGATGCTATCAAAAAACGATGAAACGGGCTTGCGTCATTGAACGCCTTTGCGCGCCTGCGTCAGGGTCGGTCAAGGCGCGCCGAACAGCATCGTCCAGTACACCCCTTGATCGCTGCGCACATCGCTGGCGAACCCGGCGCCGACCTGGGTGAACATCGGGTTCATCAGGTTGGCGCAGTGGCCGGGGCTGGCGAGCCAGCCGGCCATGGCCTTGCCCGGCGAGCCTTGGCCGGCGGCGATGTTTTCGCCGATCTGCCGTCCGCGGTAGCCGGCGGCGCGGGCGCGGTCGGAGGGCATGTCGCCGTCGGGGTCGCGGTGGGCGAAGTAGTTGCCGTAGGCCATGGCCTTGCTGTGCCCTTGGGCGGCGGCGCCGAGGGCCGGGTTCCAGCTCAAGGGGCGGGCGGCGGCGAACCGCTGGCGCCCGCACATCCGCGGGCGGGAGCGGGCCGCGTTGACCTCGGCCAGCAGGGCCTTGCCGACGCTGCGGTTGTCGCCCACCCGGCTGTCGAGCACCGGCCGCGCCAGCACCACTTGCCATTCGTTGCGGGCGCGGCTGATGCCGATGTCGGCGTACTGGGCGTCGAGCAGGGCGCCGCAGTGGTCGTCCTGCAATTGGTCGAACGCCTCGTCGGCGTCTTCGGCCCCGACGATCCGGATGCTGCGCACCGACACCGCCGCGTACCCTTGACCCTTCAGGCGCTCGCGCAACCCGCCGCCATAACCGTAGCCGATGGGCAGGGCCAGATCCTGCTTGAGCGCCAGCGGCGCCAGGCGTTGCGTCGGGCGGCGGTCGCATCGTTGGGGGTGGGCGCGCAAGTCGTTGATGGCGGTTGCCAATTGTCGTTCCGCACCGGCATGGGCGGGGGCGGCAAGCAGCGGCGAGAGGAATAGCAGGCACAGCGGAACGAAGCGGGACGGACGAACGGCGTGGCGCATGGAAGGGGCGGCTCTTAAGGGGGACGGCGCTTTAGTGAAATGAACCGCGAAAGGCGGCGCGGGTAGGACTGGGCTTTTGAGGCTTGGTTCACGGGGCGGCGGTGAGAATCGCGGCGGGCCGACGAAGTGTCTGGGACGGGCGTTCCTGTAGGCCGTTGCGGTGTTTTCTCTGGCACTGGGATCCTGCGGGCCACCGGGATCCCTTGTGGGAGCCAGCCTGCTGGCGATGGCGACCGTTCAGGCGCCGCAGGGTGTAGCCAAGACAGTTGCTCCCACAGGTTCTGTGTCGATTCCCCGAATCCTGTGGAAGCAACGCCACCGTCACCGCCCGGCAACCCTCAGCGGTTCAGCGCCTCGCCCATCCATTCCAGGTACTCCGGCCGCTCGGCAATCGAGTTGTGCCCTGCAGGCGCGATCACCCTGAGCGTCGCCACGCCCTCGGGAAAGCTGCGCAGCAGCCGCTCGGTGCTGGCGCGGGGAATCACCTCGTCGTCGCTCGCCGCCAGCAGCAGTGTCGGCACCTGGATGTGCGCTGCGTAGCGGCCGGACTCGAAACGGTCCTTGAGCAGCCACTTGACCGGCGCCCACGGGTACTGGCGGGCGGCGAGTTCCTCAAGGTTGTTGTAGGGCGTGACCAGGATCAAACGCTGCACGGGCCGCTGGCTGGCCAGCCGGACGGCGACGCCGGAACCGAGGCTGCGCCCGATCAGCGCGATCTGGGGATGGCTGGCGTACACCCGGTCGAACAGCGCCAGGGCATCCCGGGCAATGGCTTCTTCGGAGGGGGAACCGCCGCTGCCGCCATAACCCCGGTAGTGCAGCAGATACACGGCCTGACCGGGAAAGGCCCGGGCAAGCGCCGACAGGCTGAGCGAAACGTCCTCGGCATTGCCGCCGAAGTAGATCAGCGCCTTGGGGCCGGGGTGTTCCCGGACGCTCACACGGATGTCGGCGTCCGGCGTGGACAGCGTCAGTCGCGTATCCGGCGAGTCCACCGCCGCAGGCTGGGGGAAATAGATCAGCGCGCGCTGGAACACGAACAGCGCCGCGCACAGGATCAGGTACGCGGCGACGGCCAAGGCGACGAGTGACATCAGGGTTCGTGACATTCGGCTAACTTTAACGGGGCGCGCAGGCGGGTTGTCGCAGTGTAGCCCAGCGAACCCTCGCCCCAGCGCCTCGCTCAGTGCCGCAGGAGGCCAGACCATGCAGACCCGCGCCATCCCCTCGACCTGCGAAGCGCTGCCGACGGTAGGGCTGGGTACCTACCGCGCCTTCGACGCTGCGCCGGGCGATCCGCTGCACCGGCCCTTGCCGGCGGTGCTCGGCGAGCTGTTCAGCAAGGGCGGGACGGTCATCGACAGCTCGCCCATGTACGGCCGCGCCGAAGAGACCGTCGGCGGGCTGCTGTCGATTCACGAACCGCGCTCGCCGGCCTTTCTGGCCACCAAGGTCTGGACTCGCGGCCGAGAAGAGGGCATCGCGCAGATGGAGCGCTCCTTGCGTCTGCTGCGCACCGACTGCGTCGACCTGATGCAGATCCACAACCTGCTGGACTGGCAGACCCACCTGCCGACCTTGCGCGACTGGAAGGCCCGGGGGCGCATCCGCTACATCGGCATCACCCATTACGCGCCGTCGGCCCATGACGAGGTCGAAGCGGTGTTGAGGGCCGAACAGGTGGACTTCCTGCAGATCAACTACGCCCTCGACGACCGCGCCGTGGAAAAACGCATCCTGCCGTTGTGCCGCGAGCGCGGGGTGGCGGTGATCTGCAACCGGCCGTTCGGCGGCGGCGCGCTGCTGGAGCGGCTGCGGGGCCGACCGCTGCCGGGGTGGGCTTCGCAGGTCCAGGTCACGAGTTGGCCGCAGTTGCTGCTCAAGTTTCTGCTGGCCCACCCGGCGGTCACCTGCGTGATTCCCGGCACCGGCAACCCGCGCAGCATGGCCGACAACGCCGGTGCCGGGTTCGGGCTGACGCTGACCGACGCGCAGCGTCAGCAATTGATCGCGCTGGTGGGCTGAGAACGGCACGAGACGACAGACGGTGGCGGGCACCCGCTGAATCATCGGCGGTTTGCCCGGTCGTATCTGCGGCGGCGCGCACCGGGCCAAGAGGCGAGGGCAGCGCCGGCCGATTCCGTCGTCTTGACCCTGGTTTTGGGAAGCCCTGAATGAAGCCTGCAACAACCTTGCTGCTGACCGTTTCCGCCGCCGTCCTGCTGGGCGGCTGTGTCGCGGATTTTGATGATGACTACCGCCATGGCGGGTATTACGACCGCGACCGTGGCCGCTACTACGACCACGACCGGCGCTGGGATGACCGCGACGACCGGCGCGAGTGGCGTCGTCATCACCGCGACCGCGACGACAACGACGATTGAGTGAACGCAAAGAGGGCGCTCCCGGCCGGGAGCGCCCTTGGCATTAAAAGTGAGCGCTCGCCCGGACGCGGGAACGCGCAGGCACCGAGGCCTCGAGATCCAGCAGATGGGTGGCGAGAATGTCGCTCAGAAAACGGAACTGATCGTTGAGGCCCACCACGCCGTTGCTGAAATGATGACTGGCGGCGGGCATCAGCAGATCTTCGAAATCTTCGTTGAACACCAGTGCCTGTGCCTTGCGCGACACCGCGTGCTGGTCATAGTAGTTGCTGCCGAACACCGGGAAGCTCACGGCGAGGGTGACGGGGTGGCTCATGGTGTTGACTCCTCGATGTGTTGCGGTTGGGTGAATCCTGCGCCAGGCGACCCTTGCGCGGAAGGCAATCGTCGTAATGGTGAACATCGACGGCAATGATGGTTCGGGTGTGGCGGTGAGCCTGTCGGCCCTTCGATCGCCAGCAGGCTGGCCTTCACCCTTTGAGCAGCACGGCAATCTCCTGTGGGAGCGAGCCTGCTCGCGACAGGGCCTGCACATCCCCCTCACCGCTGACCGGCCCACCTATACTCAAACGCATACCGCCCCGGCTCCCTGAAGGACACCACCGTGAACCTGCGCGCGCTGGCCGTCGCCGCACTGTTTCTGCTGGCCGGCTGCGCCACGTCGGCGCGGGCCCCGGTCAGCGCGCCGGCGGTGGTGGTCTCGCCCGCCACCTGGCAACAGATTGACCGGGAAATCCTCAGCGCGTCGCAGCAGGCCACCGAGCAGGTCAAGCTGTTCGCCCGGGGTTCGATGGAACATTGGCGCACTCGGGTCTATCAGCAAACTGAAGAAAATTTCATTCCGTGGTTCAGTAGCTACTGGACCCAGGAATGGCTGTCGATGAAAGTCAGCTGGTACACGATCAGCGCCGGCGGCGAACAGGACGCGTCGGCCAAGCGCCTGGCGGCGTATCTGCTTGATCAGTATCTGGAAAGGGTACTGGCGCCGGTGGCCGTGGAGATCGACCCGGACGCGATCCTCGGTCAGTCCACGGCGTTCTATGCGCAGCAGATGGCGAAGCAGATGCCGCTCATCGCCCAGCGTCACGGCGTGCCCGTCGCCCAACTCAACGGGCGCCTGCAGAAGATTCCCGCCATCGCCCTCGGGCCGCCGCCGGCCCGGGATGCGTCGCTGTACCAGGTCATCAGCACCGAACCGTTGAACACCTTGCCGGCCTACGCCGCGCTGATCGACAAGATCCACACCGACGGCGGCGCCAAGGGCATCGCCTCGACCGATGCCGGCATGGCCCCGGTGGCCCGGCGCGCCAGCCAGCGCATGGAAGCGGAAATGGCCCCGCGCGGCGCCGCCGGCGCGGTGGCGGCCGCGGCGGGGAAACTCGCCGGGGCGCTGATCTCCGTGGGCGTGGCGGGCATCCGCGCGATCATCCAGGCCAACGACCGGCCGGACAGCGAAGCGCTGATCCGCAGCAGCCTGGGCAACACGTTCGACAAGGCCTGGCTGAAACTGGTGCAGAACCCGACGACCGGCGTCATGGCCGGCACGCTGCACATCGCGGGGCAGGTCGAGGGCAGCCTGGGCGGCCGCGAAGAGCCGTCGGTCGGGCAGGGCCTCCAGCGTGTCGAATGGCGGCCGCCGGAATCGACCAGTCAGCAGATCCAACCCGATCCTCAAGGAGAATGACCATGGCTTACATCGATATCTTTGTGGCGCCCGTGCCGAACGCCAACCGCGGGCAATATGAAAAGCACTGTGCGGTCGCCGCGAAACTGTTCAAGGAATACGGCGCCCAGGACGTTGTGCAGTGCTGGGGCGATGACGTGCCGGACGGCAAGGTCACGTCGTTCCCGATGGCGGTGAAGCTCAAGGAAGGCGAAACCGTGTCCGCAGGCTGGCTGATCTGGCCGGACAAGGCGACCCGCGACGCCGGCATGGCCAAAATGATGGACGACCCGCGCATGCAGCCGGACGCCAACCCGATGGGGTTCGACGGCCAGCGCATGATCTTCGGCGGCTTCAGGCACCTCGTCGAATCCTGAAGCCCACCGCATCTCCGTGGAAGCTGGCTTGCCTGCGACGGCGGTGGATCAGTCTCCACAGATGTTGGCAGTGCCGACCTCATCGCTGGCAAGTCGAATCGTCGCACCGCAGCGCCCACAGGTTTTGCGGTGTGCCGGGATCTCTTGTGGGAGCCAGCCTGCTGGCGATGGCGGCGGGTCAGGCTCCACAAATGTCGGCAGTGCTGGCCTCATCGCTGGCAAGCCAGCTCCCACAGGTTTTTGTGGTGAACAAAGATACTGCGGATACCCGCAATCCTCTGTGGGAGCCAGCCTGCTGGCGATGGCGGTGGATCAGGCACCGGAGATGCCAGCAGTGCTGGCCGTATCGCTTGCAGGCAAGCGCCCACAGGATTTGCGTCGGGCAATGGCTCAGGCCTACTCTGCCGACGGTGTGATCCGGCAGCTCTTGCGCAAGCGGATCTGTTCGTCCGTCGGCCGCTCGTGGATGAATTCGAAGCGCGGCTCGCCTTCGCTGTAGTGCACCAGCCAGCCCCATTCCAGTTCGGTTTCGTCCTGCCCGGGATTCGGCGGTCGGGCCCACCAGGGTTCTTTGCTGAGGATCTCGCGCATGGCGGTCTCCGGTCGATGGCCATCCCTGAACTATAACCTTCATGTCGCGGGGCGCCAGAAAACGGCCGTGTAGAATCCACAGGATCACGACCCGCGAAGGAGAAGGGCCATGAAGGACGATTTACCTGGGGATCAACCGTTCAAGCGGCTGTTCTTTGCCCTGGACTGCCCGCCGGTGCAGCGCAAGGCCATTGCCCAATGGCGCAGCGCCTTGAACCTGAGGGCCGGCAAACCGGTGCCGGCGGACAACTTTCACCTGACGCTGCTGTTTCTCGGCGCGGTGCCGTTGGCGCAGATTGCGCCGGTGTGCGAAGCGGCCGCCAAGGTGAGCACGCCGGGAACTGCGCTGAGGATTTCGCTGGACCGCTTGCAGGTGTGGCGCAAGGCCGGTGTGCTGTCGCTGGCGCCGGAACAGGCACCGCCGGCGCTGCTGCGGCTGGTGTACGCGCTGGAGCAGGCGATGCTGCCGTTCGGTTTCGAAGAGCCGCCCCGGGAATTTCGGCCGCACCTGACCCTGATGCGCGACTTTCGCGAACCCGTCCCGGAATCCGCCACGCCGCCGGAATTCTTCCTGCGGGCCGAGCGCTTCGCCTTGTTCGAATCCCACAAGGGCCGCTACCGCGCCCTGGCCGAATGGCCGCTGGCCTGAACCGACAAAAAAAGGCGCCCGAGGGCGCCTGAATTCACCTGAACCGAGGAGTGCCAGGTGAGGCCGTTCAGAGAGAGGGTGCAGCGGTGGTAAGGCGCTGCATGAACGGGAAACCGTTGTCTTGAATCCTGCTGCATCCCTTGCGGGAGCGAGCCTGCTCGCTCCCGCAGGTTCACTTGCCGAGCTTCACCCGCGTCCAGCCTCGGGTCATGATCCGCTGCGTGGCGATCGGCTGGTCCGGCACCGCGTACAGCGTGGCCATCACTTCCTGCGGCGGATACGAGCCCGGATCGTTGCGGATCGCTTCGTCCACCAGCGGCGTGGCGGCCTGGTTGGCGTTGCTGTAGCCGATGCTGTTGGTGATCTCGGCGATGATGTCCGGGCGCATCAGGAAGTTCATGAACAGGTAGGCGTTCTCGACGTTGGCCGCATCGCGGGGAATCGCGACCATGTCGTAGAAGCTGCCGGCGCCTTCCTTGGGGATGCTGTAGTCGATCGTCACCTTGTTGCCGGCCTCTTCGGCGCGGGCCTTGGCCTGCAGCACGTCGCCGGAGTAGCCGACGGCCACGCAGATGTTGCCGTTGGCCAGGTCCGAGATGTACTTGGACGAATGGAAATACGCCACCGACGGACGGATCTTCATGAACAGCGCTTCGGCCTCGGCGATGTGCCGGGCGTCTTTGTCGTTCACCGGGTAGCCCAGGTAGTGCAGGGCGGCCGGGAGCATCTCGGTCGGCGAGTCGAGGAAGCTGATTCCGCAGGCCTTGAGCTTCTCGGCGTTCTCTGGCTTGAACAGCAGATCCCAGGAATTGACCGGCGCGTTCTTGCCGAGCACTTCGCGCACCTTGTCCGGGTTGAAGCCGATGCCGATCGAGCCCCACATGTACGGGAAGGCATGGGCGTTGTCCGGATCGCTGGCGGCGGCGTTCTTGAGCAGCACCGGGTTGAGGTTCTTCCAGTTCGGCAGCTTGGATTTGTCCAGGGTCTGGTAGACCCCGGCCTTCACCTGCTTGGCCAGAAAGCTGTTGGACGGCACGACGATGTCGTAGCCGGACTTGCCCGCCAGCAGACGCGCCTCCAGGGTCTCGTTGCTGTCGAACACGTCGTAGGTCACCTGGATGCCGGTCTCGTCCTCGAACTTCTTGACGGTGTCGGGGGCGATGTAGTCGGACCAGTTGTAGACGCGCAGCACCTTGTCGTTGGCCTGGGCGCCCGTGGCGATTGCGCCCAATAAGGACAGTGTCAGCAGAGTCCTGCCAAACATTTTCATCGGTGAAACTCCATTTTTCTTGTTCAAAAACACATTGCGGATAAAACCCTGTGGCGAGGGAGCAAGCCCCCTCGCCACAGTCATGACAGTGAGGCTCCCGCAGTCGTCAGGCCGTCGCCGCGCGCTGCGGCTGTTGCCAGGACTCGTTGGCCGTCTGGTCCATGGCTTCCTGGATCGCGCGCTTGCGGTTGGCTTCCGCCTTGCGGCCGAAGTACCAGACCAGGAACGTCACCAGCGACACCGCCAGCAGGATCAGGCTGGCCACGGCGTTGATCTCAGGCTTCACGCCCAGGCGCACCGCCGAGAACACTTCCATCGGCAGCGTGGTCGAGCCGGGGCCGGACACGAAGCTGGCCAGCACCAGGTCGTCCAGCGACAGGGCGAACGACATCATGCCGCCCGCCGCCAGCGACGGCGCGATCATCGGGATGGTGATCAGGAAGAACACCTTGAACGGCTTGGCGCCCAGATCCATCGCCGCTTCTTCGATCGACAGGTCCAGCTCGCGCAGGCGCGCCGACACCACCACCGCCACGTAGGCCGCGCAGAACGTGGTGTGGGCGATCCAGATGGTGACGATGCCGCGCTCCTGGGGCCAGCCGATCAATTGTGCCATGGCCACAAACAGCAACAGCAGCGACAGGCCGGTGATCACCTCAGGCATCACCAGCGGCGCGGTGACCAGGCCGCCGAACAGCGTGCGGCCCTTGAAGCGGGTGACGCGGGTCAGCACGAACGCCGCCAGCGTACCGAGCGCCACGGCGGCGATCGCGGTGTAGCAGGCGATCTCCAGCGAGCGCACCACCGAGCCCATCAGCTGGGTGTTGTCGAGCAGGCCGGCGTACCACTTCACCGACCAGCCGCCCCACACCGTCACAAGCTTAGAGGCGTTGAACGAGTAGATCACCAGGATCAGCATCGGCAGGTAAATGAACGTCAGGCCGAAGATCAGCATGAACTTGGAAAATCCGAAACGTTTCATCCCCGTCCCTCCATCTCTTTGGCCTGGCTGCGGTTGAACAGCAGGATCGGCACAATCAGGATCAGCAGCATCACCACCGCCAGGGCGGACGCCACCGGCCAGTCGCGGTTATTGAAGAACTCCTGCCACAGCACGCGGCCGATCATCAGGGTTTCCGGGCCGCCCAGCAGTTCCGGAATGACGAACTCGCCCACCACCGGGATGAACACCAGCATGCAGCCGGCGATGATGCCGTTCTTGGCCAGCGGCACGGTGATTTTCCAGAAGTTGTTGAAGTTGCTCGAACCCAGGTCCTGCGCGGCCTCAAGCAGGCTGGCGTCGTGCTTGACCAGGTTGGCGTAGAGCGGCAGCACCATGAACGGCAGGTACGCATACACGACACCGATATAGACCGCCGTGTTGGTGTTGAGGATCTCGATCGGGTGATCGGTCAGCCCCGTCCACATCAGGAACGCATTGAGCAGGCCGTTGTTGCTGAGGATGCCCATCCACGCGTACACGCGGATCAGGATCGCGGTCCAGGTCGGCATCATGATCAACAGCAGCAGGACGTTCTGCGCTTCCTTGCTGGCCTTGGTGATCGCGTAGGCCATCGGAAAACCGATCACCAGGCACATCAGCGTGCTGAGCAGCGCGACCTTCAGCGAACCGAGGTAGGCCGACAGGTACAGCTCGTCTTCGCCGAGCATGCTGTAGTTGCCGATGTTGAGGAACAGCTGGAATTTCTGCTCGGCGTAGGTGTAGATCTCCGAGTAGGGCGGAATCGACAGGGCCGCTTCCGAGAAGCTGATCTTCATCACCAGGAAGAACGGCAGCATGAAGAACAGGAACAGCCAGATGAAAGGAATCCCGATGACGAACTTGCGTCCGCTGGGCACCCACCGCATGAGCCGCTGATTGAGAGTGCTCATGAGCGCAGCACCACGCCGCTGTCGTCTTCCCACCACACGTAGACCTTGTCGTCCCAGGTCGGCCGTGCGCCGCGGCGTTCGGCGTTGGCCATGAACGACTGGACGATCTTGCCGCCGGGCAGCTCGACGTAGAACACCGAGTGGCCGCCGAGGTAGGCGATGTCGTGCACCTTGCCTTCGGACCAGTTGTAGCGGGCTTCGGGCTTGAGGGAACTGACCAGCATCTTTTCCGGACGGATCGCGTAGGTGATCGATTTGTCCTGCACCGAAGTACTGACGCCGTGGCCGACGTAGATCTTCTGCGCAAGGTCGGGGCTGTGAATGATCGCGTGGCCTTCGAGGTCTTCCACCACGGTACCGTCGAAGGCGTTCACGTTGCCGATGAATTCGCAGACCATGCGGTTGACCGGCGCCTCATAGATGTCCACCGGGCTGCCGACCTGGGCGATCCAGCCCAGGTGCATGATCGCGATGCGCTCGGCCATGGTCATGGCCTCTTCCTGGTCGTGGGTCACCATCACGCAGGTCACGCCCACGCGCTCGATGATCTCCACCAGCTCCAGCTGCATCTGCGAGCGCAGCTTCTTGTCCAGCGCGCCCATCGGTTCGTCGAGCAGCAGCAGCTTGGGCCGCTTGGCCAGCGAACGGGCCAGGGCCACGCGCTGGCGCTGACCGCCGGACAGTTGGTGCGGCTTGCGCTTGGCGTATTGGGTCATGTGCACCAGGCGCAGCATCTCTTCGACGCGGGCGTCGATCTCGCTGGCCGGCAAACGGTCCTGCTTGAGGCCGAAGGCGATGTTCTGCGCCACCGTCATGTGCGGAAACAGCGCATAGGACTGGAACATCATGTTGATCGGTCGTTCGTACGGCGGCATGTCGGTGATGTCCACGCCGTCGAGCAGGATCCGCCCGTCGGTGGGACGCTCGAAACCGGCGAGCATGCGCAGCAGGGTCGACTTGCCGGAACCAGAGCCGCCGAGCAGGGCGAAGATCTCGCCCTGATGGATCTCCAGGGACACGTCGTCCACGGCGGTGGTTTCGTCGAATTTCTTGGTGACGCGATCGACTTTCACCAGAACCTTCTTCGGTTGCTGATGACCTTCAAGGGCCTTCCTGTAAGTGCTGGAGGCGTTTGCCATGTGAAACTCCCAACAGGTTTCAGTCGCCGGGCCAAATGGCCTGGCTCAAAAGTGGATTGCAGATCGTTTGGAGTCATTCCTCTCGGACCGCATCCCCCTGTGGGAGCTGGCTTGCCAGCGATGGCGGCGGGTCAGTCACCCTCAATGTCGAGGGTGAAGGCCTCATCGCTGGCAAGCCAGCTCCCACAGGGTTTTGCATCGATCCGATTGCCGACACTCCTGCCGATCCGGCTTGTTCGGCGCCGCCGTCCTGGCTGCCTGGTCGTACTTGTTGTTATTGCGGTTTCGTTGTTTTCACGGGTGACGGATGTGCACACGCACAGCCGCCGCTCCCGTGGGGGCAGTAAAGGGTGTTGCGTCTACGGGGGAGGTCAGCGCTGGTGGCGCTGCGCCGCACGTTGCCGGCAGGCCGCGCCGAACGCCTGGAAAATCTTCAGGTAGGGCGGGTTGTCCAGCACCTGCCACTCCGGATGCCATTGCACGCCGACGGCGAACGTCGGGCTGTGCTCGACCGACACCGCCTCGATCAGACCGTCCGGCGCCACCGCTTCGGCGCGCAGGCCGGGGGCGAGGCGGTCGATGCCTTGGCTGTGGATGGAGTTGACCTGAAATTCGCCCGGCAGCTCCAGCGCCTCGAACACGCCGCCGGCCAGCACCGTCACGGCATGGGCCGGGGCGTACTGCACGGCGACATCCGGGCTGTCGGCTTCGCGGTGGTCGAGCATGCCCGGCAGCTCATGCACCTTCTGGTGCAGGCTGCCGCCGAAGGCCACGTTCATTTCCTGGAAGCCGCGGCAGATGCCGAGCACCGGAACGCCCGCCGCAATGGCCGCACGCAATAGGGGAAGAGTGGTGGCGTCCCGCGCCGGATCGTGATCCGTGCCGGGAGCGCTGGCCGGGCCCTGATAGTGGAAGGGTTCCACGTTGGAGGGCGAGCCGGTGAGCAGCAGGCCGTCGAGCTGACCGAGCAGGTCGCCGATCTCCGTCAGTCCGCCCAGGGAAGGAATGACCACCGGCAGCCCCTGCGCCGCGACGCTGACAGCACGCACGTACTTGTCGCCGCTGATGTGGTAGGGGTGCAGGCCGATCTGTTTGACGCACGCAGTAACGCCGATCAATGGCTTGAATGCCATTTTTATTCACCTCGAAGTTTGACACTTGAACGAGCTTTTCCGGAGCTTAGCCGCGTTTATTTTAATTAACAACTGCCATGTAAAAAATTCTAAACGCCGTTCATCCAATCTTCAGGATTTCCGCCGCTCTGGCGCCTGCGTCGGCATGCGAATGTTAAAAAAAGCCCGAAAAATAAACGCTGAACGGCCCTGTGTTCGCTATTGACTTCACTTTGCCGTTCGGGTTGACTGGCTCCGCGAAACAGCAGTGAACATAATAATTAACAGCTAAATAGGTGCATCATGTCGGTCCCTCTGCGTGCCGTTCAACTCAACGAAGCAAACGCATTCCTTAAGAAACATCCTGAGGTTTTGTACGTCGACCTTCTGATTGCAGACATGAACGGTGTGGTGCGCGGCAAGCGCATCGAGCGCACCAGTCTTCACAAGGTCTACGAGAAAGGCATCAACCTGCCGGCTTCGCTCTTTGCCCTCGACATCAACGGTTCCACCGTCGAGAGCACCGGCCTTGGCCTGGACATCGGCGACGCGGACCGCATCTGCTACCCGATTCCCGGCACCCTCAGCATCGAGCCATGGCAGAAGCGTCCGACCGCCCAACTGCTGATGACCATGCATGAACTCGAAGGCGAGCCGTTCTTCGCCGACCCGCGCGAAGTGCTGGCCAACGTGGTGCGCAAGTTCGACGAACTGGGCCTGACCATCTGCGCCGCGTTCGAGCTTGAGTTCTACCTGATCGACCAGGACAACGTGAACGGCCGTCCGCAGTCGCCGCGTTCGCCGGTGTCGGGCAAGCGCCCGGTGTCGACCCAGGTCTACCTGATCGACGACCTCGACGAATACGTCGACTGCCTGCAAGACATCCTCGAAGGCGCGAAAGAGCAGGGCATCCCTGCCGACGCCATCGTCAAGGAAAGCGCCCCGGCGCAGTTCGAAGTCAACCTGCACCACGTGTCCGACCCGATCAAGGCGTGCGAATACGCGATCCTGCTCAAGCGTCTGGTGAAGAACATCGCCTACGACCACGAGATGGACACCACCTTCATGGCCAAGCCGTACCCGGGCCAGGCGGGCAACGGTCTGCACGTGCACATTTCGATCCTGGACAAGGAAGGCAACAACATCTTCGCCAGCGAGGATCCCGAGCAGAACGCCGCGCTGCGTCACGCGATCGGCGGTGTGCTGGAGACCCTGCCGGCGCAGATGGCCTTCCTCTGCCCGAACGTCAACTCGTACCGTCGTTTCGGCGCGCAGTTCTACGTGCCGAACTCGCCGAGCTGGGGCATCGACAACCGCACCGTGGCCGTGCGTGTGCCGACCGGCTCGCCGGACGCCGTGCGCATCGAACACCGCGTGGCCGGCGCCGACGCCAACCCGTACCTGCTGATGGCGTCGGTGCTGGCGGGCGTGCACCACGGCCTGACCAACAAGATCGAGCCGCCGGCGCCGACCGAAGGCAACAGCTACGAGCAGAACGAACAGAGCCTGCCGAACAACCTGCGCGACGCGCTGCGGGTGCTGGACGACAGCGAAGTCATGGCCCGGTACATCGACCCGATGTACATCGACGTGTTCGTCGCGTGCAAGGAAAGCGAACTGGCCGAGTTCGAGAACTCGATCTCCGACCTTGAGTACAACTGGTACCTGCATACGGTCTGAAGACCACCGCCGGATCCACAGTGTCCGGCGCAAACCACAAGTCCGAAAGAACACTCCATTCCCTGTGGGAGCCACAGCCATGACCATGACCCGCAACGACTGGGAACAGCGTTTCCAGTCCCTGACCCTCGAAGGCCGCGCCTTCATCAACGGCGAGTACCGCCCGGCCATCGGCGGCGCCACGTTCGAATGCCTGAGCCCGGTCGACGGCCGCTTCCTGGCGTCCGTGGCCAGCACCGACGAAGCCGACGCTAACCTTGCCGTCGAAGTCGCCCGTCAGACCTTCAATTCCGGCGTCTGGGCCAACAAGGCCCCGGCCGAACGCAAGCGCATCCTGATCCGTTTCGCCGATCTGATCCTTGAGCACCAGGAAGAACTGGCGCTGCTGGAAACCCTCGACATGGGCAAGCCGATCAGCGACTCGATGAGCATCGACGTGCCGGCGACCGCCAACGCGATCCGCTGGAGCGCCGAGGCCATCGACAAGATCTACGACGAAGTCGCCGCCACGCCCCACGATCAACTGGGCCTGGTGACCCGCGAGCCGTCCGGCGTGGTCGCGGCCATCGTGCCGTGGAACTTCCCGCTGATCATGGCCAGCTGGAAGTTCGCCCCGGCCCTGGCCGCCGGCAACTCGTTCATCCTCAAACCGTCGGAGAAGTCCCCGCTGACCGCGATCCGCATCGCGCAACTGGCGCTGGACGCGGGCATTCCCAAAGGCGTGTTCAACGTCCTGCCGGGCTTCGGCCACACCGTCGGCAAGGCGCTGGCGCTGCACATGGACGTCGACGTGCTGGCCTTCACCGGCTCCACGGCCATCGCCAAGCAACTGATGATCTACGCCGGCCAAAGCAACATGAAACGCGTGTGGCTCGAAGCCGGCGGCAAGAGCCCCAACGTGGTGTTCGCCGATGCGCCGGACCTGCGCGCGGCCGCACAAGCGGCGGCGAGCGCCATCGCCTTCAACCAGGGCGAAGTCTGCACCGCCGGCTCGCGTCTGCTGGTGGAGCGTTCGATTCGCGAGCAATTCATCCCGCTGCTGGTGGAAGCGCTGCAAGCGTGGAAACCCGGCCACGCCCTCGACCCGGCCACCACCGTCGGCGCGGTGGTCGATCAGCGGCAGCTGGACAACGTCCTGCGCTACATCGGCATCGGCCGGGAGCAGGGCGCCGAACTGATCGCCGGCGGCCAGCGCACCCTCGAAGAGACCGGCGGCCTGTATGTGCAGCCGGCGATCTTCGACGGCGTGACCAACGCCATGACCATCGCCCGCGAAGAGATCTTCGGCCCGGTGCTGTCGCTGATCACCTTCGACACCGTCGAAGAGGCGCTGCAGATCGCCAACGACAGCATCTTCGGCCTCGCCGCCGGGGTCTGGACGAGCAACCTGAGCAAGGCCCACACCTTCGCCCGTGGCCTGCGCGCCGGCAGCGTGTGGGTCAACCAGTACGACGGCGGCGACATGACCGCGCCGTTCGGCGGCTTCAAGCAGTCGGGCAACGGCCGCGACAAGTCGCTGCACGCCTTCGACAAGTACACCGAGCTGAAAGCGACCTGGATCAAGCTCTGACCTATTTTGCAGCGGCGGCCGCCGGCACGTGCCGGCGGCCCTCGGAGAACAATAAAATGAAACAGCAACACGTCAACAGCTACTACGCGGCCACCCGCCACGAAACCATCGACTTTCCGACCCTGGAAGAAGCGGTGGACTGCGATGTCTGCATCATCGGCGCCGGCTACACCGGCCTGTCCTCGGCGCTGTTCCTGACCGAGGCCGGCTACAAGGTGACGGTGCTGGAAGCGGCGAAGGTCGGCTACGGCGCCAGCGGCCGCAACGGCGGGCAACTGGTCAACTCCTACAGCCGCGACGTCGATGTGATCGAGGCGCGCTACGGCGACAAGACCGCCGAGATCCTCGGCAGCATGATCTTCGAAGGCGCCGACATCATCCGTTCGCGCATCAAGCAATACGACATCCAATGCGACTACCGCCCCGGCGGCATCTTCGCGGCGATGAACAAGAAGCAGCTCAAGGGCCTCGCCGAGCAGAAGCGCAGCTGGGAGCGCTACGGCAACCGCAACCTCAAGCTGCTGGACGCGGCGGACATCCGTCGTGAAGTCGGCTCCGACGCCTACGTCGGCGGTCTGCTGGACATGCAGGGCGGCCACATCCACCCGCTGAACCTGGCCCTCGGCGAAGCCGCGGCCATCGTGCGCCTGGGCGGCAAGATCTACGAGCAGTCCGCCGCCGTGGAAATCAAGTACGGTGAGCCCAATGTCGTGCGCACCGCCAAAGGCCAGGTGCGCGCCAAGTACCTGCTGATCGCCGGCAACGCCTACCTGCCGCAGGGCCTGGACAACCGCGTGACGGCCAAGAGCATGCCGTGCGGCTCGCAGATCTGCGTCACCGAACCGTTGACCGAGAAGCAGGCCCGCAGCCTGATCACCAACAACTACTGCGTCGAGGACTGCAACTACCTGCTCGACTACTACCGCCTCACCGCGGACAACCGGCTGCTGTACGGCGGCGGCGTGGTCTACGGCGCCCGCGAGCCGGACGACATCGAAACCCTGATCCGCCCGAAGATCCTCAAGACCTTCCCGCAGCTCAAGGACGTGAAGATCGACTACCGCTGGACCGGCAACTTCCTGCTGACCATGTCGCGCATGCCGCAGTTCGGCCGCATCGAGAAGAACGCCTACTACATGCAGGGCTACAGCGGCCACGGCGTCACTTGCTCGCACCTGGCCGGCAAGCTGATCTCGGAAATGATCCGCGGCGACGCCGAACGCTTCGACGCCTTCGCTTCCCTGCCGCACATGCCGATGTTCGGCGGCCGCACCTTCCAGGCCCCGCTCACCGCCATGGGCGCCGCGTACTACTCGCTGCGCGACCGTTTCGGCATCTGATTTACCTCCCCGGCGGCGGCCCCGCACAGGCGCCGCCGGTTTTTGCCCGCAAACCCACACCCCTTTAGGCGCTTGCCTGCAAGCGATGAGGTCAGCCCAGGCACCGCCTATCCCACTGAAACCCCAAAAACCTGTGGGCGCTGCGGCGCGACGATTCGACTAGCAATAGCGGTCTATCAGCAAAAATGATGTTGAAAGTGCCATCGAATCGCTGGCAAGCCAGCTCCCACAGGCCCTGCATTTACTTCGGGTTCACCCCCGGCAGGCTCATTTCACCCACCGTCCATCGAACCTGCTGAGCAACACCACCAAACGTGATTTAATAGCCGCCTTTCACGGTTCCGGGACACGGGAGCAACGTGATCCGCGCCCCCGGCGCGTCACCCGCCACCCACCCCCATTGCCCTTAAGTACCTCAACATAAGGCTGTCATGGATACGGGTTCTCGACTCAAACTAGTACGCGAAAGCTACAAACTCTCCCAGCGCGAGCTGGCCCGGCGTAGCGGCGTGACCAATGCCACCATCTCCCTGATCGAACAGAATCGCGTCAGCCCTTCCGTCAGCTCGCTGAAAAAGCTGCTCGAAGGCATACCGATGTCCCTGGCTGACTTCTTCACCTTCGACCAGCCCCCGCGCGAACACCAATACGTCTTCCGCGCCAACGAACAACCTGACCTCGGCCGCCACGGCCTGCGCCTGCTGCTGATCGGCGCCTCCGTCCCCAGCCGCCAGATGCGCCTGCTGCGCGAACAGTACGCGCCGGGCGCGAGCTCCGGCGAAGAGCCGATCGTGCACGCCGAAGGCGAAGAGTGCGGCTTGGTGACCCGTGGCACCGTGGAACTGACGGTGGACGGGCAGGTGAGCGTGCTGAGCGCGGGGGACGGGTACTACTTCCCGACTACGCTGCCGCATAAGTTCCGGAATATCGGGGCGGATGAGGCGGAGATTATTAGTGCGAATACGCCGGCTAACTTCTGATGTTTAAGGGAGAGTGACAAGCCTGATGCTTGAGTTACATTCCCCCTTTACCAACACGCGCATCGCCAGCGCGACATTGCTGGATGCATGGCAGTGGTGTTATGCCGACCTGAAGTCGCCGACCTCCCGTGGCAATTTCGCGGAGTACCTGGTCTACCTGGCGCTTTGTTCGGATCGCACCCTTGCAGAACACTACAAGACCCGCAAGGACTGGGACGTGGTGGATCTGACCTACGGCAGGGGTGTTCCGGATTTTTCCCCAGACTTTAAGAACCATTGCCACAGCACCCGCTTTGGCTGGGGGATCGAGGTCAAGTCCACTTCCAGCGGCAGCAAGAACGTAAAGTTCGATCTTGAGCCCCGGCAAGGGTATGTGTGGAACAACTACATTTCAAAGCCTTATGGAAAGGCCATCGAGATTTATCGCCGCTGGTCTGACTTTTTTATCCTTGCGCATTTCAAGGACGATAAGCAGGAGACCCAGGACATTCGCGATCTGAACAACTGGGAATTCTTTGTTGTGCCGACCTGGACCATCAAGCAGGACTCCATCCGGCTGAGTTCGTTGGGAAAAAAATACGCGGCGATCCACTTTTCAGAGGTCAAGGCAGAGCTCGATCTATTGATTGAGGGTGATGTCGGCCACTTGAGGCGCTACAAGCTCACGAACGACATCGCGAAGAAAATGTATTGCTCGGGCCACATCGAACTTGCCCAGAAGATGTTTTGCTCGCGGGCAGCCAAGTAGAAAAGTGACAAGTAGAAAAGTGACGGATTTATTTGTGTAAGACCGGCATCTTCAAATGTTCTGGCCAAGAACATCGAACCCTCGTTGCTCTATAACTCCAAACACATCACTCACGCCCTGAGCCGAAACTCTGGCGATTGGTGGTGACGTTACGGGGCTGTCCTGGCAAGCCGCAAGCTCGCTCACTTCAATTTCCAGTGCCCGCCGCCATTTTCGCAATCGGTTTTCGCCTGGGCCAGATCCTCCGCGCTGTAGTAATAGGTGCTCACCTGCGCACGGTCGGGAATGTTCAGCGATTTGGCGCTCTTGTCCTTACTGGTGGAATGCGGATTAGCCAGGGATTCCTGGGTGAGGGTCGCGATGCACGAGGCCCGGTAGCCATCGGCGCAGTGCTCGACCTTTTTCTTGGTGCTGTTGAGCATGTCCTTGCTTTCGTTGCTGCAGGACCAGTCGATGGCACCGGCGGGCATGCCTTCGTATTCGTAGCAGCTGTGGGTTTCCACGGCAGGGACCGAAGCGCTGGAGGAACGGGTCAGGACATCACAGCCCTGGGCCGAGACGCAGGTGGGGATCACGCAGGATGCGGCAATCAGGAACAGGGGTCGGATGTTCATCGGAGCTCTCCCTTGGCGCCATGTCGGGTCATGGAGGGGCGCCTATGGTTTCGAGAGCGGGCTCGCCGGGGAGGTTCCATCGGGGTTGTGCCGTTGCGCCGACCGGACAGACAGGGAACAATTGCAGACTGACAGCATCCCCAAGGATCGGACAACCGCCATGATCACCATCGGCAGCCGCAACAACGCCCCCACCACGCAGCACCTCACCCAGGACGTCTATATTTTCAGCCTCGACCTGTCCCGCCCGGGCACGCCGTTCTGTTTCGAGCAATCCATCGGCGGCGGGCATGCGGAGCAGGGCGGGGTGCGGTGGTTGGCGCTGGACGAACTGGACGACTGGCCCGGCGAGTGGCGCGTACATCTCAAGAGAGCCGGTTGCCCGTGGGTGGCCGAGTTGATCGATGCGCAGCCGATGGCGGATCAGGCCGCCCTGGTTTCGTTGATCCTCCAGCGCTACGCCGAGCCGGCAAAACCGGTGGGGCGGTTGAAGGCCGTCGGCAGTTGGCTTAAACGCAACATTCACGTCGGCGGCCGGTACGGCGTCTGAACCGAGGACATCCCATGACTCAAACGCTGGAACGCGCCATCGCCATCGCCGCCACGGCCCATGCGGGGCAAGTGGACAAGGGCGGGGCGCCGTACATTCTGCATCCTCTGAAAGTCATGTTGCGCATGAGCAGCCTGGAGGAACGCATCGTCGCCGTGCTCCACGATGTGGTCGAGGACTGCGATGTCAGCCTCGACGATCTGCGCAAGGAGGGGTTCAGCGAAACGGTGCTGACGGCCATCGAATCGGTGACCAAAGTGCCGGGCGAAGCCTACGAGGACTTCATCGAGCGGGTGGCCCTGAACCCCATCGGGCGGGCGGTGAAGCTGGCGGACCTGGAAGAGAACAGCGACCTGTCGCGGATCGCCTCGCCGGGGTGGGAGGATCTTGAGCGGATCGAGAAGTACCGGCGGGCGATCGGCCGGTTGCGATCCTGACGGCAGTTTGATTCAAACATGGAAGAAGAGAGCGGTAGATGGCACGGATAGATTTGAAGGTACCGTATGCGGAAAAGGATCAAGCCAAGTTGCTGGGCGCGCGGTGGGATGCCCAAGCAAAGACCTGGTTTGTGCCGGAGGGTGTGAGCACTGAGGCTTTTGCACGTTGGTTGCCTCGACCGGAGGAGCCCGGTCTGGAGCATGAGCCGGAGTTTTACCTGCGCTCCCCGTACTATTTCATCTTGCAGTCGTCAACGGAGTGCTGGAAGTGCTACTGCCCCACCCGCGTTTTCTCATTCAAGCTCCCGGAGGAGCACGAGCAATTCGAATATGCCGAAGAGGACGAGGACACCGGCTTTTCCCTGGAAAGCGGATTGGGCTACTGGGTAAGTCACGGGGTCCGGGTCGGGTTGTCAAACATCAGGACATTGTCGCCATCGGTCATCAAACAACTTCGTACCTACTCCACTCGCTACCAGCCCGATCACAGCAAGATGGCGGGAGCGATTTACTACATGAATCACTGTGAACATTGCTCTGCCAAACTGGGCGACTTTTTCATGCACAGTGAGCCAGGCGGTGCGTTTTTCCCGATGTCTGCGCAGGCAGCGTCCTCAATGACACTGCACTTGATCAATGAGCGCTTCGATGGCAACGGCAGCGTCGGATGGGCGACCGAAGACTTCATGGATTGCATGCGACTCAAGAACGGTTGATTGCCCATTCATTGCGGGTCATGCAGACGTAGCACTGGGATACGTGAGCATGACCCGTGCAGGTCAGCGCAGGTGAGCAGCAAACCCCGTACGCTCCGGCGCCACATCCTCTTTGAGCGTCAACGAAGGAATCTCGTAATCCCCGCCGTTCTGCTGCCGGAACGCAATCGGCCGGGTGCTCCACAGCTCATCCAGCCGTGAGCCCAGTTCGTCGCAGGTGCGGGCAAACCGCGCCTCGTCCATCCGCCCGGTGCGGTACACCACGAACGGCGGCAGCACATCGAAGCCGGGGTAGTACAGCACCCCGTGCTGGATCGGGAACAGCAGGTCGTCGATAGGCCCGTTGATGCCGCGCGGGCCGTAGTGCGAGTCCCAGCCGCCCGCGGTCACCACCAGCATCGCCCGCTTGCCTTTCAGGTTGCCTTCGCCGTAGCGCTCGCCCCAGCGGCTCTCGGAGTGTTCGCCCACGCCGTAGGCAAAGCCGCAGGCGTAGACCCGTTCGACCCAGCCCTTGAGAATCGCCGGCATAGAGAACCACCACAGCGGGAACTGCAGGATCAGGGTGTCGGCCCACAGCAGTTTTTCCTGCTCGCGGGCGATGTCGGCCGCTTGTGTGCCGTCCCGGTAGGCACGCTTGGAGTCGCGCGACGGTTCGAAGGGCGCACTGCGGTCGCGTTCGGGGCTGTCGTCGCCGTCGATCGCGGCCTTCCAGTTCATCGCGTAGAGGTCGGACACCTGCACGGTGTGGCCGGCGGCTTCCAGGTGGCGGACGGTGAAGTCCTTGAGGGCGCCGTTGAGCGATTGCGGTTCGGGGTGGGCATAGACCATCAGCACATTCATGGGGAAACGCTCCTTGATTGGGTGAAAGCAGGATCGGCATCCAGCCGGTATAGTGGAAATGAATCTCTGACATATCAGGTATAGCAGTGAATAATTTGCGACGGCTGGATATCAACCTGCTGCTGACCCTCGACGTGCTGTTGTCGGAGCACAACGTCACCCGCGCCGCCGAGCGGCTGAACCTGTCGCAGCCCTCGGTGAGCGTGCACCTGGCCAAGCTGCGCGAGATCTTCGGCGACCCGTTGCTGCTGCCGGGCCCCAGGGGCATGCGCCCGACGGCACGGGCCGACGAGTTGCGCGAACCGTTGCGCGAGGCGCTGGAGGCGTTGGAGAGGGCGGTGGCGCCGGCCAGCCCGTTCGAACCGGCGAAGGCGCACAACACCTGGAAGGTCGCGGCGTCGGACTACGGCGAATCGACCGTGCTGCTCCCGGCGCTAGGCGGCCTGCGCGCCCAGGCGCCGGGCACGCGGCTGGCGGTGCTGGACCTGTCGCCGCAGCATCTGGTCAAGCAGGCGGAGCAGGGCATGATCGATCTGGCGCTGCACACCAGCGAAGACGCGCCGCTGGAACTGCACCGCCGGGCGCTGTTCACCGAGCGTTACGTGCTGGCCGGCCGCATCGGCCATCCTGGCCTGCAGGGCGAACTGACCCGCGAGCGCTTCTGCGCGCTGGAGCACGTGCTGGTGTCGCCGGAAGGCGGGGGCTTTTTCGGGGTGACGGACAAGGCGTTGGCAGAGGCGGGGCTGTCGAGAAGGGTGGTGCTGTCGGTGCCGCACTTCCTGTTGCTCAAATCGGTGCTGGCGAGCACCGATCTGGTGGCGATGCTGCCGTCGCGGCTGGTCCGCGACAGCTCAACCCTGCAAGCGGTAGAGCCGCCGCTGGCGGTGCCGGGCTATGAGATGGCGATGCTCTGGGCCGAGCGCTCGCACCGCGACCCGGCGCACAAGTGGTTGCGCGAGCACCTGGCGGCGTCCGTCTGAATCACGCGTGGCCGAGGGCGATGGCGAACGACACGACGATCATGCAGGCGAAAGCGAAATTGAGGTTCATGGCGGGCTAATCCTAAGCGTTTTTTGACGGCGCCATTGTGCCTAGGCCTGCGCAAAAGAAAAAATTCGGATGCGTGATTCCAATGATCGAAGTCATTGATAACGCCGCCCGGTCGGCACCTGCACATTCAGCACCGATTGAGTTTCAGCACGCCTTTGCAATTCACCAGGTTCGGAACTTGCTGCAAGTAGGGTCTGGCGGTGTAGTCACTGCGGACGTAGATCTGACGCGTCGCAAAAGCTCCGGGATTTTCCTGACGGGTGTCTCCGGTCAGGCAAGAAGCCTCGACCAGGCAGAAGCGGTCTTCGTCGAACGAGCTTTCCGGAAGTTGCATGGTCATCCTCTTCAGGTCACAGGTCTTGCTGGCTGATGAGGTTTTCCAGGCATCTTCACATACATCGGCTCGTGTCAGAGTTGCGTTTGCCGACACGACCCCGACAAGAAACACGGCGGCTAATGTCTTGTTGAGCCCAGGCATGAGTTTCTCCTCATGTAATCGGCAGGCAATGGCTGCCAGGTGCTTATGTCAGGGCATGTTAAGTCGGTAGCGGCGTTCTTTGACCTGTCAGGTTTGACAGGTCGTTAGCATTCCTTGCGCTAACGCGGTAGCCGGTGATGCGTAGGTCATTGTGCTTCTGCCTTGTGGCGGCTAATCTTGCAAGAAAACGCAAAATCAGGCAAAACCATGCACGACCATTCCGCCGCCGAACTCCCGTCCCTGCGCCGCCAGAAAATCCTCTTGATCCTCGAACGTGACGGCAAGGTCATGGCCTCCGAGCTGAGCCAGCACTTCGCGGTATCCGAAGACACCATCCGCCGCGACCTGGCCGAGCTCGACAGCGCCGGGTTGGTGCAGCGGGTGCACGGCGGGGCGCTGCCCCGGCCGAAAGACACCGGCAAGGATTTCCTCACCCGCCTGGACGAGATCGACGAGGTGAAGGTCCGACTGGCCAGATACGCCGCGCAGAAGGTGCGCGACGGGCAAATCGTCATGTTCGATTCCGGCTCGACCACCCTGCAGGTGGCGCGTTCGCTGCCGGCGGACATCCGCATCACCGCGGTGACCGCTGCACCGATGACGGCGGTCGCGCTGTCCGAATACCAAGGGGTGAAGGTGATTCTGGCGGGCGGGCAGCTCAACCCGAAGACCTTGTCCGCCGGCGGCCAGGAGGCGTTGCGCCTGATCGGTTCGATCAAGGCGGACCTGGCGTTCACCGGGGTGTGCGCGATTCATCCGCAGGTGGGGATCACCTCGCTGCACTTTGATGAAGTGCCGGTGAAGCAGGCGTTGCTCGACAGCGCGGCGCAGGTGATCGCCGTGACCACGGCGGACAAGCTCGGTGCGGTGGAGCCGTTCGTGGTGGCGCCCTGCGAGCGGCTGCACACGTTGATCACCGAGCGGCATGTGGCGTCGGGCAGTGTGGAGGATTACCGGCGGCTGGGGATTGCGGTGGAGCAGTTGCCTGACTGAGGTGTTGCGGTGGGGGCGAGGGCCCCATCGCCAGCA
>NZ_NEIZ01000030.1:0-26332 GCF_002113645.1 Pseudomonas sp. B35(2017) | reverse complement strand
GGCGAAATCTCCCACGGGTCTGTACTGCGTCAACAGTCAGAATCCAGCCTAGTCCCTCCTCCTCCCTTCAAGTACCAGCATACAAGCCAGCCTGCTGGCGATGGCGGCAGCCCAGGCGCCGCAGGCTCCCACAGGTGACATGGGGGCTCAAAATCAGTGAACGACGCGGACCCTGTGGGAGCTAGCTTGCTAGCGATGAGGCCGCCAGCCCCGGTGCAAGATCCGAATCAGGCCGCTCGCAGCGGAATGAAGGCATAGGTCAGCGCCGGCTCCGTCACCACCTGCGCCCCCGCCGCCCGCACTTGCCCGGCAATGTCATCGCCGGAGACATGGAACTGCCATTCACCCGGCGTCTCGGCCAGCGGTTGCGCCGTCACTTGGTCGATCACGCCGGCCAGCGCCGCCATGTCCGGCAGGTACGCGGTGAAGCCGTCGCCCTTGAGCGCGGTGGTACGGATGCCGAGCAGTCCGCAGACCGCCTCCTTGATGCGGATGTCGTCGCGGTCCGCCTGGCGCGACCGCTGGATCAGTTCCACCAGTTCTCGGTCCACCAACTCCCCGCCGACGATCAGCTCCGGCCCCTGGGTCCAGGATTCCGGCGGGCAGTCCTTGGCGGCGGGGTTGAGCGGGATGTGCGGGTTGATCTCCGCCGGGTAGATGCGGCACACCAGCGGGCGGCGTTCGTAGATGCGGCAGCGCTTGTCGTCGTCAAGATTCCGGCAGGGGCCGACGTTGTAGGCGGCGAAGGTGATCGCCACGTGGACGTGGGCCTCTGCGCTGCGCACCACGGCCGAACGGCGTTCGGCGTGCTCGCGCTGCTGCGCCGGCAAGCCCAGGCCGTTGCCGAGGAACGCCTCCACCAGCACGATCACTTGACCGCCGTCCGCCGCCCACATGCGGGTTTCGGCCAGGGTCAGGGGCACATGGTGGTCGGTGCAGCATTTGCCGCAGCCCACGCAGGAAAACGTCGTATTCATTGAACGGCCAATCTTCGGTCAGGAGGTGGAGCGGCGACGGAAAGCCGCCGGGCTGAGCCCTGGCGAAGCAAGTTGCACGCCATTCACCGACCCTTGGCGGTCGGCCGCACCGAGTCCCATTCGGTGACGTAGGCGCTCTTGGCCTTTCTGTCGTACAGGCACAGCTCGGTGCCTTGCTGGCCTTTCATGTGTTTTTGCGGGTACTGGCCCTGCAGCAGCACGGCGGTGTAGCCGACCCGGTCGTCGAACGGCGCGGCGGTGCCGACGGGCTTGGGGGCTTTCAGGCCGCTGGCCTGGGTGCAGGCGGCGAGCACGGCTTTGTCGTGGGCGGCCCAGGCGTCGGGGCTGGAGGCCTGGGCCAGCGGGGCGAGGGCCGCGAGGCAGAAGAGGGTGAGGGCTTTCATGGTTCGGCATCCTTGGGGGTGGGTGTCCAAGGTTCGGAGTATGCCTGATGGGGGGCGGTTGTCAGTGCTGGCCATTCGCGAGCACGGACGCCATCGCCAGCAGGCTGGCTCCCACAAAGTTCTGCGGTAAGCGATCGGGTCAGTCGGGCACGGGCTCGCGGTGGACCACGTACATCCCGGCGCTTTCGTACAGGCGTTGCGCGCGCAGGTTGTCTTCCAGCACCTTCAGGTCGACGAAGCCTTCGTGGCGCGCCCGAAACACCCTGAACACCTCCAGCAGCAGCGCCCGACCCAGGCCCCGACCCTGAAGGCGGGGATGCACCACCAGGTTCTTCAGGTACGAACTGGTCCAGCACTGCGCCACGCCGACGATGCCCTCGGCATCGCTGGCGATCAGGCACAGCGTCGGGTCGTATTCCGGGTCGCTCTCGAACTGCGCTTGCCAGTGTTCCAGCGTCGGCACCCGGCCGCCGCCTTCGCGGTAGCCGAGCTCCATCAGGCGGTGCACCGCCGGCGCCAGTTCAGTGCGGTAGGTGGCGAGTCCGATCCCGTTCGGCCACTCGATGGGCGGCACGTCCTGGCTCAGGTCGCGCCGCATCAGGTAGCAGAAGGTCTCGGCCATCGGTCAATGGCCCTGGGCGGCGACGTACTTGGCCGCTTCGATCAGACAGTGGGTGAGTTCCGGCGAGGAGAACTTGGTCAGCACTCCGTTGGCGCCGGCCTGACGGGCCTTTTCGCTGTTCATCGCGCTGTCGAGCGAGGTGTGCAGCAGCACATAGAGGTGGGCGAAGTCTGGCGTCTCGCGCAGGGTGCGGGTGAAGGCGTAGCCGTCCATCTCCGACATTTCGATGTCCGAGACGATCAGGTTGATCTCCTGCGCGGTGCCTTGCAGGTCCAGCAGGCAGCCGATGGCTTCCTTGGCGCTGCGGGCGGTGTGGCATTCCAGGCCGAGGTTGCGCAGGGTGTGCACCGATTGCTGCAGCGCCACCTGGCTGTCGTCCACCACCAGGATGCGTGCGTTGCCCAGCACTTCGGCGTCTTCCATGCTCAGTTCGGTCGGGGTCAGGTCGATCTCCACCGGGGCGATGCCGTGGATGACCTTTTCGATGTCCAGCACCTGCACCAGCGTGCCGTCCACCGACGTGACGCCGGTGATGTAGGCGCGCGAGCCGCCGGAGCCGAAGGGCGGCGGCTTGATGTCGGTGGTCAGGCAGTGGACGATCTTGCTCACCGCCTGCACGTGCAGGCCCTGTTTCGAACGGCTGACGTCGGTGACGATCAGGCAGCCGCCGTTGGGATCCTCCAGCGGCCGCTCGCCGATGGCGCGGCTCAGGTCGATGACCGACAGCGACGTCCCGCGCAGGGTGGCGATGCCTTTGACGTGGGGGTGCGACTCCGGCAGCTTGGTCAGCGGCGGGCAGGGGATGATTTCACTGACTTTCAGCAGGTTGATCGCCATCAGCTTGCCGCTGCGCAAGGTAAACAGCAGAAGCGAAAGTGAATCTGCGCGGGCTTTGTTGGAAGACATAAAAACCTTCTGTTGAAAAAGGTGAGCGGCGATCCACGGATCGCCAGCAGGTATCGATGCCGGGTTATCGACTTGATGCCGGCAGGCTTTAGGGATTCTGGCGCCAATCGGACGGCGTGGCGGTCATTTCATCCCCAGCCTTTTGGCCAGCCGCCCCAGGTTCGCCCGGTCCAGCCCCAGTTCACGGGCGGCGCTGGCCCAGTTGTCCCGGTGGCGTTCCAGGGCGGCGCCGATCAGCTGGCGCTGGTACTGCTCGGTGGCGCTGCGCAGGTCTGCGCCGGGCAAGGGCAGGGCGGCTGCGGCGACCGGCGGCGCCAGGTTATCCACAACATCGCGGGGCAAGTCGAGATCCGCCGCATGCAAGGTGAGGATCTTCGGCCGTACCTTGCAGTTGCCCAGCGCCTTGAGCGCGCTGCGGCCGATCAGGTGTTCCAGTTCGCGCACGTTGCCCGGCCAAGTGTAGGCCAGCAGCGCCTCCTGGGCGTCGGCGCTCAGGCGCAGGCTGCCCAGGCCCATGCGCGAGCGGTTCTGCTCCAGGAAAAAGCCGCTGAGCAGCAGCACGTCGCGGCCCCGGTCGCGCAGGGCCGGCACCCGCAAGGGGTACACGCTCAGGCGGTGGTAGAAGTCGGCGCGGTAGCGGCCGTTGCGCACTTCGTCGGCCAGGTCGCGGTTGGTGGCGGCGATCAGGCGCACGTCCACCTGGTGTTCCTTGTCCGAGCCCAGGCGCTGCAGCTGACCGCTCTGCAGCACCCGCAACAGTTTGGCCTGGACGGTCAGCGACAGCTCGCCGACCTCGTCGAGGAACAGCGTGCCGCCGTTGGCCAGTTCGAACTTGCCGCGCCGGTCGGCGGTGGCGCCGGTGAAGGCGCCGCGCACGTGGCCGAACAGTTCGCTTTCCACCAGGGTGTCCGGCAGGGCGGCGCAGTTGAGGCTGATGATCGGTTTGTCGGCGCGGGGCGAGGCGGCGTGGATCGCCTGGGCCACCAGTTCCTTGCCGACCCCGGTCTCGCCGGTGATCAGTACGGTCAGGTCGCTGCCGCCCACCAGTTGGATCTCTTCCACCAGACGTTTATGGGCCTTGCTCTGACCGATCATTTCCCGGTGCTGCTGGCCGCTGGCCTGGCGATAGACCTCGGCTCGCTGGTGTTCGTCTTCGGCGCGCAGCGCCAGGCGCTCGATGCGCTCGGCGGCGTTCACCGTGGCCGAGGCCAGGCTGGCGAAGGCTTGCAGGGCGTCGAGCTCGATCGGCTCGAAGCGTTCGGGGTCGAGGGCGTCGAGGGTGATCAGGCCCCACAGCCGTTCATCGACAAACAGCGGGCAGCCGAGGCAGTCATGGACTTCCAGGTGGTCGGCCAGCCCGTCCACCAGACCGTCGTAGGGGTCGGGCAGTTCGCTGTCGGCGGCGAAGCGGGTCGGTCCTGCGCCCGCCAGCAGCACTTCGAAACGCGGGTGCTCGCTGACCTTGAAGCGCCGCCCCAGGGTGTCGGCGCTCAAGCCGTCCACCGCCAGCGGCACCAGGCAATCACCGTCCAGGCGCAGCAGCGCGGCGGCGTCGCACGGCAGCAGCGCGCGCATGGCTTCGAGCAGGCGTCGGTAGCGCTCGCCCTCGGGCAGTTCGCGGGACAGGTCGGCGACCAAGGGGAGCAGGGCGGTGAGCAGGGGTTTGGCGGACATGGTGGTAGTCATTCGGACTCTGTGTAGTCGGCGTGACTATACGCGCGCCTGTGTCGATATGACTACGCTATTTATAACTCATTGATTTTATTCAATAAAAAACTTGGCATGAAAGCTGAAACGCTTAAGACATTAATCAAGAAAGCTCAGGAGTCACCCTTATGCTTAGCGTTCAGGACCGTGCAATCATCAAATCCACCGTGCCGCTGCTGGAGAGCGGCGGCGAAGCGCTGATCACCCATTTCTACCGGATGATGCTGTCCGAATACCCTGAGGTGCGCCCGCTGTTCAACCAGGCCCACCAGGCCAGCGGCGACCAGCCCCGGGCCTTGGCCAACGGCGTGCTGATGTACGCCCGCCACATCGACCAGCTCGACCAGTTGGGCGATCTGGTGGCCAAGATCATCAACAAGCACGTGGCGTTGCAGATCCTGCCGGAGCACTACCCGATCGTCGGCAGCTGCCTGCTGCGCGCGATTTCCGAAGTGCTGGGCGACGAGATCGCCACGCCTGACGTCATGAGCGCCTGGGGCGCGGCCTACGGCCAGCTCGCCGATATCCTGATCGGCGCCGAATCGGCCATCTACGACCAGAAGGAACAGGCCCCCGGCGGATGGCGCGGGGCGCGGGAGTTCATCGTCGCGGCCAAGGTCGAGGAGAGCGCGGAAATCATCTCGTTCTACTTCGAGCCGGCGGACAAGGGCCCGATCCTTGCGGCCGAGCCTGGCCAGTACATCGGCATGAAACTGATCCTCGACGGCGAAGAGATCCGCCGCAACTACTCGCTGTCGGCGCTGGCGAACAACGGCCAGTACCGCATCAGCGTCAAGCGCGAGCCCGGCGGGCGCGCCTCCAATCACCTGCATGACCAGCTGCACGTCGGGGCGAGCATCCAGCTGTTCCCGCCGTCGGGCGAGTTCACCCTGACCGACAGCGACAAGCCGCTGGTGCTGATCAGCGGCGGCGTCGGCATCACGCCGACCTTGGCGATGCTGGAGGCGGCGCTGGAGACCGAGCGTCCGGTGCACTTCATCCACTGCGCGCGCAACGGCGGCGTGCATGCGTTCCGCGACTGGGTCGACGGGCTGGCCGAGCGTCACCCGCAGCTCAAGCGCTTCTACTGCTACGCCGAGGACGACGGCGTGAGCCCGGCGGCGGACAAGGTCGGGCTGTTGAGCGAGGAGCAACTGGGCCGATGGCTGCCGGCGCAGCGTGACGTGGACGCCTACTTCCTGGGGCCGAAGGGCTTCATGGCGGCCATCAAGCGCCACCTCAAGGCGCTGGGCGTGCCGGAGGCGCAGAGCCGTTTCGAGTTCTTCGGGCCGGCGGCTGCGCTGGAGTGATCTGAAACCGGGTGGCGTTCATCGCGGGCAAGCCCGCTCCCACAGGAACCGTGGTGGATGCAGAAAGTGCGGCCACTGCAAAACACTGTGGGAGCGGGCTTGCCCGCGATTGGCCGTGATGCGGTCCCGATTCTTAAAAAGTGTTTAAAGGTTAATCGTTTCTTAACCGGTTTATCGTTTATTCCCCGATGCTGATGATAGGCGCTCGTTCGTTTACAGGATCAGGATCGCCCCATGTCGCACCTCACCTTCTCCCGCCGTTTCAGCCTGGCCGCATTGGGCCTGTCGGCTGCCTTGCTCGCCAGCCCGTTCGCGTCTGCCGAATCCGCCTTGATCAAGCCCCAAAGCCTGACCGTTGACCGGAGCCTGCCCAAGGCGCAGCAAGAGGCGATGGAGCTGGCGGCGCGGCGCTACGGCAGTTTCTGGAACTCGGGGGAGGAGGCGTTGGCCACGGCGGCGCTGTCGCCGCAGTTCGTCGACATGACCCCGCCGCAAGGCCGGGTGCAGGGGCCGACCGGCCCGTTGCTGGCGTCCAGGTTCTTCCGCACGGCGGTGCCGGACCTGAGCTGCGAGATCGAGCAGATGATCGTCGCCGGCGACCGCGTTGTGGTGCATCTGCACTTTCGCGGGCATTTCACCGGCACCTTCAAGGCTCTCAAAGGGCAGGGCCAGCGTGTAGACTTCCGGGCAACCGATATCTATCAGATCGACAATGGCCGGATCGCGGCCAATTGGCATATCGAAGACAACATCAGCCTGATGGCGCAACTGCAGGCGCAGGCGCCGGCCGGCTGAACCATGGACATGAAAGGGAAACGCGATGAGCGAGGAATCGATTCGGTTGGGACGTGAGCGGCGCTGGCTGGTGTTGCTGGGCATCATCTGCCTGGCGCTGATCGGCGGGGCGCTGTACATGCAGATCGTGCTGGGCGAGGCGCCGTGCCCGCTGTGCATCCTGCAGCGCTATGCGTTGCTGCTGATCGCGCTGTTCGCGTTCATCGGCGCCGCCATGCGCACTCGCCGCAGCATCACGGTGTTCGAGGCGCTGGTGGTGGTCTGCGCACTGGCCGGCGCCGGTGTGGCGGGGCATCACGTGTACACCCAGTTCTACCCGGCGGTGAGCTGCGGCATCGATGTGCTGCAGCCGATCGTCGATGACCTGCCGCTGGCGAAGATCTTCCCGCTGGGCTTCCAGGTGGACGGTTTCTGCTCGACGCCGTACCCGCCGATCCTCGGCCTGTCGCTGGCCCAGTGGGCGCTGCTGGCCTTCGTGCTGGTGGTGATCCTGGTGCCGCTGCTGACCGCGCGCAACCGCCGGGCGTTGCGCTGAGTCAACTTATCCCAAGGCTTGCCGATACAGGACGGCGCCCCGATTTCCGGGTTCGGAGATCGGGGCGCCGTGCCATTTCAGGGGCCGTGTGAAAACGTCGTGACGAACGGCAACGAACGGTGCGGCAAGTGTGCGACATGTTGTCACACACATTGCGCCGCGGTGTCGTTTTCAGGACAGGGGTGACGCAGGATCAGGCAAGCGAACGGTTCTGTTTCGACATTTGTCAGCATTTATTCAGCGTCGTTCCGGCAGGCAGTTTTAACAACATCTGGCATTTGGCCAGAACCCTTTGGTTATCGGGGTTTACGCCGATCGGGGATCGGGAAAATGCCTTCGGAGCTGTCTGATCTGGGGCGGGTACACCTACATTTTTTGGTGTTTTTGTTGAGAATCGATTTCGATACCATGCGCCACTTTTGCAAAAACGGTGATGGATTGTTGCTCTGAGGGATAAAAATTATTTCGGGATGAGACATGGTGTCGGGGGCGCTACCTCACTACAATCGCCCGCACTGAATTCCCGGCACTGCCCGTCCTTATAAAGGCACAGGCAGGAAGTCGGGTATCGGGGCGGCCATGAGGCCTGCCGCGATACCCAGGTGTCGGTGCCTTCCAACTTTCCGCACCAAATGGAATTGGTCTGTAACAAGGCCTTTGACCACGAATTCGAATAAGAACTGACCGCTGTCCCAGGATTTGTCGAGCGTCTGACGCGCGACGGGCGGCCCTTATTCAATCCAAAGAAAATGCCAACCCTTGGCAGGGTGAAGTGTTGGCGATCAAAACCCAACTGCATTGCGCAAGCTGCTTTAGAGGTCGTGAGATGAGTAAAAACAGGTACCCCAGATTACTAGGCCTAGTGCCGCTGCTCGGCACGTTGCTGCTGGGAGGCTGCAACATGACCTTGCTCAATCCAACGGGCCAGATCGGCCTGGAACAGCGCAACCTGATCATCACCGCCACGCTGCTGATGCTGTTGGTCGTGGTGCCGGTCATCGTGATGACCTTCCTGTTCGCCTGGAAGTACCGCGCCTCCAACAAGAACGCCGTCTACACCCCGAAATGGTCGCACTCGACCAAGATCGAAGTGGCCGTCTGGACCATCCCTGTCCTGATCATCATCGCCCTGGGCTACATCACCTATAAGTCGACCCACTCGCTGGATCCTTATCGCCCGATCGAATCCGACGTCAAGCCTGTGACCATCGAAGTGGTCGCGCTGGACTGGAAATGGCTGTTCATCTATCCGGAACAAGGCATCGCCACGGTCAACAAGATCGTGTTCCCGGCGCACACGCCGATCAACTTCAAGATCACCTCCGACGCCGTGATGAACTCGTTCTTCATCCCGGGCCTGGGCGGCCAGATCTACGCGATGGCAGGCATGCAGACCAAGCTGCACCTGATCGCCGACCGCAACGCTGAAATGGAAGGCATCTCCGCCAACTACAGCGGCGCTGGTTTCACCGGCATGAAATTCAAGGCTATCGCAACTTCCCAGGAAGATTTCGACGCCTGGGTAAGTGAAGTCAAAAAGGCACCTAAACAGCTTGATCAAGCTGAATACGCAGCCCTTTCCAAGCCAAGCCAGAACAATCCGGTTGAGCTCTACTCCTCGGTCACGCCGAACCAGTTCCAGATCATCGTCGACAAGTACGAAGGCATGAAACCGGGCAAGCCTCTGAAGCACGAGAAGAAAGAGAAGGAAGTGGCCGCCACGGAAATGGACTCGAATTCGCATTCAGCTGCCGGGGCAGAGGAGTAAACGATGTTTGGTAAATTAAGTTGGGAAGCGGTTCCTTTCCACGAGCCGATTGTCATGGTGACCATCGCCATGATCGCGCTCGGTGGTCTGGGGCTGTTCGCGGCAATCACCTACTTCAAGAAGTGGACCTACCTGTGGACCGAGTGGCTGACGTCGGTCGACCACAAGAAAATCGGCGTGATGTACATCATCGTCGCCATGGTCATGCTGCTGCGCGGCTTCGCCGACGCCATCATGATGCGTTCCCAACTGGCCATGGCCACCGAGGGTTCGCCTGGCTACCTGCCGCCTGAACACTATGACCAGATCTTCACCGCCCACGGTGTGATCATGATCATCTTCATGGCGATGCCATTCTTCACCGGCCTGATGAACCTTGCGGTGCCGCTGCAGATCGGCGCCCGTGACGTTGCCTTCCCGTTCCTGAACTCCCTGAGCTTCTGGCTGCTGGTGTCCGGCGTCGTGCTGATCAACCTGTCCCTGGGCGTCGGCGAATTCGCCAAGACCGGCTGGGTTGCCTATCCGCCGCTGTCGGGTCTGCAATACAGTCCTGGCGTGGGTGTGGACTACTACATCTGGGCGCTGCAGCTATCGGGCCTGGGTACGACGCTAACGGGGGTCAACTTCCTGGCCACCGTGCTGAAGATGCGTACCCCTGGCATGAAGCTGATGGACATGCCGATCTTCACCTGGACCTGCACCTGGGCCAACGTCCTGATCGTGGCTTCGTTCCCGATCCTGACCGCCACCCTGGCGCTGCTGACCCTTGACCGTTACATGGATTTCCACATTTTCACCAACGAACTTGGTGGCAATCCGATGATGTACGTCAACCTGTTCTGGGCCTGGGGCCACCCTGAGGTGTACATCCTGATCCTGCCGGCGTTCGGCATCTTCTCGGAAGTCGTCTCGGCGTTCACCGGCAAGAAACTGTTCGGCCACCACTCGATGATCTACGCTTCGGGCGCGATCTCGGTGCTGGGCTTCATGGTTTGGCTGCACCACTTCTTCACCATGGGTTCGGGCGCCAGCGTCAACGCCTTCTTCGGTCTGGCGACGATGCTGATCTCCATCCCGACGGGCGTGAAGCTGTTCAACTGGCTGTTCACCATCTACCAGGGCCGTCTGCGCTTCACCAGCCAGGTGATGTGGACCCTGGGCTTCATGGTGACCTTCGCCATCGGCGGCATGACCGGCGTACTGCTGGCCATCCCGGGTGCGGACTTCGTGCTGCACAACAGCCTGTTCGTGATCGCGCACTTCCACAACGTGATCATCGGCGGCGCGGTATTCGGCTACATCGCAGGCTTCGGCTTCTACTTCCCTAAAGCGTTCGGCTTCAAGCTGCACGAAGGCTGGGGCAAGGCAGCGTTCTGGTTCTGGATCGTCGGCTTCTTCGTCGCGTTCATGCCGCTGTACGCACTGGGCTTCATGGGCATGACCCGTCGCCTGAACGCCACCACCAACCCTGAGTGGGTGCCGTACCTGTACGTCGCCATGGTCGGTGCGGTGCTGATCGCGTTCGGTATCGCTTCCCAGCTGATCCAGCTGTACGTGTCGGTGCGTGACCGCAACAAGCCAGAGAACATGTGCGAACACGGCGACCCGTGGAATGCCCATACCCTGGAATGGTCGACCTCGTCGCCGCCACCGTTCTACAACTTCGCCGTCCTGCCGAAGGCCGACTGCATCGACCCGTTCACCGAAGCCAAGGAAAACGGTACCGCGTACCAGAAGCCGGCCAAGTACGAGCCGATCCACATGCCGAACAACACCGCCACCGGTGTGGTGATGGGCGCTCTGCTGACCGTGTTCGGTTTCGCGATGATCTGGCACATCTGGTGGCTGGCGATCGCGAGCCTGGCAGGCACCGTGATCTACTTCGTGATCCACGCTGCGCGTGACGATCAGGGCTACATGGTGCCGGTCGACGTGATCGAGCGCATCGAAGCCGAGCAGCACAAGCGTCTGGTCGCGGCCGGCAAGATCCCGGCGTCCGCCACCCGTGTTGAAACCAAGTTGGAACAGGCTTAAACAATGTCGAACTTAGTGACCAATGTTGGACACGCCCATGGTCATGACCATGGGCACGATGACCATCACCACGACTCGGGCGAGATGACCGTCTACGGTTTCTGGCTCTACCTGATGACCGACTGCATCCTGTTTGCGTCGATCTTCGCGGTGTACGCGGTACTGGTGAACAACGTGGCCGGCGGACCGTCGGGCCACGACATCTTCGAACTGCCTTACGTGCTGGGCGAAACCGCTCTGCTGCTGTTCAGTTCGATCACCTACGGCTTCGCCATGCTGGCGTTGTACAAGGGCAAGAAGCAGCAGGTGCTGGGTTGGCTGTTCATGACCTTCCTGCTGGGCGCGGGCTTCATCGCCATGGAGATCAACGAGTTCCACCTGCTGATCTCCGAAGGCTTCGGCCCTAACCGTTCGGGCTTCCTGTCCGGGTTCTTCACCCTGGTCGGCACCCACGGCCTGCACGTTTCCGCCGGTCTGATCTGGATGGCGGTGATGATGTACCAGGTCAACAAACATGGCCTGACGTCGACCAACAAGACCCGCCTGAGCTGCCTGAGCCTGTTCTGGCACTTCCTGGACGTGGTCTGGATCTGCGTCTTCACCGTCGTCTACCTGATGGGGACCCTGTAATGGCTAATGCACACTCCCATGACAGCCACGATGCTGGCCACGGCAGCGTAAAGTCTTACGCCATCGGCTTCATCCTGTCGGTGATCCTGACCGTCATCCCGTTCGGCCTGGTGATGTACCCAAGCCTGCCGAAGGCGACGACGCTGGCGATCGTCCTGCTGTTCGCGGTGATCCAGGTGATCGTTCACCTGTATTACTTCCTGCACCTGGACCGTTCCGCGGCGCAGCGCAACAACGTGATTGCGTTCGTCTTCACGGCCATCGTGATTCTGCTGCTGGTCGGCTTGTCGCTGTGGATCATGTTCAGCATCCACACGTTCATGATGGCGAAGTGAGGTAGACCCGATGTCGCTCAAGCACTTTATCCAAATCACCAAACCGGGGATCATTTTCGGTAACGTGCTTTCGGTGGCAGGCGGGTTCTTCCTGGCCTCCAAAGGGCATGTCGATCTGGCCGTGTTCCTGGCGGCCATGATCGGCACCTCCCTGGTCGTGGCCTCCGGTTGCGTGTTCAACAACTGCATCGACCGCGACATCGACCTGAAGATGGAGCGCACCAAGAACCGGGTGCTGGTTCAGGGGCTCGTGTCCCTGAAACTGGCCCTGGCCTATGCGACCGTCCTGGGTGTCGCCGGCGTTGCGTTGCTGTACAAGGTGGCCAACCCGTTGGCTGCCCTGTTCGCCGTGATCGGCTTCATCATCTACGTCGGCTTCTACAGCCTGTACCTCAAGCGCAAGTCGGTTCACGGCACGCTGGTGGGCAGTCTGTCGGGCGCCATGCCGCCGGTGATCGGTTACGTGGCTGTGAGCAACAGCTTCGACATGGCCGCGCTGACCCTGCTGGTGATGTTCAGCCTGTGGCAGATGCCGCATTCCTACGCCATCGCGATCTTCCGCTTCAAGGATTACCAGGCCGCATCGATTCCGGTGCTGCCGGTGAAGCGCGGGATCGAGACGGCCAAGAAGCACATCCTGATCTACATCCTGGCGTTCCTGGCGGCGACCCTGATGCTGACCCTGAGCGGCTACGCCGGCATGAGCTACTTCGCCGTCGCCGCGGCCATGGGCATGTACTGGCTGTACATGGCCTGGACCGGCAACAAGGCCGTGGACGACACCGTCTGGGCACGCAAGCTGTTCGTGTTCTCGATCTTCACCATCACCGCGCTGAGCGTGATGATGTCGGTGGACTTCAAGGTGCCGGGCGACGTGCTGATGACGTACGCGCAGTAAGGTTCGCAGGCTTCAAGAAAAACCCCGCCATCGGAAGATGGACGGGGTTTTTTCTTGCCTGCGTTTCGGTGCCGGGGGAGGGGAATGGCCGGTTGCGCGGTAATGGCAAAAGGCCTAGATTTGGATCCAAACCTGCGGTCCTTCATGCATCGATTCAGAGGCTGGGCGAAATGACGGAAAGGCTGACCTGCGACGAACGCTTCATTGCACTGGCGAAAGAACTGAACTTCGACATCTATGGCGAGAACTCCAGCGGCGGCAACTATGCGCCGCTGATCCGCCATCACGACGAGCTGTACATCAGCGGCCTGGTGCCGCGCACCCACGGCCAGATCCAGTACCCGGGCCGGGTCGGCCTGGAGCTGACGCTCAAGGATGCGCAGGCCGCCGCCAGCATCAGCGCGATGCGCGCGCTGGCGCTGATCGTCGATGCCGTCGGCTCGCTGGACAAGGTCAAGGCGCTGCTGCGGGTCACGGTCTACGTGAAGTCCACGGCGGACTTCGTCGACCTGAGCGAAGTGGCCAACGGCGCATCGGATGTGTTCAGCCACGTGTTCGGCGATGTCGGCCGGCACACCCGCACCACGGTCGGCGTGTATCAGTTGCCCAAGAACGCGGCCATCGAAGTGGACATGATCGCGGCGCTGCATCCGTCGGCCTGACCGCCGCACAGCAAAAAGCCCCGCCTGGATTCCAGAGCGGGGCTTTTTCGTCAGAGCGGTTTACTGCGCGGCGATGCTGTAGCCGTCGAACGCGGTCTGCTGCTGCAGGGCGGTGATGATGTTCTTGCGGTTGACCGCCTGCTCGGTGCCGGCGTTGTCGATGAAGGTCTCGCTCTCCAGCTCGGCCTCGTCGCCTTCGCCGGTGAAGGTGAAGCCGAGGAACTCCAGCGCCTCGCGGTCCATGCTCAGGCGCGAGCGCGGGGTGCGCATCGGCAGGGTCACGCTGACGCCGTCCTTGCTGATGCTGAACACTTCGGCGTCTTTCTTGGCCCGTGCGGCCTTGCCCTTGCCGCCGCTCGGATTGCTGATGGCCTGGTGGGTCTGGTTCAGGACCTTGAGGGCCAGGCCGTAGACGATTTCCTGGAACGCCGGATCGTCCTTGAAGCTGGACAGGATACGGCTGATCGGGAACTTGCTGCTCAAGTCTTCGAGGGCGGCGGTGTCGGCGGCTTCGGCGTCCTTCAGGCGCTTGAGCTGGCCCATCAGTTCATAGGCCTGGTCGTCATCGAAGCGGTCGTGGGCCTGACGGATAGCCGCGCGCAGCTCACGGATCTGCTCGCTTTCGCGGGTGGACTGGAACGCGTCCAGCACCATTTCGCTGATGGTCTTGGCCTGCGGAAGGTGTTGTGAAAGATTGATGGAGTTTTCGTATTCCGCTTTGGACGACAGAGTGACTACGGATTCAGCGGTGTTGAAATCGGACATTGAAATTTCACTACTTCTTTGACTGGGTGGAGGCGAGAAAGCACGGGGTCTTTTTCCGGGCGCCTAATTTAGGGGAGCGGCGCCGGGTTGTCACGGAGCAGGGTGCCGACGGCGCCGATTATTTGCCCGCTGCGTGCTGTGTCACCGAACGCAGCATCGATTGCTCGGCGCTCTGCGGATTGACCTGCAGGGCAAAGCGGAACGTCGCCCCGCGCCCCGGCGCATCGAGCAGGCGGATCTCGCTGCCGTGCAACTGCAGGATGCGGTGCACGATGCGCAGTCCCAGGCCGCCGTCCCGGCGTGCGCCGCCGATGTTGAACGGGCGCAGGAACAGGCCTTCGCGCAGTTCCGGCGCAATGCCGGGGCCGGTGTCGCTGACCGTGACCTCGACCTGCGCACCCTGCGGCGTGAGCGCAAGCTCGATGTCCCCGCCCGGCGGGGTGTGGCGCAAGGCATTGTCCACCAGGTTGGTCAGCACCCGCTCGATGAGGCCGAGGTCTGCGCAGACCGCCGGCAAGCCGGCGGTGAAGTCGGCCTTGAGGCTGACCTGGCGGGCCTCTGCGCCCAGCTCGAACTTCTGGAACACATCCTGCACCAGGTCGGTCAGCGAAAAGCGTTCCAGCACCGGTTGCACGAAGCCGTGCTCCAGGCGCACCAGTTCCAGCAGCGATTGCGCGAGGCCGCCGACCTTGCGGCTCTGGTCGAGGGCGATGCCCAGGTAGCGGCGGCGTTCCTGCGCCGATAGCGTGGCGTCCTTGAGCGACAGGGTTTCCAGGTAGCCGTGCAGGGAAGCCAGCGGCGTGCGCAGGTCATGGGAGATGTTCGCCACCAGCTCGCGGCGCTCCTGATCCTGGCGGGTCAATGAACGCCACTGTTCGCCGAGCCGGGCCTGCATCTGCCGGAAGGCGTTGTCGAGCACGGCGATCTCGTCGTGTCCGGCGGACTTGTCCACAACCGGCGGGCCGTTGTCTTGCGACGCTGTGCGCGGCGCACCGTCGATGTCGAAGCGGCTGACGGTGTCGGTCAGCCGCCGCAACGGACGGGTGATCAGGTTGAACGCCACGAGACCGGCGACCAGGCACAGCAGCGCCACCAGCCCGATGGACAGCAGGGCGGTGTTCAGGGCGGCGCTGGTGGCGCCGCGTTCGGCGTAGCGGTCGTGCGCCTCGCTGAGCAGCACCACGTAGAGATAGCCGGACGGCTTGCCGTCGACCTGCAGCGGCGCGGCGCTGAACACCTTGCGGCCGTCGACGCTGCGCGGGTCGTCGCCGAGGATCGGCAGCGGCTGGTCGTCGAGCAGCCGCCGAACAGGGGCGAGGTCGACCGTCTGCCTGCGCAGCCGGCCTTCGGGGGCAGCGTTGCCGACGATCCGGCCGGCGTTGTCGAGCAGGTACACCTCGACGCTGGGGTTGACCAGCATCAGCTGGCTGAACAGCTCGCGCACGGCGCCGGGCATCAGGCCGTGGCTGTCCATCAGCACGGTGTCGCGGGCGATGTGCCGGGCCAGGTCGCGGGACAGCCCCTGTACCACTTCCAGTTCATGCATCTGGCTGGAGCGCACCTGCAGCCAGGCCGAAGTGCCGCAGCACACCAGCAGCAGGGCGGCGAACACCAGTGACAAGCGCTGCGTGAGGGTCAGTCTCATGGCTGTTCCGCGCTGGCGCTGAACTTGTAGCCGCGTCCCCACACCGTGAGGATGCGACGGGGGGCGGCGGGATCGGTCTCGATCTTCGACCGCAACCGGTTGATGTGGGTGTTGACCGTGTGCTCATAGCCTTCATGGCTGTAGCCCCAGACGGCGTTGAGCAGATCCATGCGCGAGAACACCTTGCCCGGCTGGCGGGCGAAGAAGTACAGCAGGTCGAACTCCCGCGGCGGCAGATCCAGCCGCTGGCCGTTGAGCAGCACCTCGCGGGTGATCGGGTCGATCTCCAGGCCGTCGAGCATCAGGCGCCCGGCGTCCATCTTCAGGTTGCGCGCCATGGCGTCGACCCGGCGCAGCAGGGCCTTGACCCGGGCCACCAGCTCCAGCATCGAGAACGGTTTGGCGAGGTAGTCGTCGGCCCCCAGCTCCAGGCCGAGGATGCGGTGCACTTCGCTGGAGCGGGCGCTGGTGATGATGATCGGCGTATAGCGCGCCATGGCCCGGGCGCGGCGGCAGATTTCCAGGCCGTCGACGCCGGGCAGCATCAGGTCGAGGATGAGGGCGTCCCACTGTTCCCGCTGCAGCAGGCGCATGCCTTCGGCGCCGTCGGCGCTGTGCACCACCTCGAATTGCTCGTCCCGCAGGTGCAGGCAGATGAGGTCGGCGATGTGCAGGTCGTCCTCGACCACCAGGACGCGTTTGGTCTGTTCCATGAAGCTCATTCCTTCGGCGCGATAGGCGCATTGTGCGGGTTTTCCTCCGGGCGAGTTATCACCAATCGTTTAACTTTCCGTGAGGATTCGGCGATCAACCCAAGCCTAGGCTGTGTTCGTCATCAAGCACTTGGAATCGACGGAGACAGCCATGCTTTCACGGCGACAGATACTGGCAGCGGGCGGCGGGCTGGGGGTTGCGGCCCTGTTGGCGGGTGTATTGCCAAAATTGTCGACCGGCGCGGCGCCGATCGGCGAAGCCCGGGCCGACGAAGCGTTCGACGTTGTCCACAGCGACAGCGAATGGCGCGCGCTGCTCAGCCCCGAGCAATACGACGTGCTGCGCCGCGAAGGCACGGAACGGGCCTACACCAGCCCGCTGAACGATGAGCACCGCACCGGCACGTTCGCCTGCGCCGGTTGCGCGCTGGCGCTGTTCTCCTCCGCGACCAAGTTCGACAGCCGCACCGGTTGGCCGAGTTTCTGGGCGCCGCTGGAGCACGCCGTGGCCACGCGCCAGGACCGTTCCTTCGGCATGAGCCGCGAGGAAGTCCACTGCCGGCGGTGCGGCGGGCACCTGGGGCACGTCTTCGACGACGGGCCGAAACCCACCGGCCTGCGCTACTGCATGAACGGCGTGGCCATGACCTTCAACCCCGCGGCGGCATGAACCGTGCCCCGCCCGCGTTTTTCACTGACTACAGGACGATGCCATGTGGCTCTTGGTTCTCGCATATCTGGGCGGCGTGCTGACGATCGTCAGCCCCTGCATCCTGCCGGTTCTGCCCTTTGTCTTCGCTCGCACCGGGCAGCCGTTTTTCAGAAGTGGCTTGCCGCTGTTGGCGGGGATGGCGCTGACCTTCGCCCTGGTCGCCACGCTGGCGGCGGTGGGCGGCGGTTGGGTGGTGCAAGTCAATCAGTACGGGCGCTGGCTCGCGTTGCTGTTCGTTGCACTGTTCGGGCTGACGCTGCTGCTGCCGCGTCTGGCCGAACGCCTGACCCGGCCGCTGGTGTCGGCCGGCAGTCGCCTGTCGGAAGCCGCCGGGCAGGACAGCCGGCCGCGTCCCGGCGCTTCGTTTCTGATCGGCGTCGCCACCGGGTTGCTCTGGGCGCCTTGCGCCGGGCCGATCCTGGGGCTGATCCTGACCGGCGCCGCGCTGCAAGGCGCAAGCATCGCCACCACGCTGTTGCTGCTGGCCTACGCCGCCGGTGCCGCCACTTCGCTGGCCGCGGCCCTGCTGCTGGGCGGTAAGGTCTTTGCGCTGATGAAGCGCTCGATCGGCACCGGCGAGTGGATTCGGCGCGGGCTGGGGGCCGCGATGCTGGCCGGGGTGGCCGCCATCGCGTTGGGCCTCGACACCGGGATTCTGGCGCGGGTGTCCACCGCCTCCACGGGCGGCCTGGAACAGGCGTTGGTCGGCAAGCTGTCCGGACGCTCCGCCAGTGCGAACGGCACGATGACCGCGCAGGTTCCGGCGTCGGACATCCCAGGAAGCGGCGCCATGATGGCGGCCGGCGGCGCAATGAAAATGGCGGCGAAGGCACCGGGCACCTTGCCGGTGGAGGGGCAGTTGCCGGCGCTGGACGGTGCGGTGCAATGGCTAAACTCGCCGCTGGATGCCCAGGCCTTGAAGGGCAAGGTGGTGCTGGTGGATTTCTGGACCTACTCCTGCATCAACTGCCTGCGCACCCTGCCTTACGTCAAGGCCTGGGCCGAGAAGTACCGCGACCAGGGGTTGGTGGTGATCGGCGTGCATGCGCCGGAGTTCGCCTTCGAGCGCGACGTGGGCAACGTCACCAAGGCCATGAAGGCGCTGGGCATCCAATACCCGGTGGCCATCGACAACGACTACCGGATCTGGCGGGCCTTCAACAACGAATACTGGCCGGCGCACTACTTTGCCGACGCCCAGGGGCGAATCCGTTACCACCATTTCGGCGAAGGGGACTACGCCGAGTCGGAAAAGGTCATTCAGCAATTGCTGCGCGAAGCCGGTTCGAAGACCGTGGCCGACGGCTTGATCGATGCCGATGCCCAGGGCGTGCAATTGGCGGCGGACATGAATCAGGTGCTGTCGCCGGAAACCTACATCGGCTACCAGCGCGCGGAACATTTCGTACCGGAAACCAGCCTCGTGCCCGACAAGGTAGCGGCTTACAACACCCCGGCCACCCTGGCCTTGAACGACTGGAGCCTCGGCGGGCAATGGGCGGTCGGCGCCGAGCGCGCCACCGCCGACGCACCGGCTGGCCGCATCGTCTATCGCTTCCACGCCCGCGACCTGCACCTGGTGCTGGGCCCGGGCAAGGACGGCAAACCCGTGCGCTTCAAGGTGACCCTCGATGGCCAGGCGCCGGGCGATGCCCACGGTGTCGATGTCGCTCCGGACGGAACCGGCCAGGTGACCGAGCAGCGGTTGTATCAGTTGGTGCGCCAGGCCGACGGCGTGAAGGACCGCACCTTCAGCATCGAGTTCCTCGATCCGGGCGTGTCGGCCTACGCCTTTACCTTCGGTTGATCAGGAGTCCGCAACATGAAAACCCAAACGATCTGGCGCCGGCTGTTGCTCGGCGTCGCGACAGCCGCGGTGGTGGGGCAGTGCTCGGCATTCTCCTTCGGTGCCGAGCAAGGGGTGGTCATTCCGCCGCCGGCCCTCGATGAGAACACCCAGGCCCACAGCGAGACGGCGGTGTTCGCTGGCGGCTGCTTCTGGGGCGTCCAGGGCGTTTTCCAGCACGTCAAAGGGGTGCGGAACGCCGTGTCCGGCTATGCCGGCGGCGCGGCGGATACGGCAGAGTACGAGCGGGTCAGCGAGGGTGATACCGGCCATGCGGAATCGGTGCAGGTCACCTTCGACCCCACGCAGGTCAGCTACGGCAGCCTGTTGCAGATCTACTTCTCGGTGGCCCACAACCCCACCGAGCTCAACCGGCAGGGGCCGGACAGCGGCACGCAATACCGCTCTGCGCTGTTTCCGCTCAATGCCGAACAGCAACGGGTGGCCCAGGCCTACATCGCCCAGCTCGATGGGACGCATGCCTTCGGCAAACCGATCGTGACCCGGCTGGAAACCTACAACGGCTTCTACCCGGCGGAGGACTATCACCAGGACTTCCTGACGGAACACCCGAGCTATCCCTACATCGTGATCAACGACCTGCCGAAGGTGGCGCAGTTGAAGCAGTTGTTCGTCCAGCGCTATCAGGAGAAACCGGTGCTGGTCAAAGGCGGGTCGTGATTACAGGTCGCCGGTCAGCGCTTGCCCCACGTCTGCATCGCAAACTCGACGAAGCGCCGCAGCTTCGGCAGCCGGTAGCGATCCGGCGCATACAGCAGGTGCAACGGGCGGCTAGGCGGTTGGTAATCGGGGATCACCGTGATCAGTTTGCCGTCCCGCAAGTCCTGCTCGACCAGGGCATCGGGCAGCATCACGATGCCCATGCCGGTGCGGGCCGCCTGATGCAGCCCGGCAGAGGTGTTCATCAGCATCGGGCCGCTGACGTCGATCATGATTTCTCCGTCCGGCCCGCTCAGGCGCCAGCGCTTCTCCACCGATTGCCAGTCATCGCCGGCAGGGTAGGCGAACGACAGGCAATCGTGCTGCTGCAGGTCTTCGGGCGTATGCGGCATGCCGCGCCGGGCCACGTACTCGGGGGAGGCGCACACGGTCAGAGTGTAATCGATCAGTGGCCGGGCGATCAGGTTCGATTGCTCGAAATGGCCAAGCCGGAACGCCACATCGAGGCCGCTTTCCAGCAGATCCGGACGGCGGTTGGTCAGCACCACATCCAGTTTGACCTGCGGGCACTGCAGGGAAAACTCGCTCAATGCCGGGGCCAGGCGCTCGACGCCGAAGGTCAGCGGTGCGGTGATGCGCAAGAGGCCGCGTGGCTCGTCCACCGTCTGTTCGGCGAGGCGTTCGGAGTCCTTGACGAGCCCCAGCACCTCAAGGCACCGCTGGTAGTAGAGCGAGCCGAACTCGGTCAGCCGCTGGCGGCGGGTGGTGCGTTGCAGCAGTTGCACGCCGAGCCGCTGCTCCAACGCCCGCAGGTGATTGCCGACCATGGTCGTGGACATTTCGCATTGCAGGGCTGCCGCGGTCATGCTGCCGGCTTCCACGACTTTGACGTAGACGCTCATCGACTGGAACAGATCCATTATCAAGCCCTGCTTCTAAATGATTGAAGTGTTGCCGAGTTTATCCAGCTCTGGTGGCTAACCATACTGCAAACACACCGACCTTCACTGGAGTTTGAAGTCATGACCGCCGCCCTGATGAACACCTACCAACCGCTGGCCCTAAGTTTCATCAAGGGACTGGGCACACGACTGTGGGATCAGGCCGGTCGCGAATACCTGGACGCGGTGGCCGGTGTGGCGGTGACCAACGTCGGCCACTCGCACCCGCGCATCGTTTCGGCGATCAGCGAACAGGCCGGATTGCTGCTGCACACCTCCAACCTGTACAGCATCGACTGGCAGCAACGGCTGGCGCAGAAACTGACGCAGCTGTCCGGCATGGAGCGAGCGTTCTTCAACAATTCCGGGGCCGAGGCCAACGAAACCGCGCTGAAGCTGGCGCGGCTCTACGGCTGGCGCAAAGGCATCGAGCAGCCGTTGGTGGTGGTAATGGCCAACGCTTTCCACGGCCGCACGCTGGGCACCTTGTCGGCCAGCGACGGTCCGGCGGTGCGCCTCGGTTTCAATGACCTGCCGGGGGATTTCATCAAGGTGCCGTTCGGCGACCTGGCTGCGTTGGATCAGGTGCAACGCCAGCACGGCGCACGGATCGTGGCCGTCCTGATGGAGCCGATCCAGGGCGAAAGCGGTGTGCAGACCGCGCCGCCCGGTTATCTCAAGGCCCTGCGCGAGCAGTGCGACCGTCATGCCTGGCTGTTGATGCTCGACGAGATCCAGACCGGCATCGGCCGCACCGGCCGCTGGTTCGCGTTCCAGCACGAAGGCATCGTTCCGGATGTCATGACGCTGGCCAAAGGCCTGGGCAACGGCGTGCCCATCGGCGCCTGTCTGGCGCGGGGGCGGGCGGCCGACCTGTTCACCCCGGGCAGCCACGGCAGCACCTTCGGCGGCAACCCGCTGGCGTGCCGGGTCGCCTGCACGGTGCTCGACATCATCGAAGAACAAGGGCTGCTGGAAAACGCCAGGGTACAGGGCGAACGCCTGTTGACCCGGCTGCGCTCAGAGCTGGCGGACAACTCCAACGTGCTGGCGATACGCGGGCAGGGGCTGATGATCGGCATCGAACTCAAGCAGCCGATCCGCGACCTGACGCTGATTGCGGCACGGGATCACGGATTGCTGATCAACGTCACCCGCGGCAAGACCATCCGGCTGCTGCCGCCGCTGACGCTCGATGAGCGGGAGGTGGGGATGATTGTCAGAGGGGTGGGGCGGGTGATCGCCTCGATGTGAAGCTGGGGCGGGCAGTGTGTCATGCACTGCCCGCAAACCGGATGATTTCACCGCGCTCCCAGAGCACCACCTTCTCCCCCGCAAATCCCTCAAACAACTGCCGGTGCGCGGCCCATCCGTCCGTGCCTTCCCGGTCTCGGTAGCCGACGGCCCACGCCAGCATCGCGGCCAGGCGCGGATCGTCCGGGGGCGAGCCGCGTTCCCGTTGGCGGATGTTGGCCACGCATTCCGCGTCGGCGATGCGCAGCCAGATCAGCGCCGTCGCGCGGTCGAGCAATTCACTGACGAACACCTCGTACACGCCTTCGATCACCCAGCGTTCCTGGCTGGCGGCGAGTCGGGCCATGCCCATCGCTTCGCCGCGGGGGCGGGGGATGCTGTGTTCGTCGGACAGCCAGTGGATAAGGTCGAGCTCGATCCACGGCGCGTCCAGGTGCGCGGCCAGGCGTCGGGCCAGCCAGCTCTTGCCGGCGCCCGAGTTGCCGATGATGAGGGTGCGTGTGAGGTTCATGGGCATGCTTCGGCCCTGCGGCGTCCGTGCTGGCGCCATCGCCAGCAGGCTGGCTCCCACAGTGAGCGTCTGCGGTGCCGTGGTTCTAATCAGGATAGTCCGACAGGTCGGGCGCCAGCATCCGAGTCTTGGCTGCTCCGTTGGCGTTGTGCTGGATGATGTCCTGTGGCTGTCCGGCCTCGTTGAAGAACACCTGGCCGATCCCCGCCGAGTTCCACAGACGCTCGCCCGCTTCGGCGTGTTCGGGGACGTAGGGCACGATGCGCATGCGGCGGCGCTTGGTCAGCCAGTTCAGTGGCGAGCGCGGCGAGTAGAGCCAGCGGTTGAGGCGGTCGAACCATTCCAGCAGGGCGGGCGGGAATTCGTTCTTGATGCCGCTGCTGGTGATCTGCCAGATCCGCGGGCCGGCCTTGCGGTGTCGGATGAGCACTTCGTAGACGAAGGAATAATGCACATCGCCTGACAGCACCACGTAACTGCCGGGCGTGCGCGAGTGTCGGAAAATGTTCAGGATCACCTGGGCCGCACCGCGATGGGCCATCCAGTTTTCCGCGTCCACCAGCAAGGGGTAGCCGCACCAGCTGAACACCCGCTGCACGGTCTCGATCAGTTTCACGCCGAACACCGGCGCCGGCGACACGATGATCGCCGACGGGTGATCGAGCAGTTCCTGTTGCAGTTCGCACAGGGCTTCCCAGTCCAGCAGGCCCGAGGGTTGCTTGAGCGAGCGTTCGCTGCGCCAGCGGCGGGTGCGGGTGTCGAGCACCACCAGCGCCGGGGCGCTCGGCAGCACGTAGTGCCAGCGCTGGAAACGCAGCAGGTTGTCGATCAGCGCATCCTGCGCCGGGCTGTCGAGGTGACGGCCATCGCCGTCGGTGCCCAGGCGGCGGGCCTTCTCCAGCGGATCCTTGAAGGCGTCCGGATTGTTGCCCCAGCCCTGGCACAGCAGGTAGGCGATCAGCGCATTGCCGATGATGCGCTTGGAGAACGGATGGCCGTAGGCCGTTTCCTCCCATTGCGCAGACAGGTTCCAGTCGTCGGTGATGTCGTGGTCGTCGAAGATCATCAGGCTCGGCAAGTGCGCCAGCGCCCGCGCCACGTTGCCCAGGCCGGCCTTGAAGCCGTCGATGCGCACCTGTTCGAGGGCGTAGCGCTTGAGCCGGTCCGGCGTCAGCGCCGGCGGCTGCGGATCGATCAGCGTCCACGGCACCGGCGACCACACCAGCAGGTACATCGCCATGACTTCGGCGAACGTCACCAGATGGTTGTCGGCGTTGCTGCTGGTGAAGATCGGCTTGCGCGCCCCGCCGAAGAAGCGCTCGCGCAATGTCTCGTTGCTCTCGAGCGCCGGCAGCAGGTCCGCGCGGTGGTAGTAGCTGGCCGGATGTTCGTAGAGCCGGGCGCTGTCGCTGACCACGGCGCCTTCGAGGTGCTCGCCGAACAGGCCCAGGCGTTCGATCAAGGCATGGATCGCGCGCAGCATCGGCCCGGCGACGTCATCGGCGTAGATCTGGTCGCCGGTCATCATCAGCAGGGCCGGGCGTTGCGCAGGGGCGGTTTCGGCCGCCAGCAGTCGGTCGACGCATAGCAGGCCGTCGGCGGCCTTGTGGTGAGGCTTGCGGCAGGAGCCGTGGAGCAACTGGTCGATGCGCGAGCGCAGGACGAAGTCCGGCGAATCGGCGTTGCCGTAGAGCAGGTGAGGGGCCCACTCGGCGATCGGCTGCAGGCCATCGATCAGCAGGTCATAAGCGATGCGGGTGTCGCAGGGCAGCGGGGCCTGCAGGGCGACGTCGATCAGGTGGATAAACGCCCGGGCGCCGACGGGTACGACGGTGCACGCCGTCCCGTCGAGCGGGATGTCGCCCACGCCATCAAGGTGCAAGGTCAGCGACAGCGGCCGGGTGCCCACCAGCCACATCACCAGCCGAGAGGGCTCCAGCCGCCGCAGCAGCGGGCCGGCCAACACAGGGGGCAGCGGGGTCAACTCATCGAGGGGCATCGTGGATCGGGCTCGGGGCGCACAGGCCGGCGATCATAGCGCAGCCGGCGCCCGACACCCTTAAACCAGGCTTAAGATTTGACCTTCTGCAGCTTCAGGTTCAGCAGGCGCCAATCGGCGTACCCGGACTCTTTGCCGGCCACTTGCTGCAGCGAGCAGTCATAGCGGTAGCTGACATCGTCGCCGAGCATGTTACGGGCGGTGACGGTATTGCTGATGGTGTAGGTCTGATCCTTGTACCGCGTGCTCTGGGTCGAGGACGGATTGGCGATCACCGCCGAGGCAGGAAAGCGCATGGCGTTCATGATGAAGGGCGCGCACATCACCGAGGCCAGCAGGGACTTGTCGGCGTTCGGGTCTTTGCCGATCCGTTTGCGCAGCGCGGCGAATTCCTTGCCGGCGGTGTCCTGCACCTTCTTCTCGGACACCGCTGCCGTCAGACGTTTACTGAAATTGGGCAGGAGCGCGGACTCGGGCGGCGAAGGCTCGTTCTGCGGTTCGCCGGCGACATAGGCCGGAAGGTCGTCGGCCTCCGGGAGCAGTGCGACGTCGGAGACCGACTCGGCCTCTTGCTCCACCACTTCCTCCGGTGCTGCCCTTTCGGCGCGGTGCGGCGACGGGAACAGCGAAAAGGTGATCGACAGCATCACCAGGCCCACGATGAAACCGCCCGCCGCACCCACCAGGTTGCTATAGAACAGGTTCCAGCCGCCGCGGTTCTTCACCACCCAGCGCCACATGAAACCCCAGGCCGCCAAAAACACGAGTAAACGCAGAAACTCCATTCGATCCTTTCCTTGAATTGCCTATCGCCCCGCATCGGTGTCTGCCGGGCAGGGTGCTGAAGATGGGTGGCAAGATATCAGAACGACAGAGTCTCGCCACGCAGACATTCACCGAAGAGGCAGGCGTCAGAGCACGTCTTTCAGATAGCCCTTGATCGCCAGCACGGGCGCGTGCAACTGCTCAAGCGAATCGGCTCGGCCGATGCCCGCCGACAGCCTGTGCAGCTCGCGCCCCAACGGCTTCTCCGCACCGCCCAGGGCGTCCAGCGCCAGGTCCAGGCACTCGTGCAGCTTCACCCGGATGGCGTCCACGTCATTGCGGCGCACCAGCAGTTCGAATACGTCCCTCTGGTAATCGCCCATCACCAGATCGTCCCGCAGGATCGGGCTCAGGCCTTCTTCCTCATAGGCCAGCTTGAGGGAGAACAGGGCGACGGTTTCCAGTGACGTTTCCATGGTGAGGATCCTTACGCCGCGTGCCGCGGGGGAGGGGGGCGGCCGCCAAAAGTAGAAAAGGTCCTGCAAAACAAGACCTTTTCTACTTTTGGTGCCCGAGAGGGGCTCGAAAATACCCGCTGCTATAGGCGACTGTCGACACAGGCTGTGTAAAAGGGAAAAGAATTTCTAAACGGGGGTTGACGGCCAATTTCAATGCTGTACTATTCGCCTCCCGCTAACGAGCAGCTCGAAGCTGATCTTAGTTAAGCAGTTGATTTTGTTGATGAAATTAAAGCTTTTAAGGGTGTTGCAAAAAGAGGTGAAGCATGTAGAATGCGCGCCTCGGTTGAGGCGAAAGGCTTGACCAACCGCTCTTTAACAACTGAATCAAGCAATTCGTGTGGGTGCTTGTGGAGTCAGACTGACAGTCAGAAAGATTATCAGCATCACAAGTTACTC
>NZ_NEIZ01000003.1:424199-510072 GCF_002113645.1 Pseudomonas sp. B35(2017) | reverse complement strand
CGCCCCCGCCGCCGACAACGAGGAACTGCTGGCCGACGCCTGCGAGACCCTGACCTCGGCCAAGGTCATGGCCAACAACTTTGCGGGGCTGCTGGACGGCCAGCACCGGCACACGGCGCAAGGCATCGCGCAGCTGATCATGCTCGGCGAACTGGCGGTGAACCGGGTGCTGGACAGCCTGGAGCTGAAGGCCGACGCGGTCCTCTGAGCAGATACAAGACCCTGTGGGAGCCAGCCTGCTGGCGATGGCGGTGGGTCAGCCAACATCACATTCGACTGACCCACCGCTATCGCCAGCAGGCTGGCTCCAGGGTTCGCGGTGGGCTGAAACAGGCTTCGTGCATGCAGCCGGTCATCGGAAATCACCCTCCCCCTGTCAGATCTGACAGTGGTCAAACACCCCTGCGCAGTCCCTAATTCCGGTCAACGACCCGCCTGCACATCCATGCCCACCTCGGCAAGGAGCTGACCATGACCGCCTTGCGTTCCTACTTGCCCGCCCCGCTCACCCTCGTCGGCAACGCGCCCGGTTTCGGCGTGCTGGCCCTGCAGCCGTTGTTCATCGCCGGCATGACCCGGCCGATCACGGACGGCGACGGCGGCATCAGCATTGCGGTGGTCAGCGACCATGAGCAAGGGGTGATGTTCGTCATCGACCCGTGGATCTCCATGGCCGAAGGCGACACCGTGGATGTCTTCCTTGACCAGAGCGTGGTCTATCACCAGGTGGTGACGGCGAACGACGTCAATCAGCGGCTGTTCTTCTTCGTCGCGGCCGCCCGCTTCGTGCCGGGCTGGATCGAGGAGTGCTATTTCCTGCTGCACCGCGCAGGGGAAGCGGCACCGGACGATCCCTCCGTGCCGCTGCGCTTGCGGGTCAAGCTCGACCGCCCGGCCGGCATCGACAAAGAGCCGCACAAACCCGGCCACTCGGAGCTCAAGATCGTGCAACTGCCCCAGGAGGTGATCGAGCAAGGCGTCGACGCCGAGTGGGCCGCCAAGGGCGTGCCGATGACGATCCAGCGCTACCCCAACATCGCGTTGCGCGACACGATCCAAGTGAAGTGGGGCAGCGTGTTCCTGGCACCGCTGGTGCTGACGCAGGCCCACGTCGACGGCACCTTGCCCATCGTGGTGCGCGCCGAGCAGGCCGACATCCTTGCCGGCGGCGACAGCTCCGCCCTGCTGATCGCGTATGAGGTGTACGACGAGGTCTGGAACTATTCGGAAAAGTGGTCGCTCACCACCACCGTCGACGTCGAGGCCGGTGCCTCGCGCCTGGAAGCGCCGATCATCAGGGAATCGTTCAATGGCGTCATCGACCTCAAACAGCTCAACCAGCAGCCCGTCACCGTGCAGATCCACGTCCGCACCGAAGACTTCGCCGTCGGCGACACGGTGACGATGACCTGGACCGGCACACCGCTGAGCGGCAAACCGCTGGTTCACACGCAGTCGACGGTCATCGCCAACGTGCCGAGCATTCTCGAACTGCGGGTTCCCTACGAAGAGGTGCGGGCACTGGTCAACGGCTCGGTGGATGTGTTCTACATGCTGACCAAGAAGGACGGCCAACCGCCGCTGGCCTCCAAGCACACCTTCGCCAACGTGATCGGCGATGTGTACGCCCACCCTGCCCCAGTGGTGCGCGAAGCGGTGGGCGATGTCCTTGAGCCGGGCGTGAACCACGCCACCGTCGACATCCATTACCCCGGCATGGCGGACGGCGACACTGTCGAGCTGATCTGGGAAGGCACCCTGGCCAACGGCGCGCCCTATGTGTACACAGTGCAGTACGACGTAAGCCGCAACGACGCCGTGGCGAAGCTTGTCACGCTGTATGTCATGGGCGAGCACATCGGCTTGCTGGCCAATGGGCGCCTGGATCTCTGGTACCGGGTGATCAACGACACCTCGGCCTACGGCACGAGCGAGTCCGAACACCTGCTGCTGAAGGTGCAGGCGATCCCCGCGACCTTGCCGGCGCCGGACGTGCCCGAGGCCATCGAGGGCGTTCTCGACCCGGCCAGGGTGTACGAAAAGGTGACGGTGCGGGTCGGCTACACCGGCACGGTGAAGGACGACATTCTGACCTACTACTGGACCGCTGTGGACTCGGACATCAGCACCAGCGACTGGCTGCCCATCACCACCGTGTCGGCCGGCAAGCCGGTGAACTTCCGGGTGGACGCCCGCTTCGTCACGCCCAGCATCGGCCAGTACGTGAAGATCCGCTACACCCTCAAGCATGCGGCCACCGGGCTGCTGAGCTATTCGGCCACGTATGAGCTGCTGATCGGGCAACTGGTCGGGGAGCTGCCGCCGCCCGACGTGATCCAGGCCGACGGCGACAGCCTCGACCCGATGAAGGCGCTGGGCGGGGTGGATGTGGCGGTGGCGTACGCCAACATGGATCCGGCACTCGACACCATTGCCCTGAAGTGGCGCGGCACGCCCGGCGCCGGTACGTCGGAGGACCTGGAACTGCCGGCCGACGCCAGCGGCCGGGTGCAGTTCCATCTGCCGGCGTCGGTGGTGGGGCCCAACATCGGCCGGCCGGTGTCGGTGACCTATGACGTCAAGCGCTACAACTTCTGGACCACCTCGGAGCTGCTGACGCTCAACGTGCTGCGGTTCCAGTCACCGGAAACCGAGCTGCCGCGCCCGGAGGTGCCGCAAGCGGTCAATCAGGTGCTGGATCTGATGGAATTTGCCGGCGATCCGGATGTACAGGTCAAGGTCTGGCCTTACATCGCGCTTGAGCAGCGTTTGTGGCTGCGCCTGGAAGGCAAGGCGCTGGACGGCAGTGATTACCGCATTGTGTTGCTGGACGGTGCGCTCATCACCGCCGGACAAGTCAGCGCCGGTCTGAAGGAAACCCTGCCCCGTTCCGAGCTGCTGAAACTGGATCACGCTTCATCGGCGTCGGTCGTGTGCAAGGTGACGTTCGACGGCGACGTGCAGGAGCACACCGCCATTGAGTTTCCCCGGCTGAACCTGACGATCCGCACCCGCTACGACTACCTGACGCCGGCGATCACCCGGGTCACCGACCAATGGGGCACGGTGGCGAATGGCGGCGTGACCTACAACGACCAGGTCACCGTGACGGGCACGGCGACCCGTGGGCAGAAAGTGGAGATTCTCGACGGGGCCAACTCCTACGGCTCGGCGGACGTCGCCCCGGGCGGCACCGGTTCGGAAGGTGTCTGGAGCAAGGTGCTGAACAACCTGACGGTCAAGGCCTATCACCTCACCGCCCGGGCGCTGTATGACGCCAACCCGGTGACCAGCCCGCCGTGGGCGTTCACGGTGGCCGTCGCCAACAAACCGGTGATTTCCAACGTCACCGATTCCCTTGGCAGCGTCGCCAACGGCGCCACCACCTATGACCGGACCGTTACCGTCAGAGGGACGGCCAGCCCGAGCCAGAAGGTGCGGCTGCTCGACGGCACGCAGGCGCTGGGCGAGCCGCTTGCCAACGCTCAGGGCGACTGGAGCCACGTCGTCAACGGGTTGACCGCCAAGGCGTACAGCCTGACCGCGCTGGCGCTGTACGGCGACAGCCCGGTGTCCGCGCCGCCGCGCACGTTCGTGGTGGCCGAGCACGTTGCCCCGACGCTCACCTCGGTGAGGGATTCGAACGGTGAAGTGCCGAACGGCGGGCGGACGACCCGCACGACCGTGACCCTGCAAGGCAGCGTCACCCCCAATCACGAAGTGCAGATCCACGACAACAATGTGCCCAAGCACACGGTGCGGGCCGTGGGAAATGTCTGGAGCACCACGCTGAATGTGGCCTTGGGTGCGCACTCGGTCACGGCCAAGGCCGTGAGCACCGGGCAGGTGTCCAATGCGCGGAGCTTTACAGTGATTTCGCCGTTGAGCTTCAACACCAGTCCGGTGACGTTGAGCGGAAAAATCTATTTGCTGCCTGCCTATCCAAATTTACTGCCGGCCTTTGGCCCTGGCACCTCAGTGCGTTACCAGGCATCCAACGGCCAGCCACCCTACACCTACACATCCAGCAATCAGGCAGTGGCAGTCGTTGACGCAACCGGGTTGGTGACCGTCAGGGGGCGCGGAACCGCAAGCATTACAGTGAGGGATGCGACCAATCAATCGTTGAGCTATTCGGTGTCCGTCAGCGGTGTGATTCATGTTTTAGGGGTGGGGGCAGGCACCTGGGCACAAATGAGCTCAGCGGCCAGCAACTTGGGAGCGCATATCCCTAACGCAGATGAAATGCACGAGATCCAACGCACTTACGGTGGAAGCTGGCCAATGGGAAGCAACTTTTACTGGTCGAGCACACCTACCAGCTATTTCTTGAAGCCGGCCAAGGTCACGGTTCATCTTGTAACGGGAGCCAGGAGCGCAGCCATCGTAAACAGCTTCTTCAACAACCACGCCTTTGGTGTTGGAATCAGGTAATCAGCGAAGCCCCGTGCTCCCGTACACCGTGAGCGCGGGGCTATGCTGCCTCAACCGCCCCTCAGACCGTATCCACCTTCAAAGAATGATCATTCAGCATCCCGTTGATGATCGTCGCCGTATCCGCCCCGCCCGCGATCACCCCGCCCGCCCCCGGCGTCACGCCGTAGTGGCTGGCCAGGTTGACGCCGGCCAGGTCGATGGTCTGGTTCGGCGTGGCGCCGGCCATGGCGCTCACATCGATGGTGGTCACCACCGACGCGCCGCTGCCGGTGACGGTGAAGTGCAGGTAGTCGTCCAGCGACGCCGCCGTGCCGTTCTCCCCTTGCAGCAGTTGCGACAGGTCGAGCTTGTCGGTGCCGGGGGTGAAGTCGGTGACGGTGTCGTGGCCGCTGTTGCCCTTGAGCCACTGGAAGGTGTCGGCCCCCGGTCCCCCGGTGAGGGTGTTGTTGCCCATCCCGCCGATCAGCAGGTCGTCGCCGCCCCCGCCGTTGAGGATGTCGTTGCCCAGGCCGCCGTTGATGACGTTGCTGTTGCTGTCGCCGATGAGGGTGTCGTTGAAGTTCGAACCCACGAGGTTTTCGATGCCGGTCAGGGTGTCCGTCCCGGCGCCCACGGTGTTCTGCGCACCGAGCAGGCTCAGGTTGACCGTCACCCCGGCGGTGGCGTGGGCGTAGCTGGCGGTGTCGATGCCGCTGCCGCCGTCGAGCAGGTCGTTGCCGGGCCCGCTGTAGAGCAAGTCGTTGCCGGCGCCGCCGTGCAGTTCGTTGTTGCCGGAGCCTGCGGTGAGCACGTCGTTGCCGTCGCCGCCGTTGAGGATGTTGTCGCCGCTGCCGGCCACCAGCACGTCATCGCCCGAAGTGCCGGTGAGGGTGTGGCCGTCCTGGTAGCTGATGGTCACGTTGGCCGTGTCGTTGCCGCCGTGGTTGTCGTTGGCGGTGTAGGTGCCGTGGTAGTCCGGGGTGGTGTTCTGGGCCCCGGCGTAGTTCACGGTCATGGTCAGCTGGTAGTTCTCCGCCGCGTTGGCGTTGCCGCCGCTGGTGTTGGTGATGTTGGTCAGGTGGATCTGATAGGTGCCGTCGGCGCCGGCGGTGATCGTGCCGCCGTCGGCGATGCTGACGAACGCCCCGCCGTTGAGCGAGTACTCCATGGTGATGTGCCCGGCCGCCAGGTTGTGGTCCAGGTTGAGGGTCTCGCCCTGTTTCAGCTTGATGGTGATCAGATCCTCGTCGTTGGCGTTGGCGTTGGTCACCGCGCCCAGGTAACCGCTGACCACCAGCACGGCGGTCATGGTCGCGGCGTTGGCGGCGAACGAATTGCGCACGTCGGCCAGGCTCTGGTTGGCGGCGGTGTTGCTGGTGCCGGAGAAGTTGATGGCGCCTGAGCCGGTGAAGTCCGCGCCCTTGGCCACCCAGCCGGTGTTGAAGCTGGTGGGCGAGGCGTTGAGGGTGTCGCCGTCCGGGTCGGTGTCGTTGGCCAGCAGCAGTTCCCCCGGCACCACGATGTTGCCCGACAGCACGTTGGTGATGATGTGGTCGTCCACCGCCACCGGCGGCGAGTTGGGGATCACTTTGACCGTCAGCGTCGAGCTGGCGAGGTCGCCGTCGTTGTCGCTGACGGTGAAGCCGATGTTCTCGGTGATGACCACGGTGGTGGTCTTCTGCGAGGTGTAGCTGTAGTCGCCGGTGTCGAGGTTGATCACCAGGGTGCCACTGTTGTTGGTGGCGATGCTCAGGGTGTTGTTGACCGTGTTGAAGGTGCCGTGGTTGGCGCCGCCGCTGAAGGTCAGCGAACCCTGGCCGCTGTTGGCTTTGGGGTCGTAGGTGTAGGTGGTGCCGTCCACCACGATGGATTTGATGAAGCCGCCGTCGGCGCCGAACGTACCACCCTCGCCCAGCAGGGAACCGGTGACCGGCGCGCCCTGCACGGTGCCCGACAGCACCGAGTTGAGCTGGTTGAGGTCGGTGACCACCACCGCGTTGGTGTCGGTGTGGCTGATGCCGTCGTAGGCCAGCGGATCGAGGTTGGCGTTGCTCACGCCGTTGCCCAGGCCGATGGCGTAGTTCTTGATGTTGTTGGCGTCGAGGAAGGCCTTCAGCGCGGCCTCGTCGGCGGTGCCGATCTCCTGGCCGGTGGTGGGTTTGCCGTCGGAGAAGAAGTAGCCGACGTTCTGCGCCCCGGTGAGTTTGCCCGAGGTGTTGAACGCCGTCTGCAGCATGGCCACGGCGGCGTCGTAGTTGGTGCCGCCGCCGGCGCTGAGGCCGGCCAGGATCGTCTTGGCAGTGGCCACGTCGACCCACACCGAGGTGCGGTCGGTGGCGCTGCTGCTGAAGGTGACGAGCTGCACTTTCACATCGCCCAGGTCGTCGTACTTGTCGAGCAAGGCGCTGATCGCCTGCTTGGCCAGGTCCAGCCGCGACAGGCCCGGCACGCCGGAGGCGTCAGCCATGCTGCCGGAGATGTCGAGCACGATGAGGATGTTGGAGTCGATCTCCACCGCCGCCACCGAGCGGTCGGATGCCACGGCCTTGGGCACGTCGTCGACGATGTTGACCACGATGGTGCTGGTGGTGGAGTTGCCCAGGGCGTCGGTGGCCTTGTAGGTGAAGCTTTCGCTCAGCACGTTCGGCCCGTCGTTGGCGTTGGGCGTGGTCTTCGGCGCCGACGTCAGGGTGTAGGTGTAGGTGCCGTCGGCGTTGAGCAGGATCTGCCCGTAGGTGCCGGTGCCGCTGCCGACCAGGGTGTAAGTGATCGCCCCGCTGCCGCCGGTGACCGAGCCGACCAGGGTGCCGGACATGGTTTCGCCGGTGTTGCCGGGCTCGCTGCCGGTGACCGTGCCGGCGGCCAGGTCTTGGCCGTCCTTGGTCAGGTCGAGGGCTTTTTCGTAGACGGTCACATCCTGGTCGACCGACGCCTTGAGGTTGGAATCGGCGACGTTGATGGTGATCGTGGTGGTGCTCTCGTCGCCGTCGGTGTCGCGGATGGTGTAGGTGAAGGTGTCGGTGGCGCCGGGCGGGCTCACCGAGTTCGGGTTGCTGTGGTAGACCGCGTTGCCGGCGGCGTCCAGGGTCAGGTAGCCGTAGGTGCCGTTGATGTTGCTGTTGAGGCCGCCGATCGCCGAGGTCGACGTGTTGCCGCCGGCCCGCACGCCCACCACGGTGGCCGCGCCGTCGGCGCCGCTGACGTCGTTGCCCAGCACGCTGACGTTAACCGTGCCGCCCTCCGCCACCGAACCGGTGTCGGGTTTGGCGGTGGGCAGGTCATCGATGATGTTGACATTGATCTGCCCGCTCGCGGTGCTGCCGTCGCCGTCGGTGGCCACCACGTTGAAGTTCTCGGTGAGGCTGTTGGCGCCGTTGGCGGTCGGGTGGGTTTCGTTGTCCACCAGGGTGTAGCTGTAGCTCACGACGCCGGTCGCGGCGTTGAAGCCGGTGATGGTCAACGTGCTGCCCAGCGGCGTGGTGACCGATTGCGGGAAGCCTGCGGCCACGCCGTTGGTGACCACGGCGATGCCGCCCACGGTCAGGGTTTGCAGACCATCCGGGGCCGTCACGGTGAAGGTGCCGCTTTGGGTCAACGCGGAGGCATTGGGGCTGCTGCCGTCGCTGAGGTTCTTCTCGTAGACGGTCAGTTCGCCGCCGTTGACGTCGAGGCCGCTGAGGGTCACCGGATCGTCGTTGTTGTGGATGTTCAGCACCAGGTTCGCGGTGCTGGTGTCGCCGTCCGAGTCGGTAATGGTGTAGGTGAAGGTCTCGGTGCCGTTACCGCCGCCATGCAGGTTCTTGAAGTCCGGATCGTTGGTGTTGAGGGTGTAGGTGTAGGTGCCATTGGCGTTCAGCACCAAGGTGCCGTAGGTGCCAGTGAAGGTGCCCGCCGTGATCGGGCCCGCGTTGGGGCCGGTCGGTACGCGGTCGGCGCCTTGCACGTCGTTGGTCAGCACGTTGCCGGTCAGGGTGAGGTTGGTTTCCGAGGCCGTGCCAGCGTTGGAGTCGTTAACGCCCTTCGGCAGGTCGTCGATGATATTGACGTCGAGGGTTGCGTTGGCCGTCGTGCCGTTGTCGTCAACGACAGTCACGGCGAACTGCTCGGGCAGGTTGTTGGCGCCATTCGCGTTCGGATGGGCTTCGTTGTCGACCAGGGTGTAGCTGTAGCTGACCACGCCGGTCGCGGCGTTGAAACCGGTGATGGTCAGCGTGCTGCCCAGCGGCGTGGTGACCGATTGCGGGAAGCCTGCGGCCACGCCGTTGGTGACCACGGCGATGCCGCCGACGGTCAGCGTGGTGACGCCGTCCAGTGCGGTGATGGTGAACGTGCCGCTTTGGGTCAGGGCCGCCGAGTCAGGCGCGCTGCCATCGCTGAGGTTTTTCTCGTAGACGGTGAGTTCGCCACCGTTCACGTCCAGGCCGGAGATGATGACCGGGTTGTCGTTGTTGTGGATCTGAAGCACGAGATTGGCGGTGCTGGTATCACCGTCCGAGTCGGTGATGGTGTAGGTGAAGGTTTCGGTGCCGTTACCGCCGCCATGCAGGTTCTTGAAGTCCGGATCGTTGGTGTTGAGGGTGTAGGTGTAGGTGCCATTGGCGTTCAGCACCAAGGTGCCGTAGGTGCCAGTGAAGGTGCCCGCCGTGATCGGGCCGGCGTTGGGGCCGGTCGGTACGCGGTCGGCGCCTTGCACGTCGTTGGTCAGCACATTGCCGGTCAGGGTGAGGTTGGTTTCCGAGGCCGTGCCAGCGTTGGAGTCGTTAACGCCCTTCGGCAGGTCGTCGATGATGTTCACGTCCAGCGTGCCGTTGGCCGTCGTGCCGTTGTCATCCACCACTGTCACGGCGAACTGCTCAGGCAGGTTGTTCGCGCCATTCGCGTTCGGGTGGGCTTCGTTGTCCACCAGCGTGTAGCTGTAGCTGACCACGCCGGTCGCAGCGTTGAAACCGGTGATGGTCAAGGTGCTGCCCAGCGGCGTGGTGACCGATTGCGGGAAGCCTGCGGCCACGCCGTTGGTGACCACGGCGATGCCGCCGACGGTCAGCGTGGTGACGCCATCCAGCGCGGTCACGGTGAACGTGCCGCTCTGGGTCAGGGCCGCCGAGTCCGGTGCGCTGCCGTCGCTGAGGTTCTTCTCGTAGACAGTGAGTTCGCCACCGTTCACGTCGAGGCCGCTGATGGTCACCGGGTCATCGTTGTTGTGGATGTTCAGCACCAGGTTGGCGGTGCTGGTGTCGCCGTCCGAATCGGTGATCGTGTAGGTGAAGGTTTCGGTGCCGTTGCCGCCGCCATGCAAGGCCTTGAAGTCGGCATCACTGGGGTTGAGGGTGTAGGTGTACGTGCCGTTGGCGTTCAGCACCAACGTGCCGTAAGTCCCGACGAAAGTCCCTGCGGTGATCGGCCCGGTGCTTTCCCCGACCTGAACCCGGTCGGCGCCCTGCACGTCGTTGGTCAGCACGTTGCCCGTCAACGTCAGATTGGTTTCCGAGGCGGTCGATGTGTTGCTGTCATCCACACCCTTCGGCAGGTCATCGATGATGTTCACGTCCAGCGTGCCGTTGGCCGTTGTGCCGTTGTCGTCCACCACCGTGACGGCGAACTGTTCAGGCAGGTTGTTCGCGCCGTTGGCGTTCGGATGCGCCTCGTTGTCGACCAGCGTGTAGCTGTAACTCACGACACCGGTCGCCGCGTTGAAGCCCGTGATGGTCAGCGTGCTGCCCAATGGGGTCACTACGGACTGAGGGAACCCTGCCGCCACGCCGTTGGTGACCACGGCAATGCCGCCCACGGTCAGGGTGGTGACGCCGTCCAGCGCGGTGATGGTGAAGGTTCCGCTTTGGGTCAGGGCCGCCGAGTCCGGCGCGCTGCCGTCGCTGAGGTTCTTCTCGTAGACGGTCAGCTCACCGCCGTTCACGTCCAGGCCGCTGATGGTCACCGGATCGTCGTTGTTGTGGATGTTCAGCACCAAGTTGGCGGTGCTGGTGTCGCCGTCCGAGTCGGTGATGGTGTAGGTGAACGTTTCCGTGCCGTTGCCGCCGCCGTGCAAGGCCTTGAAGTCGGCATCGGTGGTGTTGAGGGTGTAGGTGTAGGTGCCGTTGGCGTTCAGCACCAACGTGCCGTAAGTCCCGACGAAAGTCCCTGCGGTGATCGGCCCGGTGCTTTCCCCGACCTGAACCCGGTCGGCGCCCTGCACGTCGTTGGTCAGCACGTTGCCCGTCAACGTCAGATTGGTTTCCGAGGCGGTCGATGTGTTGCTGTCATCCACGCCCTTCGGCAGGTCGTCGATGATGTTGACGTCCAACGTACCGTTGGCCGTCGTGCCGTTGTCGTCCACCACCGTGACGGCGAACTGCTCAGGCAGGTTGTTGGCGCCATTGGCGTTCGGATGCGCCTCGTTGTCGACCAGGGTGTAGCTGTAGCTCACGACGCCGGTGGCGGCATTGAACCCGGTGATGGTCAGCGTGCTGCCCAAAGGCGTGGTGACGGACTGAGGGAACCCTGCCGTCACGCCATTGGTGACTACGGCAATGCCGCCCACAGTCAGCGTGGTGACGCCATCCAGCGCGGTCACGGTGAACGTGCCGCTCTGGGTCAGGGCCGCCGAATCAGGCGCGCTGCCGTCGCTGAGGTTCTTCTCGTAGACAGTGAGTTCGCCACCGTTCACGTCGAGGCCGCTGATGGTCACCGGGTCATCGTTGTTGTGGATGTTCAGCACCAGGTTGGCGGTGCTGGTGTCGCCGTCCGAATCGGTGATCGTGTAGGTGAAGGTTTCGGTGCCGTTGCCCCCGCCGTGCAATGCCTTGAAGTCAGCATCACTGGTATTGAGCGTGTAGGTGTACGTGCCGTTGGCGTTCAGCACCAACGTGCCGTAAGTCCCGACAAAAGTCCCTGCGGTAATCGGCCCGGTGCTTTCCCCGACCGGAACCCGGTCGGCTCCCTGCACGTCGTTGGTCAGCACGTTGCCCGTCAACGTCAGATTGGTTTCCGAGGCGGTCGACGCGTTGCTGTCATCCACCCCCTTCGGCAGGTCGTCGATGATGTTCACATCGAGGGTTGCGTTGGCCGTGGTGCCGTTGTCGTCCACCACCGTGACGGCGAACTGTTCAGGCAGGTTGTTGGCGCCATTGGCGTTCGGATGCGCCTCGTTATCCACCAAGGTGTAGCTGTAGCTCACGACGCCGGTCGTCGCGTTGAAGCCCGTGATGGTCAGCGTGCTGCCCAAAGGCGTGGTGACGGACTGAGGGAACCCTGCCGTCACGCCATTGGTGACTACGGCAATGCCGCCCACAGTCAGCGTGGTGACGCCATCCAGCGCGGTCACGGTGAACGTGCCGCTCTGGGTCAGGGCCGCCGAGTCCGGCGCGCTGCCGTCGCTGAGGTTCTTCTCGTAGACGGTGAGCTCACCGCCGTTCACGTCCAGGCCGCTTATGGTCACCGGATCGTCGTTGTTGTGGATGTTCAGCACGAGATTCGCGGTGCTGGTGTCGCCGTCCGAGTCGGTGATGGTGTAGGTGAACGTTTCCGTGCCGTTGCCGCCGCCGTGCAAGGCCTTGAAGTCGGCATCGGTGGTGTTGAGGGTGTAGGTGTAGGTGCCGTTGGCGTTCAGCACCAACGTGCCGTAAGTCCCGACGAAAGTCCCTGCGGTGATCGGCCCGGTGCTTTCCCCGACCGGAATCCGGTCGGCTCCCTGCACGTCGTTGGTCAGCACGTTGCCCGTCAAAGTCAGATTGGTTTCCGAGGCGGTCGATGTGTTGCTGTCATCCACCCCCTTCGGCAGGTCGTCGATGATGTTGACGTCCAACGTACCGTTGGCCGTCGTGCCGTTGTCGTCCACCACCGTGACGGCGAACTGCTCAGGCAGGTTGTTGGCGCCATTGGCGTTGGGATGCGCCTCGTTGTCGACCAGGGTGTAGCTGTAGCTCACGACGCCGGTCGCGGCGTTGAAGCCAGTGATGGTCAAGGTGCTGCCCAGCGGTGTGGTGACCGATTGCGGGAAGCCGGCGGCCACGCCGTTGGTGACCACGGCGATGCCGCCCACGGTCAGGGTGGTGACGCCGTCCAAAGCGGTGACGGTGAACGTGCCGCTCTGGGTGAGCGCCGCCGAATCAGGCGCGCTGCCAAGGGACAGGTTCTTCTCGAACACCGTCACTTCGCCCCCTTCGACGTTCAATCCGCCGATGACGACGGGATCGTCATTGTTGTGGACCTGCAGCACCAGGTTCGCCGTGCTGGTGTCGCCATCGGCGTCCCGCAGGGTGTAGGTGAAGGTCTCGGTGCCGCTGCCGCCGCCGTGCAGGTTCTTGAAGTCGGCGTCGCTGGTGTTGAGCGTGTAGGTGTAGGTGCCGTTGGCGTTGAGCACCAAGGTGCCGTAGGTGCCGACGAACGTGCCGCCCACCACCGGCCCGCTGTCGGGGCCGACGGGGATGCGGTCGGCGCCCTGAACATCGTTGGGCAGCACATTGCCGGTCAGGGTGAGGGTGGTTTCCGAGGCGGTCGAGGCATTGCTGTCGTCCACGGCCTTGGGCACGTCGTCGGTGATGTTGACGTCCAGCGAGCCGGTCGAGGTGTCGCCGTTGCTGTCCCCGGCCACCACGGTGAAGTGTTCGCCGAGGCTGTTGGCGCCGTCACCCGATGCATGGGTTTCGCTGCCGTTGAGGGTGTAGCTGTAGGTCACGGTGCCCGTCGCCGGGTTGTAGCCGATGACGGTCAAGGTGTTGCCCAGCGGCGTGGTGACCGACTGCGGGAAACCTGCGGCCACGCCACCGACGATCACGTTGATGCCGCCGATGCTCAGGCTGGTCAGGCCGTCGGGGGCGGAGACCGTGAAGCTGCCGGTCTGGGTCAGCGCCCCCGGATTGGCGGCGGAGCCGTCAGGCAGGTTGGCTTCGTTGACGGTCAGTTCGCCCCCCGGCACATCCAGGCCGCTGAGGGTGACGGGATTGTTGACCGGCGGCACGACCGGCGCCGGGGTGTTGTCGCCGTTGTCGATCACGGCGTTGTGGCGCTCTTCGGGAAACTCGGGAATGCCGCCGAACCCGGCGGTGGGGAAACCGATGATCGGATCGACCCGCCCGCCCACTTCGGTCAGCAGCACGAAACTGTGGCCGCCGCCCAGTTCGCCGGGTGCGCCGCCGGTCGCACCGGGGCCGGCCGCGGTGGCTTCAGCGGATTTCGTCGGATCTTCGCCGGCGGCGATGGCTTTCTGGATCTGCTCGACGTCGGTCAGCTGCGCTTCGCTGGGGGTCAACGCTTCCGGGGTGTCGACATGAGTGGCCTGATGGGCCAGCAACTGGCCGGTCATGGTCAGGCTGCTGTCGCGGCCCAACGTCAGTTCCTGGCCGTTCTGCAGGTGCACCGCCACGGCGCCTTCGGCCCCCGTGACCAGCTGATCGCCGGCGTAGAGCCGGTCGCCTTCGACCAAGGCGCGACGGCTGCCGTCGCCCCCCACCGCAAAAACCTGACCCACGACCTTAGTGACGATCCCGATGAGCGTTGCCATGTGCATTTCCTCCGCTGCCGACCACCGTCGGCGCTGGTTCGCGAAGCAGCCCATGGCTCAAGCGGGTTGCCGGGGCGACGCTCTCGCACCTCGGCAGTTCGTTTCGCAGGTCGCGCAGGACCGGGAAATGTCAGTGCCCTCAAGCACTTGTGATCCCTGATCACTGCAGCACGCCCACTAGCGCTACGTAACGGTGGTGAATCACCCGAGTGACAAAAAACTGTCGCCCATTGACCGCTACGCGTCCCTCCCCTTTAGCAGTACTTCGCCGTATGTCGCAAAGTGAGTGGAACTTTCCTCAAGCCTTTCTGTGCTCCCTAAAGCTCATAAAACAAAGGCTTTCGAGAGGAACAATGTGCCGGTTTCGGCCAAGCGCATAAGTTTTTTTCGGCATAACCCATATGAAAAATTTTTCTTAGCTACGCTTCAGGATGTTCTTAGCTCTGTTGTTAAAGAGATGAAACGCTTTTTACAACAAAAATCGTCAATAAATTGGCGACAGTGAAACACCATCAGGACTCAGGGAGATGTAAACCATGCGCGTATTGACCCCCCTCTGCAGTGCGGTTTTGCTGGCCATGGCTTGCACTTCCCAGGCTCAGGCCATGAACCTCACCGAAGCCATCCAGAGCACCATCGCCACCCACCCGGAACTGGCCTCGCGCGTGGACGCCCGCCTGTCCGCGGATGAGCAGGTGAAGGTCGCCAAGGGCGGCTTCTACCCGTCGGTGGACCTGAACGCCGCCTACGGGCGCGGCTACAGCGACAACACCAATACCCGGGCCTTCGGCAACCACCACACCGAAATCCTCAACTACACCCAGTCCGAACTGCGCCTGCGGCAGATGCTGTTCGACGGCTTCAACACCGCCAACGAGGTCGAGCGCACCAAGGGCGTGTCCAACTCCCGCGCCTACTATGCGCAAGGCACCGCCCAGGACCTGGCCCTGCGCACCATCGAGGTCTACCTCGAAGTGCTCAAGCGCCGCGAACTGGTGACCCTGGCCAAGAACAACCTGCAGGCGCACCTGCGGGTCAACGACCAGATCGGCCTGCGCACCGAACGCGGCGTGGGCAGCACCGCCGACTCCGACCAGTCGGTGGCCCGTAAGGCGCTGGCGCAGAACAACCTCGACACCGCCGAGGTGGACCTGGCCGACGCCGAGTCGAACTTCTACAGCGTGGTCGGGCGCATGCCCGACGAGCTGGAGGCCCCGCCCTCGACCCGCGGCGAGATGCCCGCCGACCTGCGCGAGGCCCAGCAGAGCATGGTCGAGAACAACCCTTACCTGAAATCCGCCCAGGCCGACGTGCAATCGGCCGAGAGCCAGTACGAAGTCGCCAAGTCGCCGTTCTACCCGCGCTTCGATGCCGAAGCCGCCGTGGGCGCGAACAACAACGTGCAGGGCGACGAAGGCCACGACAACGAATGGCGCGTGGGCGTGGTGATGAACTACAACCTGTTCCGCGGCGGCAGCGACAAGGCTCGCCTGGCGTCCGACGCGCACCAGATCAACCAGGCGATGGACATCCGCAACAACGCCCTGCGCCAGCTCAACGAGAACATCCACCTGGCGTGGAACGCGATGGTCAACGCCAAGAAGCAGACCCCGACCGCCCGCGAATACGCCGAGACCACCAAGCGCGTGCGCGCCGCCTACCAGGACCAGTTCGGCCTCGGCCAGCGCACCCTGCTCGACTTGCTCGACAGCGAAAACGAGCTGTACAACGCCAACCGCCGCTACACCGAGATCCGCTACACCGAAGAGTTCTCGATGTACCGGGTGCTGGCGAACATGGGCCAGTTGCTGAGCAAGCAACGGGTGGTGCTGCCCGCCGACGCGATCGCCGCCACGGAAGTGAAGAACGAGGCGCGTCTGCCCGAACTGAAGTAGCTCGTCTGAAGTGATTCGCTGCGGCGAGGGCGCTTGCTCCCTCGCCGCAGGTCATCGGCCCTTCATCAAGGGGAGCGATCGGTATGACCAGCATGGAACCCGGCAACACCGGGATCGATCCGCGGCTGAGTTTCGACGACCCGTTGCTTGACGGTCTGTTGATCCTCTGCAAGCTCCACGGCGCCATCGTCAGCCGCGCCAGCCTGAGCGCCGGCCTGCCCCTGGACAAGCAACGCCTGAGCCTGGACCTGCTGCCCCGCGCAGCGGCACGGGCCGGTCTGCAGGCACGCCTGCTGCGCCGTGAGCTGAAGGACATTTCCCCGCTCAACCTGCCGGTGCTGCTGCTGTTGAACAACGGCCGCACCGCCGTGCTGCGGCGCCTGGCCGACGACGGCAAGGCGCTGATCCTGCCCAGCGAGGCCGACGGCGGCGAGCAGTGGGTCAGCCACGAAGAGCTCGCCGGGCACTACAGCGGCCAGGCCCTCTTCGCCCGGCCGCGCCATGAACTGGAAGACCTGCGCTCGCCGCTGGTGCCGCGGGTGCAGGCGTGGTTTCGCGACACCCTGAAGCTGTCGAAATGGCTGTACAGCGACGCGATCCTCGCCAGTTTCCTGATCAACCTGCTGGGCCTGATGGTGCCGCTGTTCGTCATGCAGACCTACGACCGCGTAGTGCCGAACCAGGCCACCTCGACCCTGTGGGTGCTGGCCATCGGTCTTTTGATCGGCACCGGCTTCGAACTGGTGCTGAGGGTTGTGCGCGCGCACCTGCTGGACACCGCCGGCAAGAAGACCGACGTGATCCTGTCCGCGACCCTGTTCGAGCGCATCACCGGCATGGCGATGAAGGCCAGGCCCGCGACCATCGGCGGGTTCGCCCAGAGCATCCACGACTTCCAGGGCCTGCGCGAATTCCTCACCGCCGTCACCCTGACCAGCCTGATCGACCTGCCCTTCGTGGTGCTGATGCTGGCGGTGATCGGCCTGCTCGGCGGCTGGCTGGTGGTGATTCCGCTGGCGGCGTTCCCGGTCACCATCGTGTTCGCCCTGGTGATCCAGGCCCGCCTGCGCGACACCGTGCAGAAGAGCCTGAGCCTGGGCGCCGAGCGCCAGGCGCTGCTGATCGAGACCCTCGGCGGCCTGGAGACCCTCAAGGCGTGCAGCGCCGAAAGCGAGCGCCAGCACAAGTGGGAAAGCACCCACGGCGCCCTCACCCGCCTCGACAGCCATGCGCGCAACCTCTCGGCGCTGGCGACCAACGGCACGCTGTTCATCCAGCAGTTCTCGGGGATGGCGACGATCGTCGCAGGGGTCTACAGCATCATCGCCGGCAACCTGAGCGTCGGCGCGCTGGTGGCCAGCTACATGCTCGGCAGCCGTGTGCTCGCGCCGCTGGGGCAGATCGCCGGGCTGATCACCCGCTACCAGCAAGCGCAGCTGACCATGAAAAGCACCGACGCCCTGATGGCCCTGCCCCAGGAGCGCGACGGCAAGCAGCGGCCCCTGGAGCGCACGCAACTGCAAGGCGCGCTGGACGTCAACGGCGTGACCTTCCATTACAACGGCCAGAACGCCCCGGCCCTGAACCACATCAGTTTCAGCCTCAAGCCCGGCGAACGGATCGGCATCATCGGCCGCAGCGGCTCGGGCAAGAGCACCCTGGCACGGCTGGTGATGGGCTTCTACGAGCCCGGCGAAGGCCAGCTGCTGCTCGACGGCCTGGACCTGCGCCAACTGGACGTGGCCGACCTGCGCCAACAGGTCGGTTACGTCGCCCATGACCTGCCGCTGCTGGCCGGCAGCCTGCGCGACAACCTGACCCTCGGCGCCCGCTACGTCAGCGATGCGCGGATGCTCGAAGTGGCCGAACTGACCGGCGTCACCGAACTGGCCCGCCAGCACCCGCAAGGCTTCGACCGGCCGGTGGGCGAGCGCGGGCAACTGCTCTCCGGCGGCCAACGCCAGGCGGTGCTGCTGGCCCGGGCGCTGCTGCTGGATCCGCCGATCATGCTGCTGGACGAACCCACCAGCGCCATGGACAACAGCAGCGAAGACGCCCTGCGCCAGAAGCTCCACGAACAGGTGCAAGGCAAGACCCTGCTGCTGGTCACTCACCGCACCTCGATGCTGAGCCTGGTGGACCGGTTGCTGGTGCTGGACAACGGCCGGATCGTCGCCGACGGTCCGAAGGAAGCGGTCATCGATGCGCTGCGCAAGGGCCGGGTCGGCTCGGCCGCGGTCTAGGAGTTGCCCCATGTCTGCTTCTTCGTCTTCAAAACAGCGCGGCTACTTCGACAGCTTCGGCAAAAGCGCCGAGGCCGAGTTCATGCCGGAAACCGCCGGCGCCTCGCTGCAGGATTCGCCGCGGGCCTCGCGCATCACCGTGTGGCTGGCGGCGGCGCTGCTGATCAGCGCGCTGGTGTGGGCCAGGTTCGCGGTGCTCCAGGAAGTGACCATGGGCGAAGGCAAGGCGATCCCGTCGAGCAAGGTGCAGGTGATCCAGAACCTGGAGGGCGGCATCGTCACGGAAATCTTCGTGCGCGAAGGCCAGATGGTGAACAAGGGCGACACCCTGCTGCGCCTGGACGACACCCGGTTCCTGTCGAACAAGGGCGAAAGCGAGGCCGACCGCTATGCGCTGATGGCCCAGGTCGAGCGGCTGTCGGCGGAGGCCGAGGGCCGGCCGTTCACGGTGTCCGCCGAAGTCAGCGGCAAGGCCCCGCAGGTGGCCGAGGACGAACGCTCGCTGTACGAACAACGGCAGCGGCGACTGGCCAGCGAACAGCGCACTCTCAGCGAGCAACTGCGGCAGAAGACCCAGGAACTGGCCGAGTTCCGCTCCAAGCAAGGGCAGTTCAGCTCAAGCCTGGCGCTGGTCAATCAGGAGATGAACATGTCCGAACCGCTGGTCAAGACCGGCGCGGTCTCCCCGGTGGAGATCCTGCGGCTCAAGCGCAGCGCGGTGGAGATCCGCGGCTCGCTCAACGCCACCACCCTGGCGATCCCCCGGGCCGAATCGGCCATCGCCGAGATCCGCAGCAAGATCGACGAATCGGAGCAGACCTTCCGCTCCGAAGCGGCCAAGGAGCTCAACGAGAAACGCACCGACCTGTCGAAGATCACCGCGTCGAGCATCGCCATCGACGACCGCGTCAGCCGCACCACCGTGACCTCGCCGGTGCACGGGGTGATCAAGCAACTGAAGGTCAACACCATCGGCGGCGTGGTGCAGCCAGGCAGCGACATGGTGGAGATCGTGCCGCTGGAGGACAACCTGCTGATCGAGGCCAAGGTGCGTCCGCAGGACGTGGCGTTCCTGCATCCGGGCCAGAAAGCCATGGTCAAGTTCAGCGCCTACGATTACACGATCTACGGCGGGCTCAGCGCCAAGCTGGAACTGATCGGCGCCGACACCATCACCGACGACAAGGGCAACAGCTTCTACCTGATCCAGGTGCGCACCGACAAAAACCATTTGGGCGGGGACGTGAAGCCACTGCTGATCATCCCGGGGATGGTGGCGACGGTGGACATCATCACCGGCGAGAAAACCGTGCTGGACTACCTGCTCAAGCCGGTGCTCAAAGCCCGGACCGAGGCGATGCGCGAACGCTAGTGATTATCCGGAATTTGTGCTGATAGGCATGGCCTCATCGCTGGCAAGCCAGCTCCCACAGGTTCAGCGCCGGGCTCGGACTTTGTGTTCGACAGGGACACTGTGGGAGCTGGCTTGCCAGCGATAGCGGTAGGCCAGGCAACAGAGATGTCGGCTGAACTGGCCTCATCGCTTGCAGGCAAGCTCCTACAGGTTGTGGGGTGTACAGGGATTCTGCGGACAGACTGGATCCTTTGTGGGAGCCAGCCTGCTGGCGATGGCGGTGGGTCAGGCAGCAGAAATGCCGGCAGTGCCGGCCTCATCGCTTGCAGGCAAGCTCCTACAGGTTGTGCGGTGTACCGGGATTCTGCGGACAGCCGGGATCCTTTGTGGGAGCCAGCCTGCTGGCGATGGCGGTGGGTCAGGCAGCAGAAATGCCGGCAGTGCCGGCCTCATCGCTGGCAAGTCGAGTCGTCGCACCGCAGCTCCCACAAGTGTTTGCGGTGTGCCTGGATTTTGCAGGCACCGGTGATACCTGTGGGAGCTGGCTTGCCAGCGATGGGGCCAGCAAGGGCACCGGTCATTTTTCTGCATGATTGCGCTGGAAGGTCTCCTCCCCCATCGCCGCGATCTGCCCCTCGATCAACGCCTCGAACGGCTTGAGCAGCGGCTCGAACGACGCCGGCGCCTCCAGCGTCTGCAAGGCCTGGACGATCGCCTCGACCGTGGACAACGCCCCGGGCCCGGGCGCCTTGCGCAAGCGGTAGCGGGACACCCCGCCGTCGGCCAGCGTCACCCGCGGCAGCGCCGCCAGCAACGGGTTGAGGTGCAGCAGCTTGCGCGCCTTGCGCCAGGTGCCGTCGGGCACCACCAGCAGCAGCGGTTCGTCGGACGCGCCGTAGGCCTGCAGCGGCTGCGCATCGTCCGCCGGAAACAGCAAGCGCGCCTGATACCCCGGCCGGTTCAGCAGCGCCGGCAGACCCTCGAACACCTCACCGACGATCAGCTCGGCGTTGGTCAGCCCCAGCGCCGCCAGCCGCGCCGTGTTGAGCGCATGGTTGACTTCGCTCGGGTGCTGCAGCAGCAACACGCGCGTGCGGCTGTCGAGGCGGGGGATCAGCGCGCACAGGCAATGGGTTCGGGGGCGCAGACAGCGCGGGCATTGGGGTCTGGACATTTTCAGGCCTGATTGAGCTGGGCTTTGAGCAAATCGCGGAAGGTCTGGATCAGCGGCTCGCGGCTGCGGCCACGGCGCATGATCATCGAGAACGGCGCCTGGTAGCCGAAGGTCGCCGGCAGCAGCACGCGCAGGTCGCCCTTGTCGGCCCAGGCCTGGGCGTAATGCTCCGGCAGGTAACCGATGTAGGCGCCGGACAGCACCAGGATCAGCTGCGCCTCCATGCTTTCCACCGTCGCGGCGCTGTGCTTGAAGCCGTGGCGGGCCAGTTCCGCCTGGCTCCAGTAGCCGCGCCCGACCATGCGCTGCTGGGTGATGACCTGCTCGGGGATCCGCCGCTCGGTGAACAGCGGATGACGGTTGCTGCAGTACAGCCAGTGCTGCTCGCGGTACAGCGGCATGTACACCAGGCCGCTCATGCGCGTGGAGAACGCGCCGATGGCCAGGTCGAGGCGGTTGTCCTGCACGCCCAGCTGCAATTCGTAGGGGCTCATCACCGACAGGTGCAGGTGCACCGCCGGGTGCTCCTGACTGTAGGCGCCGATGGCCTCGGCGAACGGCAGGGCCTTGTCGCTGACGGTGGAGTCGATCACCCCGAGGTTGAGCGTGCCGCGCAGCTCGCCCTTGAGCGCGGCGGCGTACTGCTCGAAGCCTTCGAGCTCGGCCAACAGGCGCAGGGTCTCCTGATGGAACAGCTCGCCCTTGCTGGTCAGGCTGAACCCGCCGCGCCCGCGGTGGCACAGCACCAGGCCGAGGGCGGCCTCCAGCTGGCTCATGTAGGTGCTGATCGCCGAGGTCGACAGGTTGAGCTCCTGCTGGGCGTTGGCGAATCCCTGATGGCGCACCACGCTGACGAAGATGCGCAAAAGTTTCAGGTCGGGTAAAGCGTTGGCCATACAAATGCTCCGGACTCGGGTAAAGCGCTCAACTCAACACAACGGAAAACCCTGCAGGAGCGAGCCTGCTCGCGATGGCGGTGGCTCAGTCAACGTTGACGCTAGCCGCCAGTCCGTCATCGCGAGCAGGCTCGCTCCCACGGGTTTTGTATTCGTCATCCCAATTGGGGATGGCCGAGAAGTCTATCTCGCGCCTCGCCATTAGTTCAGAAAAATCTGAACTAAGTATTTGCCCGCAGCGATTCTTCCGACCTGCGGCATTTCGCAGAATCCGCCCACAACGGTGCCCGAACCTTGCGTAAGCGGCGTACCCGAACAACTAAAACAAAGACGATGAGGCCCTACCCGTGGACAAGATTCTTCACCAACCACTGGGCGGCAACGAAATGCCGCGCTTCGGCGGCATCGCCACCATGCTCCGACTCCCCCACCTCGACACCGCCGCCGGCCTCGACGCCGCCTTCGTCGGCGTGCCGCTGGACATCGGCACCTCCCTGCGCCCTGGCACCCGTTTCGGGCCGCGCGACATCCGCACCGAATCGGTGATGATCCGCCCGTACAACATGGCCACCGGCGCCGCCCCGTTCGACTCGCTGTCGGTGGCCGACATCGGCGACGTGGCGATCAACACCTTCAACCTGCTCGACGCCGTGCGCATCATCGAAGAAGCCTACGACAACATCCTCGAGCACAACGTGATCCCGCTGACCCTGGGCGGCGACCACACCATCACCCTGCCGATCCTGCGCGCCATCCATAAAAAGCACGGCAAGGTCGGCCTGGTGCACATCGACGCTCACGCCGATGTGAACGATCACATGTTCGGCGAGAAGATCGCCCACGGCACGACCTTCCGTCGCGCCGTCGAAGAAGGCCTTCTGGATTGCGACCGCGTGGTGCAGATTGGTCTGCGGGCCCAGGGCTACACCGCCGACGACTTCAACTGGAGCCGCGACCAGGGTTTCCGCGTGGTGCAGGCCGAAGAGTGCTGGCACAAGTCGCTGGAGCCGTTGATGGCCGAAGTGCGCGAGAAGGTCGGCGGCGGCCCGGTGTACCTGAGCTTCGACATCGACGGCATCGACCCGGCCTGGGCGCCCGGCACCGGCACCCCGGAAATCGGCGGCCTGACCACCATCCAGGCGATCGAGATCGTGCGCGGCTGCCAGGGCCTCGACCTGATCGGCTGCGATCTGGTAGAAGTCTCGCCCGCCTACGACACCACCGGCAACACCTCGCTGCTGGCCGCCAACCTGCTGTACGAAATGCTCTGCGTACTGCCTGGCGTGGTCCACCGCTGAGGGTTCGCCATGAACGAACGTGATCAGGTTCTGCAGGCGGCCGCCGACCTTGTGTCCGCCTTCGCCCGCAACGACCGCGAAGCCTACTTCGGTGCCTTCAGCGCCGACGCCAGCTTCGTGTTCCACACCCTCGAACAGCCCCTGCTGTCGCGCGACGCCTATCAGGCGCTGTGGGACAGCTGGCGCGCCGAGGATGGCTTCGAGGTGCTCTCGTGCACCTCAAGCAACGCCTACGTCAGCCTGCAAGGTGACGTGGCGGTGTTCATCCATGACGTGGCCACCGAGCTGCGCATGCAAGGGGAGCAACACTTCAGCCAGGAGCGCGAGACGATTGTGTTCAGGAAACACGCGTCGAGCCTAGAACAACAAGGCCTATGGCTGGCCTGCCATGAACATTTGTCCGCAATGCCGGAAGGGCTGCCACCCCCTTAGCCAAACAGGCGACGACCACGCACGATGGGCGCGCCTTGATGATCGGAGCAGATCATGAATAACAAGAACAACGACCAAAGCCTTACGCAGATTGAAACCCACGGGGTCGAACAGATCCCGGACCACGAACGCACCGCAGGTCCCGTGGACTTGTTCCGCATGATCTTCGGCGGCGCCAACACCTTCGCCACCGCCGTGCTCGGCAGTTTCCCGGTGCTGTTCGGCCTGTCTTTCCAGGCCGGTGTCTGGGCGATTGTCTCGGGCGTGCTGCTGGGTTCGCTGATCCTTGCGCCGATGGGCCTGTTCGGCCCGCTCAACGGCACCAACAACGCCGTGTCGTCCGGTGCGCACTTCGGCGTGCACGGACGGATCGTCGGCTCGTTCCTGTCGCTGCTGACCGCCATCGCCTTCTTCTCGCTCTCGGTGTGGAGTTCGGGGGATGCGCTGATCGGCGGCGCCAAGCGCCTGATCGGCCTGCCGGAAACCGACCTGACCCTGGGCCTGGCCTACGGCCTGTTCGCGGTGCTGGTGCTGACCGTGTGCATCTACGGCTTCCGCTTCCTGCTGTGGGTCAACAAGATCGCGGTGTGGAGCGCCAGCCTGCTGTTCCTGCTGGGCGCGTTCGCCTTCGCCGGCCCCTTCGATGCGCAGTACGCCGGCACTGTCAGCCTCGGCCAGCCGGGCTTCTGGGCAGCGTTCATCGGTGCGGCGCTGGTGGCCATGAGCAACCCGATCTCCTTCGGCGCGTTCCTCGGCGACTGGGCCCGCTACATCCCGCGCGACACCTCCCGGCAGCGGATCATGACGGCGGTGATCCTTTCGCAGATCGCCACCTTCATCCCGTTCCTGTTCGGCCTGACCACCGCCACTATCGTGGCGATCCAGGCGCCGGACTACATCGCGGCCAACAACTACGTCGGCGGCCTGCTGGCGGTGTCGCCGGGCTGGTTCTTCCTGCCGGTGTGCCTGATTGCGGTGATCGGCGGCATGTCCACCGGCACCACGTCGCTGTACGGCACCGGCCTTGACATGTCCAGCGTGTTCCCGCGGGTGCTGTCGCGGGTCAAGGCGACGCTGCTGATCGGCGTGCTGTCGATCGCCTTCATCTTCATCGGGCGCTTCGCGGCCAACCTGGTGCAGAGCGTGTCGACCTTCGCCGTGCTGATCATCACCTGCACCACCCCGTGGATGGTGATCATGATCATCGGCCTGGTGGTGCGCCGCGGCTTCTACTGCCCGGACGACCTGCAAGTGTTCACCCGCGGCGAGCGAGGCGGCCGCTACTGGTTCCACCACGGCTGGAACTGGCGCGGCATGGGCGCCTGGATCCCCAGCGCGGCGGTCGGCCTGTGCTTCGTCAACCTGCCGGGGCAGTTCGTCGGCCCGCTGGGCGAACTGGCCGGCGGCATCGACATCAGCCTGCTGGTGACCCTGGGCCTGGCCTCGGTGCTGTACCTGATGCTGCTGAGCCTGTTCCCGGAGCCGGCGCTGGTGTACGGCCCGCAGGATGCCCGGAGCCGACAGACAGATGCACAGAGCAAGACGGCCATGCGCCAAGCCGCCTGACCAAACGCTGTACCCCTGTGGGAGCGGGCTTGCCCGCGATGACGGCGGCACATCCGGCAATGATGCGACGGATGCACCGCTTTCGCGGGCAAGCCCGCTCCCACAGGGAATCGAACTCGGCCTCAACATAAAAAAGACAATCGGAGACACGCCATCATGGCTTTGGATTTATTCGTCGTCCTCATCTACGCGGCCGGCATGCTCTTGCTCGGCTACTTCGGCATGCGCAAGGCCAAAACCAACGAAGACTTCCTGGTCGCCGGGCGCAACCTGGGCCCGAGCCTGTACATGGGCACCATGGCGGCGACCGTGCTGGGCGGTGCGTCCACCGTCGGCACCGTGCGCCTGGGCTATGTGCACGGGATCTCCGGCTTCTGGCTGTGCGCGGCCCTGGGCTGCGGCATCGTCGCGCTGAACCTGTTCCTGGCCAAGCCGCTGCTGAAACTGAAGATCTACACCGTCACCCAGGTGCTGGAGAAGCGCTACAACCCGATGGCCCGCTCGGCGAGCGCGGCGATCATGCTGGCCTACGCGCTGATGATCGGCGTGACCTCGATCCTGGCCATCGGTACCGTGCTGCAGGTGCTGTTCGGCCTGCCGTTCTGGATCTCGGTGCTGCTGGGCGGCGGCGTGGTGGTGGTCTACTCGGCCATCGGCGGCATGTGGTCGCTGACCCTGACCGACATCGTCCAGTTCATCATCAAGACCGTGGGCCTGATGTTCATCCTGTTGCCGATCTGCCTGTACCGCGTCGGCGGCTGGGACGACCTGGTGATGAAGCTGCCGGCGGCGGCGTTCAACTTCACCACCATCGGCTGGGACACGATCATCACCTACTTCATGATCTACTTCTTCGGCATCCTGATCGGTCAGGACATCTGGCAACGGGTGTTCACCGTCAAGAACGAGAAAGTGGCCCAGTACGCCGGCAGCTTCGCCGGGGTCTACTGCATCCTCTACGGCCTGGCCTGCGCCCTGATCGGCATGGCGGCCCACGTGCTGATCCCGGACCTGGACAACGTCAACAACGCCTTCGCCGCCATCGTCAAACTGTCGCTGCCGGACGGCATCCGCGGCCTGGTGATCGCCGCCGCGCTGGCCGCGATGATGTCCACCGCCAGCGCCGGCCTGCTGGCTGCGTCCACCACCCTGACCGAAGATCTGCTGCCCAAGCTGCGCGGCGGCAAGCCGTCGAGCCTGGGCATCAATCGCCTGTTCACCCTGCTGACCGGCGCCGTGGTGCTGGCCATCGCCCTGGTGGTGAACGACGTGATCAGCGCCCTGACCCTGGCCTACAACCTGTTGGTGGGCGGCATGCTGATCCCGCTGATCGGCGCGATCTTCTGGAAGCGCGCGACCACCGCCGGCGCCATCGCCAGCATGGGCATGGGCTTCGCCACGGCGCTGCTGTTCATGGTCAAGGACGGTCTGGACGCCAACACCCCGATCTACTACAGCCTGGCCGTGGGCCTGGTGAGCTTCGTTGTGGTGAGCCTGATGTCCCGTCGCCCTGCCCCGGTGGCCAGCGCGATCTAAGCTTCACATAACGACTCGATGCTTTCTTCGGCGGGTGTGGCGTCGGTTGCCACACCCGTTTTTTTCGTCTGGAGAAAATGATTGATGAAGATCGTCAGCCGCGACCGGTGGTTCGAAGTGCAGTCCCTGGGCGACGGCATCCGCCTGATCCACGAGCCGTACATCCGGCCGTTCTACCGCTGCAACCTGTGGCACATCCAAGGCCGCGACAAGGACCTGCTGCTCGACAGCGGCTCGGGGCTGGTCAGCCTGCGCGAACAACTGCCCTGGCTCACCGAGCGGCCGCTGGTGGCGGTGGCCAGCCATTGCCACTTCGACCACATCGCCGGCCACCACGAATTCGCCGAGCGGCTGGTGCATCCGGCCGAGGCCGACATCCTGGCGGCGCCGGACGGCGACAACGACCTGAGCCGCGCCTTCGTCGGCGACGACATGTTCGAGGCCCACCCGGACTGCCCGCTGTGCTATGCCGAGTACCGGGTCAAGGCAGCGCCGGCCACCGGCTTCGTCGAGGACGGCGACGTGCTCGACCTGGGCGACCGCACGCTGCAGGTGCTGCACACGCCGGGGCATTCGCCGGGCGGGATCAGCCTGTACGAAGCGGCGACCCAAACCCTGTTCAGCGGCGACATCATCTACGACGGCCCGCTGATCGAAGACGCCTACCACTCCGACCTCGACGACTACGCCGCCAGCCTGCGGCGCCTGCACGGCCTGCCGGTGCGCACGGTGCATGGCGGGCACTTCGGCAGCTTCTCCGGGGAGCATCTGCGGGGAATGATTGACCAGTGGCTGCGCCGGCACGGGTGAAGCCTGCTGTACTCCATCAGGTCGACACCTTCGAATGACTGCCATGAACAGAGCCGCCGTGCGCGCCGCCGTGCACCGATTCATCTTTCGCCTGCTGGAGAACCGCGAATTCGACGACAACACCAGCCTGGCGCAATTGGGGCTGGAGAAAGCGGACATCGAAGATCTGATCTTTCATCTGGAAGATGAATTCGGACTGACGGCGTTCACCGCGGAGGAAGACCGAATGCTCAGGCGCGCGAAAACGGCGAATGACTTGAGCCGGTTCCTGATGGAAATCAGCCGGCATTGAGAACGGTTGTCTGATACGTGCTTGAGGACGAGACCGGCTGAGTCGAAGAGCAGGTCTGTGTGGCGAGGGCGCTTGCTCCCGCCGGGCCGCCAAGCGGCCCTGTGATGGGTGGCGGCTGAACCGTAGGCGGGAGCAGGCGCCCTCGCCACAGGATTGCGCCTTGGTTACCGGCGACGCGGCTGACGCCGGCGCTGTTCGTCGTCGGTGCGGATCGGTACGGGTTGCAGAGGCGGTTCGATCAAGCCGAGGGCAACACCCAAATCGTGCAGCCAGTTCTGAATTTTCTCTTTCATCGTCATGCCCCCTTCAGGGTGGTGCCGAGCGGCCGGAATTCTGAGGCCGCTTCGCACTGATAATAGTCTGAAGTCCTACGCAATGCGCAGTGAAATCCGCAATGATCTGTTACTGAATCGGACGAAATCCCTGACCGTTCGCTCAAGCCGTTTCCCGCGTGTCTTCACCGGCCACGGGATAGAGCGCCCGCTGCTGTTCGATCCAGGCATTGAGGTTGGCGCCGACCATCCCTCTGCGCCACATCAGCCACGTCGTCGCACTGGCGAACGGCTCGGCCAGCGGGTGCACCGCCACGCCTTCGCGCCCCGGCAGGCTGGCGAGCATCGACTCGGACATCAGCGCCACCCCGCTGCCGGCGATCACGCAGGCCAGCATGCCCTGATACGACTCGATCTCCATCGCCCGGCCCATGGCCGCGTGGTAGTGGGCAAACCAGGATTCCAGCCGCGCACGGTAGGCGCAGCCATGGCGGAAGGTGAACACCGCGCGCCCCTCGACATCCTTGGCGCTGCGCACCGGCGGGTGCTCGGCCTCGCTGATGAGCACCAGCCGCTCGTTGCACAGCGGCACGCCGTCGATGCCGGCCAGCTGCGGCGGGCCGTCCACCAGCGCCGCGTCGAGCCGGCCGGTGAGCAGTCCTTCGAGCAGCTCGCCGCTGGGCCCGGACTGCACTTGCAGGTTCACCGCCGGATAGCGCTTGTGATAGCGGGCCAGCAGCGCCGGCAGATGGATCGCCGCCGTGCTGTACAGCGTGCCCAGCACGAAGTCCCCCGCCGGCTGCCCGCCCATCACCGCCGCGCTGGCCTGGTCACGCAGGGCGAACAGCTTGCCGGCGTAGTCCAGCAGGACTTTTCCCGCAGGCGACAGCTGTAAACGCTGACGCTCGCGGACGAACAGTTCGACGCCCAACTGCTCCTCCAGCTGTTTAAGCCGGGTCGACAGGTTGGACGGCACCCGGTGCAGGCGTTCGGCGGCGCGGGTGATCGAACCTTCCTCGGCCACCGCCTGAAAGATCCGCAGTTGGCTGAATTCCACGAGTATTCTCCGTAACAGAACAAGTTACTCACTATTATTCAATTTTAAAGAAAGTCAATCAGTCCTAGCCTGACGGTCATCGAACCTTCCTGGAACTGCGACCATGTCACCGCTGATTCGCCTTCTCGCCAGTTTTGTCGCCCTGATGATGGCCATGGGCATCGGGCGTTTCGCCCTCACCCCGCAAATGCCGCACCTGCTCAGCGAAGGCCAGGTCGACCTGACCGCCGCCGGCCTGATCGCCGCCGCCAATTACCTCGGCTACCTGCTGGGCGCGGTGGATGCGATGTTTTCCCGTCGGCCGGAGCAGGTGCGCGGCCGCTTGCACGGCGGCCTGTGGCTGTGCGTGCTGCTGACCCTGGCCTCGTTCTGGGCCGACGGGTTCTGGTCGCACCTGATCCTGCGCTTCGGCACCGGCGTGGCCAGCGCCTGGGTGCTGGTGATGATCACGGCCTTGAGCCAGCCGCTGGCGTTGGCCGCCGGTCGCCCACGGCTGGGCGCGGTGGTGTTTGCCGGGCCGGGATTGGGGATTTTTCTGACAGGCCTGCTGGCGCTGGCCTCACACCTGTTGAACCAGACGTCCGCCACCTTGTGGCTGATCTACGCCGCCGTGGCGCTGGCGATGCTGCTGGGCATCGTGCGGATCCTGCCGCAACCGGCCGTTCCGGCGGCCGCAGCCCCCGAGGCCAGCGGCGCGCCGACCCGCGGCATCGCCCGGCTGGCCGCGGTGTACGCACTGTACGGGGTGGGTTACATCATTCCGGCCACGTTCCTGTCGCAGATGGCCAACGCGCAGTTCCACGGGCAATGGCAGGCGGATCTGTTCTGGCCTTGCTTCGGCCTGGCGTCGGCCCTCGGCGTCGTGCTGGTGAGCCTGCGCAAGCCCGATGGGGGCACCACCCGCCATTGGCTGCTGGCCACCCTGTGGCTGCAGGCGGCCGGGGTGTTCGCCTGTCTGTTGGGCAGCGGCGCCGGGCTGGCGCTGGGGGTGATCCTGTGCGGCACGCCGTTCCTGGCCTGCATGCAACTGGTGATGCAGCGCTCGCGGGAACTGGCGCCCCACGCCACCCAGCGCAACGCCGGGCTGCTGACCGCGTGCTTCGCGGTCGGTCAGCTCAGCGGCCCGTTGCTGGCGGCGCTGAGCAGCCATTTCGGCGGCGGCCTGCAACCGGCGCTGGTGCTCGCCGGCAGCGGCCTGCTGGTCGCCGGCGGCCTGGCCCTGCAACCGCTCAGGGCTGACCCAGAGCTTTGCGCAGGCGCCGGCGCACCCACTGCTCGGCGCTGACGAAGGTGATGCCGAGCAGCACCAGCACCGCGCCGGCGATGAAGTTCAGGCTCAGCTTCTCGCCCAGCAGCAACACGCCGAACGTGACGCCGAACAGCGGCGTCATGAACGAAAACACCGCCAGGTTGGCCGCCAGGTAGCGCCGCAGCAGCCAGAACCAGATCAGGTAGCTGAAGAACGACACCACCACGCCCTGGAACAGCACGCTGGCCACCGCCACGCCGGTGAGGCTGACGTGGGTGATCTGGCCGCTGAACAGCGCAATCGCCAGCAGGCCGAGGAAACCGACGATCAGCTGATAGAACAGGGTCAGCGTCACCGGCGCCTCGGACAGGCGCGAGGCGCGCACCACCACCGTGGTCGCGCCCCAGCAGGCGCCGGCCAGCACGCCCAGGGCATCGCCCAACAGCATGCGCCGGTCGAGGTTGTCCCACGACACCCCGCCGGCGAAGGCGATGGCGATGCCGACGAACGCCAGGCAGATGCCCAACCACTGCACCGCGCGCAGACGCTCGCCGGGCAGCAGGAAATGCACGCCCAGCGCCGTGAAGATCGGCGCGGTGTAGAGGAACACCGACATGTGCGCCGCCGTGGTCAGTTGCAGCCCCTCGGCGATGAAGAAGAACTCGAGGCCGAACAAGGCACCGGCCAGCAGGCCGCCGCGCCAGGTCGCGCCCACCTGGTCCCAGCCGCCCTTGACGCAGATCAGCAGGCCCACCAGCAACGCCGAGATCCCCGACCGACCGGCCGCCTGCATCACCGGCGCGATGTCGGCCGCCGCCCACTTGATCATCACCTGCTGCACGCCCCAGACCAGGCACAGGCCGATCATCACTTGCAGGGCGAAACCGTCGGCGTTGCGCCGCTCGGCGCTCATCGCGACACCTCGAACACACAGGTCATGGCAGATTTCCCCAACGCTGAAAATAAAGCCCCGGACGGATCCGGGGCAAATGGATGACGGCTGCGCCGTCCATCGCGAGCAGGCTCGCTCCCACAGGGAACGAGGCCGGTTCGGGCAGCACAGACAGCGGTAAAACTCAGGTCAGCTCGATGCGGTCGGCATGGATGACGATCTGGCCGTTCTTGTACAACGCCCCGATGGCCTTCTTGAAGTTGCCCTTGCTGACGCCGAACAGGCTGCTGATCAGCGCCGGATCGCTCTTGTCGCTCACCGCCAGGGTGCCGTTGCTTTCGCGCAGCTTGGCGAGGATCTTCGCGTTCAGGCTGCCCGCCGCTTCCTGGCCGACCGGTTGCAGGCTGAGGCTGATCTTGCCGTCGGCACGCATTTCCTTGATGAAGCCCTTCTCGCGCATGCCCGAGCGCATGTACTTGAAGATCTCGTTCTTGTGGATCAGGCCCCAATGCTTGTTGTTGATGATCGCCTTGTAGCCCATGTCGGTGGACTCGACGACCAGCAGATCGACCTCTTGCCCAGGCGCGTAGGTGGCCGGGGTCTTGTCCAGGTAGCGGTCCAGCCGCGCGGTGGCGGTGATGCGGCGGGTGCGCTTGTCGAGGTACGCATGCACCACGCAGTAGTCGCCGGCGCTCAACTGGCGCTTTTCCTCGGAGTACGGCAGCAGCAGATCCTTGGGCAGGCCCCAATCGAGGAACACGCCGATGCTGTTGATCTCGACCACCTTGAGGCTGGCGAACTCGCCTACCTGAATTTTCGGTTTCTCGGTGGTGGCGAGCAGTTTGTCTTCGCTGTCCAGATAGACGAACACGTTGAGCCAGTCTTCATCTTCGCTGGGCACATCCTTGGGGACGTAGCGGTTGGGCAAGAGAATCTCGCCGTCGGCGCCGCCGTCCAGGTACAGGCCGAAGCTGGTGTGCTTGACCACTTGCAAACTGTTGTAACGCCCGACTAAAGCCATTTCCAATACCCTCACTTGCGTGGGCGGCATTCTACCCGGTTTTGTCCGGTGCGTTGACGGCACGAACGGCCGGCGAGGCAGATTCGCCCATGGCTTGCGCTTCCTTTCAACGGTGCCGTTCGTCCGATTGTCGAAAGGGCCTGCTGCATGCTGCGCTTGCCTCCGTGCCCGCCTGCGTTCTGATTCAAAACAGGAGGTTAGCGGGTCGTTTCAACCTGCGGGCGACAATATCCGACTTTTCAGGTTGGTCTTTGCCCTGGACATTCACCCAGATTTTGTCGGGGAATTACGGTAGTCTGGCCGGCCGAGCCACTTCTACAGGTCAATGCCCGCCATGCGTGTCAAAGCCTCCGCCAGCAAAGCCAAGCCCGCTCCAGCCGTTGAAACCAGCGAATCGCTGAACGACCAGATCGCCGCGTTCCTCAAGTCCGGCGGCGAGATCCAGCAGATCGCCAAAGGCGTCAGCGGCCAGACCTACGCCCCTTCCCGGCAGATCAGCCTGGGCAAGAAGTAACCCCCTCCGTCCACAGGCGCTTTGAGTTTCGAAGCGTCTGGACCGGCCCCTCGCTGCACCTCCCTCGCGTTTAATCCCTCACCGACAATCGACGAACGGCCCCCGGCGCCGATCATTCGCCGGTATCCTTGCACGCGTCTGGATAAAGCGTTTCAGCAGGCCCTACCGCCCTGCCCTCGCTGTTCAAGGAGTGACGCATGTTCAAACCCTTCTGTTTATTGCTTGTCGGCCTGCTGGCCTGCCCCGGCGCCGTTGCGCAGATCTTCCAGCGCGAACTCGGCGACTTCGACCTCAAGCTCGGCACCAGCCCCAGCCGCAGCATGGCCCAAGGCCTGGTCAAGCCTTCGGCGGTCGGCGCCTTCCACGGCGGCCTCGACCTGAGCCACGACAGCGGCTTCTACTTCGGCCAATGGTCGCCCAGCATGGGCATCACGCCGGGCAAAGACCTGGAAGTCGATTCTTACCTGGGCTTCAAGCAACCCTTCGACCAGACCCTGGGCTACGAAGTCGGCACGATCCGCTACAGCTATCCCCGCGTCGACACGCCCGACAGCCAGGAACTGTTCGGCGGCCTGACCCTGCTCGGCAGCCGTTTCGGCCTGGCCTTCAGCGACGATCCGGACAAGCGCAACAACACTCTGTTCGCCGACTTCGGCGGCAACCAGCCGTTCGGCATCGGCATCAGCATGAAGTACACCCGCCACCGGCTGAACACGCCGGTGTCGGTGGACGGCGGTTATGTCAGCGCCTTCAGCGACTGGTCGCTGAAGTTCTCCCGCCCGTTCATGGGCATCGACCTGAACCTGATCTACAGCAACTCCAGCCTCGGCGGCAGCGACTGCTCAGCCTACTCCGGCCACAACAGCCAGTGCGACGGGCTGGTCACGCTAAAGGCCGAGCGCGCGTTCTATTGATCGGCTGAACCGGCGGGGCCATGCTGCGTTCACATGAACATCAGACTGGCTTTCGCAAGGATTCGCCCATGTCTCGCCGGTTCAAGCACCTCTTTGTCCTGTTGGCCTTCATCCTCGCCCTCGGCGCCTGCAGCCGCATCGGCCTGGCCTACCGCAACCTCGACGTGATCATTCCGTGGACGCTCAGCGACTACCTGGACATGAACGGCGAGCAGAAAGGCTGGTTCAACGAGCGCCTCAAGGCGCACCTGAGCTGGCACTGCACCACGCAGTTGCCGGGTTACCTCGACTGGCTGGACCGCCTGCAAACGATGGTCGAGCGCAACCAGGTCACCGACGACGCCCTTCAGGCCCGCACGGCGGAAGCCAAGCAGGCCATCGCCGAGACCGCCCGGCAGATCACCCCGTCGGCCGTCGAACTGCTGCAAGGGCTGGACGACCGGCAGGTCGCCGAGATGAACGACGCGTTCGCCAAGGATCTGCGCAAACGCGAGCAGGAATACCTCAAGCCGCCGCTCAACCAACAGATCGCCGAACGCGGCGCCCGCATGGACAAGCGCCTGAACGACTGGCTCGGGCCCCTGAGCGTGACGCAAGAACGACGGGTAATGGCCTGGTCTACGGCGCTGGGCGACCAGAACACCCAGTGGATCGCCAACCGTGCCCACTGGCAAAAGCAGTTCAGCGCGGCGGTGGCGCAGCGGCAGAGCCCCGGGTTCCCACAAAGGATCGAGACGCTTCTGGTCAACCGCGAGAGCTTATGGACGCCGGACTACCGCACGGCCTACGCCAACACGGAGGCCCAGGCCCGTTCGCTGATCGTCGACCTCATGGCCGAGAGCACACCGCAGCAGCGTCAGCGGCTGTTGAAGAAAATCGAGGGCGTGCGCAAGGACTTCAACGACCTCAAATGCCTGAAAGCTGCCCAAAGCAGCTAGGCCAGCGGTGCCTGGGCGGGCGCCATCGCCAGCAGGCTGGCTCCCACAGTGATTTGGGGTGGCCGCCGGTCCTGAGTCCATCCGCGAGACCTGTGGGAGCCAGCCTGCTGGCGATGCGGCCTGTCAGCCACCGGAGAGGTCGGCTGTGATGGCCCAATCGCTGGCAAGCCAGCTCCCACAGTGGTTTGAGGTAGCCGCCGGTCCTGAGCCCAACCACAGGTTTGTGTGGTGTACAGGGATCCTGCGGACACCGGGGATCCCCTGTGGGAGCCAGCCTGCTGGCGATGGCGTCAGTGAGGCCACCGCAATACGCTGGCGAAAGGCTCAGGCAATCTGCGCCTTGGAGGCCACCCCGTCGAACGTCAGCTCGTCCAGCGCATCCTCCTGCTCGTCCAGCACCTGCCGAGGGTGGTCGTTGCCGGGGATGCTGCTGTCGATCAGGCTCAAAAGGCTCGCGCCGCGCGGGGTCAGGATGAAGTTCTCTCCGGTGCCGCCTTCCTCTTCCGGCCGGGACTCGATGTAGCCGCGCAACAGCAGCAGTTTTTCGTACTCGCAGGCCAGGGTCTTGAGGTGATCCAGGTTGTCTATCGGCTCACCGGCGGCGGCCTTCTCCGCCGCGTGCTGCTCGGCGTAAGGCCGTGGCGTGAAGCTGTGGCCGGCGCTGTTCTGCGCTTCGTGCAGCAAGCGCTCGATCAAATCCCAGTTGTAAGTCGTCATCCGATTCAACCTCCGGTGTGCGTCAGTGAAAACGCTCTCAAAAGGTGTGACCGGAGGCGTCCGGTGCCGTTCAGCCGGATTCACGGCGCCGACCGACCGGCGGTCTGTCGAATTCCCCCCTGAGTGAACGACTAGTCTGAGACAGACGGTTTCAACCCCGCAGGAGAAATCATCATGAACGTGCAGAATCATCCGGTGGTGTCGCGCGAAGAATGGCTCGCCGCCCGCCAACGACACCTGGCCGACGAAAAGGCCTTCACCCGCGAACGCGACCGCCTCAGCGCCCAACGCCGCGCCCTGCCCTGGGTGAAGGTCGACAAGGACTACCGCTTCCACGGCCCCGACGGCGAACTGAGACTGGCCGACCTGTTCGGCCAGCACAGCCAACTGATCGTCTACCACTTCATGTTCGCCAAGGGCTGGGAAGAAGGCTGCCAGGGCTGCTCGTTCCTGGCCGACCACTTCGACGGCGCCGACCTGCACCTGGCCCATCACGACATCGCCCTGGTGGCGGTGTCCCACGCACCGTTCGCCGAGTTCCAGGCCTTCAAGCGGCGGATGGGCTGGAGATTCGATTGGGTGTCGTCAGACGGTTCCGACTTCAACTACGACTTCGGCGTTTGCGCCCGGAGCGAAGACGCCGCCGCCGGAAAAGCCACCTACAACTACGAAAAGACCGACAGCGCCGAGGAGGAAATGCCGGGGCTGAGCGTGTTCTACCGGGATGAGGCCGGCGCGGTCTTCCATACCTATTCCACGTACGCGCGGGGCCTGGACCTGCTGGTGGGCGCCTACAACTTTCACGACCTCACGCCCAAGGGCAGGAACGAGGACGAGATCATGGAGTGGGTGCGGCATCATGACCGGTATGAGGGTGGGGCGAAATCGGCGTGCTGCCACGGTGAATGAACAGGAGCGCGAACGGGGAGATAGCTTCCCCGTTGTGCCCATGAAGCTCTTCAATCTGGGGGCCGGTAGAGATGTTGCCTCTCAATAGTTGAACTTCATGTTCACCTGTTCTCCCTCACGGTAGGAAAGCACGAACGACTTCCAAGGCTCACCACGCCGCGCAGCATTGATATTGGCTTCTTCCACCAGGAAATAGACATCGGATATATCGAAATCGATTTCCACGTGAGTGGTCTCGATACCGTCTTTTTCGACGGTCAGTTCGGTTTCCATGTAGCCCTCACCGACCTCGACCTCATATCGAAAAGCGTCGTACCCGTGAACAATGCCGCCTTCGACCATCTGGAACACTTTTTGGAATATCTCAGAATCTTCTGCAATCACTTGACCACTGCTCCACTAAGCCGCCGCATCACTCGACCGGCAAATACCCATAACCACGCACCATGGCTTTGCCTTCTTCAGCCTTGCGCACCCGGATGAATTCCATCGAGCGCTCTTGCGTGTATTCGACGAAGTACTCCTTGCCCGCTTCGACCGGCAAGGTCAGGCGCACATTGCGTGGGTTCGGTTGCTGGCCGGCAGAAACCTTGTGCAGGCCCGGGCTCACGTATACCCAGGAGTAGTTGCGGTCGTTGAGGGCGACGACGGCGCTGTCGTTGATGCTGAACACGCTGTCGTACAGGCTGCCTTGCAGGACCTGGGTGCGCATCATGTAGACCAGCGCCTTGCCTTGGGGCGGCGGGGGCGGGTCGAAATAAGGCTTTGAAGGTTTGTTGTGGCCGCAAGCGGTCAACACCGTCATCAGCAGCAGTGCCGAAAGTCCTTTGATGAAGCCGTTCATTGGTTTTGCCCCAGCAGTTGATTGAGCACCGGCCCCATCTTTTCTTCCACGGTGGCGAGTTTCGACAGGTCGAAACCGCCTTGATTGGTCAGGTAGTAATGGGCAAAGCCGATCTGTTGGTCGCCCTTGTAGAGCCGGACGCTGGCATCCGACAGGTACATGGACAAGTCCCACGAACGGATCGCGGTGTAGCTCATGCGGTATTCGCAACTGGCCGGAACGGGCGCGGCGTAGAGCTGACTGTCGATCGAATGGCGGCGCAGCAGGTTCTGCATCCCGGCGACGAAATCGCCCACCACCACTTGCGGGTTCTCTTCGATGCACAGTTTCGTGATCTTGTATTGAGGCGCGACCGGCTCGACCTTGATGTTGGTGCAACCGATCAGCGCCAGCAGCAGCCCTGCCGTGACGACTCTATGCAGCATGTGCAGTCCTTTGGATCGCGAAAGATATCAAAATAGTGGCGCATGCTAGGTGAAGCCCCGATGACGGTCAATCGGCGGCCGATGCGAATGAACTTTCAGCATCGACGGCGCCTCAACCGGTTAACCCGCCTTGACCGCCACGTGAGGCCTGACCGATGAAAACCCTGCTCAAACTGACCCTCGCCGCCACCCTCGCCTGCGCCCTGCCCGCCTGGGCCTGCACCCCTGAAGAAGCCACCGCCAAACGCGAAGAGCTGGCCCGCCAAGTCACCCGCCTCACCGAACAGAACCCGGCCAAGGCCAAGGAAATCAACGACGAGTTGCAGAAGATGGACCTGGGCACCGCCAGCGCCGACCTGCCGGACAAGTGCCAGTTGATCGATCAACGCCTGAAGGAACTGAACACCGCCGAGAAAAAGGCTGAGGGCTGACCCGCCGTCGTCGCCTGCAAACACCTCGCGCCCCTTCGGACACGGCAGCCGGTCGTCGTCCGCAGCCCTCGAATTTGCATCAATGCAATTATTTTCTTGCATTAACGCATATCCATCCTATGGTTACGTTGAGCCCGTCACCGGAACCTGCCATCAGACATGGCACCTCTCGTGCGCCGGAGGGCTCTGCGACAACGCAACGCCTACGCAAGCCGGAGGCTTGTCTTCACTCATGGAGGATTGAACGATGTTGAACACAGAAACCCCATCACGCCACGCCGACGCACTGCCAAGGTGCCTGGCCGGCCGTCTGCTCGACCCGCAGCTGGAGGAGGTCGAAGCGGCGGCCCTCGCGGCACCGCTCGCCGCCAGCCTGAACTTCACCGTGCAGCAGCAGACCCAGACCAACTGGTGCTGGGCCGCCGCGTCCGCGTCGGTCGGCAACTACTACGGCACCGGTTCCTGGACCCAGTGCGCCGTGGCCAGCACCGCGCTGGACCGCAACTGCTGCAACCAGCCGGGGCCGTGCAACATCTACGGCTACCTGGACACGGCACTGCGGATCACCCGCAGCTACAACGGCATGAACCAGGGCTCGCTGCAGATGGCGGCCATCCAGAACCAGATCAACATGGGCCGTCCCGTGTGCCTGCGCTGCGCCTGGTACGGCGGCGGTGCGCATTTCCTGACGATCTACGGCACCAACGGCAACTATGTGCTGGTCGCGGATTCCATCTACGGCTACTCGACCCGCGCGCTGAACACGTTCCCCGGTTCCTACAACGGCGGCGGCAACTGGACCCACACTTACTTCACGGCCAAAAACTAGGAGGGCCTCGACATGCAACTGACTTATCCGAAAGCGCCTTCCAACGGCGTGCAGACCCTGCGCCCGGCCTTGCAGGCCGCGTTGCAGACCCAGGGTTTCGGCGTCAACCGCCAGTTCGCCAATGCCGCGGCGGGCCGGATCAGCCTCAGCGAGGCCTATCGCGGCTACTCGCTGAGCCTGGAAGACCTGAGCCAAGGCAAGGGACTGAAGGACGCCAGGATCGGCAACTGGCATTACCTGGTGTTCGCCGATGGCGTATCGATTGCCGATGCGCAGTTGGCCGACGTGCGCGGCCATGTCGAGTTCGCGTCGCTGAACCACGGCAACCTGGCGGCCGCCACGGTCGATGCGTTGAAACTGGCGGAGCAGTCTGCGCAGTTGCAGGGCAAGACCGTCGAACTGCGGGTGCTGTTCGTGTCGGCCCTGAGCGTTGTGGCGATCTGGCTGCACGGCAGCGGTGAGGACGTGCTGATCCCGATCGCGCCGACGCCCAAAACCCTGGCGACCGCCCAGGTGTACGACGCCGCCGCCCTGCTGGCGCGGCTCAAGCCCGCGGCCGATCAGGCGCGGCAGCACTATGATGCGGACACCACCGGGCTGTTGGGAGGCTGACCCGCGGCGGGCATAAAAAAACCCGGACGCTGTCCGGGTTTTTCGTTGGCTGTGCGCGGTGGCTCACTCAGCCGCAGGCGCTGGCTTGCGGCGCTTGAGCGGGGCCAGACCGTCGCTGCTCACCAGCGAATCCGACTTCGGCCGGTTGACGGTCTTGCGCTTGTTCGGCGCCTTGGCGGCGGCTTTTTTCTTGTCGCCCTTGCCGTCGGTCTTTTTCTTCTTGGTGCCGGCGGCCTTGCCCGACGCCTTGACCTTTTTCGGACCTGCGTAGGTGCCTTTGACTTCCTTGATGGTGCGGCGCTCGAAGCTCTGCTTGAGGTAGCGCTCGATGCTCGACATCAGGTTCCAGTCGCCGTGGCAGATCATCGAGATCGCCAGGCCTTCGGCGCCGGCGCGGCCGGTGCGGCCGATGCGGTGCACGTATTCGTCGCCGCTGCGCGGCATGTCGAAGTTGATCACCAGGTCCAGGCCGTCGACGTCCAGGCCACGGGCCGCCACGTCGGTGGCCACCAGGATCTTGACGCTGCCCTGCTTGAGGCGGTCGATCGCCAGTTTGCGGTCCTTCTGGTCCTTCTCGCCGTGCAGCACGAACGCTTTGTAGTCTTGGGCGACGAGGCGGCCGTAGATGCGGTCGGCCATGACCCGGGTGTTGGTGAAGATGATGGCCTTGGCGTAGGTCTCGTTTGCCAGCAGCCAGTTGACGATCTGCTCTTTATGCTGGTTGTGGTCGGCGGTGATGATCTGCTGACGGGTGGTTTCGTTCAGTTGGCTGACCGCGTTGAGCTGCAGGTGCTCAGGGTTCTTCAGCACCTTGGCGACCATCTCGCGCAGGCCCGAACCGCCGGTGGTGGCGGAGAACAGCAGGGTCTGGCGCTGCTCGGGGCATTCGTTGACCAGGCGCTGCACGTCGTCGGCAAAGCCCATGTCGAGCATGCGGTCGGCCTCGTCCAACACCAGCACTTCGATTTCCTTGAGGTCCAGGTTGCCGGCGTTCAGGTGCTCGATCAGGCGACCCGGGGTGCCGATCAGGATGTCCGGCACCTTGCGCAGCATCGCGGCCTGCACCTTGAAGTCTTCGCCGCCGGTGATCAGGCCGGACTTGATGAAGGTGAACTGCGAGAAGCGCTCGACTTCCTTCAGCGTCTGCTGGGCCAGTTCGCGGGTCGGCAGCAGGATCACGGTCTTGATGCTGACACGGATCTTGGCCGGGCCGATCAGGCGGTTGAGGATCGGCAGGACGAACGCGGCGGTCTTGCCGCTGCCGGTCTGCGCCGTCACCCGCAGGTCACGCCCCTGGAGCGCCAGCGGAATGGCCGCGGCTTGCACAGGCGTTGGCTCGACAAATTTCAGCTCGTCCACGGCTTTGAGCAAACGTTCGTGCAGGGCGAATTGGGAAAACACGGGGGCGACCTCGAAGATGGGCAAAAAACAGCTGCATAGGTTACCGGTTTCGAGCGCTCAGGCCGAGTTTCTTTGTACAAACGGTGGCAAACAGTGGCTTTTTTGTTGCCTGATTTGTCTCCAACGGTAATACACAGCGTCTTGAATGCTCTAATCGTCCCTCGCGTCCCACAGAAGAATCGCCCCACCCATGGATTTCAAACAGCTCTGGCTCAACGCCCAAGACCTCTTCGGCACCCTCGAACAGCACCCGATCCTGCACGCCGGCCTGGCCCTGGTGCTGCTGCTGGTGATCGCTCTGGTGCTCGGCCGGGTGGCGCGCTACCTGATCCTGCACGCCAGCCGCATGCTCGGGCGCCAGCCGGCGCTGCACTGGATCAACGATTTCCGCCACAACAAGGTGTTCCAGCGCCTGGCCCAGATGACACCGTCGCTGGTGATCCAGTTCGGCCTGCACCTGGTACCGGAACTGAGCAAGGCCGCGACGGTGTTCCTGGGCAACGTCGCCCTGGCGTTCACCATCCTGTTCCTGATGCTGGCGGTCAGCGCCCTGCTCAACGCGCTGCTGGACATCTACGCGCGCACCGAACACGCCCGCACCCGCTCGATCAAGGGCTATGTGCAACTGGCGAAAATGGTCTTGTACGTGTTCGGCGCGATCATCATCGTCGCCACCCTGATCGACCGTTCGCCGCTGTTGCTGCTGTCCGGCCTGGGTGCGATGTCGGCGGTGATCCTGTTGGTCTACAAGGACACCCTGCTGTCGTTCGTGGCCAGCGTGCAACTGACCAGCAACGACATGCTGCGGGTCGGCGACTGGATCGAAATGCCCCAGGTCGGCGCCGACGGCGATGTGGTGGACATCACCCTGCACACGGTCAAGGTGCAGAACTACGTGTGAACTCCGGTCATTTGACGTTACCCCGGAGCTGGACTTCAATGGACAGACACCTCTTCTGTAGGAGCCTGCCATGCCAGCCCAGAGCCCCCAGAATTCCGAAGATCCTCCCCGCTACCGCAAGGTAGCCCTCAAGAACGTCAGGCTTTGGGAGCCCTGTAAGCCCGAAGAGGCTTTTGACTGGATGGCTGCATCCGATGCTGATGAAGGCCAGGCCGATCCCTATCCCACCAGGCCAATCCCCCTTTCCGACGAGTACGCCCCTCATCTATACGTAATCCTGCGCCCTGATGGTGCGTTGTGGCAGGAAGGGAGCCTCTATCTATTCGAGTCAGTTACAGAACAGGGCATGAGCAAATCCTCTGCAGAGAACGCTGCGGGTGACCTCGCTGACTTCATGAACAAAATGGATGACAGCGGCTTGGACTTCCTGAACTTTGACGGCCCCCAATCCCTCCGCCCCACATACCGATACAGGGCGACACTCAAAAGCCAAATCATGAGCGGTGCTCGCAGCAAGGGGTATTGCAATCGTAAAATTTACAGTGTCCAAGGACTGTATCGCTGGCTTACCACCACTCGGCATTTCAAGCCGAAGCAGCCGATGTGGATAAGTACGACTCGGCAGATCCCATACACTGACAGGCATGGGAATACCCACATAAAAGAAGTCATTTCAACTGACCTGACCTTCAAAACAAGCAAATCCATACCGTTAGGCAAGTACATCGTTGATGGTGGGAAACTGCGTCCCATGTCTCGTGAAAACCAAGATCGCTTGATGCAGGCGCTGTTTGAACTCGGAAACCCAGAAATGCTGTTAGTGCACATTGTCAGCCTGACAACCGGCATGCGAATTCAGACCAACCTTACACTACGCTACGATTCCATCACCCAAGGGGTGGGGGATGAAGATGATTCCGAAAAATATGCATTGTACGGAATTAACGTAGCCTTCGAAGATAGCCAGGTCGAGGCCAAAAACAGCAAAGAGCAAGTGATCATGATGCCCGCATGGGTTCACCATATGCTGCACGTTTATATCAATTCCGACAGGCACAAACAACGCGCTGCCAAGTCCCCAATCACCGAAGATTCTCAGCAATATATTTTCCTGACTCGCACAGGAAAACCCTATTACGTGGCTAAGGCAGACGAGCATTTATTCGACTTCAGTACCGAAAAAGGCTCAGCATTACGTCACTTCTGCAAGAAAGTCATAGAGATAGTGAAGCGTGAGAACAAAAGATTCAACTACCACCTTCATGATCTAAGAGCCACTTTTGGCATGAACCTTATCGAAGACAACAGCAGTGAAGTGGAGAACGGCAAGATGAACCAGCTCGAACTTTTAGACACCTTGAAAAATAGATTAAACCAAGAGGATATAAACGTGACTATGCGCTACCTCAAATACTACCAGGATCATCCACGCCTGGCCCAAGCACAATCAGGCTTCGAAGTTCATCTCGAAAGCCTCGTCCGAACGGAAATGACGAAAAATGAACAGCGCCGAGCAAACCGTCCACCTCCTCAACCTGGAGGCACTGACGAATGACCAGTACCAAACTGTCATCTCCACTTGCGCGATTGAACGCCTTGTAATTCGCTGCACCAGTGACCGACAAATCAGTATCGGTTCTCTCTGCTATGGCGTTCGCGACGCCGACAGCCGAAAGATCCCAAAACCGGTAGATGAGTCATCTCTCTGCCCTGAACGTGCACGCGCTGTACGTGCATGGTCCGCAGAAACGGGCAACCGACACATCGGCAGTGGGTATACCTTTTATACCAACGCGACCGAGTTTGTGAGTTTCAGCGACTGGTGTGATGCCAATCACCACTCGGGCTTCCTAGCCAACGCAGAAGCCTACAAAGCTGCCTTGGACGGTTTCTCTATCCACCTGCAATCGCAAGTTCTGAGCACCACAGGTATAGGCACCTTTACGGCCAATCGCCTTCAGAGTCAGGCGATCAAAAGCGCCTACGTTATTTTCCCAGGCTCTCCCCTTAATTTCCTCACTGACCTGCCCATCATCTCTCACAGCAGTCTCAATAAGGAGACAACTGAAACACCCTCAATGGCGGAAATGGCCGCCCATCTCACTCCCTACCAGTATCTATTCGACGGCTTAACAGACTTCGTGCTCAAAGGGCGGGCGTTTCCGCACCGTATTCCTTACATGGACACCGAAGCCACTCTCCTTCCAGCAGAGTATGCGATCACCACTTCGGCAGTTCATCAGACAGCAAAAGTCGGCAATCATAACTTTTGGAATTACCGCGACGGGAGGGTTAACTCCCTAGAAGAGTGCAAGGCAAGGTCATCACAGACAGAACGTCACTTAATCAGGCAGAGGCACGAAGCGTTACGCGAGCTGGAAGATGCAAACTTTAACCTTCGCCACCGAAAGCGGATCTGGCTAGCCGCCTTGGCTCAAGAAGCATTCATTTCTCATTTTGTAGCCAATACTGGGATGAATGAAGCACCATTGCGCGAACTCGTGTGGTCGAATGACTATACAGTAGAAAACAGTGAAAATGCCGGCTTTGTCGTTATCAAGCAACGTGCGGGCGGCATGGAGCAGTACTTTGAGATTCAAAAGATATTTCTGAAAGACTTCAAAAAATTCTTGGAACTTCGCGAGTACCTCACCAATGGTCTGCCTCACCCCTACCTCTTCATAAATATCACTAAGGACGCGGCCAAACCAATCCCTATCAAATCCTCATGCATACACTTCGCAAACGGTAAAATCAGGAGCTTTCTTGAACCAGCATTTTCTGGACTGGGATATCAGAAGCTGCGTAAGTACAAGTCCGTTTACTTGCTCAGCACTGGCCATCCGGTAGAAGTAGTCTCGGCCCTCATGCAGACAAGCGGTAAAACTGTCCTCAAGCATTATGCTGCCGCAGAAGAAAAAAGCGCCATCGATGAGATCACGGAGGTTATGACACTCGCGCGTGAGATCTTTGAAAGCCATTATGCCCTGCCTACCCCAGCATCAGGTTGCGCTGGTGGAGAACCCGAAAAGACCATAGAGCCTCCGGAGGCCTACCAGCCAAACTGCAAAAACTTCATAGGATGCGTCTTCTGCAGCAAGTTCCGTCTGCATGCTGACGAGAAGTCAATCCGTAAGGTGCTGAGTATGCGCTGGGTCACTTCGGAATATTTAAACGCCTGCACCGATGTGCATCAGTTTCACGCTGTCCATGGCAATGCGATTCTTCGTATCGACGCGATCATGGCTGAACTCGTCCAGTTCCGACCTGAGGCCAAAGCGCTAATTGAGCGAATCACACAGGAGATTTCTGAGAACTTTCAGCTTACCGAGTATTGGGAACGACTCTATAGCCGACTCATCAGAACCAAGGTGATCCAATGAGCAAGTCTAACAGCGATACCCAATCCAATAGCTTGCGCCAAGCGAAAGACCTTCACACCAGCATTTATTACGGCATGGATTTTCGCCGACTTAGCGCGGAGACAGTGATTTCCAGGGATGAACATGGTGTTACCTTGCTTGCTGACGATGAGTGGAAACTGGCTGATTTCGCTTTCCACGTGGGCGACAACCCTTATTTCAATTTCTCGCCGTTCTACACCCCTAACACGCACTCCGTAGCCAATACTCTAATGTGCAAGAAAATTTTCATCACCCGGATGTTTGCGCCGAACAACAAAACCGGGCTTCCCCTTCGCCTCGTCACAATGCATAAGACAAGGCAATTACTGGAGAAGGTTTGCCAGTACTGCTCACGAGCAAACATACACGCTGAACTCGTCTTTTCATCATTTGCAGCATTCAAGGAATTTCAGCAGTCCATACCCCAAACCTTGAACCGAGACCTTGTAGCATTGGTCAGAATGCTTAACCAACTTGATAGCAGCCAGCGGGGATTCAAGCTGGATGGAAAAATCTTTCCCTACATGCAAAAAATCGCACGAGCCTCCCGCAAAGAGGGTCAACAAACCCCTATCATCCCGAGCCGGATCCTGCTTGCAAAACACAATCAGTACACCACTTGCTTGAACGACTACATCCAAAACCATTACAAGATCGAGATTTTTTTGCGTCGTTCAGAAGAAGACCCCTATTATGCCAAAGACGAAAACACCCACTACAGAGAATTAAGTCGCCCAAGCACTCAAGCTCAAAAAGTCGCGCACATGCAGAACCCAATCACCTTCGAGCAAGCGATTACAGATTTAAACTTGACCGAACTATGCCAGCGTTACAATCTGGTCAGCGCCCCTTCGCTTCTGAGCTTCCTTTCACTAGCTGCACATTGCGCAAAAAACCTCATTCACCTTTTCACCTTGATGCGCGATCATGAAGTGACAGGGCTGTGCAAAGATTGCTTAGAGCCGGTTGAAGGATGGAATAAAAAAGGACTTTATGTAGTCGGCATCAGTACAAAGCTGCACAGCAAACCCAAGCCAACAAAGTGGATCACAACAGATGCCATTTTGAAACCCATCGAGGTACTCACTAAAATCAATTCTATTCTATCCCCCTTCTCCCCTCACAAGGACTCACTCTTTCTGACCACCTCCATACACCCTATCAGCAATGGCAGAAAAGGCTCCAAGGCCGGGCACTTTAAAAAACGGAACCTTGAATTCCGTCTGGATCCTATCCTCATAACAAACGAGGACATTTTAGAACTTGAGACGATCGAGCCGCTACGAGACTGGCGGAACGACAAGAAGTACCAGATCGGAAAACCGTGGCTCGCATCCAGTCATCAGTTTCGACGCTCAATGGCAGTATTCGCGGCTCAAAGCGGGTTAATCACCCTGCCTTCGTTGAAGCGTCTTCTGACTCACCTAACCAAAGTCATGTCCCAGTACTACACTAAAGGGTGCTCAGCGAAGAACTACTATTTTGCCTTGATCAATCCTGAACTAGCCAAAGAGCTTCGCAAAGCCAAGCAGGAAGCCGATGGGGCCATGTACATTCGCGATGTCTACAAGTCATCCGAGCGCCTTTACGGCGCCCGAGGCCGTCAGCTCATGAAGGAACGTAATGACTCTGTCTGGTTGAATGAAACCGAGGAGGAATCGCAGCGCCTGGCAAAGCTTGGACTCAGGGCTTACACGGAAAGCCCTCTCGGAATTTGCACCTCGTCAGATCCTTGTGACAAGCGGGCTCACGGCAATTTCAAGACATGCCCAGGGTGCTCAGCATTAGTAGCCAAGGAATCCGTCATGAATGAAACCATCAACATCATGAAGTTCGACCTTGAGGAGCTTGATCCCGAAAGCATAGAGTACCGAGCAGAGCAGCAAAACCTGGCTGATTTCATTGAGATACGAGACCGGATTATCGCCAAGGGATAGAGCTGCATTATCGATCCAAGCCAGTTTATCGGTGGTATGACGGGCATCAGGTGCAACCCGCGCCAATAGCAGATCCTCTGATGCCTCTCAAACAAGCCGCACTGGCAAGGGCTCCTACATGACCACAATCACCACTGTAGCCATCACTGGATTTCAAAGGAGTCACCAATGCCGGACAGCCCTGAAGAATCGAGCACCCTGATGCCCTATTACGCTGCCCTCAATCGTCTTGTGGCTGGTAAGAGCGAAGTGGTTCCACCAGGCACGAAGATCACTCTCAATGCAGTGGCCATGGAAGCAGGTAAGAGCGCCGGAAGTATCAAAAAACAGCGCCCCGTGTACGCTGCGCTGATTCGCGAGGTCAAACAGCGCGCCAAGGAGCAGGAGGAGCAAAGCCTTCCTGGCGCCCTGAAGATCCGTGAAGCCAAGGCCAAGGCTACAAAAGCCAAAGCTGAAGCAGAATCCTTTGAGGACAAGTACAAAGCGGCCCTGGGGCGGGAGCTTATGTTGCTTCGTGCATGGGAGAAATTGGAAACTCGTTTACGCCAAATCGACAACGTGGTGCGCATTAAACCGCTGAGCCGCCCGTAAACTATTTGCACGAATGGGCAGGGGCAGGCCAAAGCAAGCCGCCCTGCTCCCCTTCCTGGAACGGACAAAGTCCGAACGAGCTGAGGCAATGCAAAGCATCAAGGGGGAGCACTGGACGAAACTGAAGAAGCAGGGGGCGCTCAACATCGTGAACGACCTGCTCGAAAGGCTGCTGCCTGAAGCCCCCAAGTTCGAAACGCCTCGCTGATTGAGCGCTACTGTCCACTGGCATATTGCTCCGCCAAGGGCGACATTTCAGCCTCTGCCCGGAGGCCAGTACAGAACCGTTGCGCCAGGCAGTCAGAGTTGACGCATCAGCTCACGCACCAGTCGCTCGAACTCCTCGACTGACGCGGCCATGGCATCCAGAGGCCGGATGCGTATGAGCTTGGTGTTCGCTGCGCGGAAGATGGCGTCCTTCAACTGGTCATTGGCTTGCGCCTGTGGATCATCATGGAAGCTACTATCCAGCTCGATGAAGTACTTCGGCTGGTAGCCACTGCCCACGTCGAACACAACGCTGTCGACGATGCCTCGGAAAAAGTACGACCTGGCCTTTTCTGACAACTGATCTTTGATCGCTGGATAATCCAGTACGCAGCTCAGTGCCACATTGGGGTACGGGTGATAAGTTGGGAAAACCCGCCGTACCGCCTCGTAAAAGTTCTCTTCCTGCTTCGATTTGAACAGCCGGATGGTCTTTGGCTTTCCGGGCACCACTTCCGTGGCACGGACAGTCATGTTTTCTCGCATGCTCGCCGCAACCGCCTCTGGCTTAGCCTGCATGAAGGACTGGATGATCTCCTTAGCCAGTGGACGGTGCTGATGAGACTGGGCGTAGCTCAGCAGCGCTAAGTGCTTGGTCTCTACCATCAGCTTAAGCCGCTCATCAACAAATCGATCCACAAAGCCCTGGCTGAAGCCATGCTGATTCAGCTCAATGAGCAGGTTGGTGGACTCGAATTGTCTGGAGCGCTCAGCAGGTGGCAGTGGCTCAGCGAAGGAGAAGAACTCGGTCTCAAAGAAGCCGGTCATTTGAGCCAGATAGGGGTCTTGCACCTTGGCCCTCTTCTTCTGATAAAGGAGCTTGCCAATCGCCTCCCAGTCCTGCTGGGCCAATAACGTAAACCATTGTTCTCTGTCTTCCATGGCCGCGCTCCATGTCTGTTGCCGAACGTCGGGCTAGGATATGGCCGGGGCCGAAGCACATGCAACGGGAGGATGCGGTTAGCCAGCGTCTCAGCAGAACCCTGCTGGAGCATGTGCAGGCAGACTCGGGTGTCCACGTTTCTTAGGTGGACACCATCGCCTTCATGGTTGGGATCGGGTAGGTGAGTTCGTCTGACGCTTACTCATCTACGACATCATTGCTCATCCACGTCCGTTTCGACACATCGTTCTCCACCTGGACGACTCATGGCACGTGGAACGATAGATATCCCATTCCGCAGTGCACCTCGTGGGCATAACCGCCTCAACGCGCTCCTAAGACTTTGCGAGCATTCATCACAATCCTTTAACAATTAATTGACCCCTGATGCGAGCCAACCACCTGTTTAATATAATATTTTACTCCCCTTAACCCCCCAAAAAAAATACCAACTTCCTGCCCAACCAAACAAATCAATAAACGGAATAATCATCTATCTCCTGGCAAAAACGCGGCTTTCCAAATATTGCAAAAACCCAATTAAACCCATTACCTCATACATTGCCCATACATCACACCAAGACACCAAAATAAAAAATTCTTGACACCTCCAAACTCCTGAACTTAATTGAGTAGGCCTTCACCGACACATGACCACGCCATGAAACACTTTCGAATTATTCAGACAGAACAAGATGACCATCAAGGAGCTCCACTTCAGACACACCCTCAACACCAGCAAGATGGGATTTATAGATGCGCACACCAAACCAGTATGTGACTGACGCCTTTTCATTGCTACGTGAACTTGGCGTTTATAAAACCCCCACTAACACGTGGGCATTCACCGACATTCAAACGGCAAGCTCATGCTACATTCATCACTCTCAGACCCCGGCTGCCATAACTGCCTATGCAGCTATTGACCCCATCTTTGCAGCAGGTCGCATCCCTAACTATGCACTTATCGACTTGGTCGATAAAACGCCATGCATGGACGGAGTTGAATACACTGCCCTAGCCATGGTCTGTGGTGCCGAGCCGCCTATCTACCCATCGTCAGACTTGCGAGGCGAAGTTTTTGGAAATACCGCGTGGCGGATCGTCGATGAGTACCAACTGGAAAGTTGCTTCATCCAGGTTGCCCCCTATGGCTCACAAGGCCGTCATTTCACCATGCGCCCACAGGGATTCGACTACCAGCAATCAGTACCAATACCCTCTTTGATGAAGGCAATGCGCAAGTCGTACAGATCGATGGAGCCCGTCCAGCAGATCATGGTTCTGACCCTGATACATCTTTATCACCCGGGGCTGGACAAGTGCTTCCTGATCGGGGGATGCCCGACCAAAATTCCTGCTGCGAAGGCGCTGCAAATCCTCAGAAGAGACGGTCAGGCGCTGACGACCTGGGGTCAACTCTTGAGCCATTACGCGGGCTGGTGACCCCTGCCCCCACACGACCAGGAGCGCGACGCGATCACCTGACCGCAATAGACGCTTCCAAATACCCATCAGACCGAAGCTTTAAGAGCGCTATCCGAGGCGCTGGTCAACGCGTCAGATATGTCACTTCCTACAGCGTCGCGAGGCCTCTCAGCGGCACTACGAATAAATGCCTAGAGGATCAGCCTAAGCCCCCAGCAGCAAGAAGCACAGAGCCCCCAGCCCATTGAATGACGGGTTAAATGCCACCCGTCAATGCAACGTCCAGGGGAAGGTGATGCCATATGAGTAAACGGCCACAGCCACCTCCATATAGCCGCGCCAAGCAACCACTCTGCGGGTGATTTCGGTATCCAGCAACCGGACATCTGCAGCCGTCAGAGGCGGCAGGCTCGTGGTTCGGTGCGCTAGCACCGGTCGATAGCTACCCCCCCCCTTGAAGCCCACACTCCAAAGCCTTCCGACAACCATTAAAAATGGATCCAAACAGGGTTGAAAAGCCCAATACTGCCCCTATCAATACCTACGGCACATCGCCACCACGCAGTACCACGTTGAGGTTTTCCATGTCGGATAACAAACACATCACCCATCCTGAAGATGCCAAACGCATCGACGTCAATGACCCGTTCGAAGTCCGCAACTGGACTTCCGCGCTCGGCTGCACCGAGGCACAGCTGAAGCAAGCTGTTGCTGCGGTGGGCACGTACGCGAGCAAGGTACGCGAGTACCTCGGCAAGTCCTGATAGCAGGCGGCCCTTTCACGAGGGCCGTTCTACCCGGACAGGTCAATCAATGCCAGATGAAAGCTCATAGCGAGGAGGCGATTGCAGGATGGTGAAGGCTAACCATGGAATGTTGCTGTGCAGCGGAGACGCTTGCTACTGCGGTAGTTCCCAGCCAATGATGGGATTGAGGGCGAGATTGCCCAACGGGGTACTTGAACCACCAGCTCCGCTGGGTACCCAGCAGTATTACGGCATCTCAGATCTGCTCCCCGAGGTCGCGTTCACACAAGGGTTGCCTATCAAAGGCTCCTGCATCGACCTCCTATGGCATGCAAGCAAAGGCTATGGCAGTCGATTCCGAGGGACAACATCCTTTCTGATGGTGAGTGAAAAACTGGGCCAGGGGGCGATGTGCTGGGCAGACGTAGGTGGATGGGTGTATGAACTGGACAACATACCAGGCTGGGATGTTGAAAAATTGCTGTTCGGCATAGTACCTACTCCCACTGGATTTACCGGCGCTCCGTTTCCTGGCGAACTGGAGGGGGCAATCGATTCAAGGATTCCGCCCCATATGATTCGACGGGCCGGACAGGTCATTAGGCGTCGAAAACATCTAAAGGTGGAAGAATGGACAGACAACAAAAACTGCCCGAACGTGGTGTGATCGAACTGCGGAATCGCTGGAAGACGCCTGCAGGACGACATGTTCAGCAGGAGTTGCTGTTGGCCCTGCGCAAAGGAAACGATCACTGGCCGGAGCTGCTAGCTGACCTACCGGCTGTCAGCTATCCGCTATCTCCTGGTGATCTCGATGATTTGAGGGGTATTGAGTTACAAAGGGAGATCCTCGAAGGATTCGAGCTGTCATGTTGCGACCTGAGCTACAGTGACCTCCGACACTGTGATCTGAGCAAGGCCTCATTGCAGCGATCGAGGCTGAACTGGGCATATCTCCAGAGCAGTCTCTTCGAGAAGGCCGACCTGCTTAACCTAGAAGCCCTTTATGCCGATTTCTCCAGCTGCAAAATGCGGGGAGTGATGATGATGTCGAGCAATTTACGACACAGCATCTTCACACAAACCGAATTCACACATTGCGTTCTGAACGGTTCAGACTTCACAGGCACTCATCTCATGCCCTCGGCCTTTAAACGCAATGAGTTTCACAACGTGACCTTTCCCAAGGACTTCAACTTGAAGCGCTACTTAAGGAGTCCTCGCCCTAATTCGGGCCCATCGCTATAACCGGTGGGTTGCCCCCTATGCAACGGCCCTGCATTTCCGGGCCGTCATCCTAATTGCCTAAGCATGACTGCTCCCCGCTCCTGGCCAAGGTAGGGTGCAAACCATCTGGCTATCGCCCCTGGACTTATCCGGCATAATGCGGACACCCAACCCTCTTGCACCTCTACTCTAGGTGCGCATCACCCGCAGTAGGTCACGCATGACTCTCACCGACGCCATTCTAATTTTGATGCTCGCCGACCGGATCCACGGCACAGACCTGGCAATCCGAAGGGCTGGCAAGAATGTCGTGAAGAAGCTGCCCCGGGGCCAAACGAGACATCATCTACAACCTGATTGACAGCCCCAGCCCAACCAAGCTGATCCAACACATTGCTGCTCATCTCGACGATTGACCTGAGTAACGCCACACGAATTCGCCCCTCGCCTGATTCCTGTGCGAGCGCCGGGCAACAAAGCTACCTCGAACGCTTCAAAGCGATCAGCGCCTTAAAAGCCTCCAGGCCCGACAGCCCCTCTCTTTGCTTGGTCACCATGAAGGCTGCGTCCGCCCCTGCTGGATCAAAATACTCGCGGGCATGTCTAACCAATGTTAACCATAACGCCCATGGCAAAGCCGTGTACTGGTCGTTGCGACACCTATAGCTCAGGCGCTCCAGCAACAACGGATCACGTTCGATCAGCGTATCGCAGGTGCGTTGAAGCACCTGAAAAACTGCTTCATTCATTCCAATGAGGCTGGGGTGGGTTTGAATCCTGATCGACTGAATCGTTGACGTGGGGTCAACAGCGTGGAGCTCTGCCAGGCGCTGGACGTCCGACTCAAATGCTTCGAGGCCGATCGTTGAGGCCAGCCGCTCGATGACTTCCAGCTCATCCAAGTTGTGGCGTTCCAAGCCTATGACATGCTTTTCCATGACGCCTTCTACCCTCGCGATTGCGTTCATCCACTAGGCCCCTTCCCTGGCCTGCCGAACACTCCCATCATCTCGCAGATTTCGGCGTTGGTCAGCGCTCACGGCTGTTCGATGCGACTCAACACCATGTGCCTCCAGCAATACCGCCGTGACCGCCTGGCCAACCCATGGGATCATGCGTTGTACGACCGCGCTCCGCAGTCGTGCCCGAACTGAAGCAGACGGGAGCACGGCATAAGTTTTCGGCCTAGCGAAATCGCAGATCTCCTTGAAACTCAGGTGGGCCGATGCGAACGCGGCAGAATGCCCTTGATTACCTGGGTCACTAACCGCTTCCACGGCCACAAGGAATTGAAAAAAGCTGCTCGTGACCTACTTCAACTGCCGTCGAAGTTGATTGAGGATTACGCTGCTCGGTTAGAAACCCTCAAGCACGGCTAGGGCATGCTGAAGGCCTTGAGCAACGAGAGAACATTTGTACTCCAGCGGAGATGACATGAACGAGAACTGGCTTCGAGAGCGTGAGAGAAGGCAGGTGATTTGGGAGCTCGCTGAATTGCAGCCTGGCGATCACGCCGCCGTGGAGATTCTGCAGCGGCTGGATGACCTTGAGCGGCTCGATAGAGAGAGTCCCTTGAGCGAATGCCAGCTGGACTTACAGCAGCTTGGCGAACTACCTCACGAGGCTCACCCGATCGGTTGTTGGATCATCCGCGACACTACTATCCCCGAACCTTGGAAAAGTCGTTTCGCGGTGGCGTTGGGGCCTGCTGCGCGCGTTCAGGAGGGCTGGTACTGGCACGACTGGACAGATTTCCTCCAAGCCTGGGAACGTGATACGCAGCATATCGAGCAGCATCGACTAGCACGCGATGACGAGGATTGAGCTCAAATAGCTGTGTTTAGATCTTACCTGGACGAATTAAGGCTGCTCGGTTCGACCTGAAAAAGCTGACCATCGTTTTCGACCACCTTGAGCACTCAGTACCAATGCCTCGAAGAGGCGGCGGAGAGAATCAGACCGACCAGCTGTATTTTCTCTCAGAGGAGTCCTACAAGCAGTCGAAGGTACGATATTGAAATCTGAGCCCAAGCGCACTGCCGTACAGTCACCGGGGCAGCTACTGATCCCGGTGACTCAACTTCAATGCGCAGGTGGGTTCTAGCTTGAAACCGGCTGCCCAGCGTCACGCCAATCCATAATGCCACCGAGCAGTCTTTTAGCGTGGAAGCCACGACGCTGCAGCACGATTACGGCTTCTGCAGAGAGCATGCAATACGGCCCTCTGCAATACGCGATCACCTGCGAATCTGCTGGAATATTTGCCAGCGAGTTGACGAGTTGATCTATAGGAATGCTGATCGCACCAGGCAGATGCCCTTCTGCAAACTCATCCTCAGGACGAACATCCAGCAGCACCGTAGAGCCGTCCTCCAATCGAGCGATCAACTCTTCGATGGAGACCACATCCTGCATGTCCTGCTCATTGATGAGCTGACGCATGATGTTCTGCTGATGAGCAACAAACGCCGTCAGCGCATCTAGGATAGGGACAATGGGGGCACTCCCAATCCGATAGATCATGCGCTTGCCATCACGGCGAGCCTCCACCAAGCGTACGGTCAAATGCGGTGACGTCGGTGCCGGCCAGGCAGCCAAGATCTGTAACAACCTCATCCTCGGCATCAACATCGTGGCCGTATCCGAAAGCTTCGCCTTGGCTGAAACGCTCGGGCTGTCGCATCAGGCGCTCTTCGATGTTGTGTCCACCTCCACCGGCCAGTGCTGGGCACTCACGTCGTATTGCCCGGTTCCAGGCCTCGTGCCGACTTCCCCGGCCAACAATGACTACAAGCCAGGCGCGCCCGCGACCATGTTGTTCAAGGATTTGCTCCTGGCCAAGCAAGCCGCTGAGAACACGAGCGCGAAAACGCCTCTGGGCAGCCGGGTAACCGAGCTCTTCGAAGAGTTCATCGAGGCCGGGCATGGTGGTGAAGACTTCTCAGCGATCATCCGCTACCTGCGATAAGCCGCTGTAGCAGACCTTCAGGAGCAGGCTATCCCAACGACTGACCCAAGTCTGTCAGCGCCTGCCCCATCACCCTGAGTGCTCGCGGGACGAGCACTCCCCGGTCAGCCATGCGACCCCTCCCGTACTCAGGGGCGGGTTGCCCTACATGTTGCTCTTGACCACCTCATAATCAGCGCTCGACAGGTGGGAGTGTTCGATCATGTGATCAATCATCGTCCTGATATAGCCATCAAGTTCAGCGAACAATTCCTGGCGCTCACTCCGAGTCTTGACCAACTGTTCAAGCCGCGCACCAATGTGCACAATCCTTGTTCTAAAACCTATTTCTTCACCGGTTATCTCATCTTTCTTGCCCGTCAGACACTCGAACCTATCCAAGATCCGCTTACGCTCTGCAAGGCCTTCAACCATATACCTGGACACCACTGTTTTTACTTTTTTGTATGTCACACATTCATCCGGAAAAGCCAAAAACTCTATTAAGCTTAACGCCTGGACAAATTTTGAGGTGGCGGATTGTGTCTGAAGCATCTGAGAGTACAATGACAATGCATGCGTTGCTATCTTCCCGACCTCGCCATCCTTCGGAAACTGATCCCATTCCGGCTGACGCAAGTCCAATCCCAACCCTTTTGTGTTGATCTGGCTAAACGCAGCCCCGGCTAGTAATACAGAGTCCATCGCGTCAGACTTTACAAGCACTGCCGCAGACATCATCGATTTGGATGCCAACTGACCGGGCAATGCAGGTTTTGTCTCAGACGCCAGGTGTTCAAGTCGACAACCGAGGTAGTTAATAAAGTCATAACACAAGCCATCAACAAGCTCGGACACCTTGACGATCATATCCATGTGAGCCTCATGATCGCCCAACCTCATCTGCTCCCAAGAAAATTTCAAAGGAATCACAAGAAGGGGGTAGTTACCCAGGTGACCAAGCCGTACACCCGAAGCAGAAATCTGAGATGACGCCACTCTGTCCAGCTGACGCTTTTCAAGTTTAAGATGCTTCAAATCCAGCCTTCCAACCGGATATATCATCACCCCACGGGGTAGGAATATTGATCGATCGGTGATCAATCGAGACAGGGGAAGGATTGCCAGGTGGCAGCCTTGATGCAAATACTCACTGTACGCAGCTGACAGGTCGGCCTGATCGATCTCACAGTATATTGTGCGATCATACCAATGCTCATGCTTGTCAGGGACAGAAACCTCTATGTCTACAGACCTCTTCTTTTCCTGAGGAGGATCCATCTGTTCAGTAACGCCAAGCCAACACTCTAAACATTTTCGCTCACAACCATTTTTATAATTAACCGGCGTATAAAAATGATGCTCAGACAGCTCGAAATAGTCACGAATACTGTATTGCTTCTTACACTCAGCACAACCTCTAATAAGCTTGGTATCATAGGGGCTAAATGTGAGGCCATCAACGGTGATTCTCAAAGTAGAACTATCCTATCCAATGCAGCATTACAATGCCGCTTTGTGTGATCCATCTTCACCCAGGAAATGCCTGGCAACACTGCGACCTTGGTTACTCAAACCCCAAATGTGCTTACGCCCCCACATCGATTGAAAACAGCGAGTCTCTCATCTGCTCACTGGCCAGCTCGTCCATCACGAGTCGCCGCAACACGACGTAGCAGAGATACTCGCGTTTGTGATTCCGTAGCCAGAGGAACTCAGCCACTGGATCACTGTTGCGCCACTCCGCTCCGAAACAGGCTCGCAACGCCGCAAAAGCCTCACGCCTTACGTCGGACATGTGCACCCGGGTCAAGTCATCATGGCCAGGAGGCCGCGCATAGGCCTCAACCGCTGCCGCCACAATTTCCACCAGTCGCTCACGGTAGGATCGGGCAGCCAGTTGCCAGACCTCGTTTTCAAGTTCAGCCCTAATCAAAGCACGGCTACCACAGACTCCATTTGGGCCCAATTTTCGGCCAAACCGAATCTCAGCACCACCCCTGCAATGGGCGGGATGAGCCCGCTGCCCCCTAACCGCTCTCAAAGGATGCCCACAGAATGCTCGTAAAGCTTGATCTCAATCACAATGATCGAGACGCCCTGCTCCGCCACTGCCAAACGTTCCGTCCAGCCACGGGCGACGCACGAGAGGATGCTCGCTTGGCGGACGCACTCGAAGCACTTGAGGAGGCGCTGCAGCGCCCTGTGGTCGAACAGGGGGAGGTGCGAGGAAAAGCGAGGTGATTTGCCCAGCAGCCACCACGGCTCAGTGTTGTCTGAAATGGGAACGCCTTGGCCGGCCTCTGCCCTGCCAACACCACCTATTGGCGCGAAGGAGTACCTGACCATCAGTGACAATCCGGATGTCCGGGACTGGTTCGACAATCTCTGGAGGTTCTTCGCTTACACCCTGCTGGCGAACCTTTGCGGCATCCCTGGGATTTCACTCCCCATGGCACGCCAGGAAAATGGATTGCCGTTTGGGATTCATGCGTTGGCTAAGCAGGCAAACGATGGCCTGCTGCTTCAACTGGCAGCTCAGATTGAACGAGCGCTTGAGGGGCAATGGAACGGAGGCAAAAAACCTCAAGTGCATGTAACGGCCTGACGGCTCATCGCCCACCTGTCTTCACTCGAATTGGTGGGCATTCCTTTCTGCTCTAAGTCGCTGCAGTTCCAGCGTGCATCACATCGGGCAGTTGGAAATCAATCCATGGCCGGTGCCAAGAAGGCGCTAATGGTATTGGGTGAGGCTCTCTTCCTATACCCATTGCCCAACAGCACGTACACGGTATCCACAGTCTCCAAGACGCCTCGACCGTCATACTTCAGCGCATAACCACTGCAGACAGCCTCACCACTCTTCACAGCCCCGGTGCTGTGCGAGACCGCATGGTGTGCATACATGATCATGGGAGCGTTATCGCCAACGGCTATGGTATTGCCATAAAACGGCGTTGCTTCTACGACGACCCAGGCGCGCACAACGCAGTAAGGCTTTCCAGACTCAACGAGCAGTCTTTCCAGATGCTCAGCGTCCTTGGCCGATGCACCGGTTGTCAGCTGTCCATCCAGCCTTGTCATCTCGACGATCAACATACCCAACATCACGCCACGCTCCCTGTCACACCTATGTGGTCAGTACTTCATCGCCATGGTCACGCTGGCACCAACTGACTGATCTCGATTACCGGCGCGCGGGCCCAATCAAGCCCCCTCAGTCCTCTCCCACGTACTCGGAAACCAGAACATAGTGGTCTGCCCCACTTTGGCTTTGCAACAGCGAAAAAGAGCCAACAGTATGGATTGATCGAGTCGGCGGTGTCACCACAGTCATTCCATTCTCGATCGTAGAGGAACGGTCGCCGTAGGCCTTGGCCGCGTAGACATCGCCAACCCTAGCGGCTGAACACAGGTAGGCGTCCACGACCACGCCCCAATCGATCGACATCGCCTGTTCGACCTCAGCTGGAAGGGGTTCGCCTGCAACCAAGCATTCAGGCACAGTTGCTGGGAATGGAAATGCACAGGTAGTCATCAATTCTCAATCAAATAGCAGGGAGCAAGCCCTGTTGGGTTACACGGAGAGCGAGGCCTTTTCATCCATGACCCGCAGATGGTGACCGAAGACGACGACCCTCATCACTGGGCTATCATCGGTTTGGCAGTAAATTGGAAGGCGTCCACGCCCCGGCCCCTTCGTCACAGATCAGTGCCGGTTCAGCAAAACGCTAAGCAACCAAATCCCACTCCGCCCGGAAAGGGAACTATAAACCGTCGATCCGGGCATCGCAACATGGCTTGATCCTCGCTTTTTGGGGAGACCTATGTCACGGCGTGATGGCTTGGCCGCCGCTCTGCGGGCCATACGAGCAATCAAAGGTCTCGCCCAGAACGATCTTGCCTCGGCTGCTGACCGAAAATTCCTCTATAAAATCGAGCAATCGAAGACCGATGTAACCATAGGGAAACTTGAGGAAATCGCTCAAGCGGCGGGCATGGAGCTAAACACGCTGATGGTGCTGGCAACCATTGCGGCAAGTGGGCGACCAGCAGCTGAGGTTATCCAGGACATCGCATCGGAGCTTGCCTGGTTCGAAGGCCAAGGTGGCCTTGAGGAACTGGCGCTCCAAGTGACAGCGGGCTCCGTCGAAGCACGGGCGCACGATCGGCTGAAGCGGCGAGAAGCCGTCCAGTCCTGCAAAGCAGCGGGACTTACGCAACGACAGACAGCGACCCAGCTCCAGCTCGCCAAATCGACCGTTGCTGATCTCTGGAACGACTGATACTCCGCTTGCGCGCGACTCCTGGACATATACCGGCCCCGGAAACGCCCTCCTTCCAGTGCGAATAATGGCACTGTAGAATCGCCCCCCCGGAAGAGGCAGGTTCTTCCTCTCGCTCGCGCGAGGGTGGTTCTGATAATGAACGGTTTCGACCGTTGAGCGCACGCTCACTGATCCCCTAGGGGATGTTCAAATGTACTCAAATCCTCCTGCCTTCTTCCCCCTATTGCTAAGGAGAGATGCGGGTGAAGGACAAGGTCTGGTTTACCTACAAGGCGCGCATCCAGGCACATAAACGCCTGGAGTGGTTGGACTTCCATTCTCAGATGCTCCTTGTCTGGTATGCCATCCTCAGTACGATCCTTGGCGTGCTGACCATCCGCTACTCTCACATCATTGGCCCTGACACTGATGTCATGGCTGCCGTGCTTTCTGTTGCATTGCTCGGTGTCTCCCTCGCTGTGACCAACCGCGACTTCCGAGGTCGGGCCATGGCGATGCGCAACAATTACCTGCAGCTGCAGAACCTCTACAACGTATTGGTCGTTGAGGAAGCTGCTAAGACCCCGCCGACGCCGCCCCAGATCAGCAAGTACGGCGACCTTCTCGCCGAATGCGAAAATCACCGGGAGATCGATGACCGTGTCGCTCGGGTGTTCGCCAGCAACCTCAGCAGTCGCCATCCAACCAAATATGAAAAAACATATGCCATCTGCTGGCTCGGTATTCGCCTGATCGTCACCACGGCGCTCTACGCCCTGCCACTGATCGTGGGCCTGTACGCCTGGGTAATCAAATGAGCGCTGCGCGTAGCTTCAACAAGCACTTTGCCCGCAAGCCGCTGCTCCGGATCTACACCGACAAGATCAAGACGTCGGGTGCCATAGGCCTTGATCGTACGCGGCCCGCCAAGCTGGACGATAACCTGAGCGAGGAGCTCGACCTCATCATTCAGAAGGCTCATGAGGGCACGTACCGCTTCACTGCGTACAAAGAGAAGTTGATCCTCAAGGGCGCCACCTCCAACCCTCGACAGATTTCGATTCCAACGGCCAGAGACAGGATCGTGTTGCGAGCGTTGTGCGATAGCCTCGCGGAGGTGTTCCCCGCAGCAAAGCTATCGCTGCCTCAGGAGGTCATCGATGACCTGAGGGCCGGGCTGGAGTCGGGCAAATACGCAGAATATGCGAAGATCGATCTGAAGAATTTCTACCCATCCATCCCGCATTCCCTGATCAGGTCGACGATCTGGAAGAAGGTGCGCAAGCCACAATTCAGGCACCTGATCGAATCTGCGATCACCACTCCAACCGTGCCTGAATCCAAGGGACGAAAGGACACGCCCGACTCCACGCTCGGCGTACCTCAGGGCTTGGCGATATCCAACCTGCTGGCTGAGATCGCCCTTCAGGACATTGACGCAAAATTTAAGGCCCGTCGGAGCATCTGGTACAAGCGCTATGTCGACGACATCCTGATTTTGGCGCCGAAGGGCAAGGCAAAAGGTGTGGCCGACAAGCTCATAACGGACTTGAAAGACCTCGGACTTTCTCCCCATGACTTCGGCCACGATTCCAAGTCGAAGGTGGCGGATCTCACAGAGCCTTTCAGCTTTCTGGGATACCAGGTCGATGGCGACCAAATCATGATTCGCCGTGAGAGCATCCACCGGTTCGAATCTTCACTCGCGAAGATCTTCACCGCCTACCGGCACAGGGTCACGGGCCCGCAAACCAACAAAGACCGGCAGCGCGCTAGGGCCTACTGTGAATGGAAGGTCAACCTGCGGATCACTGGCTGCTTTTTTGAGGGCAAACGACGAGGCTGGGCCTCTTACTTCTCCCAGATCACCTCGACGAAACAACTGCGATCGGTCAATCACACCATCCGCAAGCTCACCCAGCGCTTCTCCTTGGAAGGAAAGATCCAAACGAAGTCACTCATCAAGACCTTCTATGAGCTGAGGCGAGGCAAACCCGAGAGTCACTCCTACATCCCAAATCTGGATAATTTCGACCTCGAACAAAAAAGGTCGCTGCTGGCGATTTGGATCGGCAATGAAGCGTGGGAAATGTCTGATGCCCACGCTGAACGGCTCTTTGAGATCAAAGTCACCAAGGCTGTTCGGGAGCTTGAAGAGGATATCGCTCAGGCTTCGTGATGTGACCATCTGCACAGTCATCACCGTGTACTTCCGGGGCATCCTCCTGGCCTTTCATCGGCCTCCTACCCTCCCCATGTACCTTCGCATTTTCGAGGAAAGCAGATGAAACACCGGACACTCGACTGGCGTAATCGCCGCAGTTGGCTGGGCTCGCTACGCTTCTACGCAGGCGATCTGTTGGATCCTGCAATGCGCCGGCACCTTGAGCGCAAACGCCCAAAATGCTGGTCAGATGATCTGTCGTGGCTGCCTGATCATGAAGAGCTCGTTCCCGCTTTCTGTGACAAGCTGGCGAGCTACTACAGCCATGCGAAAGCGTTTCATGGCTGCCGACCAGAGAACATCCGATCGTATTACGAGCACGGCCTGCAGGGGCATCAGGCTGACCGGATCCAGGCTCGTTTCCGTGAGCTGTTCAGTGATGTCGCTCCCGACCAACTCCAGAAAGCTATCGATGAGTTGGGCAACCGAAGCACCAGCGAGAAAGGGAAGATCTGGTTAACCGGGGACGATCGCAAAATGCTGGATGACTTCGGCCACTACTCGATCAACGGCAGCGAATACCTGCTGTCGCTCGCTGCCAGGCTGACCCGTTTTGACCGGTATGGGGAGGACTATCGCTGGAGGCTTCGCGAGATTGGTGTGCCCACCGTCCTTGAGGTGGACATCCCCTTTGCCCTTATCCGCCCCGGGCAGCAAGCTGAAGTGGCGAACATGATTCTATCTGTGTGGGGCCAGAACGTGACAGGCAAGCACCTCGGCATGGACTTGTCCCCGTGCTACGTCATCCATGGGGATATTCCGGCTGACTGCATCAAGGATCACTACCACCCTGAGCGCATTAGGGACGTCCACCGCGAACCGGGCATGTACGTGAGCACCGTAACCCAGTGTGAGATGTGTGCGTAGCATCGAGACGCAGTGCGGCACTTTAGCAATAGAAACCGCAGTATCCACCTGCCATAGACTGCGTCCTCGACCAATTTTGATCTTCACCGATTCATCACTGCAATCGCCTCGCTGCACAGTGTCCTGCAAGGCGAGCAGTAGTATGCAAGGAGTTGTATGGCCGGTATTAGAATGAGTTACGCCTTCGATCGCAATGGCATCAAATGGGCTGCAGACAACTACTCCAAAGGCAAAGGCGCGGAGCCGCTAAACTGTGAGAAGTGCGACGCCACTGTGAGCCATGTCCCGTCGTTCACCAAGAACCATTACGACAAGCCGTCAACAGTTCGAGCCTTCTTCCGCTTGCTAGCTCACGGAGAACACGGCCCCGACTGCCGCTTCGGCGTCGACAAGCAAGTCGTTGAACTAGCCCGCACTTCTGAAGGCCTGATTGAAAGCGTCCAAAAAAATCGTTATCGAATGCGCCTCGTTGCCGTGAAGGAGGCATTGAAAGCAATCGCAAAGCAGCCCAAGGACGATGACGACCAAGAGAAGCCCTCCACCACTTCCAAACGCTATGCACCCAGTCCCGGTCAACTTGCCGCCTACATAAACACCGCGCAGCGCGTCCTTAAGCTGCGCGCTCTGTGCGATGAAGACGATCAGATCGAGGAGCACCTTGAATTGGTCTTCGCGAAGGACAAAGTCGTCACTTGGAACGAGTTTTACTTCGAACATTCCCGGCAAATGGCGGCTTACTTCACCGTCTTGCACACGGCAACTCAATACCCCATCGCGATCCAGGGCCGGGTCGCCAAGATCACCCTGGGTATCAAGGACGATCCCACCAGCAATGTCCTGAACCTCCGTAAGCTCAGAGCCACCGAGGATCCGAAAGAACCAACCAACGGCATCAGTCTGCAAGTGAGCTTATGGTCTGCTAACGCAACCTGGTTCGAAGGCTTGAAAGAGGACGATGAAGTCATCGTATTCGGCTTGTGGAGAACCCCAGATCAGATCCTAACCAAAGCAACCAAGCCAGGAGCCTTCAAGACATACACCAACCGGCGACTGACGATGACAATGGCTGTGAAATCTCAGATCACCAAAATCTGACAGTACGCTGTTTTCAAGCTCTGCGTGGCCGACCCTCAGGGCAATCTACACCCAGGTTCGGCCCTCACCACTTGAGCGCTACCGCCAAGCTGAAGTCGATCCTACAGTGCCGACACAGCGGGTCAGTGATATTGGGCAGTTGCTGCCGCATCAGTGGATACCGGCCTGACTTACGCAAGGTGAGATGGGCGGACGCTTACGAATACACGTTAAAGCTGGAGTTCGGATGCTGACGAACAACAGTACATCCATTTGCACACCCATTTCGCAGCACGCGCTGACCGGCGCTCTGCGAAGCATCTTACGCTTTAGCTTCCAGCCGATCATCCGCCTACCTGGTCAAACTCGTCGATGGACTGATCAAGAACGCCAAGCAAGGGCAACTGCTGCCTGCTCACACCATCTTGAACGTCAACTACCCCATTGCGAATGCAAAGGGCACGAAATACGTAGGGCTGGACGATTCGCTGAGTTACAGGGCTCGACAATACATTCAGCGCCCCCTGGTAGACCTGGTTCCACTCGGCCCCCTTGGGGTTACGAGGCGGATGGCCTGCAAGCTTGGGAAAAGCATAGCGGTGGAGACCAATGCCTTATGAGCATGACCAACGTTGGGAGGCGGCATCACCCACTATGGCACCACAGCTGACTGGAATAATTTCCTCACCTTATCCATCAGCTGGGCATCGCAAAACCTTTCCATGTCTAAAGTGGAAATCAGGGCTTGAATCTGGGCTTCGCTTCCGAGCTCGAATGACATGATTTTTTCAATCTGCTCTGGTTCCAAATAACGCGCCAAGTACTGGAATGGGTTAAGACCTTGGGGCAAGTGGCCCAATATCATATTCCAGCTCATCCTTCGATTTAGACCGTCATGAATTCGCTTATACTCAAAATACCGCCTCAGGATCTCAGCATAACTTACTAGCACCACGCCTTTGTGCCATTCATAGAAAGCCTTCACCTGTTTGGCGTACTCAGCCAATGTAGCGCCAACATCAATAAACTTATCCGAACTTTCGATGAATGATTTAGCGTCAGACGTCCATCGCCCCCAAGCCAGTAGATCCTCACGGGTCACCACGAATCGAGCGATGCGACTTCCTTTCTCAAAATCGTAGTCAATCCTCCAGTTAGCCTCAGCAATCCGCCAATGAGAATTATAGTTCCGAAGATCCTGAAGAAATTTATGCAGCCCAGGGGTAGCAAAACACGCCCCCAACTTCTCAGTAAATCCAGCCACGGGGTATTTTTTGTGAAACACCCGTGAAACCTCGACCAATGCCATCACAGACGTCGTGGAGTAGAAAAGCTTTCTCTTTACCTCTCTGGCAAAGTGCTCGGCATTTGTCCTATTGGTAGCATCCCAAAAACCAGGATCTTGTGTTCTTTGGGCAAACAAACCAATTATCTGAAACAAGTCCTCCACACTACATTTAAATATCCAGACAGTATCATCTAGCTCCTTAATTGCCTGCCAAAGCTGTCCCCCCTCTGTTTCCTCAATGGAAAGCCGAGCATCCATAAACTTATGCATGATCGCAGAACGGATATTATCGACAGACCATGGCTCAGGAATATTATCGAGATAACGGCTCATAGAATCCTAATCAAGTGATTGAGTAATTTGCTTTCAGCTTACACCTGAATGGAGCCCACGCAACACCGGACACCTCTACGGAGTCTCGCTGCAAGCGCTTGCTGGCCAAGCCTGTAGTGGGGTGCATCCAGGCGGTCTAAGCCAGCAATGGGGCAATTTCAGGGGAAGGTTAACCTTCCCCTCTTTTGATGATGGCGCCCTAACAGGCCGGCACGAGCGACGTCCTCTTGGGCTTGACCTCGTCCCAGTTACATCAAGCGATGGGGGATCGCAAACCGAGGCTGGCCAGTTAAACGCCGGACGCCTCTCGGCGTTTCCACAGTTTCTTGGCCACCAGTTGTAAAATGTGGCCCGCTCGGTGATTGTTCAATTCAGCACTTGCCCCCACCAGCATCGATAACCGACCAGGCCGAGCCTCCAACCGCTCCATGAGGGCCCTGCGCTCAATCTGAGCTAAGGCATTAAGCTTCACTGCACGAATAGTCCTGATCCCCTTCCTTGACTTACCAATAAAAATCCAACCCTTCTGGATCTCAATATTATCCGAGTACTGATCAAAGTAAGGATGAACCCAACGATAGCTTTCAGGCGTAGTGGGCAATGGTGCATTAGCCGGAATCTTGACGGCAAGCGCAGGGCAGTGTTTCTCAACGTTCAGAGCCCTACGTTTTGCACGCCTTCCAACCCAACCATTTAAAGTTTTGTTGTGCGCTTGCTTCTTTATATTGCACGTCCCGCAGGATAAAGATAAATTCCTCACCTCAAAAGTGTAATCGCCATGTATGTTTTTTTCGATGAAATGCTCTAGATGGACGGCATAATCATCGTAAAGCATACGTCGACAGAGACTACATTTTGCCTTTTGCGCCTTGCGCAACAATGGCTTCAAGGCCCCCTTAAATGCCTTAACTGCGTTCCCCTTACTGTCCCAATCAAGACCTAGTAGGTCTGCGACCACAATACTATTGGGCAGAACCGGGATGGGATGAATCCGTTCAAAACCAATATTAATCATCTCCAGATGCCCCAAGAATCGCCTCGATCACTTCAACGAGGGGGTCTTCGGATTTCAGAGCTGACTTGATAGACACCAACTCATCGGTCAAGGCGAGCAAATCTGGATGTTCAAAGCCATCTTTTTCTATAATAGACACCGCACGCTGAACCACATCCACTACGACCCGATTTCGGCTGGAAGTTATCCCGAACTGCTCCAACAGAATGTCGTCAGAAGAGGCGCCAAATGAAGCCACGCTCACGATGGGCTCATCATTAGACAAGTCCACTATCGTGCTACCTTCCAGCGCGGCACCGACAATAAGCGGAGAATGGGTACACACAATCAAATGTCCAGTCCTCATCCCTACTTGGCAGATCCCATGGACTGCGGCCATGAAATCTCGCTGCCACTGTGGGTGAAGGCTATTATCGGGCTCATCCAAAAGCATCAGCGAACCTTCCTCCACCCCGAAGCCAAGCCCCATGAGATTCGTATACATATGATACTCGCCGGAGCTTAACTCAAATATGGAGAAAGGCTTTAGGCTACCTACTCTCTGAACCGTCACATCACGAAGAGAAAAAACATCAAGCATAAAACCTAGTCGAACCACATCATTAGACGCTGCATTACAGCGTATACCATGACCACCCATATTTAAAACAAGCTTAGACTTGGCAGAACGCATGAATTCGGAGAAGTCCTTAAACACGCGCTCATCAAACTCATTTAAAACATTAACAGCAACACTCTCCGGAAAATATCGAGAAACTTTAAAATCCTCAAGACCCAATGAGCGCCTCAACGCCTCGACTGAAACTCCCTGCTCTATTCTTGAGGGAATTCTCGTAGTCCGACTGACTTTATCCTTGTTTACATTAACTGATATTTCCAGTTCCGGAGCAATGTTAGCAAACTCATGCGCTTTCTTATAAAACGCCCACTCATAGCGCTCAGACTTTCTTCCGTCCAAAGCAAAAACCAGCACCGTCTCAAAGGGTCTTTTCTTGCTGAGTAGATTCGCCCCAACCCTTTGCCCAATGTAAGCATATTGCTCTGTCGCAAACTCGGTGCTACCGCCACCCGCCTTTTCCTTCGAAGGAAACCTATCGGCAACGGAACCTGAGGCGCAAATGACATGCTTCATGCTCAAGCCATCACTTACGTTTACCCTGGCCGACGTAGATTTAGGAGCAATCACACCCGCGACCAACTCCCTCAACATCGTGCTTTTATAGCATCCATTTTGACCAGTAACGATGGTACTTCTAAATCCGCGCTGATCTATTAGTCCCTCATCTGCCACAAATGGTATAGTTCTCCAAAGCTCACTCCAATCCTGAAACTTTATATTATTAATCATTCAGCCGAATTCCTTTTTCTAGATTTTTACGAAGTCAAGGCAGTAACTTAAAAGCATTCTGGGCACCCGCCAACCTGTAGCTGAATCGCCCCGGATTCTTACAGCACCTTGCGAGTCTATGTGTAGACACACCAACGCGTGCTGCCACCTCAGCGAGAGGCAGCTTCCAATCGGCCACCTGATTGACCGATTGAATTTTAAATTCCAGGCAACGGAGATCGCTCATGGCACCGCTCAGCTTGCCTCGCTATAGCGCACAGAGGTGTCTAGGACACCAGAGGTAATTCACGCCTCTAGTTAGAGGCAGCTACACTTACCAGATATACCAAAAGCGCAGATCTTGAATAGACTTGCGCTTTTGCGAGGATCATTAGGGTATATATGGCTTACCCTTGCTGTCCTAGCACCGCTCTGCGATAGACCTGTGCCAGATACTGGGCATTACTTCCGAATTGGCGTGCTAATTTCTGCCAGCCGTTCAAATCGACAACAGTGAGAATCGACGAGCCGTCAAGTGCGAACCCACCTACGATTTGAGCTCTCACAGACTGGACGAACTCCGCCAGTGCGAAGTAAAAATCTTTTCCTGCCAGCAATGAAGCCTGGATTTCAGGGTAACCAGCACTGTGCAACCACTCCGTGATCCCCGACCGAAGAGCGTCCTCTACCCGCTGGAGATCCATGTACAAATTTTGGAACGGATCGAACGCACGCTCAGGCATCGACCCGCAGCTAAAATCATACGTTTCCAGCCAGGCCAGATCTGCCGAGGTTATGCGAGAAGGGATATAGCTTTGCAGCGCCTTTAGCGAGGCAATGTAATCGCTCGCAGAGGCTGGCTGAACAATCGCCGCTAAATTGAAGGCATTCGGAAAGATACTGCGCAGTACATCGCCAGGAACGGCGCTGAGATCACTCGTCTCGTAATCTGCCCAGTGCTTCACATGCACTGGGAAGGTAGAGCCGTCGGGCCGCTGATGATGATAGACAGTGCCGCTGTTCTGTTGATCCTGGATAGTGGTGTGCCTATTCGCGGTCGTGAACAGTACGTAGCATTTGATCGCGCCTTGGTAGCCGTCAGTTTTTGCAACTTCAGCCAGCACGTCATTCCAAGTGAAGGATGTCTCTACCATCTTGCACTGACCTACCAGAGGCAAGGGCGAATTGACGGGCACCAAATCAATGCCAAACTGGTTTTGGCCCCGACTGCCGTAAGATCGGTAGCTAACTGAGTGACCATGCTTTCTTGCAATATCTTGCATGAAGTAGCAACAGAGCTGTTCCCACTGCTCCCAAAACTGAGGCTTCAATCCATTCATAGCGACTCCGATTCCATGTAGATGATACCGCCGATGGCGGTGGCCAAATTCTCGCCAGGAAAGTCTGCCGCAGTGGCTCAATGATGTCACCCCGACTTTGGTGTCTAGATGCGATACTGGCGCCCTATGTATACAAGCTTCGCCTGAGCCGGTTCCTCGCGGAGATCTGATAGGTCGTGGGGCACTCCTGTAACGAGAGCTTTGGGCGTACGAGGGGTTGTTGGAGTGCATGTGATTGGTACATACAGGTGCTCGGTTGAAAGGGGTGTGAGCACTGCAGCTTGCGGGACTGGAAGGATGGCAAGGGTGTCCATCGATGTCAGAAAAAAGGACAATGGACAAAAAAAATTAACCTACTGATTTGTAAAGCTTTGTGTTGTCCATTTCCGCGCTGAGCTCACGCGTGCAGAACTTCGACAAGACCATCGTCTCCATCCCCACCTGGCGCCTGATGAGCGAGTCGTTCCGCAACTACCGCGGCATGCAGCAGTCCGGCGGGCGACGCATCAAGCGCAGCCTGTTCATCGACGCCACCGGCGTGCGCTTTCTTACCCGCGAAGAAGAACAGCGCCTGGGTCAGGTGCGTCTGCTGGGCGATTACCTGGCCGGCAAGCGTCAGGAACTGCATGACTGGAACCAAGCCCTCGGGCCGGTGGCAGAGTTGTCGGCCAACCGCCGACAGCTGACCAACGTCGGCACCTTCCGGGCGTTTGCCCTGGCTTATCTGAAGAACCACCCCGAGGTGCACAAGGGCATGACCTGCATGGTCCGCCAGATGCAGACCACCGCCGAAGGCGTACCGCTGGAGATCTACTGCTTCACCACCACCACGGTGTGGGCCGACTACGAGCGCATCCAGGGCGATATCTTCGATTACCTGCTGGCGGTGCTGCCGGAGTTCGGGCTGGGGTTGTATCAGCAGCCCAGTGGCAATGACATGCGAGTGGGGTTGGCGGGGCGGGTTGGGGAGCCTGTGCCGCGTCGGCTGGAGGAGATGGGCGAGGTTTGCGGCCCATCGCGGGGCAAGCCTGCCCCGCGAAAGAGCCACCAGCTACCCCGCAGAACCACAAAAAGGAAGCTGCAAAGTGGCTGTTTCAAGAGCTCTTCATCAGACCCATTTCGGCATCATCGATGCAGGGCCTTGGCGAAGGCGCAGAGGTAGTACGAAGCCTAAAGTAGCTGAGGTTTATCTCGATTCAGGCCGTCGATGGACAGGTCACGGGCATAGCTCATCAATTCTGAGGCCTGTAGTTGATGACTCCCGCCCTGGACTTTTCATGTCGCCCGCATGTCTCTGACGTAGCTTGACGGAGACAGAGGTAGATGCCAATTTAACATCAAGTCGAGGGGTCAAGGAGTGACACGTGAAGATCACTATCAATGTGTTCTTGCTCAAGGATGGGCGAACCATCCAGGACGCGCTTTCCGACGAGGTCAACCTGCGACCTATCGTGTTTTTATTAGGCGAAGTTGAATGCCTCTTCTATCACCAGAAAAATCCTTCCCATCCAAAGTGGACTCAGCTCTTCGGCGCAATCCCAGAGGTAGCCGGCCTTGACTTGACCGGTAGATCGCTCAAAGCACTGCTCGTTCTAGCAATCAACGGCAGAGTCTTTTGCTTTACCTTTGGCCATGCCAGGCATCTGATTGATCCGCTCGCGATTGAGCGCTATTTCGGACTACGTACGGCGCTCAGCTTGACGGATCCTCTGCTGATCAAGTCCGTCGAAAAATCCAATATTGACCGCACCCCGCTGCGCTCAAAGGCGCAATCCTCAAGGCTGTTGTCAATATCGGAGTTCGATTTTAAGTTCGATTCGGAGATCCTCAAGTCGCTAACCGGGATCGTGGAGAACGATCAGGATGAAGGCGAGTACGTCAGCGGCTCCGACTCATTGGCGCTCCATTCCGATGTAAGGCTCGAAGACTTCCCTGAGATCGCGCTTCGCCTCTTGACAGCCTACGAGGATGAGCACTGCAAAGAAAAATATCCTTGGATGGATTTCATCGTCCCGGTTCGCGATGCGGCACTCAAAGGCGAATTAGACGGGGTTCTGGTGGAAGCGATGAATACCGAGCGGTTCGATCGCGTCCGCGCGGCTGCACCTGAACTGCTCGGAAATGACGTTAGCGGCTTCGGCTATGTCAAACGCAGTGCCCGAGCGCACAACGGCCCAGCAATCTCATTCGATCTGGATCTTCGCCAAGCGCTGCTCGCCAAGCACCTGCTGGGAGGCATCACTCGCCCACTGCTGGATTCTGAGCGCATCTACCTCTACGGAGCGGACGAACAGCGACTTGCCACTTGGCCTTTGTACATTTGCCTGGAGGCGGAGATCGACCACGAAGGCAAAATATACCTGCTCAGCGAAGGTGATTGGTATCAGATAGATCGCGACTACACCGAGCAAGTGAATCACTTTTTTGAGGCCGCGACTCCGTGTAACCTGGTGTTTCCTCCCTACCGTACTGATCACGAAGGCGCCTATCTTCGGCGCATCGCTGACAACGTCAATTTCTACCTACTCGACCAAAAGCTTGTGAGACTGACTGGCGCAGGCGGCCCGTTCGAGTTTTGTGATTTGCTCACACCGGATAACCACATCATCCATGTCAAAAAGTACTCATCGTCGAGCGTGTTGAGCCACCTTTTCTCTCAGGCCTACGTGTCTGCTGAAGCCCTGATCAACGCCCCTGATGTCGTTGCGCAGGTGAATGCACATCTGGCAGAACTCGGCGATTTCCAGTTCGCTTTCAACCCGGCCACTCAGCCGCGTAACAAAATCGTATTCGCCATCATGCAACCCAACGAAGCGCTGCACATGCCGTTTTTTTCTAAGGTTAACTTCAGGCAATTTGCCCAGCGGCTTACCGCAATGGGTTACCAGGTCGAGGTGTGCCGAATAAGCAATAGAGACGCTGCTGCTGCCTGAACACTGAAAGCCTAACTGGCGCACGTGACTGCGGTGAAAGGTCAGAGGTTACCAGCATTTTTGTAAGGCGAAGTTCCTAAGGCCTTGTGCATAAGTTTGTAAGCGTCCGCCCAACTCACCTTGCGTAAGTCAGGTCGGCACCCACTGATGCGGCAGCAGCTGCCCGATCTCACTGGCCCGTTGCGTCGGCAGCCGCGTCAGAACATCTTTGAGATAGGCATACGGGTCATGCCCATTCATGCGCGCCGGCTGGATCAGGCTCATGATTGCAGCCGCTCGTTTACCACTGCGCAGCGACCCGGCAAACAACCAGTTCGAGCGACCGAGTGCCCATGGCCGTATCTGGTTCTCGACCTGATTGTTGTCGATGGGCACAGCCCCATCGTCCATGTAGCGCGTCAGCGCTACCCAGCGTTTCAGGCTGTAATCGAGGGCTTTGGCCGTGGCTGATCCGTTCGGCACCAGGCCGCGCTGGGCCAACATCCAGTCATGCAGTTTTTTGCTGATCGGTACCGCCATTTCCTGACGTATTCGCCAACGGTCTTCGTTGCTCATATCCCAAGCCTGGCGTTCAACCTCGTACAAACCGCTAATCGAGTGCAGCGCCTGTTCGGCCAGCTGACTTTTGTTCGCGACATGCAGGTCGAAGAACTTGCGGCGAGCATGAGCCATGCAGCCGATTTCAGTGATGCCTTGCTCAAAACCGGCTTTGTAGCCCGCGAAGTCATCGCAGACCAACTTGCCATTCCAGGTATCCAGGAAGTTGCGCGCATGTTCGCCTGCGCGGCTTGGGCTGAAGTCATACACCACCGCATTGAGCGCTGAAAACGGCGTCGTGCTGTAGGCCCATACATAGGCCCGGTGGGTTTTCTTCTCGCCTGGCGCAAGCATTTGCACCGGTGTTTCATCGGCGTGAATTACGCCTTGGCTCAGCACCGCTTCACGCAGTGCATCGACCAACGGCTGGAGCCGCACGCCGGTTTGCCCGACCCACTGGGCCAAGGTCGAGCGGGCAATGGCCAGCCCGGCACGGCCAAAGATTTCTCCTGCCGGTAGAGCGGCAAGTGATCGGCAAACTTGGCCACCATCACGTGAGCCAGCAGGCCTGCGGTCGGGATACCTTTGTCGATAACTTGCGCCGGAACCGGCGCCTGAATCAGGGTTTCGCACTGACGACAGGCCCATTTGCTACGCTCATGTTGCTCGACGGTAAACACGCCCGGCGTGTAATCCAGCTTCTCGCTGACATCTTTGCCAATGCGCTGAAGCTGGCAGCCACAGGCGCACTGAGTGTTTTCGGGTTCGTGCGAATCACGGTGCGCGGAAACTGCGGCGGCAATGGCGCACGCTTGGGCGATTGCCGCGACTCGGCCTGTGACGAAGCGGGAAGAAGCTGTTTTAGCTCTGCCTCGATAGCTTCAAGGTCTGTATCGAGCAGGTCATCCAGCAAGCTGCCTTGCGCCGGGCTGATTTGTTCGCTGCGCTTGGCAAACTTGTGGCGCTTGAGCAGGGCGATTTCGAACTTGAACTGTTCGATGAGGATTTCATCGTTCTGGATCTTCTTGCTCATCGCCTCGACCTGGGACTGCAACTGCAACGCCTGTGCCGCCAAGGCACGAAGCTGTTCCGGGGTCATCTGGTCGAGGTTGGGCGAGGAAGTCATGCCGCCGATTGTGCCAGAGCAGGCACGTGACGACGACACGTAGAGCGGCCAAATGCACGGCGGTTATAGCATGCTGATCACACCGCCTGCACCAACGCGCTGCCACGGCAAGCCCAGCACCAAGGCCTGGAGTTGTTCACTATCGAGTTCGACCTCGCAACCATGACAAATGCCGGGCCAGTGAAACTTGCCTTGATTCAGGCGCCGCGCGGCAAGCCAGACACCCACGCCATCGTGCACCAGCACTTTCATCCGGTTAGCCCGGCGATTGGCGAACAGATAAGCGCAGTGCGGCTTCGCCGCACTGAACACCGCGGTCACTCGGGCCAATGCCGTTTCGGTACCGGCGCGCATATCCATCGGCTCGGTGGCCAGCCAGATCGCATCAATGCGGATCATTGAGCGACAGCCCGGATAAATTGCGCGCAGCCCTCGGGATCTGAGGTTGGCCATTTCACCGTGATCACTTGCCCGGCCATGGGCAATTCGATGATCACTAACGCTTCGACTGGCCGTTTAGGCGCGGCTCTTAGCGGGACGAATGCCGGCAGTGAAGCCGCTGAGGGCTGATCTCGATATAGCGGCAGCCACTTGCGGAAGACGTTGGCATTTATGCCGTGACTGATGGCGACACTGGACACAGTTGCGCCAGGTTGCAGGCATTCTTGAACGACCTGGGCTTTGAACGGTTTCGGATAAGAGCTTCGTTGGCGCATGGAATTCCCGGCGATAAGGGTGATCGCGTCCGCTTAAAAATACGCGGACACCATCGCCCTTAAAGCTGGAGTTCGGAAGGTGAGTTCGCCTGACGCTTACGGCCTATCAACGGCTCACTCGCTTTGCAGGCCACAGATATGCGAGCCAGACGGTGACGTCCGGTGGGCCAGGAAGCATGAGCTGCCTGGCCTCGCTAGAATGAAGGCTCCTAACGCGGCTGATCGATCAATTGAGCCACGACTCAACAGTATCCGCACCATACTGCTCTTTCCAGGCCTTCAAGCCTTTGTGATTTCCGCCTTTGGTCTCGATAAATTCGCCCGTGTTGGGATTTTTGTAGATCTTGACCATGCGAGCTTTACGAGTGCGTTTGTCGGGCTCTGTGCCTTTCGCCGAGGTAAGCACAGCGTGTGGATCGAGAATGCTGATCACGTCTTTCAAGCTTTTGTTGTACTCGCCTAGCAGGGAACGCAGCTTGGTTTCAAACTCCATTTCTTGCTCAAGACCTTTATCGGTCTTCATCGCCTCTAAGGCAGCGAGCTGCTCGGCAAGGTCGCGCTCAAGTTTTCGGAATTCTGCAAGCTTGGACATAGCGCCTCCTAAATATCAAAATAATTGAGTTAGGCTAATTGTCGCTTACACACCAAAATATAGCTAGATTTTTATATGATGTACCCATTAACTCGGCGCGACCTTCTGAGAGCTCTGCTGACGCGAACACTCAAACCCTAGACAAACCAGGGAGCTAAGACCTTCACAAAACAACACATCTTCTTAAACGGCGCACCTAGTACCTGATTGAATATTTATCAAGAAGAAATTTCAAGCTTGCATATGTTGGCTCATAAACTTGTCGTGACACCATTGCACCATCAGGATGCTCCTGAACAGGGTAATCAGACTCAATATCATAAAAGTTATGTGTAACGCCCCTGACATCGAAAAGATCGGTAGCCAGCGGATTAGTAGCATAAGGATTATAATATACATGCAAGCCATCAAAATGACTTTCCCGATGGCAGGACGAATGGTAAACATGCATATCAGAGCCTGCCACACTGTCACCAAAAACACTTCGACTGGAGACGACATAATTTAGCGGCCCAAGTTTTTCTTTACGCACCCCAATCCCACCCATACCATGAAGGGCAAAGAATTCCTCTTTCGCAAAATGCCTAAAGTTCGTAACCCTGACAATCCTCTCCACCCCACTCTCTACTACAGCCTTACCGAAAGTTCCCGTAGTAGAAAAAACTACTGCACTAATCTCCTTATAAGAGTCATTTGTAAAAATCCCAAGATCAATTGGCGCCCCCGATGGCTTCCTGATAACTGAAACCCTTCGCTGCCTGCCTGTATCAAGAGTATATCTATCAGGAGGCTCGATACCAAAAAGAACTCGATTTATAATTTCGTTATTTTGCGTAAGCGATAAATCGCTATCGAATGGAGCAATTGCAACGACGAACGGCCTGCCGTGCACGTGGTCAAGGGACGCATAGGGAAACTTCTTCCCATTGGCACCAGTAAAAAGATCTTTTTTGTCTTTCAGCTTCCCCATGAGCTTAATGGTACAGTGATCTCTAAACTCTTTCGCCTTGAAGGGCCTTCCTTTGGCAGTTGGAATTTTTGGGCGATCCGACACAACCGCCTCAATATTAAACCGATACCCACCCGGCGCATTCACACAAAAGTCAGGACTTGCCTTGGTATAGTCAACAGAAAACCCAAGCTCAATAATCAGCTTATTGAGATACAACTCCCAGAATGCGGAATTGAAAGTAGTCTGAAACTCATTGACGAATTTTGTTTGCTCCCCTGAGCGCTCCAGCAAACCTTCACCCCATGACTGGATGACGCTCCTCACTGGTGCATAAGCAGGATCAGTGACGATCTGCTTGAAAGACTTATGCAGTTTATCCTGTGGCAGATTAGTTTCAAAAAGATCCATCTCATACGCCTACTGAAGAAAGTTTTAAATCTGGGGTTTTTTAGGGCCGCGCAGCAGAGTTTAGATATTTCCTGTCCCGAGGAGCAATTTATTTGAGTCCTCCAAACAAGCACCTAAATCAAAAAGCCCCACGAAGGAAAGGCTCCTCCTGCTCAACCTCCGGCTTTTCCTAGTCAAGCCTGCTCGGCTTCGTGCTCCACTCGACCTCAGGGGACATCTGCCCAAAGGTGTACTTTCATCCCCAGTTACAACAGCGTTTCGGGCTATTAGACTGCTGCCCTCGACCGACTTCGGCATGAGAATCAACTCACCACTGCAATCGTCAGGCTGGGCGATGCCCCAGCCGGAAGGTAGCAAGCGCATAAGGATTTGTATGGCCGGTATCAAGATGACACACGCCTTCGATCGAAAAGGCGTGAAATGGGCTGCAGACGACTATTCGAAGGGCATGGGTGAAGAGCCCCTGAACTGTGAGCGTTGCGATGCCACAGTCAGCCATGTCGGTTCCTTCACTCGAAACTGCTACGATAACCCCTCAAAGGTGAATGCCTTCTTCCGCTTGCATGCTAATGGAATGCACGCCCCCACCTGCCGTTTCGGCGTCGACAAGCAAATAGTTGAACTCGCCAGCACCTCTGACGGCCTTGTCGAAAGCATTCAGAAAAACCGCTTCCGCATGCGCTTGGTGGCCGTGACAGAAGAGCTAAAAGCAAGCGCAAGGCTCCCCAATGAAGATGACGGCGGCGAAAGAACCCCCACTGCCTCCAAAAGCTACACGCCAACATCCAACCGGCTGTCCTCATACATCAATACCGCACAGCGCGTCCTCAGGTTGCGTGCAATGTGTGACGAGGATGATGGCATCGAGCAGCACCTCGAACTGGTGTTTGCTGGGAATACCGTAAGCTGGAACCAGTTCTACTTCGAGCATGACCGGCAAATGGAAGCTCTCTACGCCGTCTCTCAGAGCGCGAGTCAGTACCCCATCGCCATCCAAGGGCGCATCGGCAAGATCAAGCCGGGCGTTAAAGACGATCCCAAACTCAATGTCCTGAACCTCGAAAGACTCAGGGTCACCCAGGATCCCAGTGACCCCACCAACGGTATCAGCCTGGAGGTCAGCGTGTGGGCTGCCAAGGCAAGCTGGTTTGAAGGGCTGAAGGAGAACGACGAGGTCATCATCTTCGGCCTGTGGAAAACCCGCCCCCCGGCCCAGACAAAAGCCACCAAGGAGGGGTTCTTCAAGACATTCACTAACCGGCGCCTGTCCCTCACGCTGGCCGTAAAGTCGCAGATCGCCAAAGTCTGACCACCAGCCTCAAGTCGAACGTGACGATTCCATCAGATTGAACATGACCCCAGCTGTGTTTTACATCGAGAGCATGTGGAACTGGGTATTGTCCTTCGACAGGGCCTGGAGCGCGGTTACGCGTGGCTAAGCCCCAAAGCCGTGCTCTATGCGAGCCAGTAGATCAGTGACCTCCGCAATGCCTGCATCCAATGGCCGCTCATGGCCCAACGCTCGTGCTGGTGTGGACAGCCAGTACACTGCACGACGCTCATCACCAAACACCCCAATTGCTGCAGCCAGCAGAGCTGGGTCAATCTGATCTACAGATTTGCCCCCCGCGCTGTTTCGATTCACGTCAGTACCCCGCTCACCTTCTTGGGCCACAGCAACAACGTCGATCAGGGCTTTTTCCAGAACGTCGGAGAGGTTCAATTCCAGCTCCACTGCCCTGCTCAGCAGGTCACCATTGATGAGAAGTTCGACTGTCCGCTAAGGGGCACTTGGGTCGTAGACGATGGACATAGCCAGCTCCGTGTTACACAGAGTGTGAGTAGTGGTTGGTACCAGCCTCAAGGCTAGATAGCCCCATGATTGAAAGGCTAGCTTGACAGAAAATCACTTGATTCGCGGCTGAATGAGCTTTCAATCCGCTCCTCAGAGCCCCTGCGCATAAACTCCAGCATAATCTACCGTTGACGCCCCAAAAGACTAGATCGCAGGACCAGTCCAAAGCCTTTTCACCTAAACGCGCACGTTCTCGCGGACTACGATCACACCTGGGTGCGCACTATGAGCGCGAGGGTATGAGGGCGTTGAGCTGGCGAGAGCAGGTGGTCAACAGGCTGCGCAGCGTGTCGAATGTGCGTGGGCGTGAAGAGCTTTTGGGTGAGCTGGGGCGGATGGGCTTCGCTGATGCTTTAGCCTGCCCCCGAAGGTGCAGCCCTGCTTCAGTTGACCATCGGGGGAGCCACTGACAAAAATGGCAATGCTCCGCTTACGACGAAGGTGTTATACATGAGCAGGGCCGCCCAGGTAGTGCGCCCGGAAGTAATGCCGGGTTCAGCTAACACCTGAAATACCTAACAGGAGCGTGGATGCGCTCCGCTAGACAAAGATTCGAATACATTGATAGACAACCGCCCAGTAAGCACAGCCAAGGTCTCTGAGACGATGATGGATCCCAGGCCTCGCAAGCTGAGAGCTAGCGACTTAGCGCTCTTCCTCGATTACGACGGCGTGCTGCATCCAGACGCGGTGTACCGCACAAAGCACGGCCTGGAACTGCGCGCACGGGGCGAAATGATGATGCACGCCCACATCCTGACTGATCTGCTGCAAGACTTTCCAGATATTCGAATAGTGCTGTCCACGAGCTGGGTGAGGCTCCTTGGCTACAGCCGAGCTAGGGCAGCACTACCCGCCAAGCTGCAAGCACGCGTGATATCGGCCACATGGCACTCCCGAATGACTCGATCCCCAATCGAAGGATACGACAGCTGGTCGAGGCATGAGCAAATACGTGCCGCTGTTACACGCGCAGGGATCACTCATTGGTTGGCAATTGATGACGACACTGATCACACTTGGCCGGCCCACGACCACCGTCTGATACGCTGCGAATCCAACATGGGGCTAGGCAGCGAGGCTACTCAGATGGAGTTACGTGACAAGTTGCAGGCGCTGATAGACACCGCTGCTGGCTAGTGCTGACGATCACCAGCACGCGGAGCTCATTATCAACCGAAAGGCTGCATCTAACTGATCAGCGTGGTTGCCGGCATCGTGATTCACTGAGCCTATGAGCCGAAGATCGCGCTACCTGGGCGATGAAAAATTCGCCGCGAAGTAATCGATCAACGCTGTAGCCTACGTGATACGCGGATTGCATCAGGGCTAGTAGCGTACCTTAATCCAAGGAGGGGATTTTCACTGGCATACCCAGAATCGAATTTATCTCCGTTTGAAAATCAAATCCTAGCCAGTTCTGCGCGGGATCACCGTATTGGTCATGCATCGCGCCATAGAGATCTAAGCGGCCCCATCTGGTACTCATGACCCCAAACTGCAGTGTTCCACCAACAGTATCGTGTTTCCTTGCCCGCATACGTGCCTCTAACGCTATACGTGGTTCTTTACCTTTCTCTTCAACTCCGGGATCGTCCTGCAGTGACTTAATCTCGGCACGGAGACTCTCGGTATCATCACCTATAACAGCGACCTCCCCCTTCAACAGGTCAATTGGTTGAGCGACTTGAGAAAACTCTTTATTCTGATTGAACTCCGGGTGTATCCAGTAACACTCAAGGGGGCGGCAATTAAGCATATCGTCTGGGGCAATACCAAAGATTACAAACTCACAAAATGGCGCTCTGCCCGCTGCATACCCAACGCTTGCGTCTTTGGTGTAGCGCTCAGACAAATGTCGTATGAGATCTGCAACAGCGCTTAAGTCTGGAGTCCTTATCTGTGAATTTTCTTTTGTCTGGGGATGTAAATTATCCAGCATCATTGCCGCTGCTGAGTATGTCATAAGCGCGGGTGTAACCGCTCCTGCGTAGACCATACCGACTTCGTAGCCTAACATCGGCCCGCCAGCTATAGAATTCTCGGTGACGCCCCAGGCCCCTACTTTTAACCGCAATACTTTCATTGCTTGATCCGTAACCCTACTGACTGACTTGTGATCGCCATTCTTGGATATTGCGGTAAGCAGTGAATCAGCTACAGCCCACACGGACGAAGAGTCATGATCATACCAGACTACAGCATTGGTCATCTAATTAATCCTCTCAAACACAAAACCCACTAACTATTTAAGCTTGCCACTACCATCAAAACTCACAAACCTTTAAGACGCCCCTTTCATCAGAAAATCCGACATCACTCTCTCTCAACTGATAACCAAACACAGAGCATATCGATCAATACACCGAGTGACGCATGATCGACTTGCACGATTGGATCAACCTCTCAGCGGGAAGAAACCATACCTCCCAATCTTTTTACTTTTCGTAAAATGCTGATAGTTCATATGGGGAATGAGCACCATATCAGGCTCCTTGTTCTCAAATATAATCACTTGAGAATCTTTGAAGTTATCAGCGATATCCTGATAGAACGCATAAATCACGTCCGCTGCTACTTCTTCATCATCTTCCTCAGGCTCTGGATCCCCTTCCTTGTATGTGGTCAGTGGCGAATCAAGCACTACAAACCCAGGGTGGCGCCCAGAAAGCTTCAGCAGATTCATCAGCCCCAGAGCAAATGCAGAGGACGCAATCGCCCGATACCCTTTGCCGAAATTGCCTCTCTTGCTTCCACCAATGGTGATGTCACGCGCACCGAAATCGAATTCCACTGGGGAGTGATTCGGGAAACTCCAGCGCTGCAAGATATCCTGAATCTCTTTCACCAGAGGCTTGGCAGAGTCCTCAAAGCTTTCAGGGGTATAAGTGTTTTGCTCTTCAAGCAGCAGAACACCCAGTCGGTTTAACTCCTCCCTCAGCTTGGCCTTATCCTTCACGAGTCTACCTAGCGCCAAGTGATCGTGCTTAAGGCACGCAGCGAGTTCCTTCAGGTCACTCACTGCCTGAACCAACCCCTGGAGCTCCGAGGTGATAACCTTCTCCACTGCCGCGATAGACGTCTTGGTGCTCTCAGCGCTAGAGGTGTTCCGCTCAATCGCTGCCGTCAGAGATCCCTGGGCTTCCGCGAGCTCGTAGATATTCTTCGAAATTCGATCCAACTCGATGGAGACACCTTTCTTGATGTCATCTACGTCCGTCGTACATGACTCGGAGTCGAAATGATTCCCACAGGTCGGACAAAGCACCGCGTCCGCACCATCAAGGAGAACTGCCGCCTGCTCAATGCCCTGAAGGCGCTGGCGATCTGATTCGTACTTCTGGCCAAGCATGTCAAATCGGCTAAGCAGAGCCTTGTCTTCAGCAATTTTGCCTTCGACCAACTCCAGTTCGGTGATATGGTTGGCTTTCTGGGTGAACAAGTCTTCACTCGAATGGAACGCGCCTTCCAGTTCCTGCTCAGCCAGTTTCAGCCGAAGCGCGACCTGGTCGACAAACGAACTGAGCTTCTGAAGTTCAAGGCTTTCAGCGGCATCATTTCCTGGATAAAACTGCTTGATAATTCCTTCTACAGCAGTAGCCTTATGTCTCAATGCCCCCTTTGACTCCAACTCCTTTTTAGCCTGTTTAACCCCGGTATCGTCATTACCGGTTAACAGTAGCTTCAGAATGGATTGTTCCAGAAACCGCTCATCCTTCTGGCCCGTACCTAAAGGAGAGTACTCAGCCACGATTCGCGTCTCATCCATCAACAAGACATTCTCAAAATAACGAAGAGAGAACGAGGCATTACTTAGCGACTCTGTTCCTTTCAACAAAATCTTTCCATTCAACCCCAACCTGTGCAAAAACTGGTTGGAAATCGAGTTCATTCTCTTAGGATTGTGCTTAACCCCCAAGATCAAAACCTTCCCATCTTCATCGTAAAGTGTAGGCTTGGAACTTTCTGAAAGGTGCCTTTCGATGGTAAAGGAGCGCCCATCATCATGCACAAACTTCACCTTGAGCGTGGTGTAGCCCTGCGACTCCTTGATGGACTTCGGTGGTGTATTTGAACCAAGGGCAAATTTCAAGCACTGTACAATGTATGACTTACCGGTATTGGAGCCACCCTGAACAACGTTTGCGCCCTTTTCAAAAAAAACAGCAGCATCTGCAAGGTCAGGGCCGCTCACAATAACACTTTGGATAAACATCAGACCGCCCTTTCAACTTTATAAATAGCGCGACGTTGAACCGCGAGGTAATCCATATTTACCTGAACCCAAGATACGCGCCGTCGAAAATCAGCGTGATACTCAGTATTTAACTTGGCGGCGAATTCACTGCCTGCGCTAGTGATGGAATATCGAACACCGCGCTCATCAACCTGACAGGTCACCAGCCCTTTAGCGGTAAAAAGCTTGATTGCGCCAGGAAATGTTTCTCTTCGACGAACCAGTTCCGTCAGACGATTTACCATCATGGGATGCAGGCTTGGCCCTCCCTGAAAGTCACCACTATAAATTGACGCATAGTCCAAGAAGATCAGCTCATCCAGATCAAGCGCCTGGGTAAGGCCAGCAAGCATGAGAACAATACGCGCCCCAATTTCCACAGGGCTATTGTACAAATCCTTTGATTTCATGATTTTTTCTTCTTCACCCAAGTGAATTTACGGTCATTCACTAACTGATGACACAGCCCCTTACGATCGGCGGTTTGCAAGAAATGGCGAAGCGGATGAGAGTTATAGGGTATGAGCACCGAGTGCGTGCTCACTTTGAGAAACCGCTGATATCCATCCTCGTGTTTTTCTTGCAGCACACTGTCTATGCCCTCATGACATTCCTCTTTGAGTTTGTCATAGCAGTCTGTAGGAAACCCATCCCGCGAAAAAGCTTCCAGATACTCGGCACTAAAGAAATTGATCCTAGCCCGCTCCAGAACCTTTTCATACTCACTCTCCATAACGCTTTCAAATGAATACTCAGCACCATCGGCCTCTGACAATGCGTCCAGGAGCGCCCCAATGTAGACCTTCTCGTTATCAGCAACTGCACCTGGCTTGACCTTTGGGACTGCCGGGCGTTTGAGGTGATAACTCCCAAATCGCGACGTGTGGTACGGCGTCAGGGAGTGCATCCTTATCAACTCCAGCGAAGACATCTCATCAACGAACGAAAAATCGATGGTCTTCAGATAATTTAGAAGGTCGCCTTCTAGAGGAATTGACTCCTTGCTAGTAATTTTATCCCTACACGTCTTATCCCAGCGCTTGATTATCTCTCCCTGAATGCGAGATTTTTTGGTGAATATACCCATGCAAGGCGCACTGCACCCTTTCGGGGTTACAAAACGGTATTTACGTGGCAGGGTATATTCTTGTTTCCAGGTGTAGTAGACGAGCTTGCCCAGCTCTGCAGCGACGTCGGCAATGCTTAACTTCTCTTTGTAATGCTTACACTGGAAGTTATCCCACCCTGTCGCGAACTTGGCGATGACGTCACGCCCCATATCACCACCGCCGCCACACAGCGTTACCGATTCATAATCCCTATCCAGATAAGATACGAATTCGGAAGTAAAAACCTCCCACTCTGGCGCAGACATGATCTGCAGACGATCTAGCGGCTGAACTGGCGCCCCTTTCTCCACATCCAATGCCGTAAGCTCGAACTCAGGGGCTGGAGGAGTCTTGATGGGCTTTTCACCAATTGGCATTAGCAGCACCTCCGGAAAGGTACTGTGCTTGCTGAATTACAGTATGAGAAAATCATAAGCCGAGGTCGCGCTCCACCTGGGAAGCTCGGATCCGTTTTGGCATAGCACCAATAATTGTCTTCGGATTTTTCCGCAAAGCACCCGTGAGCTGCTTCAGGAAACGCTGATTCAACTCCATGTTCCCAGCCAGTTCATCAATGATGATGTCAGGATAAACATCAGCGTCTTCCAGCCCAATTCTCAGTGCTGCGCGGGCTGCGCCAATGGGCTTGTCCATCGCGTATTCGACTAAATCAGCAGGATGAAAAGCGTACTCCGGGTTTTGCTCCAGCTCTTGCTTGGGTTCCTGCCGTTGTTCCAGTTCCTTTCCCTGCTCACTCATGCACGAGTACCTTAGCTGTTGAAATTTTGTTCAGCTGTGCGATTCGTTAAATCTCAGGCACGACGAAACGTCCCGAGTTGATGCTTCGGGATGTAGTCGTTCTGTGACGTAGCTGATCCATGCCATGCTCCTACCGCCCTCCTCACCTATCAAGCGAGGTTGCTAGGCGTCCGGGTGTCCATGCGTAATGGCACAATACTATCGTCATTGCGCTGCTCTGGGGAGCCCGGTGACGTGCCGCTACAGCTACCTAGAGGGGGCGCGGGGCTTAGGTGGTGCAGCAGAGGGGGAGTGGGCAGGCGGCGGTTAGGGATTGCAGGGAGGAAGGGTGTCCATCGATTTGAGGAAAAATGGACAATGGACAAAAAATCTTAACCTGTTGTTTTGTATATATTTGCCATGTCCATTTTAGGTCTTAGCTCACACGTACAGAACTTCGACAAGACCATCGTCTCGATCCCGACCTGGCGCCTGATGTCCGAGTCGTTTCGCAACTGGCGCGGCATGCAGCAGTCCGGCGGACGGCGGATCAAGCGCAGCCTGTTCATCGACGCCAGCGGCGTGCGCTTCATCCGTGACGACGAAGAGGCGAAGCTGTCCCAGGTGCACCTGCTGACCGACTACATGACCCGCAAGAAGGCCGAGCTCAAGGCCTGGAACGAAGCCCAGGGCAACGTCGCGATGTCGGCCAACCGCCGGCGCATGACCAACATCGGCACCTTCCGCGCCTACGCGCTGGCCTACCTGAAGAGCCATGCGGAGGTGCAGCCGAACATGACCTGCATGGTGCGCCAGATGCAGACCACCGCCCACGGCATTCCGCTGGAGATCTACTGCTTCACCCGCACCACCGTGTGGGCCGACTACGAGCGGATCCAGGGGGACATTTTCGATTACCTGCTGGCGGTGATGCCGGAGTTCGGCCTGAGCCTGTACCAGCAGCCGAGCGGCGGGGATCTGCGGGCGGGGCTGTTGCCGGCGGTGCTGGGTTCGGCCAGCCTTCCCGAGGCCGACAAGCACGTGATGTGACCCCCGAAACGGGTGGGAGCGAGCCTGCTCGCGATTGTAGCCTGTCGGTCAGCCCTCCATCGAGTGACCGTCCGCCATCGCGAGCAGGCTCGCCCCTACAGGGAAGCGTCAGTGTGCGACCAGCGGCCTGCGCACGCCCAACCGGCTGATCCACACCGCCCCCAGGATCACCGCGCCCCCCAGGAACAAGCGCCCCAGATCCTCGTGCCGGTTCCAGATCAGCAGGTTCAGCAGCAACCCCACCGGCACATGCAGGTTGTTCATCACCGCCAGGGTGCCCCCGTTGACCAGGCAGGCGCCCTTGTTCCACCAGTACAGCCCCAGCGCGGTCGCGACCAGGCCCAGGAACACCAGCACGCCCCATTGCAGCGGCGCTTCGGGCAGGAAGTCGGCTTTGCCGAACAGCAGGAACGCCGGCAGCACCACCGCCAGCGCGCCTAAGTAGAAGAAGCCGAAGCGCCGATAGTGCGGCAGGTCGCTGGGGTGTTTCGCCACCAGGTGCTTGTACAGCACCTGGCCGGCGGCATAGGTGAAGTTGGCCAGTTGCAGCAGCAAAAAGCCCATGAAGAAGTCCGGGTTGATCCGGTCGAAGCGGATCACCGCCGCACCGGCCACCGCCACCAGCGCCGCGATCAGCGCCCAAGGGTTGAAGCGCCGGTTCAGGGCGTCTTCGATCAGGGTCACGTGCAGCGGCGTGAGGATGGTGAACAGCAGCACCTCCGGCACCGTCAGCACGCGAAAGCTCAGGTACAGGCACACGTAGGTGATGCCGAACTGCAGCGCGCCGATCAGCAGCATGCCGCGCATGAACGCCGGCGCCACCGAACGCCAGCGGGTCAGCGGGATGAACACCAGCCCGGCCAGCAGCACCCGCACCAGCACTGCGAAGTAGCTGTCGACATGACCGGCCAGGTATTCGCCGATCAGATTGAAGGAAAACGCCTGGATCAGCGTGACAAAAAGTAGATAGCCCATGCTCGCCTCGATTTCGGATGGCGGCGACGATAGCGGTTTTTGCCCCGGGCCGCGAATCCCGAACCCGAACAAAACCTTGTGGGAACCTGCTGACGATGGCGTCTGCTCCGGCCTCATCGCTTGCAGGCAATCTCCCACAGGT
>NZ_NEIZ01000003.1:0-423932 GCF_002113645.1 Pseudomonas sp. B35(2017) | reverse complement strand
CCCTGTGGGAGCCAGCCTGCTGGCGATGGCGTCTGCTCGCGCAGCGCAAAAACCGCAGGCAAAAAAAAGCCCGATCTCGCTAAAGCGTTCAATCGGGCTACAGCACTCAGGAGCACAAGTGCAAAGGGAGGTTCGATGCGCGTGGAGCCTTGAAGGGTTGCGCCGGATCAATAGACCATCCGGGGATTATCCGGCGATTAACGGCTCAGGCGACCTGGGCCAGTTTGGCGTTGGCCTGGTTCAGGCCCTTCTCCTGGAAGTCGCCGCCCAGGTTCATGCCTTCGGCGTGGATGAAGGTCACGTCGTGGATGCCGATAAAGCCCATCACCTGACGCAGGTACGGTTCCTGGTGGTCGGCAGGGCCGCCGGCGTAGACGCCGCCGCGGGCGGTCAGGACGAAGGCGCGCTTGCCGCTGAGCAGGCCCTGGGGGCCGGTTTCGGTGTACTTGAAGGTCACGCCGGCGCGCAGCACGTGGTCGAGCCAGGCCTTGAGGGTGCTCGGGATCGCGAAGTTGTACATCGGCGCAGCCATCACCAGCACGTCGGCGGCCAGCAGTTCGTCGGTCAGCGCGTTCGAGCGCTCCAGCGAAGCCTGTTCGCTGTCACTGCGCTGATCGGCGGGTTTCATCCAGCCGCCCAGCAGGTTGCTGTCCAGGTGCGGCACCGGGTTCACGGCGAGGTCGCGCACGGTGATCTGATCGTTGGGGTGCGCGGATTTCCACTGGTTGATGAAGGTCTGGGTCAGTTGACGGGAAACCGAGTCTTGCTGGCGGGCACTGCTTTCGATGATCAGAACGCGGGACATGGTGTGTAGCCTCCATCCGAGAATGTTGTAAGTCGATGGAGTGAAGCTTAAGCAGTGCCGCATCGATGAAAAAGCGCAAATATCTGCTGTAATGCATCGATAAATTCGTTTATAAGCTCCCGCAAGGGGGAGCTTTCTCAGGGGAACTTCCTTCAGGGAAGCTCCTGCAAAGAAGAACCGGCGTTACTTCGGGGTGCAGCTCAAATTGATGCGCAGCTTGATGATGGTGCGGTTGAACTTGGCCGTGGCGTTCTTGTGCTTGCCGGCGGCCACGTCGATGTTGCGGGTGCGCGGCGCTTCCGGGCCGTTGATAAAGCGCACCTTGCAGGCCGCGTCGACGTCGCCGTAGTTGTTCACCTGAATGGAGCCGATGTCGTTGTCGGTGTCGAAGGTGTTGTAGTCGATCTTCAGGCCGTTGAGGTTCTTTTCCACCTCGATCGGGTACGCAAACGCCGTCAGCGGCAGCAGCGCCAGCAACACACAACAGAATTTTTTCATTCGGCAGTCTCCAATGGGGACGGCCAGCTTAGGACAAGAGGAGCTATCGATGAAAGCGCCCCGCGTGACCCTTGATCAATGGCGCACGTTGCAGGCCGTGGTCGACCACGGCGGATTCGCCCAGGCCGCCGAGGCCCTGCACCGTTCGCAGTCGTCGGTGAGCTACACCGTCGCGCGCATGCAGGACCAGCTCGGCGTGCCGCTGCTGCGCATCGACGGGCGCAAGGCCGTGCTCACCGAGGCCGGCGGCGTGCTGCTGCGCCGTTCGCGGCAACTGGTCAAGCAGGCCAGCCAACTGGAAGACCTCGCCCATCACATGGAGCAAGGCTGGGAAGCAGAAGTGCGCCTGGTGGTGGACGCCGCCTACCCCACCGCCCGCCTGGTCCGCGCACTGACGGCGTTCATGCCGCAAAGCCGCGGCTGCCGTGTGCGCCTGCGCGAGGAGGTGCTGTCGGGCGTGGAAGAAGTGCTGCTCGAAGGCGTGGCCGACCTGGCCATCACCGGCTTCAGCATTCCCGGCTACCTGGGCACGGAATTGAGCGACGTCGAGTTCGTCGCCGTCGCGCACCCGGAACACGCGCTGCACCGACTCAACCGTGAACTGAGTTTCCAGGACCTGGAAAGCCAGATGCAGGTGGTGATCCGCGACTCCGGCCGCCAGCAGCCACGGGACGTCGGCTGGCTCGGCGCCGAACAGCGCTGGACCGTCGGCAGCCTGGCCACCGCCGCGACGTTCGTCGGCAGCGGGCTGGGCTTCGCCTGGCTGCCGCGGCACATGATCGAACGGGAACTGAAGGAAGGCGTGCTCAAGCTGCTACCGTTGGACAAGGGCGGCAGCCGCAATCCGAGCTTCTATCTGTATTCGAACAAGGAAAAGCCGCTGGGCCCCGCTTCGCAGATTCTCGTCGAACTGCTGCGCACCTTCGACACGTTGCCGCTGGACGCGCCGTTCGCCGCTCCCGAACAAGCCTGACACGGAGTCCCCCGATGGCCTATTTCGAGCATGAAGGCTGCAACCTGCACTACGAGGAATACGGCCACGGCACGCCGTTGCTGCTGGTTCACGGGCTCGGTTCCAGCACCCTGGACTGGGAAATGCAGATCCCGGCGCTGTCGGCGCACTACCGGGTGATCGTCCCGGACGTGCGCGGCCACGGCCGCTCGGACAAACCCCGGGAGCGCTACAGCATCGCCGGCTTCAGCGCCGACCTGCTGGCGCTCATCGAGCACCTGAACCTGGAGACGGTGCACTACGTCGGCCTGTCCATGGGCGGGATGATCGGCTTCCAGTTCGCCGTCGACCAGCCGCAACGGCTCAAAAGCCTGACCATCGTCAACAGCGCCCCGCAGGTCAAACTGCGCAGCCGCAACGACTATTGGCAGTGGTTCAAGCGCTGGAGCCTGATGCGCGTGCTGAGCCTGGCCACCATCGGCAAGGCCCTGGGCGCCAAACTGTTCCCCAAGCCTGAGCAGGCGCAATTGCGACAGAAGATGGCCGAACGCTGGGCAAGGAACGACAAACGTGCTTATCTCGCCAGCTTCGATGCCATCGTCGGCTGGGGCGTTCAGGAACGACTGTCGAAGGTCACCTGTCCAACCCTCGTCGTCAGCGCCGACCGGGACTACACCCCCGTCTCGCTGAAAGAATCCTATGTGAAACTGCTGCCCGACGCGCAGCTGGCCGTGATCGCCGATTCGCGCCACGCCACCCCGCTCGATCAGCCCGAACGCTTCAATCAAACGCTGCTGGCGTTCCTCGCCGCAGCCGACAACCACCCTCAGGACCTCTGACCCATGCTGAAAAAAATCGCCCTCGCCGCCGGCTCCGTGCTGTTCGCCGCCAACCTGATGGCGGCCACCCCGGCCAAGGCGCCGCACGTGCTGCTGGACACCTCCAACGGCCAGATCGAGATCGAGCTGGATCCGGTCAAGGCGCCGGTCACCACCAAGAACTTCCTTGAGTACGTCGACAGCGGCTTCTACACCAACACCATCTTCCACCGCGTGATCCCGGGCTTCATGGCCCAGGGCGGCGGCTTCACCCCGCAAATGCAGCAGAAGGACACCAAGGCCCCGATCAAGAACGAGGCGAGCAACGGCCTGCACAACGTGCGCGGCACCCTGTCGATGGCGCGCACCTCCGACCCGAACTCGGCCACCAGCCAGTTCTTCATCAACGTGGCCGACAACGCCTTCCTCGATCCGGGCCGCGACGCCGGCTATGCCGTGTTCGCCAAAGTGGTCAAGGGCATGGACGTGGTCGACATCATCGTCAACTCGCGCACCACCACCAAACAAGGCATGCAGAACGTGCCGGTCGACCCTGTGATCATCAAGTCGGCCAAGCGCATCGACTAAGCTGAACAGGGCATGACGAGCGGCCGCCACCTGAGGCGCGCCGCTCACACCGATAAAAGGAGAGCCCGCACGCCGGGCGAGTTATCCGATGCTCTATCGCCGTTTCGAACAACTGATCGACATCTTCCGCGACGCCCCCACGGCGGCCCCGCCGAACCGCGTCCTGCCCTTCTACACCTATTACCTGAAGCAGGTCTGGCCGAGCTTCGCCGCCCTGCTGATCATCGGCCTGTTCGGCGCACTGATCGAAGTGGCGCTGTTCAGTTACCTGAGCCGCATCATCGACCTTGCCCAAGGCACGCCGAACGTCGACTTCTTCAAGATCCACGGCGCGGAGCTGGCCTGGATGGCCGTGGTGGCGCTGCTCCTGCGCCCGCTGTTCCTGGCCCTGCACGACATGCTGGTGCACCAGACCCTGAGCCCGAGCATGACCAGCCTGATCCGCTGGCAGAACCACAGCTACGTGCTCAAGCAGAGCCTGAACTTCTTCCAGAACGACTTCGCCGGCCGCATCGCCCAGCGCATCATGCAGACCGGCAACTCGCTGCGCGACTCCGCCGTGCAGGCGGTGGACGCGCTGTGGCACGTGGTGATCTACGCGATCAGTTCGCTGGTGCTGTTCGCCGAGGCCGACTGGCGCCTGATGATCCCGCTGCTGACGTGGATCGCCGCCTACATCGGCGCGCTCTACTACTTCGTGCCAAGGGTCAAGGACCGCGCGGTGGCGGCCTCCGACGCGCGCTCCAAGCTGATGGGACGGATCGTCGACGGCTACACCAACATCGCCACCCTCAAGCTGTTCGCCCACACCAACTTCGAGCAGCACTACGCCCGCGAAGCCATCCAGGAGCAGACCGAAAAAGCCCAGCTGGCCGGCCGCGTGGTCACCAGCATGGACGTGGCCATCACCACCATGAACGGCATGCTGATCGTCGGCACCACGGCGCTGGCCCTGTGGCTGTGGACGCAGTCGCTGATCACGGTCGGCGCGATCGCCCTGGCCACCGGCCTTGTGATCCGCATCGTCAACATGTCCGGGTGGATCATGTGGGTGGTCACCGGCATCTTCGAAAACATCGGCATGGTGCAGGACGGCCTGCAGACCATCGCGCAGCCGGTCAGCGTCACCGACCAGGCCCAGGCCAAGCCGCTGGACGTGGCCCGTGGCGAAGTGCGCTTCGAGCATGTGGATTTCCACTACGGCAAGAAGAAAAGCATCATCGGCGACCTCAACCTGACCATCCGGCCCGGCGAGAAGATCGGCCTGATCGGGCCGTCCGGCGCGGGCAAGTCGACACTGGTCAACCTGCTGCTGCGCCTGTACGACGTCGAGGCCGGGCGCATCCTGATCGACGGCCAGAACATCGCCGAAGTCGGCCAGGAAAGCCTGCGCGCACGGATCGGCATGATCACCCAGGACACGTCGCTGCTGCACCGCTCGATCCGCGACAACCTGCTCTACGGCAAGCCCGACGCCACTGACGAAGAGCTCTGGGAAGCCGTGCACAAGGCCCGGGCCGACGAGTTCATTCCGCTGCTGTCCGACGCCGAGGGACGCACCGGGTTCGACGCCCATGTCGGCGAGCGCGGCGTCAAGCTGTCCGGCGGCCAGCGCCAGCGCATCGCGATCGCCCGCGTCCTGCTCAAGGACGCGCCGATCCTGATCATGGACGAAGCGACCTCGGCACTGGATTCGGAAGTCGAGGCGGCGATCCAGGAAAGCCTGGAGACCCTGATGCAGGGCAAGACCGTGATCGCCATCGCCCACCGCCTCTCGACCATCGCCCGGATGGACCGGCTGGTGGTGCTGGAGAACGGCAGGATCGCCGAAAGCGGCAGCCATGCCGAACTGCTGGCCCATGGCGGCCTGTATGCGCGGCTGTGGCGCCATCAGACCGGCGGGTTCGTCGGCATCGACTGACCGCGCCAGCCCTGCGGTTCCGTGGGAGGAAGCCTGCTCGCGATGAGGGTGTGTCAGTCACCCTCATTGCTGTCAGACACACCGCCATCGCGAGCAGGCTCGCCCCCACAGGGAATCGCTTGATTCCGCCCCGCCAAAAACCGGCAGAGCCCGCCAACCACGGGGCCTGCCGGTTTTTTCACGCCCGCTGGAAATCCGCGCAAACCCTGCTGTACTGAGCCAAGGCTCCGGCGTGGAACCTGTCGTAAATCTGCAAGGACTCACAACCCGTTTCAGTTTCGATAGCACGTCTATCAAGGACATTCCCATGTCTCTGTTCAAACGTTCGGTCACGGAGTTGTTAGGTACGTTCTGGCTGGTTCTGGGCGGTTGCGGCAGCGCGGTGATCGCCGCGTCCTCGCCCACGGGCATCGGCGTGCTGGGGGTGGCCCTGGCCTTCGGCCTGACGGTGCTGACCATGGCGTTCGCCATCGGCCACATCAGTGGCTGCCATCTCAACCCGGCCGTGTCGGTGGGCCTGACCGTCGGCGGCCGGTTCCCGGCCAAGGAACTGCCCGCCTACATCGTCGCCCAGGTGATCGGCGCCATCATCGCGGCAGCCCTGATCGCCTGGATCGCCAGCGGCAAGGAAGGCTTCGACATCGCCGGCGGCCTGGCCTCCAACGGCTACGGCGAGCATTCTCCCGGCAAGTACTCGATGGCCGCCGGGTTCGTCACCGAACTGGTGATGACCGCCCTGTTCGTGGTGATCATCCTCGGCGCCACCGACCGGCGTGCCCCGGCGGGCCTGGCGCCGATCGCCATCGGCCTGGCCCTGACCCTGATCCACCTGATCTCGATTCCGGTCACCAACACTTCGGTGAACCCGGCCCGCAGCACGGGGCCGGCGCTGATGGTGGGCGGCTGGGCCATCGCGCAGCTGTGGATGTTCTGGGTGGCGCCGCTGCTGGGGGCGGTGGTCGGCGGCGGGCTCTACCGTTGGCTGGGCAGCGAAGACACATAGCCTCTGCCCTGCTGCCTTGGCTGACGCCATCGCCAGCAGGCTGGCTCCCACAGTGATGCCTTTCGTTCAGTACTGTGGGAGCTAGGCCTGGCGGTAGGGCAAGGCGGCCCGCGCCTCTTCGGCATAGGCCAACACCCCGGCGCGCTCCTGGTGCAGGAAGTCCTTCACGGCCGCCTTCAGGCCGGGGTGGCGCAGGTAGTGCCAGGAGCGGGTGATCACCGGTTCGAATCCGCGGATCAGCTTGTGCTCGCCCTGGGCGCCGGCGTCGAAGCGCTGAAAGCCCTCGGCGATGGCGTAGTCCATGCCCTGGTAGAAACACGTCTCGAAATGCAGGCGGTCGAACTCCGCCAGGCAACCCCAGTAACGGCCATAGAAGCTGTCGCCCCCGACCAGGCTGAAGGCCATCGCCACCGGCCTTGAACCCTGTTTGGCCAGCACCACGCGGATGGCCTCGGGCATGCGTTCGGCCAACAGGCTGAAGAACGCCCGGGTCAGGTACGGCGTTTGCCGCCGCACGGCGTAGGTGTTGGCGTAGCAGGCGTAGACGAAATCCCATTGCGCCTCGTCCAGTTCGTGCCCGTCCAGCCATTGGAAGCTGAAGCCCTGCCCCGCCACCTGCTCGCGCTCCTTGCGCATCTGCTTGCGCTTGCGCGAACTGAGCCCGTCGAGAAAGTCCTGGAAATCCCGGTAGCCGCGGTTCTGCCAGTGGTACTGGCAGCCGATGCGCTGCAGCCAGCCCGGCTGTTCGGCCATGGCCGCGTCGGTGAACGGGTCGGTGAAATTGATGTGGGCGCTGGAGAGGCCTTCGATCTCCAGGTAGCCCGGCAGGCTCTTGAGCAGCTCGAAGCCATCCTCGACCGACGCCGCCAACAGCCGCGGGCCGCTGACCGGGCTGAACGGCACGGCCACCAGCAGCTTGGGGTAGTAGTCGATGCCGGCCCGGGCGCAGGCATCGGCCCAGCCGTGGTCGAACACGTATTCGCCGTAGGAATGCCACTTGCGGTAGGCAGGCAGCGCCGCGATCAGCCGGTCGCCTTCGACGTGCAACAGATGCTCCGCCTGCCAGCCCGTGTGCGCGCCGACGCTGCCGCTGTCCTCCAGCGCAGCGAGGAAACCGTGGCGCAGGAACGGCTGGTTTTCCGGCACCAGCGCATCCCAGTCGGCGGACGCGATTTGCGACAGTTCGTGCAGGCGTTGCAGCGGCATTTTCCTCTCCGGTTCGGGGCATGACAGCCTGCCGAGTATCGCCGATCGGCCTGCCGTTGCACACGCCCGAATCGGCGACAGCGCTCTAGACCGATAGTTCAGGGCGGTTTTGTATCGTCACGAACCTGCCATCACCGTGCCACTGCTCTGTCATAAACCGTCGCGATACTGGCGCCTGTTTTTAGAGCGCCGGGTTCTACCCGGACACTGTTTTCCGACCGTCAAACCGTCGGTTGTGCCCAGGATGGCTTCGCCATCCCCTCTCATCTTCGGAGATTGCTATGCGTCTTGCTTCCACGAAAACTGCGGCGGCCCTGTGCGGTGGCCTGCTGCTGGCCATGAGTGTTCCGGCCAGTGCCGCGGTCGACGCCAAACTGCTCGACATGCTCAAGGCCAACGGTTCGATCACCCAGGCGCAGTACATCGAACTGCAGACCGAACTGGCCAAGGATCAGAAGGCCCAGCAAATCGCCCAGCAGGCGCAGCAAGAGACCAACGAACAAGTGGCCGCCGTCGCGAAGAAGGCCAACGAACAGAGCGCCTTCGACCAGAAGCTGGCCTGGGCCGCCAAGACCCAGTTCAAGGGTGACGTGCGCATCCGCCAGGAAACCGTGAAGATCGACGGCGAATCGAACAACGGCGGCCGCGACAAGGACCGTCAGCGCATCCGTGCCCGCCTGGGCGCCTACAGCGAAATCAACCCGCAAGTGGACACCGGCATCCGCATCGCCACCGGCGGCGGCGACGACGCCCGCTCCACCAACCAGGACATGGACAACTACTTCGACAAGAAGCAGATCTGGCTGGACCTGGGCTACATCGACTACCACCCGGACGCCATCAAGAACCTGCACGTGATCGGCGGCAAGATGCTGCAGCCGTGGGTCAGCATGGGCGATGTGATCTGGGACAGCGACATCAACCCCGAAGGCCTGGCCGTCACCTACAAATACCCGCTGGGCAGCAGCGCCGAACTGTTCGGCAGCCTGGGCAACTACACCCTCAAGGACAACGTCGACGGCGAAGGCGTGCAGTTCCGCCACGACCTGCGCCTGACCGCCGGCCAACTGGGCAGCCGCTTCGCCATCACCGACAACCTGAAACTGACCCTGGGCGGCAGCGTGTACGCCTATCAGAACGACGAAGACAGCCGCTGCACCGGCACCTCCACCCCGTGCGCCCTGTCGGTCAACGGCAACTCGGCCAACAACCAGTTCCGCCTGTACGAAGGCTTCAGCCAGATCGACATCGGCGGCCTGCCGATGCCGCTGTCGTTCTACGGCCAGTACGTGAAGAACAACGATGCGGTGACCGATGCGGACACCGCATGGCTGGTGGGCGCCAAGTCGAAGGTCTTCGGCCTGAACCTGGACTACAACTACCGCGACGTGCAGCGCGACGCCGTGGTCGGCGCTTTCACCGACTCGGACTTCGCCAACGGCACCACCGGCTCCCGCGGCCACAAGTTCAAGGTCGGCTACGACATCGACAAGAACTTCGCCATCGGCGCCACGTACTTCCTGACCAAGGCTGACTTCTCCAGCCGCACCCAGCGCGACGCAGACACCAACACCCTGCAGCTGGACGCGGAAGCGAAGTTCTAAGACGGCTGACCGACTTCAGTCCGGCGCGGACGGGGCGATCCCCCATCATCCGTTCGCAGCGCCCGCGCCGGACTGTCGCCGTTCAACTTATCTGTGGCGAGGGAGCAAACTCCCTCGCCACAGTTTTTTGTCAGGAACGATCCTTTCGGCGTTGCGCCGCCAGGCGCTCGGCCAACGCGTCCACGTCCTCTTCAGGCTTGTGCGGCATGGCCCGCAGCGTCGCCTGCATCAGCCGCATCTGGCGGATGAACCGCCGGCAATTGCGGCAGAACATCAAGTGATGACGCACCATCAGTTTCTCGCGAAAGCTCAGCCGGCCATCGAGATAATCGCTGGATCGCGCCACTTGCTCCTTGCAGGTCAGCATTCTCCGGTCTCCTCAAAATGTTCCACGGTCGCAAAGACCTTCAAACGTGCCCGATGCAGCAGCACGCGGACATTGGAGAGCGAGATATCCAGAAGATTACAGATCTCCTCCAGCTCCAGTCCCTGCTGCTCGCGCAACGTCAACACGCTGCCCTGCAGCTGCGAAAGGCTTTGCAGGGTGTGTTCCAGGCAGTCGCGCAGCTCGCTCTCGGTCAGCAAGGCCTCGGGGGTGTCGTGGTGCCAGGCGAACGGCGCCACCCGCCAATGGCCGTCGCCCGGTGAGAAGCGGTCGTCATCGAGGGTGCCGTGCGGCGCCGGCAGGTCGTCCAGCAGCACTTCACGGCGATTGCGCTTGTAGCGGCCCTTGGCCGAATTGGCGGTGATGGTCAGCAGCCAGGTCTTGAGGCTGGAGCGGCCTTCGAAACTGCCCAGATGGCGCACCACCGACAGCCAGGCATCCTGCACCACTTCCTCGACATGACGCTGGCCGACGATGGCATAGGCCACGGCGCGCATGGCGCTCTGGTAGGTCGTGACCAGTTCCTTGAAAGCCTTTTGCTCACCGGCCAGCAAACGCGCCAGCAATTGGGTGTCGTCAACCGCCATCCATCAATCCCCTTGTCCCGGTTCCGAAAATGATGGCGGCAGGATCTCTCCTGCCGCCACTTTCGAAAATTACAGCGCTCGCGCTGATCCGGATGTAGGAAACGTCAGCGCGATTAAGAGGAAATGAAACGTCCCTTAACGCTTGCGCAGAATCACGCTGCCGATCGAATAGCCGGCACCGAACGAACTCAGTACCGCCAGCGAACCGGCCGCCAGGTCGTCCTGGTGCTTGTGGAACGCGATCACGGAACCGGCGGAGCTGGTGTTGGCGTAGGTGTCGAGGATCACCGGCGCCTCTTCTTCGGTGGCTTCGCGGCCCAGCAGCTTGCGCACGATCAGGTGGTTCATGCTCAGGTTGGCCTGGTGCAGCCAGAAGCGCTTCACGTCGCCGACGTTGAGCTTGTTCTCTTCCAGGTGCTCGCCGATCAGCTCGGCCACCATCGGGCAGACGTCCTTGAACACCTTGCGGCCTTCCTGCACGAACAGCTTGTCGCGGGCGCCGACGCCCTCTTCCGCCGCGCGGTTGAGGAAGCCGAAGTTGTTGCGGATGTTGTTGGAGAACTTGGTCAGCAGTTTGGTGCTGACCACGTCGAACTGGTGCTTGGAGGTCGCAAGGTCGGCGCGCTCGATGACCACGGCGGTGGCGGCGTCGCCGAAGATGAAGTGGCTGTCGCGGTCACGGAAGTTCAGGTGGCCGGTGCAGACTTCCGGGTTGACCATCAGGATCGCCCGGGCCTGGCCCAGCTGCACGCTGTTGGCGGCGGCCTGGATGCCGAAGGTGGCGGACGAGCAGGCCACGTTCATGTCGAAGCCGAAGCCCTGGATGCCCAGCGCTTCCTGGACTTCGATGGCGATGGCCGGATAGGCGCGCTGCAGGTTGGAGCAGGCGACGATCACGCCGTCGATGTCGGCGGCGGTCTTGCCGGCGCGCTGCAGGGCCTGTTCGGCGGCGGCGGTGGCCATCTGGCAGAGCACCGACCATTCGTCGTTGGAACGCTCCGGCAGGCGCGGCGTCATGCGCGCAGGGTCGAGGATGCCCTCCTTGTCCATGACGAAGCGGCTCTTGATGCCGGAGGCTTTCTCGATGAACGCGGCGCTGGATTCGGTCAGGGCCTGGATCTCGCCGCGGGCGATGGCATCGGCGTTGTCGGCGTTGAACTGCGCAACGTAGGTGTTGAACGAGTTCACCAGTTCTTCGTTGGAGATGCTGTTGGCCGGGGTGTACAGGCCGGTGCCGCTGATGACGACGTTATGCATGGTCGTTTCTCTGATCTGTTCAGGCAGAAAGTGCTGGCACCGACGTGCCAACACGCAAAGGGTCTATTCCCGTCCGGTAGACGCAATAACCGGGTGACGCTTTATTGCGCAGCGCATCCTGCGCCGGAGGCTCTAGGCCGTGAAACCGGCGTTTATGGTCGCGAAGTGTGCCATAAACCCAAGGTTTTGACCTCTGTCCCACACACAACAGACGATTGACTGCGGAAGCGAGCCTGCCCGCGCTGAAGGACTGTCAGACAATCGATCAATCCGTTGCCTGATGCTCCGCCATCGCGAGCAGGCTCGCTCCTGCACAGTAGCCGTGCGCCCGAAGGCTAGGCCTCGACCTGCGTCCACTGTTTGTTCAGGCGCTTGTCGGAGACCGGCACCTTCGTCCCCAACTGCTGGGCGAACAGCGAAACCCGGTATTCCTCCAGCCACCAGCGGTACAGCTCAAGCTGCGGATCGCGCTTGCCTTCCTGGGCGTGCTTGGCGGCGCGGGTCTGGTACTGCGTCCAGAGGCCGGCCAGCTCGCCGCTCCACACCCGGTCTTTCTGCACCTGGGCGCCGAGCTTCTCGAACCGCTGTTCGACCGCCTTGAGGTAGCGCGGCAGCTCCTTGAGCCACAGCATCGGCGTTTCCCGCACGAAGCCCGGGTACACCAACTGGCTGAGCTGCTGCTTGATGTCGTTCAGCGCCACGGCCTGGGCCAGGTCGATCTTGCCCTTGAAGCGTTTCTGCAGGCCGTGCCACAGCTTGAGGATCTCCAGCACCAGGCGTGCCACCCGTTCGGCATGCTCGGTCCAGGCGCCGCGCTTGCGCTCGGCCAGCGCCGCCAGACCGGCGCCGTCCCGGGGCAGCGGGTCTTCGCCGTCGAGGATGCAGCTGTCGAGGCTGGCCAACAGAATGTCTTCGACCAGCGCCTCCACCCGCCCCAGTTCGCGGTACAGCAGGCCCAGTTCGGTCAGCCCCGGCAACTTGCCGCGCAGGAACTTGGCCGGCTCGGCCAACTGTTGCAGCAACAGCCGCTGCAACGCGCGGCGGTGCTGGAACTCGGCTTCGGCCGGCGTCGAGAAACGCCCTTCCTTGACCGTGCCGCCCTCTTCCACCAGCGCCGGATACACCGTCATCGACAGCCCGGCGATCTTCTGCTGGGTCTTTTCCGCCACCGGCGCAAAGACCTTGGCCTCCACCGGCTGCTGGCTCTTGGCACTCTGCGGCACGGCGAGCGCCGCCTGGCTGGCTTCGGCGAAACGCGCGGTGAGCTCGGCCAGGTCGCGTCCTTCGCCGAGGAACTTGCCCTGCCCGTCGACGATTTCCAGGTTCATCCGCAGATGCCCTTCGACCTGCTGCTCGGCTTCGGCCCAGGCTTCGTCGCTGACCCGCGCACCGGTCATGCGCAGCAGTTCGCGGCCCAGGGCCTGGGGCAACGAACCCTCGGCGAACGTCATGCGCTGCAACGCCGCCCTGACGAAGTCCGGCACCGGCACGAAGTTCTTGCGCAGGGCCTTGGGCAGGTTGCGCACCAGCGCGATGCACTTGGCTTCGATCAGCCCCGGCACCAGCCATTCCAGACGCTCCGGCGGCAGCATCGGCAACAGCGGCGCCGGCACCCGCAGGGTCACGCCGTCGCGGGGATGGTTAGGTTCGAAGTGGTAACTGAGCGCCAGTTCCAGGTCGCCGATGTGCAGGGTGTCCGGGTAGTCCCGCGCGGTGACTTCGCTGGCCTCGCGGGCCAGCACGTCCTCTTCGCGCATGATCAGCAGCTGCGGATCCTTCTGGCTGTTGACCCGGTACCAGCTGTCGAACGTGGCGGTCTGGTGGATCTCCGCCGGCAGCCGTGCGTCGTAGAAGGCGTACAGGGTCTCTTCGTCGGCCAGGATGTCGCGGCGCCGGGCCTTGGCCTCCAGTTCGTCGAGCTGCTCCAGCAACTGCTTGTTCGCCGTCAGGCACTTGGCCCGGGACTGGATCTCGCCGCGCACCAGCCCTTCGCGGATGAACAGCTCCCGCGAGACCACCGGATCCACCGGGCCGTAATGCACCGGGCGGCGGCCGACCACGATCAGGCCGAACAGGGTGATCTGCTCGAACGCGATCACCTGGCCGCGCTTCTTCTCCCAGTGCGGTTCGAAGTGGTTCTTCTTGATCAGGTGCCCGGCCAGCGGCTCGATCCAGTCGGCGTCGATCTTGGCGACCATGCGCGCGTAGAGCTTGGTGGTCTCCACCAGTTCGGCGGCCATCACCCACTGCGGACGCTTCTTGCCGATCCCGGACGACGGGTGAATCCAGAACCGCCGCTGCCGGGCGCCGAGGTAATCGCCCTCTTCGGTCTTCTGGCCGATCTGGCTGAGCAGGCCCACCAGCACCGCTTTGTGGAACTTGGCGAAGTCCGCCGGCTCCTTGTTCAGGCTCAGCTGGAGGTCGCGGCAGATCAGGCTCAGTTGCCGATGGGCGTCGCGCCATTCGCGCAGGCGCAGGTAATTGAGGAAGTTCTTGCGGCACCAGTTGCGCAGCGGGCTCGCGGTCAGCGCCTGGCGCTGCTCCTCGAAGCCGCGCCACAGGTTGACCAGCGCGGCGAAGTCCGAATCGGCGTCCTTCCACTGCGCGTGGGCCTGGTCGGCGGCCTGCTGGCGCTCCGGCGGACGTTCGCGCGGATCCTGCACCGACATGGCGCTGGCCACGATCAGCACTTCCTGAAGGCTGCCCAGGCGCGCCGCTTCCAGCAGCATGCGGCCCATGCGCGGATCCACCGGCAGGCGCGCCAGCTGGCGGCCGACGGGGGTCAGCTGATTGTTGCGGTCCACCGCCGACAGTTCTTGCAGCAGGTTGAAGCCGTCGCTGATCGCCTTGCCGTCCGGCGGCTCGATGAACGGGAACGCGGTGATGTCGCCGAGGCGCAGATGGAGCATCTGCAGAATCACCGCCGCCAGGTTGGTGCGCAGGATCTCGGGGTCGGTGAATTCCGGCCGGCCGAGGAAATCCTCTTCGCTGTACAGACGCACGCAAATGCCCGGCTCGACCCGTCCGCAACGGCCCTTGCGCTGGTTGGCGCTGGCCTGGGAGACCGCTTCGACGGGCAGGCGCTGCACTTTGGCGCGGTAGCTGTAGCGGCTGATGCGCGCGGTGCCGCTGTCGATCACGTAACGGATGCCCGGCACGGTCAGCGAGGTTTCGGCGACGTTGGTCGCCAGCACCACACGCCGGCCCGGATGGGACTGGAAGATCCGCTGCTGCTCGGCCGGCGACAGGCGCGCATAAAGGGGCAGGATTTCGGTGTGCTTGAGCTGGGCCTTGCGCAGCATTTCAGCGGCGTCACGGATCTCCCGCTCGCCCGGCAGGAACACCAGCACATCGCCGGGACTGCGCCGCTCGCTGCGCTCGTAGGCGGCGATTTCGTCGAGGGTGGCGAGGATCGCCTGATCCACGGTCAAGTCGTCTTCGACCCGGTTGCCCTCTTCGTCCTGCTCCAGGGTCAGCGGGCGGTACCAGGTCTCCACCGGGAACGTGCGCCCGGAGACTTCCACGATCGGCGCATCGTCGAAGTGCTTGGAGAAACGCTCCAGGTCGATGGTCGCCGACGTGATGATGACCTTCAGGTCCGGACGGCGCGGCAGCAGGGTCTTCAGGTAGCCCAGCAGGAAATCGATGTTGAGGCTGCGTTCGTGGGCCTCGTCGACGATGATCGTGTCGTAGCGTTCCAGGTAACGGTCGTTCTGGGTCTCCGCCAGCAGGATGCCGTCGGTCATCAGTTTGATCAGGGTGCTGGAATCGCTCTGGTCCTCGAACCGAACCTGATAGCCGACCAGCGCGCCCAGCGGCGTGCCGAGCTCCTCGGCGACTCGGCTGGCGACGCTGCGCGCGGCGATCCGGCGGGGCTGGGTGTGGCCGATCAGGCCGTGCCGGCCACGGCCGATCTCCAGGCAGATCTTCGGCAACTGGGTGGTTTTGCCCGAGCCGGTCTCGCCGGCGATGATCAGCACCTGGTGCTGCTCCAGCGCCTTCTTGATCTCGTCACGCTTGGCGGCGATGGGCAGGCTGTCGTCGTAGCGGATCGCCGGCACGCTGGCCTTGCGCGCCAGCACCTGGTCGCAGGACGCCTGCATGCGCGCGACCCACTGGGCCAGCTTGGCTTGGTCGGGTTTCTTGCGCTGCTCAAGCAACTGCCGGCGCAACCGGTGGCGGTCGGCGAGCATGGCGTGGTCGAGGTTCTTCAGCAGTTTGTCGATGGAGGGCGATTCGTCGGTCATCGGGTACGCAATTCGGTGGTCTGGTGGCGCAAGGGGGCGATTGTCGCAGATTTGGCGACATAAATGATGGCAGGGGCGCACAACGCAAAGCGGCGTGCGTCCATTTCGCGGACAAAACCTGTGGGAGCCAGCCTGCTGGCGATGGCGTCAGTCCAGGCACCGCAGTTCAGGAGCAGTGCAGTTCCTGTGGGAGCAGGCCCGCGATGGCGTCGGCAACCTTCACTCGTTGTCCAGCCCCTTGCGCCGGTACGGGAACACATCGATCACCTTCCCCGCCCGGATCGCTTCCTGCAGTCCCTTCCAGTAGTCGGCGTTGTACAGCTCGCCGTGCAACTGGTCGAACAGCTTGCGCTGGCCGGCGTCGGCGAACAGGAACGGCGGGAATTCCTCGGGGAACACGTCCAGCGGCCCGATCGAGTACCACGGCTCGGAGGCCATTTCGTCCTCCGGGGTGCGCGGCGGCGGGATATGGCGGAAGTTGGCCTCGGTGAGGAAGCAGATCTCGTCGTAGTCGTAGAACACCACCCGGCCATGGCGGGTGACGCCGAAGTTCTTCAGCAGCATGTCGCCGGGAAAGATGTTGGCCGCCGCCAGTTGCTTGATCGCCAGGCCGTAGTCCTCCAGCGCCTCGCGCACCTGGGCTTCGTTGGCGTTGTCCAGGTAGAGGTTGAGCGGGGTCATCCGGCGCTCGGTCCAGCAGTGGCGGATCAGCACGGTCTCGCCTTCGAGCGACACGGTCGAGGGCGCCACCTCCAGCAGTTCCTCAAGGCACGCCGGGTCGAACTTGCTCACGGGGAAACGGAAATCGGCGAACTCCTGGGTATCGGCCATGCGCCCCACGCGGTCGACGCTTTTTACCAGCCGGTACTTTTCGATCACCGTGGCGCGATCGACGTTCTTCGACGGCGAGAAACGGTCCTTGATGATCTTGAACACCGTGTTGAAACCCGGCAGGGTGAATACGCTCATGACCATGCCGCGCACCCCCGGCGCCATGATGAAGCGGTCGTCGGTGTTGGCCAGGTGGTTGATCAGCGCGCGGTAGAACTCCGACTTGCCGTGCTTGTAGAAACCGATGGAGGTGTACAGCTCGGCGATGTGCTTGCCCGGCAGGATGCGCCGCAGAAAGCCGATGAATTCCGCCGGCACCGCCACATCGACCATGAAGTACGAACGGGTGAAGGAAAAGATGATCGACACTTCCGCCTCATCGGTGATCAGCGCGTCGATCTGGATCCCCCGCCCTTCGCGGTGCAGCAACGGAATCACCAGCGGCCACTGGTCGTCGTTGGTGTAGAGGCGCCCCACCAGGTACGCGCCCTTGTTGCGGTACAGCACCGAGGAGAACAGCTCGACGCTCAGCTCCGGATCCTTGCACACCCAGTCCGGCAGGTTGTCCCGCAGTTGCGCTTCGAGGCGCTGCAGGTCCCGGGGCAGGTCGGCGTAGTCTTCGCTGAAGCGGTAGTCGGCGAAGATGCTGGCGAGCATGCCCGACAGTTGCCCCTCGGGCCGGTAGATGCGCGTCTGCGCGGCCCGGGCACGGCGCAGGCTCGGCCGGGTGGTGTGGATGAACATGCAGCCGTCGCTGATCAGGTCATGGCTGAACAGCCCGCAGAAGATCGAGTTGTACCAGGTCTCGGACAGCTCATCGTCGAAGCGCAGGTCGATGATGCCGATGTAGGCGCTCTTGACCAGCGGCCAGCAACTGACGTCCATCAACACCGGTTCCTGAAAGTGCTCGCGCAGGCGCGCCACGGTCTCGCCCACCTTCTCTTCGTACAGGTTGATCCGCGCGGCCGAGGCGGTCTGCGTCTCCTGCCAGCGCGCCTGTTCGAAGCGCTCCCGCGCACCGTCGGTGATCCGGCGGAAATGCTCGCGGTAATCGTCGAAGCCATCGAGGATCAGGCGGGCGATATCGGTGGCGGGCCATTGCTGCGGCATAGATGAGACCTCTGCGGGAATTAAGGATCTGTGCTCCAAAGCCTGAGCTTAGCCACGGAAGCCTGCGCAGGAGAAGCGCAATTTGCGCCAAATCCGCGGACGGTCCGCCCTGCGCGCCGCCGACAGGAATTAAATGCCCGAACAGCGGTTGCCATCGCCGGGGCCGTCGGCAACACTCTCGTCCCTTTGCAGCAGGAGGTGCCCCGTGAGCCCCGTCGATATTTTCCGGTTACTGTCGCTGGCGGCCATCTGGGGCGCCAGCTTTCTGTTCATGCGCATCATCGCGCCGGTGATCGGCACGGTTCCCACGGCGTTCTTCCGGGTCTCGATCGCCGCCGTCGGGCTGCTGGTGATCCTCGGTCTGATGCGCATCAGCTGGGACTTCAAGGGAAAGCTGAAGACCGTGATGCTGCTGGGCCTGATCAACTCCGGGATCCCGGCCACGCTGTACTCGGTGGCCGCCCAGGTGCTGCCGGCCGGGTACTCGGCGATCTTCAACGCCACCACGCCGCTGATGGGCGTGCTGATCGGCGGGCTGTTCTTCAGCGAAAGACTCACGGCGGCCAAGCTCGGCGGCGTGTTTCTCGGCCTGCTCGGCGTCGGCGTGCTCACCCGCGCAGGCCCGGTAGCGTTCGACCTGCCGCTGCTGATGGGCGCCCTCGCCTGCCTGCTGGCCACCACCTGCTACGGCTTTGCCGGGTTCCTGGCGCGGCGCTGGCTGGACCAGGCCGGCGGGCTCGACAGCCGCCTGTCGGCACTGGGCAGCATGCTCGGCGCCACGCTGTTCCTGCTGCCGCTGTTCGGCTACAGCGCCCTCACCCAACCGCCGGCGAGCTGGGGCGGCTGGAACGTGTGGCTGTCGCTGCTGGGCCTGGGCTTGGCGTGCACCGCCTTCGCCTACATTCTCTATTTCCGTTTGCTGAGTTCGATCGGCCCGGTCAAGTCGATGACCGTGACCTTCATGATTCCGCCGTTCGGCGTGCTGTGGGGGGCGTTGTTCCTGGATGAGCCGCTGTCGTTGGCGCATCTGTATGGCGGGGTGTTGATTGCGCTGGCGTTGTGGCTGGTGCTGAAGCCGGCGGTGGCCAAACCTGCCGAAGCGCCGGCACGCTAGGCCGGCAGCGTCACTGAAACAGTCATCGCCGGCAGGCAGGCCGCAAAGCCCTGTAGGAGCTTGCCTGCAAGCGATGAGGCCGGCACCGACGACATCGCCGCCAGGCCGGCTCCCACAAGGCATTCCTGTGAATGCCGACCCGCCGGCGATGACCGCCGTCAGGCCTTACGGAACACGAACACCAGGCCGACGATGATCAACGCCATCCCCAGCACGCTCAGCATCGCCAGGCGATTGCCGAAGATCAGGTAATCCATCACCGCCGTGACCGCCGGCACCAGATAGAACAGGCTGGTGACGTTAACCAGATTGCCCCGGGCGATCAGCCGGTACAGCAACAGCGTCGCCAGCACCGACACCACCAGCCCCATCCACAGCACCGGCACGATGAACCCCGCCGTGCGCTCGAAATGGAACGGCTGGAACGGCACGAACACCCCGCACAGCAGCAATCCGGCCAGGTACTGCACCGGCAGCGTGCCGAGCGGGTTGTCGGTGATGCGCTTCTGCATGATCGAGCCGAACGTCATGCTCGCCAACGCCAGCAGGCCGAACAGCATGCCGGCCCATGACATCCCGGCCAGGCCGATGCCCTGGTAGACCACCATCACCAGCCCCGCCAGCCCCAGCGCCAGGCCGAACAGCCGCGAAGCCGAACGCTGACGCTCCATGATCGCCACCGTCAGGATCGGCTGCACGCCCATGACGGTCGCCATCACCCCCGGCGTGACTTTGCGGTCCAGGGCCAGCAGATAGAAGATCTGATAGGCTCCCAGCAACACCACGCCGGTGGCCAGCGCATACAGCATCGGCCTGCCGCCGGCAGGCAGCTTCAGCTTGAGCAACGGCACCAGCAGCACCAGCCCGCACAGGGCGATCACAAAACGCAGCAGGAGAAAGGCAAAGGGCGACGCGTGGGCCAGGCCCCATTTGGAGAAGATCGCCCCGCTGCTCCACAGCAGGACGAACAGGCTCGTGGACGCCGCCGCGAGCGCGGATTTTTTCGAAAGGACAAACATGCATGCCACCTGTAGTCAGGCAAATAGCCAACTCAGCCGAAGCTGAAATTCAGTAGGTTTTTCCGGGCGGGCACGGGGGACGGCGGAAAACGCCGATCAGCCCGAAACCCCGACGCCCGGTGGCGGTGCGACTGCGCGCACCGGCGTGCCACTGACAGGTGGTGGAGGGTAATGACTGATCTGCACAGGCTGCCGGTTCCCGCACGGCACGACGCCAGCGTTGACCGCCGGATCGACTACCGCGTTGACTGGGGATGCAGGCATCTGGACTGATCTTCTTTGCAGATTGGAGGGGTGAGCCTGAAGCTCACGAGGGCCGACTATAACCAGCCGGTGACACAGAATGCAACGATTGGGCGCGACGATCGAACGCCGCGCACGTCGCCCCGGATTCACGGGCATGAAAAAGCCGCTCATCGGGAGCGGCTTTTTCGTTTCCCGCCGGGTATCACCCAAACAGCCAATACCCCAGCAACGTCAGCACCACCACCGCCAGCACCGGCCGCATCACGCGGTAGGCCTTGGGGTGGCGGCGTTTCCATTGCTTGACCGCGCCGCTGAACCTGTCGCTGAAGCTTTTGCTCCAGGCGTAGGCCTGGTTGATGCCGCCGACGCGTTCGTCGTCCAGGTTCTGGGGGGCCGTGGCCCGGCCCAGCCAGGCGCTGATGAAGCGGTTGATGCGGGTCATCAGGCGGTTGCTCAGCGGACGCTCGATGTCGCAGAACAGGATGACGCGGGTCTTGTCGGTTTCGTTCTTGACCCAGTGCACGTAGGTCTCGTCGAACATCACGTCCTCACCGTCGCGCCAGGCGTAGACCTGGCCGTCGACGAAGATCCGGCAATCGTCGGAATTGGGCGTCGACAGGCCGAGGTGGTAGCGCAGGGAGCCGGCGAACGGATCGCGGTGCGGGTTCAAGTGGCTGCCGCCCGGCAACAGCGCGAACATCGCGCCCTTGACGTTGGGGATCGCACTGACCAGCGCCACGGTCTTGGGGCACAGGGCCTCGGCGGACGGCAGCGGCTTGTCGTACCACTTGAGGTAGAAACGCTTCCAGCCCTTCTTGAAGAACGAGCCGAAACCGGCGTCGTTGTTCTTTTCGGCGGCGCGGATGTAGCCCTCGTCGAACAGGTGCATGGCCTCGTCGCGGATGGTTTCCCAGTTGTCGCGCAGCACGTCCAGCTCAGGGAACTTGCTGCGGTCCAGGTACGGCCGGGACGGCACGCCCGAGAACAGGTACATCAGCGTGTTGTACGGGGCGAACAGCGCCGAGTGGTTGACGAACTGACGCAGCACCGGCAGGCGCGCCTTGCCGCGCAGATGCACGAAGAGAATGCTGCCCACGAACAGCAACAGCACCGACACCTTGGCGGCCAATGGAAAAGTCATCAACAACTCCTTGAAAAAAGACAACGCTCCGCAATGTCATCTGCCCGACATGGCGGCCGGCCATGATAAACACTCCCGGCGCCGGGAAAAACCCGCCGGGCCAAGATTCAGTGTTAAGGGTTGCGCAACAAAGCACTTCTTAACACACGTGTCCTGAACCCCGGCTGACGTGAGTCAATCCTTGCCCTTACTGCTGGTTCTCCTGATCGGTGAACAGATCGCTGAACAACATGCTCGACAGGTAACGCTCACCGGAGTCCGGCAGCACCACGACGAGGGTCTTGCCCTGCATTTCCGGGGTCTCGGCCAACCGCACCGCCACCGCCATCGCTGCACCGCAGGAAATCCCGCACAAGATGCCCTCTTCCTGCATCAGCCGCAGGGCCATGGCCTTGGACTCTTCATCGGTGACCTGCTCGACCCGGTCGACCATCGTCAGGTCCAGGTTCTTGGGCACGAAACCGGCGCCGATGCCTTGGATCTTGTGGGGGCTGGGCTTGATCTCTTCACCGGCCAGCGCCTGGGTGATGACCGGGGACGCCACCGGTTCCACCGCCACCGACAGGATCGGTTTGCCCTGGGTGTTCTTGATATACCGCGAGACACCGGTGATGGTTCCGCCGGTGCCCACTCCCGCCACCAACACGTCGATGGCGCCGTCGGTGTCGTTCCAGATTTCCGGACCGGTGGTCTTCTCGTGGATCGCAGGGTTGGCCGGGTTGTCGAACTGGGCCGGCATGAAATATCGGCCGGCATCGCTGGCGGCGATTTCGGTGGCTTTCTCGATGGCGCCTTTCATGCCCTTGGCCGGCTCGGTGAGCACCAGCTCCGCGCCCAGGGCCTTGAGCACCTTGCGTCGCTCGATGCTCATCGAGGCCGGCATGGTCAGCATCAGCTTGTAGCCGCGGGCCGCCGCCACGAACGCCAAGCCGATGCCCGTATTGCCCGAAGTCGGCTCGATGATGGTCATGCCCGGCTTGAGGCGGCCGCTGCTTTCGGCGTCCCAGATCATGTTCGCGCCGATCCGGCACTTGACCGAGTAGCCCGGGTTGCGACCTTCGATCTTGGCCAGGATGGTCACGCCGCGCGGGGCGATCCGGTTGATCTGCACCAGCGGCGTGTTGCCGATGGAATGGGCGTTGTCAGCGAAAATGCGGCTCATGGCTGGGTCCTTACGACAGCGTTGGATTCAGCCGTCCAAGGTAAGCCTGTTGCGGCGGCCAGTCCAGCCCGTCCCGACCCGGTCGAACGACTGCGGCGGGCAGCAGTCAATCGCTTTAAACCCTGCGGAAAATGCCGTCATGAAACGTCGCTACCGCTGGCCCCTGTGGACGTTCGCCACCGTCGTGGCGCTGCTGGTCGCCCTGCACGTCGCCCTGCCTTGGCTGGTGCGCGACTACCTGAACGACAAACTGGCGGACATGGGCGACTACCGCGGCCGGATCACCGACGTCGACCTCGCCCTGTGGCGCGGCGCCTACAAGATCAATGGCCTGAAGATCGTCAAGGTCACGGGCAAGGTGCCGGTGCCGTTCGTCGACGCGCCGCTGATCGACCTGTCGGTCAGCTGGCGTTCGCTGTGGCACGACCATGCGGTGGTGGCACGGGTCAAATTCGTCAAACCCGAAGTGAACTTCGTCGATGGCGGGGCCAACAAGCAGAATTCCCAGACCGGCCAGGGCACCGACTGGCGCGCCCAACTGGGCAAGCTGCTGCCGATCACCCTCGACGAAGTGCAGATCGACGACGGACGCATCCGCTTTCGCAATTTCAACTCCAAGCCACCGGTCGACATGAGCGCCACCCACGTCCAGGCCATCGTGCGCAACCTGACCAACGTGGCGGACACCCAAGGCAAGCGCGACGCCCGCCTGGACGGCAAGGCCCTGCTGCTGGGCCACGCACCGCTGGAAACCCTGGCCACGTTCGATCCGTTGAGCAACTTCGAAGACTTCGAGTTCCGCCTTCGCGCCCGGGACATCGAACTCAGGCGCCTGAACGACTTCGCCTCGGCCTACGGCAAGTTCGACTTCAACGCCGGCCACGGCGACGTGGTGATCGAGGCCCGGGCCGAGAAGGCCCGGCTCAGCGGCTACATCAAGCCGCTGCTGCGCGATGTCGACGTGTTCAATTGGCAGCAGGACGTGGAAGACAAGAACAAGGGCCTGTTCCGCTCGATCTGGGAAGCGCTGGTCGGCGGCACCGAAACCGTGCTGAAAAACCAGGGCAAGAACCAGTTCGCCACCCGCGTCGAACTCAACGGCAGCGTCCACCGCCAGGACATCAGTGCGTTCGAGGCGTTTCTGCAGATCCTGCGCAACGGCTTCATCCAGGCGTTCAATGCCCGGTATGAACGGCCGAAACCCGATGCGGGCGACTGACGGGGCCGCTGCGCAGCCAGCGGGAGCAAGCTCCCTCGCCACAAAGGCAGACCGGCCAAGCAACCGTCGCCGATGCCATCCATCGGCCGAAACCGAGTCAACATGTGACGCCCCATTCAGAGACTGAATACGCCGTCTGCGTTCACAGTCGGCGGGGCTGCGCGTTATAGTCGGGCCATCCGTTTTTTTGTCCCCGCCCTGCCCGTTCAGGCCGGCGTCACCGTTCGAGGATTAGCAGATGAAGTTCGAAGGCACCCAGGCCTACGTCGCCACCGATGACCTGAAGCTGGCGGTCAACGCCGCCATCACCCTGGAGCGGCCGCTGCTGGTCAAGGGCGAACCGGGCACCGGCAAGACCATGCTCGCCGAGCAACTGGCCGAGTCGTTCGGCGCCAAGCTGATCACCTGGCACATCAAGTCCACCACCAAGGCCCACCAGGGCCTGTACGAGTACGACGCGGTCAGCCGCCTGCGCGACTCGCAGTTGGGCGTGGACAAGGTGCACGACGTGCGCAACTACCTGAAGAAGGGCAAGCTGTGGGAAGCCTTCGAGTCCGAGGAGCGGGTGATCCTGCTGATCGACGAGATCGACAAGGCCGACATCGAGTTCCCCAACGACCTGTTGCAGGAACTCGACAAGATGGAGTTCTACGTCTACGAGATCGACGAGACCATCAAGGCCAAGAAGCGCCCGATCATCATCATTACCTCCAACAACGAGAAAGAGCTGCCGGACGCCTTCCTGCGCCGCTGCTTCTTCCACTACATCGCCTTCCCCGACCGCACCACCCTGCAGAAGATCGTCGACGTGCACTACCCGGACATCAAGAAGGACCTGGTCAGCGAAGCGCTGGACGTGTTCTTCGACGTACGCAAGGTGCCGGGCCTGAAGAAGAAGCCCTCGACCTCCGAACTGGTCGACTGGCTCAAGCTGCTGATGGCCGACAACATCGGCGAAGCGGTGCTGCGCGAGCGCGATCCGACCAAGGCCATCCCGCCGCTGGCCGGCGCCCTGGTCAAGAACGAGCAGGACGTGCAACTGCTTGAGCGACTGGCCTTCATGAGCCGTCGCGGCACCCGCTAAGAGGCTGACGCCATGCTGCTCAACCTGTTCAACGAAATGCGCGCAGCCAAGGTGCCGGTGTCGGTGCGCGAGCTGCTGGACCTGATCAACGCGCTGAAGCAGCGCGTGACCTTCGCCGACATGGACGAGTTCTACTTCCTGTCCCGGGCGATCCTGGTGAAGGACGAGCGCCATTTCGACAAGTTCGACCGCGCGTTCGGCGCCTACTTCAACGGCCTGGAGAAGCTCGACGACCACCTCCAGGCGCTGATTCCCGAAGACTGGCTGCGCAAGGAATTCGAACGCTCGCTGACCGACGAGGAGCGCGCGCAGATCCAGTCCCTCGGGGGCCTGGACAAGCTGATCGAAGAGTTCAAGAAACGCCTGGAAGAACAGAAGGAACGCCACGCCGGCGGCAACAAGTGGATCGGCACCGGCGGCACCAGCCCGTTCGGCTCCGGCGGCTTCAACCCCGAGGGCATCCGGGTCGGCGACGCCGGCAAGCGCCAGGGCAAGGCCGTGAAGGTCTGGGATCAGCGCGAGTACAAGAACCTTGACGACTCCGTGGAGCTGGGCACCCGCAACATCAAGGTCGCCCTGCGCCGCCTGCGCAAGTTCGCCCGCCAGGGCGCGGCGGAAGAGCTGGACATCGACGGCACCATCGACCACACCGCCCGCGACGCCGGCCTGCTGAACATCCAGATGCGTCCGGAGCGGCGCAACACGGTCAAGCTGTTGCTGCTGTTCGACATCGGCGGCTCGATGGACGCCCATGTGAAGATCTGCGAGGAACTGTTCTCGGCCTGCAAGACCGAGTTCAAGCACCTGGAGTACTTCTACTTCCACAACTTCATCTATGAGTCGGTGTGGAAGAACAACATGCGCCGCACCTCCGAGCGCACTTCGACCATGGACCTGCTGCACAAGTACGGCGCCGACTACAAGGTGATCTTCATCGGCGACGCCGCCATGGCGCCCTACGAGATCACCCAGGCCGGCGGCAGCGTCGAGCACTGGAACGAAGAGCCGGGCTACGTGTGGATGCAGCGCTTCATGGAGAAGTACAAGAAGCTCATCTGGATCAACCCTTATCCAAAAGACACCTGGGGCTACACCTCCTCGACCAACATCGTGCGCGACCTGATCGAGGATCAGATGTATCCGCTGACGTTGCGCGGGCTGGAAGAAGGGATGCGCTTCCTGTCCAAATAACCTTCGTCGCCCGGACGGTCACCATCGCCAGCAGGCTGGCTCCCACAGAGGTTCTGGCCGTTCACGAACCTTGCGTACGCCACGAAACCTGTGGGAGCCAGCCTGCTGGCGATGGCGTCGGTGATGACGCCGCGACAGTTGCCCGCCAACGGCACCTGCCGACAAAGCCCTCAGCGTTCGACGAAGCGCCGCAGATACTCGACCTGCTCACGGTGCGCGGTGTCCTGCACCACCGGCCGCAACCGCACCTGCGCCCCCGGCAAGCATTGCGCCAGGCGCGCCAGCGCCAACGGCGTCAACGCGCCCAGCCGCGGGTAACCGCCGATGGTCTGCCGGTCATTGAGCAGCACGATCGGCTGGCCGTCCGGCGGCACCTGCACCGCGCCCAAGGGAATGCCTTCGGAAATCATCGGCCGGCCCTGGTACTGCAACGGCGTGCCCAGCAGGCGGATGCCCATGCGGTCGGCCCGGCTGTCGAGCGTCCAGGCACGGTTGAACGCATCGAACAGGCTCTGCCCGCTGAATTCGCCGATCTGCGCGCCCAGCACCAGGTCCAGCGGTGCCTTCAGGGCCAGGTCCGGCCGATGCTCAAGCGGCACTTCACGCACCGGCAAAGTCGCATCGTCACAGTCCAGCAACGCGCCTTTGGCCAACGGCAATCCCCTGCCCTCGAGGCCGCCCAGTTCTTCGCGCACCACCGTCGAGCAACTGCCCAGCACCTGCGCCGCCGCAAAACCGCCGGGCGCCGCCAGATAGGCGCGGGCGCCGCTCAGCGGCTGGGTGAACTGCAGCGTCTGCCCCCGACGCAAGGTGAAGCTGCGCCAAGGCAGCAGCGGCTCGCCGTCGATACGGGCGCCGAGGTCGGCCCCGGCCAGCGCCAGCACGCAGTCGTGCTGCGCCACTACGGCAAAGCCGCCGAGGGTGATCTCGATCACCGGCCGGTCAAGCCCGTTGCCCAGCAGCCAGTTGGCCCAGGCCATCGAGCGCCAGTCCGCCGCGCCGCCCTGGGTCACGCCCAGATGGCGCACGCCGAACCGCCCCGCATCCTGCAACTGGCACAGCGGTGTGCTTGCTTCGATCAACAATCGGCTCATGCCAGGGCCTCCAGTGGCGTGTCGTCACCGCCGAGGCGGATGAACTCGGCATGGCTCACCGCCTCGAACCGCACGGTGTCGCCGGGCTGCATCAGGCTGTAGCCGTCTCGGTCGCGGTCGAACAGCCTGGCCGGGGTACGGCCGATCAGGTTCCAGCCGCCGGGGGACACCGCCGGATACGCTGCGGTCTGGCGCTCGGCGATACCGACGCTGCCGGCGGCGACCTTCTTGCGCGGGGTGTCCAGCCGCGGCGCCGCCAGCGCCTCTTCCACCAGCCCCATGAAGGCGAAGCCCGGGGCGAAACCGAGGGCGAACACCTGATATTCCCGTGCGCTGTGGCGGCGGATCACCTCCTGCACCGTCAACCCGCTGCGCCGGGACAGCAAGCTCAGCTCCGGCCCGACGCTCAGGTCGTACCAGACCGGCAGCACATGGCAGCGGCCCGCGGACCCCGTGTTCGGCGACAGCCCGGTCAGGGCTTCGGCGATCCGCTCCCGCGCCTGGGCCGGGTTCAGGGCCGTCAGGTCGTAATGCACCATCAGCGTCGTGTAGGACGGCACCAGATCAATCAGGCAATCACCGAACACTGCGCGCAACCGCTCGCCGGCGGCCAGCATCCACGGCATGTTGGCCTCGGCGATCTCATCGAACAGGCGCACCATCAGGCAATCCAGCGCCACCACTTCCACCCGTGGGTTCATGACGCGCCCTGCTCGTCCAAGGCCTGGCGGATGCGCTGCACGGCGGCCACGGAAGCGGCGTTGTCGCCGTGCACGCACAGGGTGTCGGCGTGCAGGAGCAGATCCGAGCCGTCGCTGGCGACGAGGGACTCGCCGCGGGCGATGGTCAGCGCCTGCCGCACCACCGTTTCAGGATCGTGATGCACCGCGCCGGGCAACTGGCGCGACACCAGCCGCCCGGCGTTGTCGTAGGCGCGGTCGGCGAAGGCTTCGAACCAGAGCGTCACGCCGTACTCGTCACCCAACTGCTGCGCCGCCGAGTTGTCACGGGTGGCCATCAGCATCAGCGGCAGCGCACGGTCGTACGCCGCCACGGCCTGGATCACCGCCCGCAGCTGGGCCGGGTTGGCCATCATGTCGTTGTACATCGCGCCATGGGGTTTGACGTAGCTCACCCGCCCGCCCTGGGCGCGGCAGATGCCGTCGAGGGCGCCGATCTGGTAATGCAGGATGTCTTGCAGTTCCTGGGCGCTGTAGGCCATGGAACGCCGGCCGAACCCCACCAGGTCCTGATAGGCCGGGTGCGCGCCGACCTTCACCCCGTGGCTCAGGGCCAGGCTCACGGTCTTGCGCATGATGCCCGGATCGCCGGCGTGGAAACCGCAGGCGATGTTGGCGCAGTCGATGAAGGGCATCACTTCGGCGTCCAGCCCCATGGTCCAGCTGCCGAAACTCTCGCCGATGTCGCAATTCAATAGCAGGCGGTTCACGGTGAACACTCCTGTAGCTTTGATCTTTTTCTGCCGTGGGACGCTTGCCGTCAGGCAGCGCCCCGCAGGTTATCAGTTACTGTGCGTCCAGTTGCTTGCCGCGGGTTTCCGGCAGGCTCAGCGCCGCGAGAATCACCACGCCATAGGACACCGCCGCGAAGGCGCCGATGCCCAGGCTCAGCGGCACCTTCTGGCTGAGCAGGCCGATCAGCAAAGGAAACAGCGCCGCCAGCGCCCGGCCGACGTTGTAGCAGAAGCCCTGGCCGGAGCCGCGGATGCGGGTCGGGAACAGCTCGGTGAGGAATGCGCCCATGCCGCTGAAGATCCCCGAGGCGAAGAAGCCCAACGGAAAGCCCAGCCACAGCATCACGCCATTGCTGACCGGCATCTGCGTGTAGAGCAGCACGATGGTGAACGAACCCACCGCAAACAGGATGAAGTTCTTCTTGCGCCCCAGCAGGTCGGTCAGATAGGCGCTGATCACATAGCCGGCATAGGAACCGACGATCACCATCGCCAGGTATCCGCCGGTGCCGAGCACGCTCAGGCCGCGCTCGTTCTTCAGGAAGGTCGGCAGCCAAGAGGTGATCGCGTAGTAGCCGCCGAGCGCACCGGTGGTCAGCAGCGAGGCGCGCAGCGTGGTGAAGAGCATGCCGGGGGCGAAGATCTCATAGAACCTGGACGGGTTCTGCGGGGTTTGCGCGGCCTTGGCTTCGCGGTAGATCTCCGGATCCTTCACCAGGCGGCGGACGAACACCACGAACACCGCCGGCACGATGCCGAGGATGAACAGCGCCCGCCAGGCGTCTTCGGCCGGCAGCACCGAGTACAGCAGCGCATACAGGATCGCGGTCAGCCCCCAGCCCAAGGCCCAGCCCGACTGCACCATGCCCACCGCCTTGCCGCGGTCCTTGGCGCGGATCACTTCGCCGATCAGCACGGCGCCGGCGGTCCATTCGCCGCCGAAGCCGAAGCCCATCAAGGTGCGGGCGATCAGCAGTTGCTCGTAGTTCTGGGCGAAGCCGCAGAGGAAGGTGAAGAACGCGAACCACAGCACCGTCAGCTGGAGGGTGCGCACGCGGCCGATGCGGTCGGAGAGGATCCCCGCCACCCACCCGCCGATGGCCGACGCGATCAGGGTACTGGTGTGGATCAGCCCGGCCTGGCCCGTGGTGATGCCCCACATCGCGATCAGGGTCGGCACCACGAAGCTGAGCATCTGGGTGTCCATGCCGTCGAGGCCGTAGCCGATCTTGCAGCTCCAGAAGGTGCGACGCTCTTGCTTGTTGATGTTGCGGTACCAGTCGAAGGGGCCGGGGCGGGCCGCCGTCTTGGGGTGATCGAGGGTGTCGGGCGCACTCATGGCAAGTCTCCGCAGGCTTTTATTGGTCTTGTTCGTAGTCCCGACGACGCCTATCGTGGGAACCGCATGCGCCGATTCTTGGGCGCACCGCCCTGCTGCGTCCAACGAATAAAAACCCGCCCTAGCCATAAGAAAAATTTGATCCCATGAACCTGAAGTTTCTCGAGACCTTTGTCTGGGTCGCCCGCCTGAAGAGCTTTCGCCTGACCGCCGACAAGCTGTTCACCACCCAGGCCTCGATTTCCAGCCGCATCGCGGTGCTCGAAGGCGAACTCGGGGTGAAACTGTTCGTGCGCGACTCCCGGGGCGTCAGCCTGACGCCCGAAGGCCTGAAGGTGCTGGAATACGCCGAGCGGATGCTCGACACGATGCAGGCGCTGAAGCAGTCGATCGAAACCCGCTCCAGCAAGGTCGGCCGGGTGCGCATCGGCGTGATGGACACGGTGATCCACACCTGGCTCAGCCCGTTGGTGGCGCAGATGACCGACCTGTACCCCCGGGTGGAAATCGAGCTGGTGGCGGATACGTCGCTGAACCTCTGCGATCAGCTGCAAAAGGGTTTTCTCGACCTGATCCTGCAGACCGACCTGGTGCGCCAGGAAAGCGTGCGCAGCCTGGCGCTGGCCAGCCATCCGGTCGGCTGGATCGTCGCCAGCCAATCGATCTACAACCGCGACTACACGGGCCTGGCGGACCTGGCGCAGGAGCGGATCATCACCTACTCGAAGAACTCCCGCCCCCACCAGGACATCCTCGCGCTGATGCAGGCCGAGGGCGTGCCGGCGCCACGGCTGAACTGCGTGAACTCGGTGTCGGCGATCACCCGCCTGCTGCGCGACGGCTTCGGCATCGGCGCCCTGCCGCCGGTGCTGGTGGCCGAGGAACTGGCGCGGGGAGAACTGACCCTGCTCGACATCGCGCAGCGGCCGCAGGACCTGCAGGTGGTGGTGTCGTGGCGGATCGGGGTGGAATGGGTCGAGGACATCGTGACCCTGTGCCAGCAGGTGCTGGAGGCGTATGCGCGCAAGGTGGGCGAGGGTTACATCGTCCTGTCGAAATGACTGCCCCACGCTGGGCGTGGGGCAGTCAGGTCAGAGGCCGCGCAGGTCGCGTTCCTCGATCGGCCGGCTCTGGCGCAGGCGCTTGCCGCCCAACACCACCCAGTCGATCAGGCGGAACAGGCATTCCAGGCCGAACGACAGCAACATCGCCCCGCCCATGCCCCAGACCATCGCCTCCGGGGTCAGCAGGATCTGGTAGCTGTAGCCGTTCCAGGTTTCCTTGCGGATGTCCGGATCGGCGGCCAGCACCACTTGCAGGAAGCGGATGTACCACGGCCCCTGCATCGCCTGGTACTGCTTGTCCAGCGCGAGCTGGCGGTTGAGCAAGGTGCTCAGGCTGTCGGCGTCGCTGCGGAACACCGGGTCTTCGCTGGCGCGGTAGTGGGCGACCAGCGCCTGCAGGTCACCCTTGAAGAACTGCTCGGCGGTGCCCTGGAAGCCGCGCAGGCCGGTCTGCGCCTCGATCAGGTGGGCCTCGACCCGTTTGGCGTAGTCGTTGATGAACCCCGGCACCTGGACACCGACCAACAGGCCCGCCGCAAACAACACCAGCCGCAGATAACTGAGCAACATCGCAGGATCCTTATTCGGTCTTGCCCTGGCTGACGCATTCGCCGCGCCGCCACAGGCTCCACTGGCCCGGTTCGTAGCGGGTCCAGGTTTCGTTTTCGGTCAAGGGTTCGGTGGCGATCACCGTGACCACGTCGTTGGGCGTGGTTTCGGCCTGGAAATCGACGATCATGTCGACGTCCTTCAGCCGCGCCGGGCCGAACGGCGCGCGCCGGGTGATCTGCGCCAGTTTGGTCGAGCAATAGCAGAACAGCCAGTCGCCGTCGCTGAGCAGGCAGTTGAACACGCCTTTGCCGCGGTACTCGGCGCAGGCGGCCACCAGGTCCGGCAGCAGCACTTCGATGTCGACCGGCTCCGGGAACGCGGCACGCACGCGGTTGAGCAGGTCGCAGAACGCCGCCTCGCTGTCGGTGTCGCCGACCGGGCGGTAGAAGCTCTGCGCCGGCGCAAAGTCCGCCAACTGGCCGTTGTGCGCGAAGCACCAGTTGCGCCCCCACAGCTCGCGGACGAACGGGTGGGTGTTGGACAGGCAGACCTTGCCGACGTTGGCCTGGCGGATGTGGCCGATGACCACTTCGCTCTTGATCGGGTAGCGCTGCACCAGGTTGGCGACTTCCGATTCGCAGCTGGCCGCCGGATCCTGGAACAGCCGCAGCCCGCGCCCTTCGTAGAACGCGATGCCCCAGCCGTCGCGGTGCGGGCCGGTGCGGCCGCCGCGCTGCATCAGCCCGGTGAAGCTGAACACGATGTCGGTCGGCACGTTGGCGCTCATGCCCAATAGTTCACACATGTGCAGGTTCCCGTGGCTACAGACGCGGCTCGACCCGCATGCGCTGCGGGTTGCCCGGCAACGGCGGACGGCCGTAGCGGTCGTCGCCGGCGCCGCCGAAGGCTTGGCCGGCGTCCCGCTCGTCTTCGGCGCGGGCCGCGGCACGGGCGGCTTCGGCCTGTTCCTTGCGCGCGTTTGAGGCCCGTTCGATCGGGAAGCGGATCAGCACGAAGATCAGGTAGATGCCGAAGGCGATCATGGCGTACATCAGCAGCTCGGAGATCGCGCGAAAGGCGTTGTTGCCGACCTTGAACAGCAGATCCAGCGCCGTGATGGCCACCGCCGGGGCGTATTTTTCCTTCACCGGGTCGATGATGGTCGGCGCGAACAGCAGCACCGCCACCAGCAGCCGCAGCGGCTCGCGCAGCCAGCGCCACATCCAGCGGGTCATGCGCATCCACACCAGCAGGCAGCCCAAGGCGGCGAAGGCGTAGAGGCCCCAGGCGATCAGATAGTCGTTCTCGGTCATGGTGTCCATGGCAAGGCAGGCAAAGAGGCGCTTATAGTAACGGCTTTTCGCACGGCCGGCTTGCCCCAAAAGACATGCAGCCTGCGGGAGCCGGCCTGCCGGCGACGAGGCCGGCGCATTCGGCGTCGATGCTATCTGGCTGGCCCCACGGGATCGGCCATGCCGTCCCGGCCTGCGAACACCCTCTTTCCGAATCTTGCCCTGGAGCCCTCCATGCCCGCATCCGTCAACGCCCTCAGCGCCCCGATCGCCCGCAGAGCCCCCGGAGCCGACCCGTACGCCTGGCTGCAGGAGCGCGACACCGACGCGGTGCTCGACTACCTCAAGGCCGAAAACGCCTACCAGCAGGCGCAGACCGCCGATCAGGAAGGCCTGCGCGAAACCCTGTTCGAGGAGATCAAGGGCCGCATCCTGGAAACCGACCTGTCGCTGCCCTCCCCTTGGGGCCCGTACCTGTACTACACCCGCACCACCGCCGGCGACGAATACGCCCGCCACTACCGCTGCCCGCGGCCGACCGACGGCAGCCTGACCCTGGACGAAAGCCGCGAACAGCTGCTGCTCGACCCCAACGCCCTGGCCAACGGCGGGTTCTTCTCCCTCGGCGCGTTCAGCGTCAGCCCGGACCATCAGCGCCTGGCCTACAGCGTCGATGCCTCGGGGGATGAGATCTACACCCTGTTCGTCAAGGAGCTGTCCAACGGCAAGGTCAGCGAACTGGCGTTCGAGGACTGCGACGGCAGCATGACCTGGGCCAACGACAGCCTGACCCTGTTCTTCGGCGTGCTCGACGACACCCACCGCCCGCACATGCTCATGCGCTACCGGCTGGACGGCACCGCCGCCGAAGAGGTGTTCCACGAGCCGGACGGGCGCTTCTTCCTGCATTGCTACCGTTCGAGTTCCGAACAGCAATTGCTGCTGTCGCTGGGCAGCAAGACCACCAGCGAAGTCTGGGCGCTGGACGCCAACCGGCCGCAGGAGGCCTTCACTTGCCTGGCGCCACGGGTCGAGGATCACGAATACGACGTCGATCACGGCAAGCTCGACGGCCAGTGGACATGGTTCATCCGCACCAACCGCGACGGCATCAACTTCGCGCTGTATCACGCCCCCGACACCGGCCACGCCCCGACCGAGGCCGATTGGCAGAACCTGATCCCTCACAGCGACACGGTGATGCTCGACGGCCTGAGCCTGAACGTCGGCGCCCTGACCCTGAGCCTGCGCGAAGGCGGCCTGCCGGTCATCGAAGTCCGCCCCCAGGGCCTGGCGCCCTACCGCGTGCAGTTGCCGGACGCCGCCTACACCCTCTACGTGCAGAACAGCCTGGAGTTCGACAGCGACCGCATCCGCCTGCGCTACGAGGCCCTCAACCGGCCGGCCCAGGTGCGTCAGCTGATCCTGGCCAGCGGTGAACAGGCCGTGCTCAAGCAGACCCCGGTGCTCGGCCCGTTCGATGCCGACGCCTACGTCAGCCAGCGCTTGTGGGCCACGGCGCCGGACGGCACCCGGGTGCCGATCAGCCTGGTGGTCAAACGGGAAATGCTCGGCCGGCCGGTGCCGCTGTACCTGTACGGCTACGGCGCTTACGGTTCGAGCCTCGACCCGTGGTTCTCCCACGCCCGCCTGAGCCTGCTTGAGCGCGGCATGGCCTTCGCCATCGCCCACGTGCGCGGCGGCGGCGAACTGGGCGAGGCCTGGTACCGCGCCGGCAAGCAGGAACACAAGCACAACACCTTCAGCGACTTCATCGCCTGCGCCGAGCACCTGATCGCCGAGGGTTTCACCACCTCTCCGCAACTGGCGATCAGCGGCGGCAGCGCCGGCGGCTTGCTGATCGGCGCGGTGCTCAACCAACGCCCTGACCTGTTCGGCGCGGCGATCGCCGAAGTGCCGTTCGTCGACGTGCTCAACACCATGCTCGACCCCGAGCTGCCGCTGACCGTCACCGAATACGACGAGTGGGGCAACCCCGAGGAGCCGGACGTGTACACGCGGATCAAGGCCTACGCGCCGTACGAGAACGTCACCGCCCAGGCCTACCCCGCCACGCTGGTGATCGCCGGCTACAACGACAGCCGTGTGCAGTACTGGGAAGCGGCCAAATGGGTGGCCAAGCTGCGCGCCACCAAGACCGACGACAACCCGCTGCTGCTCAAGACCGAACTGGGCGCCGGCCATGGCGGCATGAGCGGGCGCTATCAGGGATTGCGTGACGCAGCGCTCGAATATGCATTTGTCTTCAAGGTTCTGGGGATCGCCTGAGGAACTCCGCCGGTCAGTCGGGTCTTAACTCCCGACACCGCAGGCCGATAGTTCGTACAGCCCTGTGGGAGCGAGCCTATTCGCCCCGCAGGGGATCTGTGTGAAGCCTGGAAACCGTGAAAACAAAAAAGACCGCGACGACATGTCAGAACCGACTCTGCTCAACAACGAAATCCGCGACTGGCTGATGGACTGCGGCCTGTTCGACCAACTGCTGCCGGCGGACTTCGCCGCCGCCTCGGGTTACTTCAGCATCAGCACCGTGGCCGAGGGCCAGGCGATCTTTCGCGAAGGCGATGCCGGCAGCTTCATGTGCATCATCCACAGCGGCCAGGTAGCGGTGCAGAAGACCAACGGCGACGGCCAGACCGTGACCATGGCCACCCTGCGCAGCGGCCGTGCGTTCGGCGAGATGGCCGTGCTCGACGGCGAACGCCGCTCGGCCACCTGCGTGGCGGCGAGCGACTGCCAGTTGCTCAACCTGGGCAAGGACTCCCTGGAAAAGATGCTCAACGACGCGCCGAAGATCGCCGCCAAGATCATCCGCGCCCTCGCCGTCTCGCTCTCCAAGCGCCTGCGCATGGCCGACGGCCAGTTGGCGGCGCAGCAGATCTAGCCGCCGGGGGATTTGCTCTTGACCGCAGGTTCGATTCCCGGCACCGGCTGGTCCTTGGCCGGCGGGCTGGGCATTTCGATCGGCACCAGCGGCGGGCCGCCACTGCCGGCTCCGGTCTTGGGGATCGGCACGGGGCTGATCTGCGGGTACGGGGTCGGCGTCGCCGTGCCGGGCGAGCCGGGCTGGCCGGCCGGCGCCACCGGAACCGACTGCTGGGCCCGGACCTGCGGGATCGAGATTGCGGCCATCGCAATGACCGCTAGAATGGTGCGCTTCATTCAGGGCTCCGTATTGGCCTGAGTCTGTGCACAGGCTACTCCCAACCGGATCCGGCTGCCTGTCCTTTCTTGCAGGATCCTGCGGGCCCTGGGCTAAACTCTGCTGTAACCGTCATTAGTCTTTTACCAAGGTGAACCCATGAGTTCGTCGACCCCGACCAACACCTCGAAACTGGACCGCATCCTCGCCGACAACCAGCGCGACAAGGAAATGGGCTACCGCGACAAGGCCCTGAAAATGTACCCGCACGTCTGCGGGCGCTGCGCCCGGGAGTTCTCCGGCAAGCGCCTGAGCGAACTGACCGTGCACCATCGCGACCACAACCACGACAACAACCCGCAGGACGGTTCCAACTGGGAGCTGCTGTGCCTGTACTGCCACGACAACGAACATTCGCGCTACACCGACCAGCAGTACTTCGGCGAAGGCTCGCTGAGCACGCCGAAGATCGCCAAGGCCACCCACAACCCGTTTGCCGCGTTGGCCGGGATGATGAAGAAGGACGACTGAGGTTCTTTGTCGGCCATCCGGGCCTCATCGTCGGATCGCCGCCCGGGGCAAGCCCGCTCCCACAGGGTTTTGCAGTGGTCACAATTTTTGCATCCAAGATCCCTGTGGGAGCTGCGGTGCGACGACTCGACTTGCCAGCGAAGGCGTCATTCAAGGCGCCGTAGGACAGAAGCAAGACAGTTGCTCCCACAGTGTCATGTGCACTACCGCCCCCTGTGGGAGCGGGCCTACCCCGGGCGGCGATCCGACGATGGGGCCGGAACAGTCGCCGCAGATCCCGAACCTGCCCCCCTCCTCCCCAATCCCCGTATAATCGCCCTCTTTTTTCCGAAGGCACCCCGCTCGTGGCAGACAAACGGTACAGCTGCATTGGTTTGTTCAACCCCAAATCACCGGAGAACGTCGGCTCGGTGATGCGCGCCGCCGGCTGCTACGGCGTGGCGTCGGTGTTCTACACCGGCAAGCGCTATGAGCGCGCCGCCGATTTCGTCACCGACACCAAGCGCGTGCACTACGACATCCCGCTGATCGGCATCGACGACCTGAAGAAGATCCTGCCCCTGGGCTGCGTGCCGGTCGCCGTGGAGCTGGTGGACGGTGCCCGCGCCCTGCCGGAGTACACCCACCCGGACCGCGCACTGTACATCTTCGGCCCCGAGGACGGATCGCTGGACAAGGAGATCCGCGACTGGTGCGAAGACGTGGTGTACATCCCCACCACCGGCTGCATGAACCTGGCCGCCACGGTCAACGTCGTGCTCTACGACCGCATGGCCAAGGGCCTGAACACCCGCTCCGGGCCGAAATTCCGCTGAAGCGTCGCCATTGCGATGGAACAAGCCGACGGCCTGCGCAGTCAGCTTGAGTATCCCCACTCATTGCCCGGAGACAGATCATGAGCGAACTCAAACGCGTCGAACGCATCGAATCCACCCCTTTCCAGAGCCGTTCCGACCAGAACGTGCAGGGCTGGGAACGCATCGGCTCGCTGGCCGGCGGTGTGCTGATGGTCGGCAAGGGCCTGCGCCGGGGCGGCGTGTTCGGCCTGATCCAGGTGGCCATCGGCGGCGTGGCCATGGCCCGCGGCCTCACAGGGCACAGCTCCGTGAAGAGCCTGCTGGAAAAGAGCCGTCAGGACATGAACAACGTGCGAGCGAAGATCGAGCGGGCCGGCGAAGAGTTGCGCACCTTGAAGGCCAACGCCGAGGCCGCGACCCGCACGGCGACGGTGACCGGCAACGAGTCGGTCAAGTCCCCGAAGGCCGGGGTCTGACCCTGGATCTGGGTTGAGCTGAAGGGCCCTGTCGCCAGCAGGCTGGCTCCCACAGGGGAAAGGGTGGGAAACAGCCTGCTGGCGATAGCGGCGCTACTTGAGCAATGCGCTGTCGAGCACCCTGGACGACTCGCCGATCACGCCCTCGGCCAGTTGCACGAACGCCGGGGCATCCACTCGCCCCGACTGCATCGCCCCGCGCAGCACATCGTCCAGCGAGCGCTTGTTGCGGGTCTTGAGGCGGATCTCGCGGTCCAGTTCCTGCAACAGCAGCACGGCCTTGGCCACCTGCGCCGGACTGGCCTGGACGCCGCGCAACGTGGTGACGCCATGGCTGTCCGTGGTCAGCTTCGCCTGCCAGGCCTGATACCGGTCGTCGCTCATGCCGCCGGCGCGGCGCAGCAGTTCAACGGCGTAGTACTCGGCCAAGCCTTCGCTGATCCAGTCGTTGCGCTGCCCGTCGTTGATCCGGCCCAGCACTTGGGTCAACTCGCGCAGCAGGGCGCTGGCGCCGCTTTCGCTGACCAGCGGCAAACGGGTGTTCAGGTAAACGGAACCATGGGCGCCCAGGCCGCCGCGCCACATCGGGTCGTTGGCCCCGACGATCAGCAGCTTGCCGGGATGCTGGGGATACAGCGCCTGCACCTGCGGCCAGACGAACGTCAGCAGCGTCAGCACATCCATGCGCCGCATGCCCTGGCCCTTGGGCGAGGCCACGGTGACTTCGGTTTCCCCCAGCCGTGCGCGGCGGCTGCCCAGGTGACCGGCGAGCATCCAGCCGGTAGGACGGTCGAACAGGCGCGACGGGTTGTCGATGCGGAATTTGTTCCGGCCGATGCGCGGCCAGGCGGTTTCGATGCTGTTCCAGCCCTCGGGCAAGTCGAACTGCAGACGCGCGACCAGCTCGGTGCCGTCCTGCTGGTCGAGCCGGGCCGGCGGCACCAGCTCATCGCCGCGCAGCAGCGCCCAGGCCGGGGTCATGCGGGTGTCGAAGCTGCCGCTCTTGCGACCGTGGCTGATGCGCACGCGATAGGTCAGGCTGGCGCTGTCCGCCGCCGGACGCCATACGCCGCGGGCCTGCTTACCCGGGCTCAGCTGCCATTGGCCGTCGGCCTTGAAATCGCTGTAGCGGCTGCCGTCGCCCAGGTCGAAATCCAGGCGGCGCACCGCTTCGCCCTTGGCGAGGGTCAGGCGCACTTCGGCCTGATCGCTCTGCGGCAACAGGCGCACGCGGTAGTCCAGATCGACTTTGTTCGCCGCCCACACCGGCGCGCTCAACACCAGCAGGCCTGCGGCCAGCACCCGACGCAATCCCGAAGCCATGCCCACTCCCTTGTGAGTCTGTGAAGGTTTATCCGGCGCGGAAAATCAGGTGATCTTCCCAGTCCTCTTCCGGCACGCTGCCTTCGGCGAGCATGCGCCCGGACTGGGAAATGCGTTCGTGGTGCACCGCGTCACGGTCGCCGCACACCAGGTGGTGCCACAACGGCAGGTCCTTGCCTTCGCTGACCAGGCGGTAGCCGCAGGTCGGCGGCAGCCACTTGAACTCGTCGGCCTTGCCCGGCGTGAGCTGGATGCAGTCCGGCACGAATTCGCGGCGGTTGGGGTAGTCGCTGCACTGGCAGGTCTTGAGGTCCAGCAGCTTGCAGGCGATGCGCGTGTAATAGACGCTGTTGTCCTCTTCGTCCTCAAGCTTCTGCAGACAGCACAGCCCACAGCCGTCGCACAGCGATTCCCATTCCTGCGGATCGAGCTGATCGAGGGTTTTGCGTATCCAGAACGGTTCGACTTTGGCGGCCATGGCTCAAGCATCAACATCAGGTGGTGAAAAGGCCGCCAGTCTAGTGCCCAAGGCCCGGCGGACCAAGCGTCGGCGACTGCCGGTTGCGCCGGGCTTGTCAGTTTTCCCGGGGCCAAGTAGCTTTGCCTGTCGCAACAAGCCCCGCCCGGGTGCCATCAACGCTCGACCGCGTTGCCGTCCGGCGAACCGCACGGCTCAACGGAACCCCATCGGTCAGTCCGCCTGACCCCGCCAGGTTCCGGTTCGACTCTCTTACTCAAACGTAGCAAGGAATCTCTTGATGAGTGCCAACCCTCGCGTTGCCGATTACGCCATTCACCCGCAGTTCACCGACCGCTGGTCGCCCCGCGCCTTCACTGGCGAAGCGATCCCGGAGGAAACCCTGCTGAGCTTCTTCGAAGCCGCACGCTGGGCGCCGTCGGCCTACAACTCGCAGCCATGGCGCTTTCTCTACGCCCGTCGCGACACGCCGAACTGGGAGCGTTACCTGGGCCTGCTCAACGAATTCAACCGTGCCTGGGCACAGCACGCCTCGGCCCTGGTGATCGTGATCTCCAAGACCACCTTCACCGCACCGGGCGCCGCCGAAGAGACCCCGGCGCTGTGGCACACCTTCGACACCGGTTCGGCCTGGGGCCACCTGGCGCTGCAAGCGAGCCTGAGCGGCTGGCACACCCACGGCATGGCCGGCTTCGACCAGGAGCTGACCCGCAAGGAGCTGAACATTCCGGAAGGCTACGCGCTGCACGCGGCCGTTGCCGTCGGCAAGCTGGGCGACAAGGCCACCCTGGCCGAGTACCTGCAGGCCCGCGAAGTGCCGAGCCCGCGTCGTCCGCTGAGCGAGCTGGCTGCCGAGGGTGACTTCACCCTCTGAGGCCTTTGTTGCCTCACTGACGCCATCGCCAGCAGGCTGGCTCCCACAGGGACAGGTGCACGACGCAGATCCCATGCAGGAGCGAGCCTGCTCGCGATTGCGCTCCGCCAGACACCCAGCGGTGACTGACACACGCCGCTGTCGCGGGCAGGTCAGCCCCCGCAGCGCCTATCGTCCATCGGGCATCAGTAGCCCCGGGCGAAGTCCACTTCTCCGCGCAGCGGCTCACCGGCCTCATAGGCCTTCAGGTTCTCCAGGAACAGCTGCACCATCATCGGCGGCGAGGTCGGCGCCGAGCTGTGCCCGGTCAGCAGCAGGCCCCAGGCAGTCCAGAACGGATGCCGCTGCGGCAACGGCTCCTGGCGGCAGACGTCGATCACCGCGCCGGCCAGATGCCCTTCCTTCAAGGCCTCCACCAGGTCCGCATCGACCACCGCCACACCGCGTCCGGCGTTGATGAACAGCCCCGTCGGCTTGAACTGCCGGAACAGCGCCGCGTTGTAGATGTCGTGGGTCTGCGGGGTATTCGGCAGCAGGTTGACCACGTAATCCACCTCCCCGACCAGGCGCGGCAGATCGGCCATCGAACCGACCTCGACGAACGGCGCCTGCTCCCGGGCGCTGCTGGCGATGCCGTACAGCTCGACCCCGAACGGCCGCAGGAACTGCGCCACGCTCTGGCCGATGTCGCCGGTGCCGACGATCAGCACCTTGCGCCCCACCAGGCTCTGGCCGGTGCGGTTGTCCCACTTGCGCTCGACCTGGCTCACCAGCCGCGCCAGCACTTCGCGCTCGTGGCCGAGCATGTAGGTCAGCACGTACTCGGCCATCACCTGGCCGAAGATGCCCACGGCCCGGGTCAGGCGGTAATCGCGGTACAGGCCGTCGGCCAGCAGCGGCGTGATGCCGGCCCAGGTCGATTGCAGCCACTGCGGCCGGTGGCCCTGGCGCAGCAGGGTCGCCAGCAGGTCCGGCTGGCCCAGCCAGACCGGGCATTCGACGGCCTGGCGGGCCAGTTCGGCGGAGTCGCCGCTGGTCAGCACCTCAAGCCCGGGCGCCGCCTGACGCAACAGTCGGGCATATACCGCGTGGTCGTGTTCGGCAATCAGAACGCGCATGTTCAAACCTTTCGCAAACCGTGCAGACGGCCGCCCGCTTCGTGGCAGCCATCGCCGTGAAAATCAGTTCCAGGGAAATCCGGGGCCCAGGACAGGGCCCCGCGGATCAGACCGGGTCGTTGCGTCGCAGCAACTCTTCGGGCAGGTGTTCGATGTATTCGTCCTCGGCCGGCGGCATCTGCAGGTGATAGCCCTGCTTGTCGAGGTTTTCCAGCACCACGGCGATGTCCTCGCGCGCCAGTTTGCGCTCGGGGGTCAGCACCAGGTCAAAGGCGTGCTGCGGCTTGCCGAACGCGGCCAGCAGCGGCTCCGGCACCCGCTCCAGCGCATCGCTCTTGAGCACGTACAGGTACATTTCGTTTTTCTTCGGGCTGCGGTAGATCGAGCAAATCTGTTTCAAGGCTGTTCTCCGGCGGAGGCCAGGCTGTCGAGCAGCTGCTGGCCCATCAGTTCGCGGCGCCAGCCACGCAGCGAATCTGGCAGTTGGTAAGGCCCCTCGGGGAAGCCGCTCTTGACCAGCGCTTCGAGGGTTTTCTTGCGCAGCATCAGTTCCGGCGCGATCCCCAGACGCTCCGCTTCGGCCTGGCCGATGGCGCGCAGCCGCTTGATCAGCGCGGCGGCCTCGATCGGCAGCGGCTCGGGAATCGCCGGCGGCCACTGGTCAGGGGACACACTGCCAGAGCGTTTGATCAGATCAAGCAGAAACTCGCCGTCCTGACGCACGGTGCGCGGGTGCATGTCTTCGATCTTGGCCAACGCGCCGAGGTTGTCCGGCTGCGTGCGGGCCAGCGGCCACAGCGACTGCTCGCGCACGATGCGGTTGCGCGGCAGGTTGCGGGCCCGGGCCTCGCGTTCGCGCCAGGCGCACAGCTCGCGCAGCACGGCCAATTGGGCGCGGGACAGTTTCCACGCCAGCTTGGCTTCGCGGTACACCTCGTAAGGGTCGGTTTCGCGGCGCAGGTTGGCGACCAGTTCCGCACCGTCCTCCAGCACCCAGGCGCAACGTTCGTCCGACAGTTTCGGGCGCAGCTTCACGAACACTTCGGCCAGGTGCACGGCGTCTTCGGCAGCGTAGCTGACCTGGGTGTCGGACAACGGCCGCTGCAACCAGTCGGACCGGGTCTCGCCCTTGGGCAGTTCGATGCCGAGCACTTCCTGCACCAGCCGCGAATAGCCCATGGAGAACCCCAGGTTCAAGTAGGCGGCGGCCAGTTGGGTGTCGAACAGCGGCGCCGGCAGGCTGCCGGTCAGGCGCAGGAGCACTTCGAGGTCTTCGCTGCACGCGTGCAGCACCTTGACCACCGCCGTGTTCTCCAGCAGCGCGGCCAGCGGTTGCCAGGCGTCGATGGTCAGCGGGTCGATCAGGTAGGCGCGCTGGCCGTCGCCGACCTGCAGCAGGCCGGCGATCGGGTAAAAGGTATCGACCCGCATGAATTCGGTGTCGAGGGCCACGAAGGGCAACTGCTGCCACTCGGCGCACAGGCGCGCCAGGCTATCGTTGTCGCGAATCCAGTGAATATCGATGGCCACACGGCTCTCCCTTGAAGAATGGCGCGCAGTATATATCGCCGCCGGCGCTTTCCGCGCCTCTGCAGGGCAGGTGGATTGATGAAATCTCCTGCTTGAGAGCAAGAATAGTCTGACAGGACGTGTCTGAAGTCTCAGTCCTTGGCCAGCACCCCGTCGATCACCGCGCCGCGGCATCCGGCGAACAGGTCCAGGTCATGCCGGTAAACGTTGCTCTGCACCTCCAGCAGGCCGAGCATCGAGTGGAACAGGTTGTCCTGGCTCAGGGGCTTGTCGCGGCTCAGTTGCAGGCAATGGGTGTCGACCGAGTAAGCCTTCTGGTAGCTGTCGGAGAACCAGGCCAGCATCGCCACGTGCTTTTGCTGTTCCGGCGCCAGCATGTACGGCGTGCCGTGCAGGAACAGGTTGTACTCGCCCAGGGACTCGCCGTGGTCGGACAGGTACAGCATCGCGGTGTCGACCTTGTCCTGGTTGCTGCGCAGCACATCGATCAGGCTCGACAGCACGTGGTCGGTGTAGACCAGCGTGTTGTCGTAGCCATTGACGATGCTTTCGCGGCTGCAGTTGTTCAGGGCGTTGCTTTCGCACACCGGGGTGAAATGCTCGTATTCCTTGGGGTAGCGTTTGAAGTATTCCGGGCCGTGGCTGCCCATCTGGTGCAGCACCAGCACGGTGTCCTTGTCCAGGCGGTCGATAAAGCCCTGCAGGCCTTGCAGGAGGATCTCGTCGCGGCACTCGCTGTTCGCGCACAGGGCCGGGTCTTTCAGGTTACTGACGTCCTGCACGGTGACCCGGTCGCAGGTGCCCTTGCAGCCGGACTGGTTGTCGCGCCAGATCACTTCGAGGCCGGCGCGCTTGAGCACGTCCAGCAACCCTTCCTGGTTCTTCGCCTTGCTGGCGTCGTAGTCCTGGCGGCCCATGTCGGAAAACATGCACGGCACGGACACGGCGGTTTCGGTGCCGCACGAGTGCACGTCGGTGAAGGCGATCAGGCCGGCTTCCTTGTCCAGCTTCGGCGTGGTGTCCCGGTCGTAGCCCAGAATGCCGAAGTTCTCCGCCCGGGCGCTCTCTCCCACCACCAGCACGGTCAGGGATTTGCGCGGACGGTTCTGCACGGCCGGATTGCGTTGGGCGTCTTCGCCGATCTTGACGAACGGCTGCTGCACCGAGGCGACCTGCTCGCGCAGGTAGCCGGCCGAGGCGCCGATGTAGTTGCTCGGCACCAGCATCAGGCGCAGTTCATGGTGATTGCGGAACAACGAAGACAGGCCCTGGTAGTTGGCCAGCGCCACCCCGCCGATGACCGCCGCCGACGCGACGCCCACGATAACTTTGCTCAACAGTTCCCGGTGCCACTTGCGGTAGTTGACCGGAACTTTCCACAACAGCCAGGTCGGCAAGACACCGAGCAGGAGAATATAAACAAACAACTTCAAGGACAGCAGGTCGCGAACTTCCGTGGCATTGGTTTCGGCGAAGTTGCGAAACATGCCCGCATCAATCAATACGCCATATTGGCTCATGAAGTAGGCCACGCCGGCGCTGACCAGAAACATCAGGCTCAGCAGCGGCTTCAACACCGGCCGGAACGCCAGCAGCGTCAGCACGATGTTGTAGGCCGCGAAAATCATGACGCCGAACGCGATGCGCATGGCGATGCCTTTGCCGTCCGCCGACGTGATGTCGGACAGGTGCTGCCAGAGCACGCCATTGAATCCGAGCAAAAGAAAGGCACTGGCCAACAACGTCACCCATTCCGGGCGCACGGCTTTTAACTTCAGCATAAAGAGGGGCATTTCCTGAAAGAAGCGCTGTGACCAATTGTGAAAATTTCATTGATCAAGGCGGGACAAACTTTAAGCAGGCAACCATCAATTTTTTGTGAAAAAGAAGCCAACGAATAGTTGGCCCGATGTATTTGAGAATAGTTCGTTCACAGGTTTTGCCCAGACTGGGTGGCGCGATCACTGACGCCAACGCCAGCAGGCTGGCGCCCACAGGGGATCTCGCTGGGCCGCAAATTCCCTGTACACCACAAAACCCTGTGGGAGCCTGGCTTGCCAGCGATGAGGCCAGCACAACCGACACCTGGGGTGACTGCCACGCCGTGATATCGACTTTTTAAATACCACCGCAGACTTTCTGATTTGCCCGCCCACAGGCCCCGCGCGCCTAATCGACCGCCTCCCGTCCCAAGGCCCGTCAATGGAAAGCGTACGCACCACGACCACCCGTCCCGCCGCCTGGCTGATGCTCGGCATCGTGCTGGTCGCCCTCAACCTGCGGCCGTCGATGGCAGCGGTCGGCCCGTTGCTGTCGGCCATCCGCGGCGACATCCCGTTGAGCTTCAGCCTCGCCTCCCTGTTGACCATGCTGCCGGTGACGGCGATGGGGCTGGCGATGTTTTTCGGCCTGGGCATCAGCCGACGCCTGGGCGAACGGCGTACGGTGCTGCTGTCGTTGCTGGTGATCGGGCTGGCAAGCCTGTCGCGGCTGTTCCTCGACTCGGCGCCGCCGCTGATCGCCAGTGCGGTGCTCGCCGGGATCGGCATCGCGCTGATTCAGGCCCTGATGCCGGCGCTGATCAAATCGCGCTTTCCCGACCACGTCGCGCTGTGCATGGGGCTGTACGTCACCTCGATCATGGGCGGCGCCGCGCTGGCCGCCTCGCTTGCGCCGCTGGTGCTGCTGCACGGCGGCAGCTGGCGCGGAGGGCTGGCGCTCTGGTCGGCCTTGGCGCTGTGCGCCGCGCTGGTGTGGCGGACGCAAGGTGCGGGGGCTTCACCCGTCGCGGCGGTGAAGGCCGCGAGGGAATCCTTTTTCTCCAACGCCCGCGCCTGGTGGCTGGCGCTCTTCTTCGGCCTGGGCACAGCGTCCTACACCTGCGTGCTGGCCTGGCTCGCGCCGTACTACGTGGAGCAAGGCTTCAGCGAACAGCACGCCGGCCTGGTGCTGGGCTTCCTCACCGCCATGGAAGTGATCGCCGGCCTGACGGTGCCCGCCATCGCCAACCGCAGCCGTGACCGGCGGGCGGTGCTCGGCGGGCTGCTCGTGCTGATCATCGCAGGCTTCTGCGGCCTGATCCTCAGCCCGCACCACTTGGGCCTGCTGTGGCCCTGCCTGCTGGGCCTGGGCATCGGCGGCCTGTTTCCCATGAGCCTGATTGTGTCCCTGGACCACCTCGACGAGCCGCAACGGGCCGGCGCCCTGACCGCGTTCGTGCAAGGGATCGGCTACCTGATCGCCGGCCTGTCGCCGTTGCTGGCCGGGTTCATCCGCGACCGCTCGGGCAGCTTCGAGGGCGCCTGGTGGTCACTGACCGCCGTGATGGCGCTGATGCTGCTGATGGTGCTGCGCTTCGACCCCAAACATTACGCCCGCCACATCCGTTGAGCGTGACTTGAGCCCGCCTGCGGGGGAGGCTTCTGGCCATCTTTTACGGGTTTACTTCGGCACGTCGTGTTGCTGGAACTTTCTGTCCCACAACTGACCGTAAAATGTCCTACAGGGGTTTTTCCTGGCACCATCGTTCCGTTAGGATCGTCCGCACACGTTTGCGCGGATCGGCGCAAGGAGCACTGCAGGACGGAACGGATGCTGAACAGTAACTTGCTTAGAAAGCTCGACATGCAGGATCTCATGGTGTTCGTCGCCGTGTACGAGCAAAGCAGTGTCACCGACGTGTCGGAGGCGCTGTTCGTCAGCCAGTCCACCGTCAGTTACTGCCTGAAGAAACTGCGCACCAGCTTCGAAGACGAACTCTTCATCAACACTCGCACGGGCATGCGGCCGACCTACAAGGCCGACGGCATGTACAGCCATGTGCAGAAGATCCTCGAAAGCATCAACCTGTGCCACGCCGGCCCCCCGGTGTTCGATCCGATGGCCCAGGCGGTCACCTTCAACATCTGCGCGCCGGAGTACTTTGAGCAACTGATCCTGCCGCGGATGCTCAAGCGCTTCGATTTCGACGATCTGCCGGTGATGGTCAACATGCACAAGTTCGAGACCGACGTGCCCGCCGACGAGCTGCGCGACGGCAGCCTCGACCTGGTGATCTGCTTCGGCCCGCACTTTCACCGCCAGCATGCCGACCTGAAATCGCGCATGCTGCTGGAGGACGATCTGGTCTGCGTCTTCGACAAGCGCGCCACACCGCTGGAGCCACGCCTGAGCCTCAAGGCCTTCACCGAACGCCGGCACGTGTTCCCCACGCCGTGGATGTCCACCACCAACATGGTCGACGGCTGGCTGGCGCGCCAGGCGCAGAAGCGCCAGATCGTCGCCCGCTCCAACAGCTACAGCGCGGCGCTGAAGATGATCACCGGCACCGACTTCATCCTCACCCTGCCCCGGCGCATCCAGCGCCTGCTGACCAACGACGCGGTGTTCAACCACTGCGAGGCGCCCAACGGCCTGCCCGGCTTCACCCTCGACATGCAGTGGAGCCGCAACGCCGACCAGGACAGCGCCAACCTCTGGCTGCGCGAGCAGGTCATCAAGACCTGCTCGGAGCTGGAAGCCGCCTGAGCCTCACACGCCGATGGCGGTCTTGGTGTAGGACTCGCGGTCGATGTCCAGCAGCTCCACGCACAGCTGCACGTCGACCCCGGCCGGCCACTCGCACAGGTCCTGCAGCGCCGCCAGCAGGCTTTCCGACAACTGCCGCTTGATCTGCGGCGAACGCCCGCTGAGCAGCGCCAGCTTCACATGGACGAAAGCCCGCTCGCCAGGCGCGGTGCCGACCCTGAACGTCTCGACCTTCACCGCACGGCTCTTGATGTCGTACTCCGCGGCGAACTGACCGGAAGCCACCAAGGTGTTGTTGAGCCGGATCAGCGCCAGGTCGGCGTTCAACTGCGGCAGGTTGGCGGTGTATTCCAGGTGCAGGTGCGGCATGGGGGAACTCCAGTCATTGGGCGCAAAGGCCGTACATATATCACTAATTTCTGTGGCGCGGGCCCGCGCCTACAGGTGCTGCGGTGTCGGTCAGGTCGCGGGGCGTTCGCTCATCAGCGCCTCAAGCCGCGAGCGCAGCCAGCGCTCGGCCGGGTCGCTGTCCACATGGCTGAGCCAGACCATCGACAGGTCCAGGGTCGGCGTCTTGAACGGGAACGGCTCCTTGAACAGCAGCCCCGAGGCGGCCATCGCCTCGGCCGTGTAGTCCGGCAGGCTGGCGATCAGGTCGGTGCCGGCCAGCAGCGCCGGCAGTGCGCTGTACTGCGGCACCGACAGCACCACCTGGCGGGTGCGGCCGATGTCCGCCAGCCACTCGTCGGCGTAGCCGCTGACGTTGGCGGTGTGGGACACCAGCACGTGCGGGCGGGCGCAGTACTCATCGAGGGTCAGCGGCGTGGCGGAGGCGTCCGCCCGCAGGATGCTCGGCTGGATGTGCCGCAGCAGCTTGCGCTTGGCGTTGGCCGGCAGGCCGCGGGTCTGGCTGATGCCGACGGTGATGTCGCCCGAAGCCAGCAGGTCGGGGATCCGCCAATAGTCGACATGCTGCACCACGAACACCACGTTCGGCGCCTCCTGGCGCAGGGTGCGCAGCGCCGGCGGCAGCAGGCCGAACTCGACGTCGTCGGACAGGCCGATGCGAAAGGTCATGGTGCTGACGGCGGGATCGAAATCCCGGGTCAGGCTCAGGGCCACCGAGAGGGAGTCCAGCGCCGGCTTGAGGTGGCGGAAGATGTCTTCGGCCCGGGCCGTCGGCTCCATGCGGTGACCGACGCGGATGAACAGCGGATCGTTGAGCATCGTGCGCAAGCGGTTGAGCGCCGAACTGATGGTCGGCTGGCCGAGGAACAACTTTTCGGCGGCCCGCGTCACGTTGCGTTCGAGCATCAGCGTCTCGAACACCACCATCAGGTTGATGTCAGCCTTGCGCAGTTCATTTCGGTTCATCCTTCACCCCCGTCCCCAGATGGCGGCAGTGTAGAAAGGCAGGGGGGGCGCCGTCCATCGAAACGGCGCGGCGGCTGCGGCGTCCGTCATCGGTACGTCCAGACGTTGTGCAGCACGAACGTGAAGGCAGGCACCGTCAGCGCCACCGCAGCGACGCCCAGCAGATAATGCAGGCCGGCAACCTGCGCCGACCACGCCACGAACACCGCCAACAGAAAGCCGCCCGCCGACACCGACATGAAGCGCAGCAGGGTCTTGCCGTGCAACCGCGCGGAGAAGCTCCAGGCCGTGTTGAGCGCATACGACACCACCGTCGCCAGAGCGAAGGCCACGCCGTTGGCCACCGGCGGACGCGGGCTGACGAAGCGGATGAACAGCACCGCCACCAACGCATGCAGCGCCGTGACGAACAGCCCGGTCACGGCGAAACGCAGGCCGCGGCGGATCAGGGCGGACCGGTCGGCGACCGTCACGGTTTGCGCGCCAGCACGAACACGCTCAGGCCGGCCAGGCGATTGATGCCCATCAGGGGCAATTCGAGCCTGCACAGTGCCTTGAGCAGCGCATTGACGAAAGCCGAGTGACGCTTGAGCTGAGAGCGCGGCGCCGAGCCTGCGGCCAGCAGACGCGACGCCAGCGCGAACGGAAACACCGCACCGAAACCGTAGGCGCCCCGCTCCACTTGCAGGCCCGCAGCGGCGGCCAGGGCCTCGCACCGTCCCAGGGTGTATCGGCGCTTGTGCCCGAGAAAATCGTCGTGCCCGCTCCACATGAACGCAAAGGCCGGCACCGTCATCAGAAAGCGGCTGCCGGACGGGACTTGGCCGATGCAGGCCCGAAGCAGGCCGAGGTCGTCATCGACGTGCTCCAGCACATCCATCAGCAACACCAGGTCGGCGTCCACGGTTCCCATCGCGCGGCGGTAGTGCACCGGTTTTCCGTCGCTCTCCCCACTGGAGTCGGCGGGGTAGCCGGTGTCCACGCACCAGGCTTCGCACGCGGCGGTGCAGGCCAGCAGATGGCGGGAAAAGAACCCTGAACCGGCGCCGACATCGAGAATCCGCCTGACCGGCACGTCCCCCAGCATCCGGCGGATCGCCGCGGCCTTGGCGCCGTAGTACCAATGCTCACCGATGCGCTCGCCCAGGATGTCGGCTTCCTTGAGGTCCATGCCTCAGTCCTTGGGTTCGTAGATGCGGCGCACCAGGAAAACCGGCCGGTGCTTCGCTTCGATGTAGGTGCGGCCCAGGTACTCGCCGAGCACCCCGATGCCGATCAGCTGCAGGCCGCCGAGAAACGTCACGGCGACCATCAGCGAGGCATAGCCGGGCAAGTCGACGCCGTAGATCAGCGTCCGCGCCACAATGAATATCGCGATGCCAAAGGACACCAGCGACACCGCCGCCCCCAGGTAGGTCCAAATCCGCAGCGGCTCGGTGCTGAAACTGGTGATGCCCTCCAGCGCGAAATTCCACAGCCGCCAGCCGTTGAACTTGCTCTTGCCCGCCGCGCGCTGCGGCCGCTCGTAATCGACATGGGTGGTGCGGAAACCGACCCAGGCGAACAGCCCTTTCATGAAGCGCCTCGACTCCGGCAGGGTCAGCAGCGCGTCCACCACGCAGCGGTCCATCAAGCGAAAGTCGCCGACGTTCTCCGGCAGGGGCTGGTCGGCGATCCTGTTGTGCAGGCGGTAGAACCAATTGGCGGAGGTCTGCTTGGCCCAGGAGTCGTTGCGGCGGCTGATGCGGTGGCCCAGCACCATCTCATAGCCTTCCCGCCAGCGGGCGACCATCTGCAGGATGACTTCGGGCGGATCCTGCAGGTCGACGTCGATCGGCACCACGATCTGCCCTGTGGCGGTCTGCAGGCCGGCCGACAGCGCCGCTTCCTTGCCGAAGTTGCGGCTCAGGTCGACGACGCGGATCCGCGGGTCATCCCTCTGATGCCGCAACAGCCGCTCCAGCGTCGCATCGGTGCTGCCGTCATTGACGAACACCAGCTCAAGCCCGATCTGCGCCTCGCGCGCGAAGACCTGCCCGATGCGCACAAGAAAGCCGTCGAGGCTGTCCTCCTCGTTGAACACGGGGATCACCAGCGACAACGTCACCGGCCCCGCAACATGCGTCCCGAGCGGATGGTTCACGGGCCTGCTCTTCTCTTGGCGTGTTGACCGGTTGCCGAACCGGGATCGAATACCTTGAGCCGTACCTCATTAAGCAGCACCGCCAGAGGCGGCGCAAGAATGAGGCGACGGCATCGCACCTCGTCCGGAGCCGGTTCGCGCGCCCTGCCCCGGGCCTTGCTCACACATCTCCCAACGATTGGAAACAAATGCCCGATAGCCAAAAAAGCCAGCTCCGCTAGGCTTGCGTCGGTGCGTCACAGCGTGTCGCAATATCCCAATCGCATGGAGCGAACTGAATGTATTTCGAGATCTACAGACAATCCAAAGGCACCCTGAGCACCGGTAAGGGCCAATGGCGCTGGCGGCTGAGGGCCGGGAACCACGAAACCGTCGCCAGCGGGGAGTCCTACGTGAACAAGGCGGACTGCCTGCACGTGATCGAATTGATCAAAGGCGTGCACGCAGAGACGCCGGTCAAGGAGATCTGACGCCGGCAAAGGCCGCCGCATCTGCCATACCCGGCGGTTTCGGCGGCCCATGGGTCAGAAGCGCTCCACAACGTGCTTGAAGGGGTAATTCGTCTCCCGATAGCCACCCGACTTCTGCCGCTTGGGCAAGACGACCTTTTCCCTGGGCACCTCTTTGTACGGTATGCGGCTGAGCAGGTCGGAAATGATGTTCAGGCGCGCCCGTCGCTTGTCGTTCGAGTCGGCCACCAGCCATGGCGCGTAGCCGGTGTCGGTGGCTTCGATCATCTCATCGCGGGCCCTGGAGTAGTCGTACCAGCGGCTGTAAGACTTGAGGTCCATGGGCGAAAGCTTCCAGATCTTGCGCCCGTCGGTGATGCGCTCTTCGAGCCGGCGGGTCTGCTCCTCCTGGCTGACGTTCAGCCAGTACTTGAGCAGGATCACCCCCGAATCGACGATGGCCCGTTCCACCAGCGGCACGGTCTGCAGAAACTTCTCCACCTGCTTGTCGGTGCAGAAGCCCATCACCCGCTCGACCCCGGCGCGGTTGTACCAACTGCGGTCGAAGATCACCACCTCGCCGCCGGCCGGCAGATGCGGCAGATAGCGCTGGATGTACATCTGGCTCTTTTCGCGGTCGGTCGGCGCCGGCAGCGCGATCACGCGGAACACCCGCGGGCTCACCCGGTCGGTGATCGCCTTGATCGTCCCGCCCTTCCCCGCCCCGTCACGCCCCTCGAAAATGATGCAGACCTTGATGCCGTTGGCCGTCACCCACTCCTGCATCTTCACCAGCTCGACATGCAGACGGCGCAGCTCGGCCAGGTAGTCCTTGCTCGACAGCTTGGTCTTTTCGGTCGCCTTGCCTTTTTCGCCGTCCTTCTTCTTGCCTTTTGCCATGGCCAAACCTCACGGATTGAAATGGCTGCCGGAAGAGACCGGCGGCCCATGACCCTGAACCGGAAAGTTTAGTCAGTTATCGCGAAAGGCAAGCCCGCGTTCGGACGGCTTTCTTCGGCGCAAACAAAAAGCCCCGTAGCTTCTCAGCTACGGGGCTTTTCAAATAATGGCGGAGAGATAGGGATTCGAACCCTAGGTACCCGCGAAGGTACAACGGATTTCGAATCCGTCCCATTCGGCCACTCTGGCATCTCTCCAACGGCGCGCATCATAACAACACTTTTGCCGGAAGCGAACCCCCTGACGCAAATTTTTTCCGTGCTATCAGATGCTTGCGTCGGTTAAAGCGGTACGCCCAGACGGTGGGCCACTTCTTCGTAGGCTTCGATGACGTCACCGAGGCCTTGGCGGAAGCGGTCCTTGTCCATTTTCTTCTTGGTGTCCTTGTCCCACAGACGGCAGCCGTCCGGGCTGAATTCGTCGCCCAGGACGATGGAGCCGTCGCTGAACACACCGAATTCCAGCTTGAAGTCCACCAACAGCAGGCCGGCGTCGTCGAACAGTTTGCTCAGGACGTCGTTGACCTTCAGGGACAGTTCCTTCATGCGCACCAGCTGCTCGGCGGTGCCCCAGCCGAACGCCACGACGTGGGATTCGTTGATGAACGGATCGCCCTTGGCGTCGTCCTTCAGGAACAGCTCGAAGGTGTAGGGGTTGAGCTTCATGCCCTCTTCGACGCCCAGGCGCTTGACCAGGCTGCCGGCGGCATAGTTACGCACCACGCACTCGACCGGGATCATGTCGAGCTTCTTGACCAGGCACTCGTTGTCGCCCAGCAGCTTGTCGAATTGGGTCGGGATGCCGGCCGCTTCGAGCTTCTGCATGATAAAGGCGTTGAACTTGTTGTTCACCATGCCCTTGCGGTCGAGCTGTTCGATGCGCTTGCCGTCGAACGCCGAGGTGTCGTTGCGAAACAGCAGGATCAGGCGGTCGGCGTCGTCGGTCTTGTAAACCGATTTGGCTTTGCCGCGGTAGAGTTCTTCACGTTTTTCCATGATGGGCTCCGCTTGCTAAATAGGTGGGCTAGGCGATGTGGCGCCAGTCGAGCCCTGAATCTTGATCGGCCAGTTGCAGCCAGTCCGGGTCGCACCCGAGGGTGTCGACGAAACATTGCCGGGCCAGCTGCGGCAGGTTGTTCTTGCTGCTGAGATGGGCCAGGATCAGGTGTTGCAGGCCTTGCCAACCCAACTCGGCCACCAGGAATGCCGCCTGATGGTTGTTCAGATGTCCCCGCTCGCCGCCCACCCGTTGCTTGAGAAAGTACGGGTAGTGACCGCGGGCCAGCAAATCGCGGCAATGGTTGGCCTCGATCATCAACGCATCGAGATCCCGGTAGCCGTCCAGCACCTGTTCGCAGTAAGAGCCCAGGTCGGTCAGCAGGCCGAAACGCCGCTCGCCGTCGCTGAACACATACTGGGTCGGCTCCTGCGCATCATGGGCCACGGCAATGGCCTGGATGCTCAAGGCGCCGATCTGCAACCGCTCGCCGCCGGCGACGAAACCGGTGGCGTCAATCGGCTTGCGCATCCCGCGCAACGTGCCGCGGCTCAGATAGACAGGCAGATTGTAGCGCCGAGACAGCAAACCCACGCCATGCACGTGGTCGGCATGTTCGTGGGTCACGAGTATCGCGCTCAGTTGCGCCGGGTTCACACCCAGGCGCAACAGGCGCTTTTCGGTTTCCCGCAGGGAGAAGCCACAATCCACCAGCACTACCGTATCGGCGCTGGCGACCAGCGTGCCGTTCCCTTGGCTACCGCTGCCGAGAACGGCGAAACGCATCGGATCAGCCCAGGTTGTCCTGAATCACGCTCAACACCTTGCGGGCCACTTCGGCCGGCGCCACGGTGTTGATGTTCTTCTCGACGGTCACCTGGACGTTCTCGCCCACCTTGCTCAGGCGAACCTGATAGCGCTCGGCACGGGCTTCGACTTCTTCCTTGTTAGGCTTGCTGCCGAACAGGCTGCTGAAGAAACCGGGCTTGTCGTCTTTCTTCTCGGCCTTCTCGGCCAGGTTGATGTAGTACAGGCCCAGGCTGCGGTTGATGTCTTCCACGCGCCATTCGCCTTGCTCCAGCGCACGGCCGACGCTCGACCAGGCACGGTCGAGGTCGCTGCCGACGTTGAGCACCGGGTTGCCGCTGCCGTCTTCGCTGAGGCTGACGCGGCTCGGCGCGTCGAAATCGCGGGAGGCCAGCATCGACACCGAACCGCCCTTCTCGGAGGTGCGGCTCATGCTCGCCAGCATGTCGTCGACCAGCGCCGCGTCCAGGCCGGTGTTGACCGAACGGTTGGTGAACGCCACGTCGGCGGTGCTGCCGGCAGGACGCTCGGCGCTGACCACATAGACTTCACTGGTGTTGCGCTGCACGCCAGGCTCGATGCGCACCCGCACGCGGGTTTCGCTGTCGGCGCCGACGCCGGCCGCGCTCAGGCGCTTGGCCATGGAGGCGGACAGCTCATCGGAATGCTGCCAGGTGGTGGTGAACTCGCCGGTCTGCGGACGCTGCTCGTCCAGACGGAAGCCGTTGTCCTGGAAGAACTGCACGGCGACCGGCCAGACTTCGGCCGGCGGATGCTGGGCCATCACCCAGCGCGAATCGCCGCTCTTCTGCAGCGAGTAGTCACCGGCGTCGGCGATGGCCGACAGCGGTTGCGGACGAGGAACCACGTACTCGCCTTTTGCGGTGTCGTCAGCCACGTTGCGCGGGATCGGCAACAGCGGATCCAGACGCTTGGAGGTGCTGACACCCGACGGCAGTTGCATCGGCGCGGTCTGTTGCGCCTGCAGGTAGTCGCTGCCACGGTCACGGAAATAACCTTCCGGGCCCCAGATCCATCCACAGCCGCTGGTGCTGGAGATAATCAAGGCAAGTGCGGAAAGTCCGGCCATTCGCTTCATGCGTTGTACTTCCTCAATTAAACCAGGACGCCGCACTGGCGCAGGGCCGAGCGCAGCGTTTCATGACAAGGAGCGCTCAGCCAGGTCAGCGGCAGGCGGATGCCTTCGTGCATCAGGCCCATTTCAGCCAAAGCCCACTTCACCGGGATCGGGTTGGCTTCGATGAACAGGTCCTTGTGCAGCGGCATCAGTTTTTCGTTGATGGCCCGCGCCTTCTCGGCGTTGCCTTCCAGCGCGGCCTCGCACAGGTCGGCCATTTCGCGCGGGGCGACGTTGGCGGTGACGGAGATGTTGCCCTTGCCGCCCATCAGGATCAGTTCGACGGCGGTCGGATCATCGCCGGACAGCACGATGAAGTCCTTGCTCACGCCATCGAGGATCGCCTTGGCGCGCTTGAGGTCGCCGGTGGCTTCCTTGATGCCGATGATGTTCGGCACGGTGGAGAGGCGGATCACGGTCTCGGCCTGCATGTCGCAGGAGGTGCGGCCGGGAACGTTGTAGAGGATCTGCGGGATGTCGACCGCTTCGGCGATGTGCTTGAAGTGCTGGTACAGGCCTTCCTGGGTCGGCTTGTTGTAGTACGGCACCACCAGCAGGCAGGCGTCGGCGCCGGCCTCTTTGGCGTTGCGGGTCAGTTCGACGGCTTCACGGGTCGAGTTGGCGCCGGTGCCGGCGATGACCGGAATGCGGCCGGCGACCTGTTTGACCACGGCTTTGATGACGGCAATGTGTTCTTCGACGTCAAGGGTCGCCGACTCGCCGGTGGTGCCGACCGCGACGATGGCATGGGTGCCGTTCTTGAGGTGGAAGTCCACGAGTTTGCTGAGGCTGTCCCAGTCTAGACGCCCTTGTGCATCCATGGGTGTGACCAATGCCACCATACTGCCCGCAATCATGAAACCGCTCCTGCCGGAAAAAGAGAGCGGTAATGGTACTGGCGCCAACATGCTTGCACAAGCGAAGTACTGCGCTGCCGCCATTCCCCTTGGCGCCGCTTTTCGCTACCCTTCAGGCTTTGATCGGTACAGATCGGCTCGCATGCCGGGTTCCAGCCTCCCGAATCGGCCCTCCGGGCCCCGTTCCAGCGTCGCCGCCGGACGCTCCCGCCACGGCGGACGCCGACGAAGCACGTTGCCGGGGCCTTGCGCACAGGCCTGTTCAGGCACTTCCCGACAGGCGATGCCCTCTAATGACTACCGACCGCTCATCGCTTTAGGAACGCTGCATGTCCACCCCCACAGTTCGCGAACAATTCCTTGTCATCAGTGCCCTCGGCGCCAACCCCATGGAGCTGACCAACGTGCTGTGCCGCGCCAGCCATGAAAACCGCTGCGCCGTGGTCACCTCGCGCCTGACCCGCCACGGCGAGTGCAGCGCGCTGGTGCTCGAGATCTCGGGCAGCTGGGACGGCCTGGCCCGCCTCGAGAGCAGCCTGCCGGTCCTGGCCAAGCGCCATGCCTTCACCGTCAACGTGGTGCGCAGCGCGGCCCTGGAAAACCGCCCGCAGGCCTTGCCCTACGTGGCCTACGTCAGCTCGGCCTACCGCTCCGACATCATCAGCGAGCTGTGCCAGTTCTTCGCCGACCACAACATCGACCTGGAGAACCTGACCTGCGACACCTACCAGGCCCCGCAGACCGGCGGCACCATGCTCAACGCCACGTTCACCGTGACCCTGCCGGCCGGCACCCAGATCAGCTGGCTGCGCGACCAGTTCCTGGACTTCGCCGACGCGATGAACCTGGACGCGCTGATCGAACCGTGGCGCCCACAGAACCCAATGTAAGAAGGAAGCTTTCATGGCCGTTGTGATCGACCGACCGGTTGCCGATTTCGAAGCCCCCGCCACCAGCGGGAAAACCGTCAGCCTCGCGGGCCTCAAGGGCAAGCAGGTGGTGATCTACTTCTATCCGAAGGACAGCACCCCCGGCTGCACCACCGAAGGCCAGGGCTTTCGCGACCAGTACGCCGCGTTCCAGGCCGCCGACACGGAAATCTTCGGGGTTTCCCGCGACGGCCTGAAGTCCCACGAGAACTTCAAGTGCAAGCAGGAGTTCCCGTTCGAGCTGATCAGCGACAAGGACGAGGCCATCTGCCAGCTGTTCGACGTGATCAAGCTGAAGAAGCTGTACGGCAAGGAATACATGGGCGTGGATCGCAGCACGTTCCTCATCGACAAGAACGGCGTGCTGCGTCAGGAATGGCGTGGCGTGAAGGTGCCGGGGCATGTGGACGAGGTTCTGGCGGCGGCGCAGGCCCTGAACAAGGCTTGATGCCTTTGTGGCGCCCTCTCGGGCGCCACCGCAACACGCCCTACAGCAGCGGGGCCACCACCGGCTCCTTGCGCGGCCAGGCATCCAGCACAGCCTTGAACAGCGTCGCCAGGGGAATCGCGAAGAACACGCCCCAGAACCCCCACAACCCGCCGAACAACAGCACCGCGCAGATGATCGCCACCGGGTGCAGGTTGACCGCTTCGGAAAACAGCAACGGCACCAGCACGTTGCCGTCCAGGGTCTGAATGATCCCGTACACCGCCATCAGGTAGATGAACTGGTCGCTCCAGCCCCACTGGAACAGCGCGATCAGCAGCACCGGCACGGTCACCACCACCGCCCCGACATACGGCACCACCACCGACACGCCCACCAGCAAGGCCAGCAGCGCGGCGTAGTTGAGGCCCAGCGCAACGAAGGCGATGTACGTCACCCCGCCGCAGATCACGATCTCGATGACCTTGCCGCGGATGTAGTTGGCGATCTGTCGGTTCATTTCCTGGGCGACCCGGGTGATCAGCGCCCGCTCCCGCGGCAAATAGCCGCGCACCCATTCGCCGATCATCGCCCGGTCCTTGAGGAAGAAGAACACCAGGATCGGCACCAGCACCAGGTAGATCATCACGTTCACCAGCAGCGGCAGGCTCGACAGCGAGAACGTCAGCGCCCACTGGCCGAACTTGCCGATCTCGCCCCGCGCCGCCTCGATGGCCTGCAGCACCTGCTCGTCGGAGACCAGGTGCGGATAACGCTCCGGCAGCAGCAACAGCAGCGACTGCCATTTGGCGAGCATGCCCGGCAATTCGTTGAACAGCGTGATCAACTGATGCCAGAGCAGCGGCAGCACCACCACGATGAACACCATCAGCACGCCCATGAACAGCGCGAACACCAGCCCCACCGCCGCACCGCCGGGCATGCGCAGCCGTTCGAGGGTGACCACCAGCCCCTGCATCAGGTAAGCCAGCACCATCCCCGCCAGCACCGGCGCGAGCATGCCGCCCAAGGTGAGCACCGCCGTGAAGGCGAGAAACAGCAGCACCGCCAGCACCACCGCCTCTTCATCGGAGAAGTAGCGCTGAACCCAGTCGCGTAACACTTTGAACATCAATATTCCTTAGGTCTTGAACGCTGTCGGTTTCAGGCTTTTTTCAACCAGTAACGGTAGACGCCCGCCTCGTCTTCTTCGCGCAGCAGCGTATGACCGGCCAATTTGGCAAAGGTGCGGAAATCGCGCTGGGAACCCGCATCCGTGGCGATCACCTTGAGCACCGCGCCGCTGGGCAGCTTGTTGAGCTCCATCTTGGCCTTGAGCAACGGCAACGGACAATTCAGGCCGCTGGCGTCCAGTTCGCGGTCATGGGCTACAGCGTCGTTCATGCGTCACTCCGGATCAGGTGGGTCAGGCCGCCTAGAATATCTGGTCGCAGGCCCGGTGTCCGGCTACAGTAAGGTCTTTGTCGACTAAGGCTTTGTGCATGACTTTTCTGCGCCCTACCCTGCTGACGCTCGCTTGCCTGCTCGCCTCTCCGGGCTTCGCCGACGATCTGCCGTCACTCGGTGATGCCAGCTCTGCCATTGTCTCGCCGCAACAGGAATACCAGCTGGGCCGTGCCTGGCTGGCGCTGCTGCGCAGCCAGGTTTCCCAACTGAACGATCCGCAGCTCAAGGACTACGTCGAGTCCAGCGTCTACAAGCTGGTGGAGACCAGCCAGGTCAGCGACCGGCGCCTGGAGTTCATCCTGATCAACAGCCCGCAGCTCAACGCCTTCGCCGCGCCCGGCGGCGTGGTCGGGGTCAACGGCGGCCTGTTCCTCAACGCCCAGACCGAAGGCGAATACGCCTCGGTGCTGGCCCACGAACTGGCGCACTTGTCCCAACGCCACTTCGCCCGGGGCGTCGAAGCCTCCCAGCGGATGCAGGTGCCGATGATGGCCGCCCTGCTGGCCGGGATCGTCATCGCGGCCGCCGGCGGCGGAGATGCGGGCATCGCAACCATCGCCGGCACCCAGGCGGCGGCGATCCAGTCGCAACGCACCTTCTCGCGTCAGAACGAGCAGGAAGCCGACCGCATCGGCATCCTCAACCTGGAAAAGGCCGGCTACGACCCGCGCTCGATGCCGACCATGTTCGAGCGCCTGATGCGCCAGTACCGCTTCGACGCCAAACCGCCGGAATTCCTGCTGACTCACCCGGTCACCGAATCGCGGATCGCCGACACCCGCAACCGCGCCGAACAGGCCAAGCCCGGCGGCATCGAAGACAGCCTGCGCTATCAGTTGATCCGCGCCCGCGTGCAGCTGATCTACGAAGAGACCCCGGGGCTGGGCGCCAAGCGCTTCCGTGCGCAGCTGGACGAGAACCCGAAAAACGACGTCGCCCGCTACGGCCTGGCCATTGCCCAGATCAAGGGCGGCCAGTTGAATGACGCCCGGGAAAACCTCAAGCAGTTGCTGGCCAAGTCCCCGAACGAACTGATCTACAACCTGGCCCAGGTCGACCTGGACATCACCAACAACCGCCTGCCCGACGCCCAGTCGCGGGTCGACCGGCTGCTCACGCAGTTTCCCGGCAACTACCCGCTGAACCAGGTGCGGGTCGACCTGCTGCTCAAGCAGAACCGCGCCGCCGATGCGGAAAAGGCCCTGGACAGCCTGCTCAAGTCGCGCCCGGACGATCCGGACGTGTGGTATCAGGTGGCCGAGACCCGCGGCCTGTCCGGCAACATCATCGGCCTGCACCAGGCCCGCGCCGAGTATTTCGCCCTGGTGGGCGATTACCGGCAGGCGATCCAGCAACTGGACTTCGCCAAGCGCAAGGCCGGCAACAATTTCCCGCTGTCGTCACGCATCGATGCCCGTCAGCGCGAACTGATGGAACAGGAGCGCATGATCAAGGACATGATGGGCTGAGCCTGCCCGCTGGCATTAAACTGCGGGCATAAAAAAACCGCCTCTTTCGAGGCGGTTTCTTATTGGATTGACGACCTGATCACTCGGCCAGCTTGAAGGTGATGAAGCTGGCGCGTCCCTGACGCAGCACCCGCATCGACACCGAGCGGTTCTTCGGCAATGCCTTGGCGATCTCGGCGAACTCCTTGGCGGAACCGATGGCCTGGTTGTTCAGGTGAGTGATGATGTCGCCCGGCTGCAGGCCGATCAGCGCCGCAGGGCCGTCCTGGACTTCCTTGATGACCACGCCGCCCTTGAGGTCGTAGGTTTTCTTCTGTTCGGCGCTCAGCTCGCCGACCGACACGCCCAGACGGTTGCTGGTGCTCTCGACACCGGACTTCGGCAGCACGTCCGTGTCCTTGTCCTCATCGGGAATCGCACCGACGGTCAGCTCGATGTTCTTGTGCTTGCCGTCGCGGATCACTTCCAGGTTGGCCTTGGCGCCCGCCTTCAGCGCACCGACCAGATGCGGCAGGTCGGCGGACATGACGATCGGCTGACCGTTCATGCTCAGGATCACGTCGCCCACTTGCAGGCCACCCTTGGCGGCAGGGCCGTCATCCTGGATCTGGGCCACCAGCGCACCGGCCGGTTTCTCCAGGCCGAACGATTCGGCCAGATCCTTGTTCACTTCCTGGATGACCACGCCCAGCCAGCCGCGGCTCACCTTGCCACCGCTCTTGAGCTGATTGGAGACGTCCATCGCCACGTCGATCGGGATGGCGAACGACACGCCCATGAAGCCGCCGGAGCGGGTGTAGATCTGCGAGTTGATGCCGACCACCTCACCGTTCAGGTTGAACAGCGGACCGCCGGAGTTGCCCGGGTTGATCGGCACGTCGGTCTGGATGAACGGCACGTAGTTTTCGTTCGGCAGGCTGCGGCCGACGGCGCTGACGATGCCTTGGGTCACGGTGTGGTCGAAGCCGAACGGCGAACCGATCGCCACCACCCACTGACCGGCCTTCAGATCCTGGGACTTGCCGAGCTTGAGCACCGGCAGGTCCTTGCCGTCGATCTTCAGCAGGGCCACGTCGGAGCGCGGGTCGGTGCCGATCAGCTTGGCTTTCATTTCGCTGCGGTCGGCAAGGCGGACGAGGATTTCGTCGGCGTCGGCGATCACATGGTTGTTGGTCAGGATGTAGCCGTCAGACGAGATGATGAAGCCCGAACCCAGCGACTGGGCTTCACGCTGACGGTCGCCGCGGGGCGAACGCTGCTGCGGCGGCATGCCGCGCTCGAAGAACTCGCGCAGCATCGGCGGCAAGCCTTCCAGGTCCGGCATCTGCTGGTTCACCTTGCGGTCGGGCAGCTTCTGCGTGGTGCTGATGTTCACCACCGCAGGCGAGGCCTGCTCGACCAGTTGGGTGAAATCAGGCAGCTCGGCCGCCTGAACGGCGGGCACGGCCTGACCGAGCACCAGCACGGTGGCGAGAATGGAGAGATAGGACTTCAAGCTAGGTATCGACATACAGCTCCCGTTACGACGAGCAGGGTTAAGCGATATGGAGCAAGGAACGCCGGAAACTGCGGGCCGGCATTTTTGTTCCGGGAACGACAGACAAGGCCAGAGCCGAGAGGCTCTGACCTATAGAAAAAAATCGGGTGTTTTGCAAATGAAAATGCTCAGCAAACATTTCTGCATCTCGACGAAGCAGCGCAAACAGCCTGGCCGGAATCGGCTTACTGCTTGCTGGTTGCGGCGCCATCATTGCGCATCGACAAGGCAATTCGTTCGGCGGTGCCGATCGGGATCTCACCGACCACGGTCACCATCATTTCGCCCTCGGGCGTGGTCAGGCGACGGGACACCGCAACGGTCGGGCCGAGCTGAGTCCGAGTATCCGTGACCGTGGCGCCGTTGAGCGGCTCCAGGAACACCGAGAAGCGCGCCAGGCCATCGTCATACATCAGACTGCTGACCTGGGTCTTGGTCTCCGGATCCTTGCGCGAGGTACTGCTGGTCAGCTCGAAGCCCGGCGGCAGCCAGTCCGAATGCCAGACCTGGGCAGCCTTGACGGCGGACGCCTTGTCGCTGTCCAGGGCGACGGCGCGGCAGTCGGATCCTGCCTGCAGGTCGCTGTCGGAAGGGATTTCAGAGGTATCGAGGCGGGTGAACTGAAAACGCTCGAGCAACTGGCCTTTGTCGTTGAGCAGAAGCGACTTGAGGGGCAGGCCCGTCTGTTTGTCCAGATGCAGTTCGAAACCGTAGCGGTGCTGGTCGCGGGGCGTCAGCGATACGATCACCGCTTCACGTCCGGCCACGCGCGACTTGCCGATGACGGCAAGTTCGTACCAATTCTTGAGTTTTTGAGGATCGAGGGGGCGGGCGGCGGAATTCGGAGAATCCCCCAGCCCCGCAATCAGTGCGCCACTGACACATTGCGTCCGTCCATCCACCCGCACCACTTCCTGCGCCGATCCGTCGAGCTGAAGCAGACGCTCGCGAACCTGGCCGTTCTGGACGCGATGCCAGATGGTATGGGTAGAGAAACTGCCGTTACGCTCGTAGACGAAAGTGCCGTGAAAGCTCTGCTGCTGTTCGGCCTGGCCCAGACGGGTCAACCAGTCCTGGGCGTCGTCGGCATGGGCTGGAACGATGAACCAGCCGCCAAGCAGAAGCGAGAGTAGCGGTATGGCGCGCATGATCCTCCTTAACGGTTTTCCAGGCTGGCTGCACGCGCGTAAGGCAGTGCGCTTTCAGTTCCCTTGAGTGCGGCCTGCTGGGCATGCTGGCGCAGATAGCCTGGCAGACGCTGATCGTGCCAGCCTGGCTGGCCTTGCAGAACGCCGTTGGCCATGGGACCTGTGGCTTCCGAACTCTCATTGTAGCCTGCCAAAACCGCCGGGCCCTTGACTTGAGGCACGGCCAACGTCGGCTGGTTGGACTGCTGAGCCAGTTCCACGCCAGCGATTTCGTCGTGGTTGTACAGGCGCACGCCGGCCAGCACGGCCACAGTCACCGACGCCGCAACAGCCAGGCGACCGAGATTGCGCCACGGGCCGCGGGAAACCTTGGCCGGAGCGGCTTCGTCTTCCAGCGCAGCAGAGACCGCCGCAGCGAGATCCAGACGCGGAAGCAGCAGATCCTTGTGCATGGCTGCCCGAGCGATCTGGTAGCGAGCCCAGGTTTCACGGGTTTCAACATCGTCCAGTGCATTGAGCACCCGACGCAATTCCAATTCGTCCGCTTCGTTATCCATCACTGCGGACAGCGATTCCTGCAGGGCTTCCCGACTCATGGCGTTCCTCTCTTGGCTGTCGCCGCTGTCTTTAGTTTTCCTGCAACAACGGCTGCAGGGCTTTGTCGATGGCCTCCCGGGCGCGGAAGATCCGGGAGCGCACGGTACCCACCGGACATTGCATGACGCTCGCAATGTCTTCATAACTCAGACCGTCGAACTCGCGCAGCGTCAACGCCGTGCGCAAATCTTCCGGCAATTGCTGAATGGTTCGATGGACGGTGCCTTCGATCTCATCCCGCAGCAATGCGCGTTCTGGCGATTCGAGATCCTTGAGGCCATGATCGCCGTCGTAGAACTCTGCGTCTTCGGAACTGACATCGCTATCCGGCGGCCTGCGGCCGCGTGAAACCAGATAGTTCTTCGCCGTGTTGATGGCGATGCGGTAAAGCCACGTATAGAACGCGCTGTCTCCGCGAAAGTTGCCAAGCGCTCGGAACGCCTTGATGAAGGCTTCTTGCGCAACGTCCTGGGCCTCATGGGTGTCGTGCACGAAACGCACGATCAACCCGAGAATTTTGTGCTGATACTTCAGCACCAGCAGATCGAACGCCCGCTTGTCGCCACGCTGAACGCGCTCGACCAGCTGCTGATCCTCTTCCTGGGTTAGCATGAACACTCCTCGATGAGCTCGGAGGAGGCTTGCATAACCAAACGACCGGACTTGCAAACATAGACTCGGGCTTTTCGCAAAAGTTCTCCCCCTCCAAGCAAGTTTCCTGCGGGGCTCTGATTAGGCACGCACGAAAAACGCAGCGCGGAATGAACCGGCTGCGCGAATAATCTTGTCATCGGTTCGCCGGCAGGAACCCGACCTCAGGTTCCGCTTCGAAGCCGACACTGTCCCTTGTCTCAGGCACCTGTCTATTGATCTTGGGCCCTTGGCAAAAGTTCCAAATATTTATAGCCGCGCCATACCGACATTGGGCGACCATGAGCGGAAAAAGTGTGTTTCATCCCCGATACAGCCGTCTTTTTGCGAAGTCTGCCAAAAAGGCATCCGACGAAACGTTCGGATTTTCCCGTCACGGTAGTTTCACAATGCCATATCGGCCCGGCTATTGTGCCGATCCCCCCCTCTATATACTAGTGGGCTGTGTGGCGGTCCCGACGTGCCGATCCAGCTGTCTTGCGCCACCCCCGACCCGGGTCGCTTTGAGCGGAATCCTGAAATGAGCCAACAGTTCCAACACGATGTTCTGGTCATTGGCAGCGGCGCTGCCGGTTTGAGTCTTGCGCTGACCCTGCCGGGCCATTTGCGCATCGCCGTGCTGAGCAAGGGCGATCTGGCCAACGGCTCCACCTATTGGGCCCAGGGCGGCGTTGCGGCCGTGCTGGACGACACCGACACCGTCGAATCCCACGTCGACGACACCCTGAACGCCGGCGGCGGCCTGTGCCATGAGGACGCGGTGCGCTTCACGGTCGAGCACAGCCGCGAAGCGATCCAGTGGCTGATCGATCAAGGCGTGCCCTTCACCCGCGACGAACACGCCAGCGGCGAGGACGGCGGCTTCGAATTCCACCTGACCCGCGAGGGCGGCCACAGCCACCGGCGCATCATCCACGCCGCCGACGCCACCGGCGCGGCCATTTTCACGACGCTGCTGGCCCAGGCCAAGGAACGCCCGAACATCGAACTGCTGGAGCAGCGGGTCGCCGTCGATCTGATCACCGAACGCCGACTGGGCCTGGACGGCGACCGCTGCCTCGGCGCCTACGTGCTCAACCGCCGCAGCGGCGAAGTCGACACTTACGGCGCCAGGTTCGTGATCCTGGCCTCCGGCGGCGCGGCCAAGGTCTACCTCTACACCAGCAACCCCGACGGCGCCTGCGGCGACGGCATCGCCATGGCCTGGCGGGCGGGTTGCCGGGTGGCGAACCTGGAGTTCAACCAGTTCCACCCCACCTGCCTGTATCACCCGCAAGCCAAGAGTTTCCTGATCACCGAGGCCCTGCGCGGCGAAGGCGCCCACCTGAAGCTGCCGAACGGCGAGCGCTTCATGCAGCGCTTCGACCCGCGCGCCGAACTGGCGCCCCGGGACATCGTGGCCCGGGCCATCGACCATGAAATGAAGCGGCTGGGCGTGGACTGCGTTTTCCTGGACATCAGCCACAAGCCCGAAGCGTTCATCAAAAGCCACTTCCCGACCGTCTACGAGCGCTGCCTCGGATTCGGCATCGACATCACCCGACAACCGATCCCGGTCGTCCCGGCGGCGCACTACACCTGCGGCGGCGTGATGGTCGACCAGCAGGGCCGCACCGACGTGCCGGGCCTCTATGCCATCGGCGAAACCAGCTTCACCGGCCTGCACGGCGCCAACCGCATGGCCAGCAACTCGCTGCTGGAGTGTTTCGTCTACGCCCGCTCGGCGGCGGCCGACATCCTCGGCCAACTGGCCGACGTCAGCGTGCCCAGCGCCCTGCCCGCCTGGGACGCCAGCCAGGTGACCGATTCGGACGAAGACGTGATCATCGCGCACAACTGGGACGAACTACGGCGGTTCATGTGGGACTACGTCGGCATCGTGCGCACCAACAAGCGCCTGCAGCGGGCCCAGCACCGCGTGCGCCTGCTGCTGGACGAGATCGACGAGTTCTACAGCAACTACAAGGTCAGCCGCGACCTGATCGAACTGCGCAACCTGGCGCAGGTGGCGCAGCTGATGATCCGCTCAGCCATGGAACGCAAGGAAAGCCGCGGGCTGCATTTCACCCTCGACTACCCGGACCTGCTGCCCGAAGCGCTGGACACTATTCTGGTGCCGCCCACCTACGCCGGCTGAACTTGAGGCGTACCCGCAGGCGACGGTGCACATCCGCCGCCTGCGCGTCCCGGGGCACGCAGACCGACCGTGTGCGCCGCTCGCCCCGCAGACGAAAACGCAGCACCACGATCAGCGGCAGCGCCAGGCTGTCCGGCCGCAACTGCACCGGCTGCCAGCCATCGGCGCGGTTCCACAACTGCCAACCCTGCGCGTCGCGGCGCAGACCGCTGAAGGCCTTGGAATGGCTGAGAAGAATCTGACGCGGCAACACCCAAGCGGCATGGCCCAGACAGGCCAAAGCCCCCAGCAAACTGGCCCAGAGCGGCACGGACAGACAAAAGACGGCTCCCAGGGCGAACGCCTGGGTCAGCAGATACGCCGCCAGCAGTTGCCCTGAGGCCTGCCAGCGGCATTCGAAGGTTTCACTTGGGCTGGACACGGTCCAGGATCATGCGGACCATGCGCTGCAGTTCCGGATCATCGGACTCGCTGCGTTCCATGAACCAGCCGAACATGTCCTGGTCCTCGCATTCGAGCAGGCGGACATACAGCGCGCGATCCACGTCGTTCAGGTTCGCGTAGACCTCTTTCACGAACGGCACCAGCAGCACGTCCAGCTCGAGCATGCCGCGGCGGCTGTGCCAAAAGAGGCGGTTCAGTTCAACTTGTTCGACCATGGAGCGCTCCTCAAATAGGCCGCAAGTATACAGGCCGGGCGCGTGCCGAACAGTCGGCTTTGGTCGGCCACCACCGATCCTTTATGAACTATCCATTTCAACGAGCCCCCCTTATGATGTGCCCCAGTCTCTTTACCCTGCGATGACCCATGGCCGATTCTGCTTTTTTCTGCACCCTGTCACATGAAGGCGTTCTCGCGGTCCGCGGCGCGGATGCCGGCAAGTTCCTGCAAGGCCAGCTGACCTGCAACATCAACTACCTGAGCGACAGCCAATCCAGCCTCGGTGCCCGCTGCACGCAAAAGGGCCGGATGCAGTCCAGTTTCCGCATCCTGCTCGAAGGCGACGGCGTGCTGATGGCGATGGCCGGCGAACTGCTGGAGCCGCAACTGGCGGACCTGAAAAAGTACGCGGTGTTCTCCAAATCCAAACTGACCGACGAAAGCGCAGCCTGGGTGCGCTTTGGCCTGGTTAACGGGGACGCAGCCCTGAACGGCCTCGGCCTGGCCCTGCCGGCCGAGACCGACAGCGTGGCGCGCCACGAAGGCCTGATCGCGGTTCGCGTCTCGCCGGATCGCGCCGAGCTCTGGGTGCCCGCCGATCAGGCGGACGCCATCAAGGCCCGTCTGTCCGCCGCATTGGCCGAAGGCGACCTGAACGGCTGGCTGCTGGGCCAGATCCGTGCCGGCATCGGCCAGGTCATGCCGAGCACCCGCGAGCTGTTCATTCCGCAGATGCTCAACCTGCAGGCCGTCGGTGGCGTGAGCTTCAAGAAAGGCTGCTACACCGGCCAGGAAATCGTCGCCCGCATGCAGTACCTGGGCAAGCTCAAGCGTCGTCTGTACCGCGTCAGCCTGGAGGCCGGCGAACTGCCGGAACCCGGCACCCCGCTGTTTGCGCCGAGCCACGGCAGTTCCATCGGCGAAGTGGTGCTGGCCGCCCGCGCCGAACACAACATCGAACTGCTCGCGGTGCTGCAAGCCGAAGCCGCCGACGAGGGCGATGTGCACCTGGGCACGCTCGAGGGCCCGGCGCTGCAATTGCTCGACCTGCCTTACGAACTGGATCGCGACCGCGAGATCCAGCGCTGAACGCGGCCTTTGGTGCAAGACCTAGAGAAACGACATGAGCGAGCTGGCGGATAAGGTCCAACAGGATTTGGTTGAGGCCATCGACAACGATGATCTGGTTCTGCCCACCTTGCCGGAAGTGGCCCTGCAGATCCGCAAGGCCGCCGAAGACCCGGAGATCAGCGTCAGCGACCTGAGCAAGGTGATCGGCCGGGACACGGCGCTGTCGGCGCGCCTGATCAAGGTGGTCAACAGCCCGCTGCTGCGCGCGACGCAGGAAGTCACCGACCTGCACACGGCCATCACCCGGTTGGGCGTCAACTACAGCAGCAACCTGGCGATCGGCCTGGTGATGGAGCAGATCTTCCACGCCCGCTCCGACGTGGTGGAACAGAAGATGCGCGAAGTCTGGCGCAAGAGCCTGGAGATCGCCGGGGTCAGCTACGCGCTGTGCCGCCGCCACACCCAGCTCAAGCCCGACCAGGCCGCCCTCGGCGGACTGGTGCACCAGATCGGCGTCCTGCCGATCCTGACCTACGCCGAAGACCACTACGAACTGCTGTCGGATCCTGTCAGCCTCAACCACGTGATCGACCACATTCACCCGCTGCTCGGCGACAAGCTGTTGCGTGTCTGGGAGTTTCCGGAACGCTTGGTCGAACTGCCGGGGCTGTACCAAGACTTCAAGCGGGAGTCGGCCGAGATCGATTACGTCGATCTGGTGCAGGTGGCCAGCCTGTACTGCCACAAGGACACCGAGCATCCGTTCGCGCGCATCGACCCGTTCAGCGTTCCGGCGTTCCGCAAGCTGGGGATCGACACGGAGAACAAGGAAATGTGCGCAGACCTGGAAGAATCACGGTCGATGTTCTACTGACCCCTGTGGCGAGGGCGCTCGCTCCCGCCGGGCGGCGCCGCCTTCCAGAGTCAATCCTCAAAAGCCTCATCCGGCGATGAAGCTGACCCTGACCTTCAACCCCGCCTGCTCCCCGTCATGCAGCGTGATCTGCGCCAGGTGCGCCCGGCAGATCTCGCCGACGATCGCCAGCCCCAAGCCCGATCCCGCCACCTGCTGGTTGCGCCGGTAGAAGCGTTCGAACACCCGGTCGCGCTCGTGCAGCGGAATCCCCGGACCGTCATCCTCGACTTCCAGCACCGCCGGCGCCGTGACCCGCAGGATCACATTGCCGCCCGGCGGCGTGTGCGCCAGCGCGTTGTCCACCAGGTTGCTCAGCAATTCGTTGAGCAGCGTCGGCTCGCCGCGCAGCCACACCGGCTGATCCGCCTCCAGCGCCAGCGCGACGCCCCTGGCGTGGGCCAACGGCGCCATGGCCATGCCCAGCTCCCGGGCCAACTGGCTCAAATCGAGCAGCTCCGCGCCGCCCTCAGCGATGGCCCGGGCGCCGTTTTCCACCCGTGCCAGCGACAGCAACTGGTTGGCCAGGTGGGTCAACCGGTCGGTGCTTTGCGCCGAGGACTGCAAGGTGTCGTGCCAGACCTGCGGCTCGTTCGAGCGCAGGCCCAGCTCAAGCCGCGCCTTGAGCGCCGCCAGCGGCGTGCGCAACTCGTGCGCCGCGTCGGCGATGAACTGCGCCTGACGCTCGAACTGCCCGCGCAAGCGCTCGGTGAAATGATTGAGCGCCCGCACCAGCGGCCACAGCTCACGCTGCACCTGCACCAGCGGCAAGGGCCGCAGGTCGTCGGGCTGACGCTCCTCCACTGCCGTGCGCAAGCGCTCCAGCGGCCGCAGCGCGGCGCTCACCGCGAACCACACCAGCAGCAACGCGCCGCCGGCCAGCATGCCCAGGCGCAGCAGCGTGTCGGCCGCCAGGCTCTGGGCCATGCTGACCCGCGCTTCGTCGGTCTCGGCGACGCGGATTTCCGCCATGCCGTTCATGTTCGGTTCGCTGACGGCCTTGAGCAGGCTCACCACCCGCACGTTCTGCCCGCGGTAGGTGGCGTCGTAGAACCGCGCCAGGGCCGGGTAGCTGTCGGTGCGCGGCGTGCCGGGCGGCGGGCCGGGAAGGTTCTCGTAGCCGGAGATCAGCTTCTGGTGGATGTCGTTGACCTGGTAGTAGATGCGCCCGGCGCTGTCGTAGGCGAAGGTGTCGAGGGCCACGTAGGGCACGTCGGCGCTGAGGCTGCCGTCACGCTGCGAAAGGCCGGCGGCGATGGTGCGGGCCGACGCCAGCAGCGTGCGGTCGTAGGCGGTGTCGGCGGCTTCGCGCCCGTTCCAGTAGGCGCTCAGGCCGCTGGCGAGCATCAGCACCACCAGCAGCAGCGCCAGGTTCCACAGCAACCGCCAGCGCAGACTGCCGGGCTTATGCATCGCGGCTTTCCAGGAGGTAACCCAGGCCACGGAAGGTCACGATGGCCACCGCGTGCCCGTCGAGCTTCTTGCGCAGGCGGTGCACGTAGATCTCGATGGCGTCGGGGCTCGCCTCCTCGTCCAGGCCGAACACCTGCGCCGCCAGTTGCTCCTTGCTCATCACCCGCCCCGGCCGCGCGATCAGCGCTTCGAGCACGGCCTGTTCGCGGGAGGTCAGGGTGAGCAGTTCTTCGCCGAGGGTGAAGCGCCGTGTGTCGAGATCGTAGGCCAGCACGCCGCAGCGCTGCTGGCGTTCGCCGCCGAGCACGCTGCGGCGCAGCAGGGCCTTGACCCGCGCTTCCAGTTCGGTGAGCTCGAACGGCTTGGCCAGGTAATCGTCGGCGCCGAGGTTGAGGCCGTGCACCCGGTCCTTGACGTCGCTGCGGGCCGTGAGCATCAGCACCGGCAGGTTCTTGCCGCGTGCGCGCAGGCGCGCCAGTACTTCGAAACCGTCCATGCGCGGCAGGCCCACGTCGAGGATCGCCATGGCGTATTCCTCGCTGCCCAGCGCCAGGTCGGCGGCCACGCCGTCGTGCAGCACATCCACGGTCAGACCGGTGCCCTTGAGCGCCTGCGCCACGCTTTCGGCGAGCGGCAAATGGTCTTCGACGAGCAGAACACGCATGGATCCTCACCTCATTCAGGGGGTGGCCGACGCCACTCTTTGGCGCGGAGTTTACCGCCGCCACCGCCGCTGTGAAGCCCGAAAACCGTGAAAGTCAACTGAAAGGTTAGCGAAAGGTTAGGCCGCTAGAGTCGGGTAACGGAATGTTTCGACTTCCGTCGCTGCCGCACACAGCGCTGCGAAAAACGCCACGAAGCGTTTTCGACCAATAAGAACAATAAACGGAGTACAGCATCCATGCAGTCCTTGCAGAGCCGGGCCTTCGCGCCTGTCCGCCCTTCCCGCTTCAGCCGCACCGCCCTCGCCAGCGCCGCCGCCCTTGCCGGCTTTTCCCCGCTGAGCCATGCCGACTTCATCGAAGACAGCAGCGCCACCTTCGAAACCCGCAACATGTACTTCAACCGAGACTTCCGCGACGGCACCAGCGCCCAGCAATCCAAGCGGGACGAATGGGCCCAAGGCTTCATGCTCAATCTGCAGTCGGGCTACACCGACGGCACCGTGGGGTTCGGTGTCGATGCGCTGGGCATGCTGGGTGTCAAGCTCGATTCGAGCCCGGACCGCACCGGCACCGGCCTGCTGCCGACCCACGATGACGGACGCGCGGCGGACGAATACTCCAAGCTCGGCCTGACCGGCAAGGTCAAGATCTCCGCCACCGAACTGAAGATCGGCAGCCTGATCCCGGAACTGCCGATCCTCAAGCCCAACGACGGACGCATCCTGCCGCAGACCTTCGAAGGCGGCCTGCTGACCTCCAAGGAGATCAAGAACCTGACCTTCACCGGCGGGCGCCTGGAGAAGGCCAAGGACCGCGACAGCACCGATTTCGAGGACATCGCCCTCAACAACAAGAACAGCCGTTTCGCCGGCACCGTCGCCGGCAAGCACTTCGATTTCGGCGGCCTGGACTACAAGTTCACCGACAAGATCACCGGCAGCTACCACTTCGCCCAGCTTGCCGAAGTCTACAACCAGCACTTCCTCGGTCTGGTCGCCTCACAGCCGATGGGCCCCGGCACCTTCGCCACCGACCTGCGGTTCGCCCTCAGCGACGACCAGGGCGCGGCCCGCGGCGGCAAGATCGACAACCGCTCGCTCAACGGCCTGGTCAGCTATGCCCTGAGCGGCCACAAGTTCACCGCCGGTTACCAGCACATGTCCGGCGACAGCGCTTTCCCGTATGTCGACGGCAGCGACCCGTACCTGGTCAACTTCGTGCAGATCAACGACTTCGCCGGCGCCGAAGAACGCTCCTGGCAAGCCCGCTACGACTTCGACTTCGCCAGGCTCGGCATCCCCGGCCTGAGCTTCATGACCCGTTACCTGAGCGGCGACAACATCCAGCTCAAGAACGGCGACGAAGGCAAGGAGTGGGAGCGCAACACCGAGATCAAGTATGTAGTACAAAGCGGCGCCCTCAAGGACGTCGCCGTGCGCCTGCGCAATGCCACCTACCGTTCCAACTACTCCGCCCGCGATGCCGATGAAGTGCGTCTGCTGGTGAGCTACAGCGTTGCCCTTTGGTAATTCAGTACGTCCATAACAACAACTCCCAAGGAGACATAGATGAACTTATCACTGCGTAAAGTCGCTCTGGCCGCCGGCCTCATGGTGTTCGCCGGCCAGCTGATGGCCGAGCCCAAACGCCCGGAATGCATCGCGCCGGCCTCCCCCGGCGGCGGCTTCGACCTGACCTGCAAACTGGCGCAGAGCGCGCTGGTGAACGAAAAGCTGCTGACCAAACCGATGCGCGTGACCTACATGCCCGGCGGCGTCGGCGCGGTGGCCTACAACGCGGTGGTCGCCCAGCGTCCGGCCGATGCGGGCACGCTGGTGGCGTGGTCGAGCGGTTCGCTGCTGAACCTGGCCCAGGGCAAGTTCGGCCGTTTCGATGAGACCAACGTGCGATGGCTGGCGGCGGTCGGCACCAGCTACGGCGCCATCGCGGTGAAAAGCGATTCGCCCTACAAGACCCTCGACGACCTGGTCAAGGCACTGAAGAAAGACCCGAGCGCCGTGGTGATCGGCTCCGGCGGCACCGTCGGCAGCCAGGACTGGATGCAGACCGCCCTGATCGCCAAGGCCGCCGGGATCAACCCGCGCGACCTGCGCTACGTCGCCCTCGAAGGCGGCGGCGAGATCGCCACCGCCCTGCTCGGCGGGCACATCCAGGTGGGCAGCACCGACATCTCCGACTCCATGCCGCACATCCTCAGCGGCGACATGCGCCTGCTGGCGGTGTTCGCCGAGAACCGCCTCGACGAGCCGGAAATGAAAGACATCCCGACCGCCCGCGAGCAAGGCTACGACATCGTCTGGCCGGTGGTGCGCGGCTTCTACCTGGGCCCGAAGGTCAGCGACGAAGACTACGCCTGGTGGAAAGCCTCCTTCGACAAGCTGCTGGCCTCCGACGAGTTCGCCAAGCTGCGCGATCAGCGCGAGCTGTTCCCCTTCGCCATGACCGGCCCGGAGCTGGACACCTACGTGAAGAAGCAAGTCGCGGACTACAAGGTGCTGGCCAAAGAGTTCGGCCTGATCCAGTGATCGTCTCTGTCTAGCGACCATGGCCCTGCCCGGCGGGGTCATGGCACAGGAGTGTCTCCATGCTCATTCAACGCATCTTCGCGTCGGTGCTGTTGCTGGCCTGTGCCGGCCTGGCGCTGATGGCCTGGCCGTACCAGGCGGCGTTTTCCTACGAACCCGTGGGCCCTCGGGCGTTTCCGTTGCTGATGCTCGGCCTGATGGGGTCAGCCTTGCTGTACATGCTGTTCCGCCCCGCGCCGATCAAGCACAGCGAGGACGAACCGCCGCTGGACCGCGAAACGCTGACCAAGATCGGCCTCTGCACCTTGTTGCTGCTGGTGTTCGCCGGCACTTTCGAACCGTTGGGCTTCATCCTGGCCAGCATCGTCACCGGTGTGCCGATGGCCCGGCTCTACGGCGGGCGCTGGCTGCCCAGCGCCGTGATCATCAGCCTAATGGCCATCGGTCTTTACCTGTTGTTCGACCGTCTGATGGACGTTCCCCTGCCCTTGGGCCTGCTCGACGTACTGGAGAACTGATATGGATACCCTCGGCTACTTGGGTCAGGGCTTCGGCGTCGCGCTGAGCCCCTACAACCTGGCGACCGCCCTGTGCGGCACCCTCATCGGCACCGTGGTCGGCCTGTTGCCGGGCCTCGGCCCGATCAACGGCGTAGCGTTGCTCATCCCGATCGCGTTCGCCCTCGGCCTGCCGCCGGAGTCGGCGCTGATCCTGCTGGCGGCGGTGTACCTGGGCTGCGAATACGGCGGACGGATCAGCTCGATCCTGCTGAACATCCCCGGCGAAGCCTCCACCGTGATGACCACCCTGGACGGCTACCCGATGGCCCGCCAGGGCCTGGCCGGGGTGGCGCTGTCGCTGTCGGCGTGGAGTTCGTTCATCGGCGCATTCATCGCCACCTGCGGCATGGTGCTGTTCGCACCGCTGCTGGCGAAGTGGGCGATTGCGTTCGGGCCGGCCGAATACTTCGTGCTGATGGTTTTCGCGATCGTCTGCCTGGGCGGCATGGCCGGCGACCGGCCGTTGAAGACCTTCATCGCGGCGCTGATCGGCCTGTTCCTGTCCACGGTCGGCATCGACGCCAACAGCGGCGTATACCGCTTCACCGGCGACAACATCCACCTGACGGACGGCATCCAGTTCGTGGTGCTGGTGCTGGGCCTGTTCTCCATCAGCGAAATCCTGCTGTTGCTGGAGAAGACCCATCACGGCCAGGAAGCGGTGAAAGCCACCGGCCGCATGCTGTTCAACTTCAAGGAAGCGGCTTCGGTGTTCGTGGTGAACATCCGCTGCGGCGTGCTGGGCTTCATCATGGGCGTCCTGCCGGGTGCCGGGGCGACCCTGGCCAGCGCCGTGGCCTACATGACGGAAAAACGCATCGCCGGCACCGGCGGCACGTTCGGCCAAGGCGACAAGCGCGGCCTCGCCGCCCCGGAAACCGCCATCGGCGGCGCCGCCTGCGGTGCGCTGGTGCCGATGCTGACCCTCGGCGTTCCGGGCTCGGGTACCACCGCGGTGATGATCGGCGCCCTGTCGCTGTACAACATTACGCCAGGCCCGCTGCTGTTCCAGGATCAGCCGGACATCGTCTGGGGCCTGATCGCGTCGCTGTTCATCGCCAACGTGATGCTGGTGATCCTCAACATCCCGATGATCCGCGTCTTCACCCGCATCCTCGCCGTGCCGAACTGGGCGCTGGTGCCGGTGATCGCCATCATCACCGGGATCGGCGTCTACGCCGTGCACGCCACCACCTTCGACCTGTTCCTGATGATCGGCATCGGCATCTTTGGCTACATCCTGCGCAAGCTGGATTTCCCGCTGTCGCCGCTGTTGCTGGGCTTCATCCTCGGCGGCCTGATGGAGCAGAACCTGCGCCGCGCCCTGTCGATCTCCAACGGCGCGCTGGACATCCTCTGGTCGAGCCCGATCACCTTCGGCGTCTGGGTGCTGACCGCCGTCATGCTGGCCGTGCCGCTTCTGCGCATCTGGCGCAAACGTTCGGCCGCGCAGCGCACCATCGCCGATGTCTGACCGGACATCGCTCAAAGGCTGGTGGGGAACACCGCTGGTCGGTCTGCTGGGCGGCTACGTCGCCAGCCAGATCGGCTGGCCGCTGCCGTGGATGGTCGGCTCGCTCCTGGCGATCATCCTCGTGCGCTGTCTGACGCCGTGGCAACTGGCTGAAATCCCCGGCGGCCGCAAATGCGGCCAATGGATCGTCGGCATCGGCATCGGCCTGCACTTCACCCCACTGGTGATGGAACAGGTGCTGAGCCACTTCGGCCTGATCTTCTTCGGGGCGCTGGTCACCAGCCTGTCGGCGGTGGTCGGCGTGTGGCTGATGCGGCGCACCGGCGAGGACCGTGCCACCGCGTTCTTCTCCAGCATGCCCGGCGGCTCGGGCGAGATGGTCAACCTCGGCGCCCGCAACGGCGCGATGCTCAGCCATGTGGCGGCGGGGCAGAGCCTGCGGGTGCTGGTGGTGGTGCTGTGCGTGCCGGCGGCGTTCAAGTACCTGCTCGGCGACGGCACGCCGATTGCCCACGCCGGCAGCGTCGATTGGCGCTGGCTGGCGTTGCTGTTTCCGGCGGGCGCCCTGCTCGCCTGGCTCTGGCAGCGCCTGCGCCAGCCCAACCCATGGCTGTTCGGGCCGTTGCTGGTGAGCGCGGCGGTCAGCATCGGCTGGGACCTGCACATCGGCCTGCCCAACGGCGGCAGCCAGATCGGCCAGTGGCTGATCGGCAGCGGCCTGGGCTGTCACTTCAACCGGCAGTTCTTCCGCCGCGCGCCGTCGTTCATGGGCCGTACCTTGATCGGCACGGCGCTGACCATGCTGATCGCCACCCTGGCGGCGCTGGGGTTGAGTGCGCTGACCCACCTGGACCTGCGCTCGCTGACCCTGGGGATGATGCCCGGCGGCATCGCCGAAATGAGCCTGACGGCGGAAACCCTGCAGCTGTCGGTGCCGCTGGTGACGGCGATGCAGGTGATGCGCTTGCTGTTCGTGCTGTTTCTCGCGGAGCCGTTGTTCCGGTACTGGAACCGCAGCCCCGAATAGGACCGACCCCGTATGGTGAGGGAGCCTGCTCCCTCACCACTAGTTTCAGAGCGGCGGCAATTGCCACCGGATCGGCGTCTCGCCGTTCTGCTCAAGGAACTTGTTGGTGCGGCTGAAGTGCCCGCAACCGAGAAAGCCCCGGTAGGCCGACAGCGGCGACGGGTGCACCGAGGTCAGCACCAGGTGCTTGGTCGCGTCGATCAGCTTCTGTTTGCTCTGGGCGTGGGAGCCCCACAGCATGAACACCAGGTGCGGCTGCCGCTGGCTGACTACCTCGATGATCCGGTCGGTGAAGAACTGCCAGCCCTTGTCCTTGTGCGCATTGGCGTTGGCGCGCTCGACGGTCATGGTGGTGTTGAGCATCAGCACGCCCTGATCGGCCCAGCTCTGCAGGTAGCCGTGGTTGGGGATGTCGATGTTCAGGTCGCGCTTGAGCTCTTTGTAGATGTTGACCAGCGACGGCGGCGCCGGCACGCCCGGCTGCACCGAGAAGCACAGACCGTGGGCCTGGCCCGGGCCGTGGTACGGGTCCTGGCCGAGGATGACCACTTTCACCTTGTCCAGCGGCGTCGAGTTCAGCGCGTTGAAGATCAGCGGCCCCGGCGGATAGATCTCCTTGCCGGCCGCCCGCTCCTGCTGCAGGAAAGTGCGCAACTCCGCCATGTAGGGCTGGTCGAACTCGGCACGCAGTGCCTCCTTCCAGCTCGGTTCGAGTTTGATACGGTCGTCAGCAGTCATGGTCATACCCGGCAAAAACAATGGGGCGAACCCTAGGAAAGCCGACAACGCTTGTCAATTGATCTGACACGGAACCGGCACTTTCCCGTACAGCGATCATACTGAACGCTCAAATTCCCGATCGAGGTCACGATGAACCTGCACTTCGAAGAACGCACCGGCACCGACGGCGCCCGCCTGGGCATCGCCACCCTGGATGCCGAAAAGTCGCTCAACGCGCTGTCCCTGCCGATGATCCACGCCCTGAGCGACAAACTGAGCGCCTGGGCCAAGGATCCGCAAATCGTCTGCGTGCTGTTGCGCGGCAACGGCGCCAAGGCGTTCTGCGCCGGCGGCGAAGTGCGCAGCCTGGTGGAGGCCTGCCGCGCCCACCCCGGTGAAGTGCCGCCCTTGGCCGCGCAGTTCTTCAACGCCGAATACCGCCTCGACTACAGCCTGCACACCTACCCCAAGCCGCTGATCTGCTGGGGCCACGGCTACGTGCTCGGCGGCGGCATGGGCCTGCTGCAGGGCGCCGGCACCCGCATCGTCACGCCGAGCAGCCGCCTGGCCATGCCGGAGATCAGCATCGGCCTGTACCCGGACGTCGGCGCCAGTTGGTTCCTGTCGCGGCTGCCGGGCAAGCTTGGCCTGTTCCTCGGCCTCACTGGCGCGCAGATGAACGGCCGCGATGCACTGGACCTGGACCTGGCCGACCGTTTCCTGCTCGACGAACAGCAGCCGGAACTGATCGAGCGCCTGCTGCAGCTCAACTGGCAGGAACAGACCGCCATGCAGCTCAACAGCCTGCTCAAGGCCCTGCAGCAGGAGGCGGCAGCGCAGATGCCCGACGCGCAGTGGCTGCCGAGGCGCCGGCAGATCGACGAACTGCTGGACGTCAGCGATGTGGCCTGTGCCTGGAAAGCCATCACCCTGCAACGCGACAGCGGCGACCTGCTGATCGCCCGTGCGGCGAAGACCCTGAGCGAAGGCGCGCCGCTGACGGCGCACCTGGTCTGGGAACAGATCGTCCGCGCCCGCCACTTGTCATTGGCGGAAGTCTTTCAGATGGAATACACCTTGAGCCTCAATTGCTGCCGCCACCCGGAGTTCAGCGAAGGGGTGCGGGCGCGGCTGATCGACAAGGACCAAAAGCCGCACTGGCATTGGCCGGATGTCAGTCGCGTGCCGGAGGCGGTGGTGGAGGCGCATTTTCACAAGGTCTGGGAGGGGCGGCATCCGCTGGCGGATCTGTCGGCTTACTGAGGCCCGGGGTCAATCGCGGACACAAAAAAAGCGGCGCTCAATGCGCCGCTTTTTGCTGCGGTGAATTACCAGCGACCGCGACCGTTGTGGTCACCCCGGTCGCCGTGACGGTCATGGTCGCCCCGTCCCCGGTGGTTATCCCAGCCACCGCGATGGCCGTCCCAGCGTCCGCGGTCATTGTCGTGCCAGCGCCGGCTCTCGTAGTAGCGCGGCGCCGAATAGTAGCGCGGGGCCGGTTGGTAATAGCGCGGCGCCGAGTAATAGCGGGGAGCCGGCTGGTAGTAGCGCGGAGCAGAGTAATAGGTACTGCCCCCGCTGTAGTAAGTGCCACCACTGGTGTAGTACGACGGCGACTGGGACGTGTAGACCTCCGAACTGTAGTAGCCATCTCCGTAGGAATATGGGACGCATCCGCCAATGGAAAACAGCATCACGGCAAGCAGAAGAATTCGGCGATACATGGCGGCCTCCTGGACCGCGGGTGGGCCACGCCAGCGACGCTGGCAGGCGTCAGTCGTTTATTCGGTGACTGACGAATGATCTGACAGCGTTTTCGGAATCTGGTGCGCTTCGGTAACAACTTGAAACACGTAGCCGATGAAAGGTTGTTCATCTTCTACGGCCCGATTCACGGGGTGATTAATGGTGCCAGCGGTGGTATCCGCCACGGTAATAACCGGGGCCGTGGCCGCCGTAATAGTAGTAGCGGGCGCCGCCGTAGTAGCGCGGGCCGTAGTACCCGCCGTAGGAGTAAGGCGAGTAGTAGCCGGGATAGTAGTAAGGGGCGGAATAGGCATCGTAGGTGCCGGCGTAGTAATAGCATCCCGACAAACCAAGACCGAGCACCAGACCCAGCAGGATTCGACGAAACATGATGGCCTCCTGAAAGACCTGCGACCGACGACGAAGGAATCCGGCCGACACTCTTTTGACTGGTTGGCGCCCCTCAAGTGCCGATGCCGCCGTAGGTTCGGATCAGTGGCGCAGACGTCTGCGCGAGAGGCCAAAACGGACGAAGTTTCCTGCGAATCGGATTCGGTTCGCACAGAGGCAGCTATTTCTCCCGCCGTGCCACTAGAATGCCTGCCATCAGGTCACCGCCAAGGGAATCGCCCATGCCGCTCAGATCCGCGCTGTACTCCCAACGCTCGCTGGTGATGACCGTGGTCATCCTGCTCGGCGCCGGTTTCCTGGCCACTTCGCTGCTCAGCTATTACGCCTCGCGCACCTCGATCCGCGACAACATCGTCAACACCGAACTGCCGCTGACGTCCGACACCGTCTACTCGGAAATCCAGAAAGACCTCGTCAGACCGATCCTGATTTCGTCGATGATGTCCCGCGACACCTTCATGCGTGACTGGGTGGTGAACGGTGAAAAGGACACCGACCAGATGACCCGTTACCTCGACGAGGTCATGACCCATTACGGCGCCTACACCGCGTTCTTCGTCTCCAACAGCACCCACATCTACTACCACGCCAAAGGCGTGCTCAAGCAGGTGCGAATCGATGAGCCGCGCGATGCCTGGTACTTCCGCGTGCGCGACATGAAGGATCCGTACGAGATCAACGTCGACCCGGACCTGGCCAACAAAGACAACATGACCTTCTTCATCAACTACAAGGTCTACGACTACCACGGCCGCTTCATCGGCGCGGCCGGGGTGGGGCTGACGGTGGACGCGGTGATCAAGCTGATCGACAAGTACCAGCAGCGCTACCAGCGCAGTGTGTACTTCGTCGACACCTTCGGCCGGCTGGTGCTCACCGGCGCCGAAGGCGGCCCGGAAGGCGCCCGCGCCGGCAAAAGCCTGAACGACCTGGACAGCATGAAGAACCTGGTCAGCCAGTTGCCCAAGCCCCACAGCGGCAGCTACGAATATTCCGCCCACGGCCTGGGACATTTCCTCAACGTGCGGTTCATCCCGGAGCTCAACTGGTACCTGTTCGTCGACAAGCGCGAAGACGGCGCCCTGAGCGAAATCCGCCAGTCGCTGTACCTCAACCTGCTGATCTGCCTATTGGTGACGCTGATCGTGCTGGCCCTGCTCAACCGGGTGATCCGCCGCTTCCAGGAAAAGATCCACGCCCAGGCCACCCTCGACAGCCTCACCGAACTGCCGAACCGGCGCGGCTTCGACCTGCTTGCCGTGCAGGCCCTGCACGAGGCGCAGCGGGAACCGAAACCGCTGACCGCGCTGCTGCTGGACCTGGATCACTTCAAGGCGCTGAACGACACCTACGGCCACATGGCCGGCGACCAAGTGCTGATCGGCTTCGCCCGCGACCTGCAAAGCTGCCTGCGCCATTCCGACATCGTTTGCCGCTGGGGCGGTGAGGAATTCATCGTTTTGCTGAAGGACACCGACGGCGCCACCGGTCAGAAAATTGCCGAGAAAATCCGTCGGCATGTCGAGCAGCACGAATATGCCTACAACGGCCATGCCCTGAACCTGACCGTCAGCATCGGCATCACCACCCTGCAACGGGACGACACCTTGCACAGTCTGCTGTCCCGGGCCGATCATGCGATGTACCGGGCCAAGCAAACCGGCCGCAACCGCACCTGCATGGAAATGCCCCACTCGACCTATGCCTGACCTTCCTCCTCCCGACCTCTGCCCGGCCTGCGGTGCCCGCAACGACTGCACCCTGGCCGACCCGCGCACCGCCGACCGCGCCTGCTGGTGCTACGGCGTGACCATCGATGCGGCGGTGCTCCAGGCCCTGCCGCCCGAACTGCGCGACCGCGCCTGCCTGTGCCCGCGTTGCGCGCAGGTCGAAGCGCAACTGCAAGCGTCCGGGCCGCCGATCCCGTAAGATGCGCGCCCCTGTGCCCACCGATTCCTGACCATGCGCGTCGATCGTTTCCTCAGCAACCTGCCCCGCTACAACCGTCAGCAAGTTCGCCTGCTGCTGGTAGAAAAGCGCGTGCGCATCGACGGAAAAGTCGTCAGCGACCCGCACAGCGACGTGCTGGAGTTCAGCCGCGTCGAGGTGGACGGTGAAGTGCTGCAGGCCGGCAAAGCGGCGCGCTACTTCATGCTGCACAAGCCGCCTGGGTGCGTCAGCGCCACCCGCGATCCGCAGCACCCGACCGTGCTGGATCTGATCCTGGAAGCGGACAAGGACGACCTGCACATCGCCGGCCGGCTGGACTTCAACACCACCGGGCTGATGCTGATCACCAACGACGGCGCCTGGTCGCGGCGCCTCACCCAGCCGCAGACCAAACTGCCGAAGGTCTACTACGTGGAGACCGAACAGGAAATCGGCCCGGAATATGCGAGCACATTCGCCCAGGGGATCTACTTCGCCTTCGAAGACCTGACCACGCAGCCGGCGGTGCTGGACGTGATCGGTCCGAAGACGGCGCGGTTGAGCATCGTGGAGGGCCGCTACCATCAGGTGAAGCGCATGTTCGGTCACTTCAACAACAAAGTGCTGCGCCTGCACCGCGAATCCATGGGCCCGCTGCACCTGGACAATGCGCTAAAACCGGGCGAGTACCGCGCTTTGCGCACCGAAGAGATCCATTTGTTCTAAGCCTGCGACCGCTCAGCAGAAGTTGTCGAACAAATTACCGACGGCACTTGCGCGATCCTGATCCCCCTGCTTGAATCAGGACGTCGGCCAAAATGTGACCGATGAGTCACAACATACTTCTAAGAAACCTTTTGCCGGCAGAGAGCCCCAAGGCTCCGCCTCCCCCGGCAAATCGCCCGCCAATAACAACACCCGTCGACCTGCCGTAACGGATCGACATGGGCCCGCAAAATTCCAGGCGTATGCCTACCTGTCACAAAGCTCGTGCAATCTTTTGCGCGCATACCCGCTTGCCAGGAGTCTTATGACATGAGGCCAGAAATCGCTGTGCTGGATATACAGGGTCAGTATCGGGTTTACACGGAGTTCTATCGCGCAGACGCCGCAGAGAAGACCATCATCTTGGTCAACGGCTCGATGGCCACGACTGCGTCGTTTGCGCAAACCGTCAAGAACCTGCACCCGCAATTCAACGTGGTCTGCTACGACCAGCCCTACGCTGGCCGCTCCAAAGCGCACAACCGCCACGACAGGATGCTGACCAAGGAAGTCGAGGCCCAGATCCTGCTGGAGCTGATCGACCACTTCGCCGCCGAGCATGTGCTGTCGTTCTCCTGGGGCGGCGCCGCCACCATGATGGCCCTGGCGCATCGTCCCCGGCGCATCGAACGGGCCGTGATCAGCTCGTTCTCCCCGGTAATCAACGAACCGATGCGCGACTACCTCGAACGCGGCGTCGAACACCTCGGCAACCTGGACCGCGACCGCGTCGGCCATCTGGTGAACAACACCATCGGCAAGCACCTGCCGTCGCTGTTCAAGCGCTTCAACTACCGCCACGTCAGCAGCCTGGCCGAGCACGAATACGGGCAGATGCACTTTCACATCAACGAGGTGCTGAACAACGACCGCGACTGCTACCTGCGCGCCGCCAAGCAGATCGACGTGCCGGTGCTGTTCATGAACGGCGAATGGGACGAGTACACCTCGGCCGTGGACGCCAAGCTGTTCGGCAACCATGTGCAGCTGAGCACCTTCAGCACGCTGCAGGCCACCGGCCACTTCCTCGACATGGAACACAAGGCCGCCTGCGAAGGCAGCCGCAAGGCATTGCTGGGTTTCCTGAAACCTGCGCAGTACAGCAGCCGCGCGCGCAACGCGTTCGCCCAGGACTACCATGCATTGGCCATCTGAAAAAGCGTCACCGCGAGCAAGCCTGCGCCACTGAAGCCTTTACCGACTTCACCCCCGCAGCGCTTGCCCGCGACTGACCGAACACACGTCTGCTTCAAGCTTTTCAGGCCATCCAACGCAAAGAAAACTTCAAATCCGCGCCCGAGTCTGGTACAAAGTCAGCCGTTCCGAGCGGGTGTCGTATAATGGCATTACTCCAGCTTCCCAAGCTGATAACGAGGGTTCGATTCCCTTCACCCGCTCCACATCGCCTTTCCATGGATGTCTATACAAATCCACGGAACGCATGCAAGTCACTGAGCTGATACGGTTTTTCCTTCCAACCTGATTCCAGTGACATCCAGCGAAAACCACTGACAACCAGCCTTTTCTGGCACATGAAGTGGTACATCTTTGCGGCCATCCCGGTATCGCATTGTTGCTGGAGGAGCCATCCCCAGGGGATGACCATCGCATCCAACTCTGTTCTGAGGAGTTGGGCACATGCTTACCGATTTGAAAATCCGCCAAGCCAAATCCACTGACAAAAACTACACGCTCAGCGATTGCGACGGGCTCTATCTGTTTGTTTCGACAAGCGGCTCCAAGCTTTGGCACTTTCGCTATACATGGCTCGGCAAGCGAAACCGTTTCTCACTGGGTAGTTATCCCGAGCTTTCGCTCAAAGATGCCCGCGAGCTGCGCGATCAAGCGCGGGCACTCGTCGCCAAAAACATCAATCCTCATATCGAACGCAAACAGAAGCTCGATGCCATCAAGATCGAAGGTGAGAACACCTTCGTGAAGGTCTACGAGAAGTGGCTGGATCACCGCCGACTGACGCTCGAAGAAGGGCGGCAGACTTCGCTTTCGATTATTCCCCGGATGTTTCAAAAAGATGTTTTCCCGCAACTCAAGCGCATGTCTATTTACCAAATCACTCGCCCCATGCTGTTGGAGGTCATCGGGCGCGTCGAAAAACGCGGGGCGTTGTCAGTCGCCGAAAAGCTGCGCTCATGGCTGAAGCAATTGTTCGACTACGCCATGGTCATGATTCCAGGAATGGAGAATCACCCCGCGACTGACCTGCACGTAGTCGCCGTGCCCCTGCCACCCGTTGAGCACAACCCGTTTCTGCGCATGAGCGAGTTGCCGTCATTCCTGCAGATCCTTCGCAAGTATCACGGAAGACGCACCACTCAGTTGGCGACTCGATTGCTGTTGCTGACTGGCGTGCGCAGCGGCGAACTGCGACTTGCCACGCCAGACCAGTTCGATCTAGAGCGAGGGCTATGGCTTATTCCAGTCGCCTCGCTGAAACAACGCAACATGCTCACCCTCAAGAAGCGCAAGCGCACCAGTGATATTCCGCCCTATATCGTTCCGCTTTCTGCCCAAGCATTGGAGATCGTTCGCTACATGCTTGGAAGGGTCAAGAAAGCGCAGATTTACCTGTTCCCTGGTACCACGCGGATCACCAAGCGCATGAGTGAAAACACCATAAATACTGCCCTCAAACGCATGGGCTACGATGGCCGGCTCACAGCCCACGGCATCCGCGCCACCCTGTCGACTGCACTCAATGAGCTTGGGTATCCGAAGGTCTGGGTCGATGCGCAGTTGTCGCACTCCGACCCCAACCGCATCAGCGCCACTTACAACCACGCCGAATACGTCGAACAACGCAGGTTGATGATTCAGGATTGGGCCGACCGACTGGATTTGTTCGAACAAGGTCAAATCCAGGTCGCCAGCACCCACCTGACCATCCACCTGCAAGGCATTCCGACGATTGGCCAACACGTCCCTGCCCTTCCAGCGCCAACCCAATACGCCCCTGCCATGCTGCTAACGTCCCCGCAACAAAACCCGCCCGCAACACCACCGATGAGCCATCGTCTGTCTTCCGTAGAACTGCCCGACTACGCCAAACCCACAGTGTCGAAAATCCAACAGGATCGCTTGGCGCTCATGGAGATTTTTGAGGATCCCGAAAATCTAGTCGTGGCTGACTACGCGAAACTCGCAGGGAAATCTCGCCGATGGATCACTTACGAAATACAGGTGGGTAATTTGCTCGCGATCCAGTTAGGCAACAAAGGGCAGCGCGTACCGGTGTGGCAACTCGAGCCATTGAAGCGGCAACTGGTTCAGGAAGTTCTGCGACAGACGCCCCGTGGAATAGATACCTGGGATATCTATCATTCGCTGCTTCGCCCGGATGAGGCCTTGGCAGGGAAATCATCTCTGGAAGCCGTGACCTCGCAAAATATGAAAGAGATTGCCAGTCTGTTGATCGCTCGATGCAATGCATTGCAGTCGGAAGACAACCATAGGCCAGGACAGTACGAAGATTAAAAAATTTGGGTGTGCCGCAAACCGGTTTGTTAGCTGAAGCGCTGACTGAACCGCGATGTGATGCGGGGGAACGAGCCGTCATGGCTCCTACCTCGGAGACCTCTCATGGCACACCCGGATTTCCAGCAGAACTCACAGACTCAAGATGCTCAGTACACTGCAGTACTCGCACTCACTCTCGACGTCCGTCTCACCCCCGTAGACCGCAACTGCTGGCAGGTCATGCGCATGCTGCGCTCTGCGGGAGGCCTCTATCCGCTGTCTGGCATGGGGCAACTGCGCAGTTACCTCACCTGCGCTCCGCTGGCAAAACGCGCCGGTTTCGACACCGCTTGGCGTGCCGTGGCCGTATTACGCCTCACAGGCTGGATCAGTCTGGTGGGGCAGCACTGTGACCCGATGACTGGCAATGTGCTCAGCGTGCTGTTTCAGGTCAACGATAACGCGCTGAGTTTTCAGGAGGCTTGTGCACTTGACCCGGGCCTTCCAGAGCTTTTGCAGACCTGCATCGACCACAAAAACAGTCACCTTGATCGTCTTTCCAAACACATCCTGGCAACGCTTGAGCGACCGTCCGAAATCCTGCCTGCTCCCACTGTGGCACCCATCAACAAAGACGATGATCCGCCACCCTCGCCCCCCTCGAAAAAGCGCTCTGCGGCAAACGGGGCGCACCTATCCAAACATTCCGAAAGCAGCCCAACCGTCACACAGCAGACCAAGCGAGCCCCAGATAAACCTCATCAGCCAGGCAGTACGTATAAACCGTATTCAATAAAAAAAGAACGTACGTACCGCGCGCGTACGCGAGAGGAAAACGAATCGCCCTCGATGCCAATGGCCTTGCCCGCCTGCCTGAACAACGCCAAAGCCGATCAGCAACGAGATGTGATGGCGGCACTGCAACGACTCCCATCGCAACATCGCCAGGACGTGCTGAACGAACTGCAGGCACGCAGTCAGAACGGCTCGGTACGCAATGTCGTAGCCTACTTCTTTGCCTTGGTGAAGCGAGTAATGGCAGGCGAATTTCGCTTGTGGGCTGGTCGCGAAAATACGCAATCGGCTTACGAACCCAAGACGACTCCTCCCACTTACCCTGTGCGCAAGGACGCATCCAAAAGACCGACTCCGCGGCCATCCCAACGCGAAGTCGGCCAGCCGTATATCACCAACATGCGCAAGATATTGAAGGGGTCGCCCATCGCTGCCGAGCTGGCTATGAAAATGATGGACATGCAGGGCTGGCAAAGCTGTCCTGCTGAGCCACTGTCGGCTGATTCCTTGATGATTTGAAGTCGATAAACAGGACAGGGAGCTAAGCGTTTATAAACACTCGCTGTTACTTCAAACAACCTACGAACCCTTGTGCCAACGCCTACGACTGAGACAGAATCCGCCGGCTTGTGCGGCTATGAGGCGGGCTCTATCGTTTGCCTGTCACTGAAAAACAGTGATCGGGTTTGGTAGCCCGCTTTTAAGTAGCCGCATGACAGCACCATCAGAAGCCATTTTTTGGACTCTGCTTTATATGGTGGTCATGCGTGGGGCTCCTTCGTGAGCGCCGGGTTTCCTACTTAGACCGGTCTACCAACCCGCGTATGGCCGCCACCCTTTGTTTGGTAGCGAGGGTGATGGCTCCTTAAATTTCTAAGTGGGAGTTACATCTATGTTCAAAGTCACACCCAACCCTCCATGTACAGACCCAACATCCCCCTACGAATCGATCGATTCGAAGAAGCTAAACGACGCGGCCAATCGAGCCCTCGACCACTACCTCACTCCAACGGCGTTGATCACAACCAGCACCGATAAACCGGAGCCGATGTATATGGCCAATCCGGCGTACGACACTGAATCACTTTTAGCCAACGCCTGCGAAACATTAGGCAGCGCATCTGCAATGCTCAATGACTTCGCCGCATTACTCGACAACACTCACCGCAAAACCGCTATCGGCATCGCACAGCTGCTCATGCTGGGAGAGTTAGCGGTCAATCAGGCGCTGGATAACGTCGAGCCGATAGAGTAACTGTCTCGCCCGACCGCTTTGCAAACCAGCTCCCTGTACAGACGTGACATGGGAACCATGTCGCAGCTGTACAGGGAGCCGACAAGGCCGAAGGCCGCGTCAGTGCATCCGGCGACGGAAAATTATTGGATTGGAACAGCACTCGGAATCACCGTTCGGCAGAACCGATACGAATTGGGCCGTCACTGCAGCCGCAGTGACGGCCCCGCCTGCGCCCACAACAATGCGGCCAGACGCACGATCACATTGAGTGGTGCACACATGATGATGCCCACCTAGAGTGACCGGGTAGAGCCAAAAGACGACTGGCATCGTGTGTCGTCATCCCAACAGCGCAGAGCCCTGCAAGCGGCTGGTTCAGACCGAAAAGGCTGGATGGTGCTCACCCAGGTATGCACGCTCCATCAGCATATCGGCCCCTACCCACGGGGCGGAGCTTGTTGATCAAACGGATTCAATCTCCTGGATTCAATCCTCAGTGCGCCCTTGGCGTACTCTTCCAAGCGGCAATCCAGTGTGCAATGCACTGGACTGCCGCATCTCCCGTCCCTCCGCTGTTTGCCTGCAAACTCATCGAAGCAAACCGCTCATTCATCCCGCACGAACTCCGTCCAGCCTTCCAGCAGGAAGCAAAACGGACGCCTCATTCGAGGCACTGGTGTCTCCTGAACACCACGCCCCTGCCCTCTCGGGATCTCGCCTTGCGAGTTGGCATCAACACTAACCAATGACCTTCAGGACTCCGCAAAAACAACAGTTACCTCGATGGTGAACCATGGACGACTTGACCTACACCCTGCAGCAACTTTGCCGACGCAATCGCGACGGCAGCCACACCACACAAGCCGACCGCATGCGCTCACTGACGCTGTCCGCACGACAACTTCGCGAGACCGGTTTCCGGCAGATGAAAGCCGCATCGTTCAAAAGCAAACACGCCCAAGCACTGCTGGAGCGCTGGCAACGCGAAGGCTTGTCATCCGGCACCATCAAGAATCGACTATCCCACCTTCGTTGGTGGGCCGAGAAGATCGGAAAGGCCGGCGTCCTACCGGCAGACAATACTCAACTCGGCGTGGCTGACCGACGCTACGTCACGAACATCAGCAAAGCTCGTGAACTGGATTCAGGGCTCAACCAAATCACCGACGCCTATGTACGCATGAGTCTCCAGCTGCAGGCAGCATTCGGATTGCGCCGAGAGGAAGCCATCAAGTTTCAACCCAGCTATGCAGATCGCGGGGATCATATTTTCCTCAAGGGCTCGTGGACGAAAGGCGGGCGGGAGCGTTCCGTACCGATAACTACGGCGGAACAACGCGCTGTGCTGCTGGCGGCGCAATACCTGGTGGGCGCCGGGTCATTGATTCCCGCAAGCAAGACTTACATCCAACAGCGCAATACCTACGATGGCCAATGCAAAGCGGCCGGGCTGAGCCACATGCATGGGTTACGTCATCGGTATGCACAATGCCGCTATGAGGCGTTGACCGGTTGGAAAGCGCCTGCGGCGGGTGGTTTAACAGCGAAGGAAATGAGCGTGGCGCAGCGCGTTGAAGATGCTAATGCTCGGCAGATGATTAGCCGGGAATTGGGGCATGAGAGGATACAAATCACTGAGACGTATCTTGGTAAATAGCTCTGATTTGAAGCGAAACGAATAGTCGATACCGTCAGCCTTTACTGCACGTACGGGTCAGAGCCACTGGCACTAGCTACCCCGTAAGGCCAAGCCTTGAAGAACCAACGCTGACGCTGATAGGGGTTCGAACCCTCATCTCAGGGGCTCGATAATTGCGCTTTTAAATATTCTTTAAAGGTTATTGGAATTGATAAAATTTAATCAGTTCTTTCCAGATATAACCGTAGCTGTAGCGTAACCAACAAACTTTCAACCGGTCGAAGCTACGTCTTACCCAACTGCTTTCTCGTGCTTTGAGTTCTTTCGCTATTTCATTCAGTAACCACTCATCCTGAAAGCCGGTCCAAACAGGTGGGACGGGCGTTTCGAGGTTGCTGAAACACACGGGGGCTACCTCTGAATACAAGATGTCTTCAACAACCTCTGGGTCATAGCCGCGGATTCGTTCTGCGATAGAGGCGTAGTCGACAAAACTATCTACAAACGCCTCTGCCAGCGCAATCTGGATGTTCGCTCTTTCCGCGGAAGTCAGAATATGTCCCAATGGGCCAGCTCCTCTAGCTCGGCGTCGAACGTATCAGCTGCGCCCCCTCCAGCAATGCCGCCGGCAATGCTTCCAATGAGAACAACGGCTATGGCGCAGGCCGGCGCTCCAGGCCCACAAAGAGCAGATACACCTAAGCCCGCCAGGAAACCACCTGCCGCACCACCACCGAGGATGGTGGCTTGACGGGCCGTTTCTTTGGCTTTGTCGTCTGCGTTCAGTATTTGGTAAGAGGCAAGCACCGCTGTCATGATGATGCCGACCTTCCCCATGACGGACATGATTTTTGTGCCAGAAGTGAATTTGGCATTGGCCCTACCAGACCGCTCTAGAGCTTTGTACAAGACCTCTTTCTGCTGAGCCTTAGAAAGTTGTTCGTAATTTTTGTTGAACTGGGCTTGAGATTTTCCGTCCAGTATTTCTCTGTATGTTTTTCCAGTACTTTTCTTTTTTTGCACGATGGCAAGGCCGTGTGCAGACGTCAGTTTGCGGTGTTCGTACATGATTTTGTTGCGCATCTCGTTGCTGAACTTTGTCGCGTCCTCAACGCTGATATTGCCGGCTCTGACTTCAGCGAAGATCTGCTGTGACATTCGTCGAATATTGCCCTCGTAGCTAGCACGGACGCGCTCGTCCTTGATGGCATCGATGGAAAAACGGCTGGCTGCCCCCTCCATGCCTGCAACCGCCATCTCTAGGGGCGAACGGTCGAGAGTATGTTCGCTTTTGACAACATAACTTCCGGTTACCAGGTTCGGTTCCGTCACGAGAAAATCCTTATCCCAAAATGTCATTCAGCAACCCGTCAATACCTGAGGTGGTGCAGGCAATCTCGTCTTGGGTAAATGCCAAGGTATGGCATGTCTTACCGGTGGGATTAGAAAATTTGACCGAGTTGTTTGCGTCAAAGACGCCGGGCATGGACGACCCATCATCAAAGTGTGCCGTGCAGGCAAATCCTTCGTAGCTTTCTTCCGCGGAAATTTTAAAGCCAATCCAGTTACCGTGGATGACCATGGGCGTAGGTGGAGTAAACGGAGCGGGGGTATGGGTGCCTCCGATGATGACCGTACTCGAACCGCCGATCACAACGTCGCCATGGGTGCCGACAGTGCCGACCAGTGCGGCATTTTGGCCGTTGATAAACACGGTGCTGGACACGTCTGAGGCTAACGCACTACCACAGGTGCACGCGTCCCCTTTGCGAGCGGCCGCAAGACCGTCGAAGAACACATTGGGAGAACCCGAGGAGATTGCTTTAGAACCGTGCCCAGGCACGGGACAACTGGTTGGATCAGTAATACGTGCCGCTGGCTTAGCCATGCTTGACTCCCTGTCAAAGACTTTCCGGAGCCGACTGTACCAGACTCGCCTTGAACGGTGGCCTGCGCCTATGCAGCCAGACGCAAGCGATGGACGAACAATTGCTTTGATATTTCTACATTTGTCCTTCAAAAATCGGCAAAGGCTAGGCAGGGCACAAATCATCATCGGATCGAGCCAGCGTCTGCTTTCGGCCAATTGCGGCCTCTCAGGGCTGGAAGCCGAGCGTCGGCGGTTGCATGTACTTACCTTTCGATCCACGACCTATAAGCACTTGTAATTTCAAAAAGCCACCACAAAATACACGGATGGCTACGACATAGACGTTGCAGAATAAAAAACACGCTCTGGGGGATCAATGAGCAGCCTTCAAAACAATATCCCGACGCAGCAGGCGTCGGACGTAAATCGGGGCCTATTGCGGGCCCGCCACCGCAACTACCGTGCAGCCAAGGTAACCCAGGGTCTGTTGGTGCTGGTATCGATCATCTTGCCGATAATCGGTGTTTGGGTTGGGCCCCAGTTCCCCGAGATCCGGCCCTACCTTGCCTTGGCCAGCTTGATCTTGCTGCTGATGGAGACGGCGTTGTTCGACCGGATCCAAAAGGATCGCCTCAAGCGCGGCGCCAAGCTGCAGGAACAGTTCGATACAGACGTCTTCGGTCTGCCTTGGAATCGCTTCGTGACGGGCGCTCAGGTGGAACATGAAGACGTGCGTAGGCTGTCGGCCAAGCCGCTGTCCAAAAAGCGCGAGGCGCACTTCCAGGCCTGGTACGAAGTGTGCGTGGGCCGTTTGCCCCTGCACTTGGCCCGGCTGATTGGGCAGCGTACAAACATCAGCTACGACGCGCGGCTCAGACGCCGGTACGGAGGCTGGCTGCTAACGCTCACCACCCTGTTCGGTGTGGTGCTGCTGTTCGTGGGTTTGTATAAGGGGCTGCAGTTTCCCGATCTCATCATGACCTTAGTGGTGCCGTTCCTGCCCGTGCTCACGTGGGCACTGCGTGAGCGCATGCAGCAGGCCAACGCCGCGATTTCGCTTACCAACCTCAACGGCGAATGGGAAAAAATCTGGATTAAGGCCCTTGGTGGTGCCGATGCGGCGGCCCTCGCGACCGAATCGCGCGCCTTGCAGGACGCCATCTACCAGCATCGCGAGCGCAGCCCGCTGGTCTTCGACTGGGTCTACTCCATCTTTCGGTCTGCGAACGAGGACGAGGCCCACCACGCGGCAGAGGATCTCGTGCGCAAGGCCGAGAAGGTGCTCGTAGGGGAGGCTAAGGAATGAAGCTGATCGATCAGTTCAAGACCTTCCTCAGCAGCGAGGTCAACCTCAATGACACGCGGGTGAGCCAGCTGGACGCCAGCGTCGAAGCGGTTCAAAAAGCGATAAAGACCTCCAACTGGGGGCCGAAGATTCTTGATTTCGACGCTCATGGTTCATGGGCCCACGGCACCATCATCAAGCCGCGCACGGGCGGCGAGTTTGATGCCGACCTGTTGGTGATCGTAGAACCCGTCGAGGGCTGGGAAGCCAAGGACTACGTCAACAAGCTGGGCGCCGTCTTTGACGGCCATAGCACCTACAAGGACAAGGTGCACCGGTATTCGCATTGCGTGACCATTGAATACGTGGGCGAACGCCGCATCGACATCGCGCCGTGCATCAAAGGCCGCCAGTGGCCGAACGCATACGAGGTCTGCAACCGGACCACCAACGAGTTCGAGACGACCGCCGCGCTGGAATACACGGACTGGGTGGTTGGCAGGAACGGCGTAGTGGGCGGTAACGACCTCAAGAAGGTCACGCGGCTGCTGAAGTACCTTCGCGACATCAAGACTAACTTCACCTGCCCGTCGTTTCTGTTCACGACGCTGGTGGGCATGCACATCTACGACTCGGACAAGGACACCGCGGCCTTCGCGGACACGCCAACCTGCCTGAAGACCTTAATGAGCCGTCTGGATGACTACCTGCAGGCGCGTCCCACTGTTCCTGTCATCCGAAACCCAGTGCTGTGGTCCGACATTCAGAGCCGCGTTTGGGATCAAACGAAATACGGCAACTTCCGCGAGAAGATCAATCTTTACCGCACGTGGATCGACGAAGCCTTCGGCGAGACGGATCGCGACGAGTCTATCGGCAAGTGGCAGCGCGTCTTCGGCGACAGCTTCGCTGCCAGCGAGGCCAAGGAATCTGCGCGGCTCAGCGAAAGCGTGTCGAGGAGCGATGCGCTGGTTTTGGCAAGCCAGTTCAAGGATCTGGTCCAGCGTGTAATCGAGCGTGGCCGCGCAGCACTGCCAGAGCGCATCACCCGGCTACCATATGTCCAGCGCCCCAAGTGGCGCAACGCGTCGCAGTCGTACCACGTCAAGGTGTCCGCCGAACTCTTGGCCGAACAAAGGGGCAGGTGTCTGGGCTCAGTGGCGACGCTGCAACCGCTGCCGAAGGGCAACTCGATCCGCTTCACGGCATCTAACTCCATCGGAGTGCCGTTCCCCTCATCGTTCAAAGTACAATGGCGCGTGACGAACACCGACCTAGCGGCATACGACGCCAACTCACTACGCGGTGATTTCTATCCCAGTGACTCGGGCTTTTCGCGTGAAGAGGATTTAGCCTATCGCGGGGTGCACTTCGTGGAGGCATTCCTGATCGGCAAGAGCGATAACCGTCTGTACGGGAAGTCTGAGCCGTTCTATGTCGTGATCGAGTGAAACAAACAACACCTGATCTGTTCCGCCAGATGTCGCATCGCCAGCGTCGCCTTCGCTTGTTCCATTTGTTCGACCAGGCGTTGGCGGCGGTATGGAGTGTCAGCATGTGCCGGCGAACGTCAGCTCAGCAGCGAGCTTCGAATCGCTACTCCTGGCCGCTTTCTGCCTGTCGCTAAAGGCAGAAAGCGGCCAGAAGCAGTCGCTCAGCAGTTATTCTTGATTAACCGCTTTAGCCTGTGAGAGAAGGTTGTGCAGCACCATTACTGCTGCGACTGGCTCTACTCCTCCGCCCCAACTGCCAGAGCATCACTCCAAAGCCTGTCGAGATCGACGTCCTCGCTGGCAGGTTGCTTACCATCTAGCAGTCTATCCACTTGGATCACCATCGGCAGCTCAAAAGCAGTACCAGTGACCACGCAACACCCTTGTGAGAGTCCCGGGATGAGGCTACGAGACAGAGAATCCAGCGTAGATATTGTATTGTCGATCAAGTAAAGATCCCGATCATTCACCAAACGGTGAATGAAAAAATTGTGTAGCTGCGAGACGATTGTGGGCGAGATATCAGCTGGACGCTGACTGGCGATGGTAATGAACATCCCAAACTTGCGCCCCTCCTTGATGATCTCTTCGAACTGTTCGAGCCGATAATCCTTCCAGGTTTCACTTTCTCTCGCAGACTGATCGGACAGGATGTTGTGTGCCTCATCGACGATGAGATGGATGGTCCGGTCGGGCGGATTGGTGACCGTGGCCTTGTGACTGTTGTAGTAGTGCTTCGCGAACAGTAGAGGCAGAACCTTCTTAATCTCGTTGTTACAGCGGCGCATCGAGATGACCGTGAGCAGCCGCTCATCTGGTGCCGCATCCGAAACAGACAACACTTTACGCAGGTTGTCGAGTGAAGACTCGACGCGCTTCAGAAGTGGCTGAATATGCTCAAACTGAACGTATCCGGCGTTCAAATCTGATATCAGCTGCAAGTTGACACGTAGCACAAGCTGGTCAAACTCATCGAGGCATGCGGCGTCTAACGTTTCTACAATTGGAGCGATATCCGCCGCGTACTGTGCGCCATCGGTACCTATGAACCGCCCCTGGTAAGTGAAGCGCCCGCCAAGCCGGTGCCAGACCACATCCGCCAGCATGCCCTGGACCTGCTGATTTCCCATGAGCCGCGAGACGGTGCGCATCAAATCCAGCGTCGCCGTCTTGACCTCTCCGGCGCAGAACGAAGTGTGGAACATCAGCTTCGCATAATTCGCGAGTGCCCCAGGAATGGCTCTATAGCGTTCCCTGCCTGAGATGACACGGTTGAGAAATGGCCTTTGTGTGTTCGGGGTAGCCTGAAAGAGCAGAGCCATAGTCTCAAGCTGCCAGAATTCCTGCATTACCAGCGGAAACCGTGAAGCTAGATCGTTCAGGTTTGGAGCGGTAAGCGTGGACAGTTGGTAGACGGTTTTGTGATCCGCAGCGACGAGCTGCTCACCGCCGTACTCACCATTAAAATCCAAGATGACGAAACGGCTCTTACCTGTAATGAGAGGTAACTTTTGGTCGAAAAGAACAGTGTAGAGCTTTGCCAGAGTGTTCGACTTGCCGCTTCCGGTATTGCCGAAAATACCGATATGGCTATTGAAGAGTCGCTTCCACGGCAACCCAACCGCGATTTCCTCTTTCAGCATAGTCCCAATTCTGAAATCACTGTCCGCCTTGCGGTCGAAGATGGATCTGATTTTCTCTTCGGGAAGCAGGTAAGCCCCATCCTGGATCATCGGTAGATACTTAATGCCCTGAGTGAAACCAGAACGGTCGAAGTATCCAATCGGCCTAGCCTCTACCTTTCGTACAAACGTTTGCCGACCATCATGCATCTCAGTGCGGCTTTCATCCAGATACTCGCCTTCGACGATGCAGATGATTTCGCGGAAGCCACGCTGAATGGATAGGTATTCGCGGATTGAGACTCCCTTGTATCTCTCTCCTTCATAGAACAGGGTTTCTTTGCTCGACTGTTCATCTATCTTCAGAACCAATTTTGTTCCTTGGACGGCGATGACCTCGCCAACGCGAATACTCATATCTGATTCTCAAGGTCTGCGTCGGCCATCGGAACCATAGGAATAGCCACTGGAGCTATGGGGGTAGCCGGTGCAAGAGCCGTAGCCTCCGGCCAAGCCAGTACCTGCTCATTGAATGCGGTAAAATCCATCACCCCACTCTGCAGCATGAGGCACTTGACGTTACGGTTGCCCTTGAATTTTTCCTCCATTTCGGCATGCCCAGCTTGGCTGTAACAGCAAACAAACACCTGCAACCCCGGATTGGAGAGAGAACGCATGACGAGGTTGAGGATATGCTCGTCGGCAAACGAGAACCCGAAGGTGATGAGTACGGCGTTTGGTTTCTCAAGCTCATAACTGAGCAGCCGCAGCATTTGATAGTAATGCTCCTCGTAGACCGTCTCGTGGAACTTCCACTTGGTCGGGTTGACGATAGGAATCTGTTCATATCTGTCCCAGAACGACACCAATTCTTCATTGGAAAAATCTGTGACAGGGACATCAGCAAGCGTCGATGCAGGGTTAGTAAGCGCGGCCGAAAATGGTTGCAACATCGCCATAGCGTCAGCATCCAGCAGACTTTCGCGGCTAGACAGGTCGTAGCCAACCTGAATCGCGGCATCCGACTTGTTCCAGTAGACCGACCCATGCAAATGGATCAGATTGATTTGAGGAATGCTGCTCTGATGACGGCCGAAGACACCGGTTTGGCAAAGGTATGACCCGAAATTTCGGGCCTGTAGCATGCGCCTGGTGAATCCTCGAGCACCGTCATTTAGCACGAAGTCAATGTGGCCTTCCTTGATAAGCGCGTCAGCCACGAGCGGGAAGCAACCGTCATAGTTCGTCGTGAACACATTGCAACGGCGATCCAGCGCTTTGCGCCGCTTTACCATTTCGAGTACTGTCGTTAGGAAGGTGCGGTAGTTCTTGATAACCGTGGCACCTGCTTCTTCGGCCACCGCCTGTTCCAGGCTAATTTGCTCGGCAGGGCGGATACAACTGGCGTAGTAGTGCATAAACAATGGAATGAGACGCCGGTCGCCATCGCGTTCGAACTTGGTGGCTAGATCCTCCAACGTGTAGCGCGAGTTACCGTCTCCAGTCTGGACCTGCAACTGGAGGGTCGGGAGCAGGCCGAATGATGCTCCTGATCCGAAGAGGAAGTTGATGTCTTGATTGTAGATATCGCCGATAGAAATCACTGGCTATCCTCCCTGGCTGCGCATAATGACGAAAGGAGACGATACATCTCGCAGTGGGCAGAGTGCCACTGGGGAGGCCATGAATAACTGCGGCGCTAAAGACAGGCCTCTGTGGCTGACATTAACCGCTAAGCTCGAGCGACAGCTAATGGCCAGTTCCTGCCAGTCATCTGCTGGAATGCGCGAGTCGCCGCCGTGGCCCAAAAGGGGTGAGCACGTTAATCGGAAGTAACCGTTTCAATCAGCTTCCGCCACGTGATTTTCGCCATAATGGCGTGCCCTGAGAGATTGTCATAGAAGTACACTTCCTCCTTTGGATCTAAAATGGGGACTAGCAAGCCGGTCATGCCTTTGTCGATGCATCCAGTGCCAATGGTTCCATCCAGTTGGCGGATGACTGCTCCGTGATGGTTACCAGCATCGTACAAAGCTCGAATCCCTGCTTTGAGCCAATCCCAGTCGACTGCAGAGATCGGAACCGCTTTTGCCTGGTGAAAAACCAAAGGGATAATGATGTCGATGCCTTTCAAAATCTGCTTGGGAAACTGAGCAATCAGTTCATCATCGGGCATCGCATCGACCGCAGTCCCCACTGACGTTTCGTCGTGACAAGACCCAATATCAAGATAGGGGGAAAGATAGTCTGCAAATGCCTTGTAGGCTTCACTGCGGACTTGATACCCCACGCTGGCCGCAACCTTCGGGATCGCTCGCTTCATGATTTCACGGAGCTCACCAAGCATGTGTCCTCGGGGCTCTGGGGGAAGCTGATAGCCTAGTCGTAGAGCCAAGTCTCCAAACAGAAATGGTCCGCTGCACCCGAGTTCAAAGCAATGTTGATGGAAAGGATGGTCATCCCCAAGGAGGTGGGAAAAAATCCAGAGTCTCATCGCCTCCACAGCCTGCAGCCTTTGCTGGGGATTATTCGTCAGGGTAGGAATTGGCTCCTCAATATCATCAGTTCCGGCACTGATCTGCTGCATTTCAATCGCGTAACGAAGCGCTTCGTATTGAGACCAGCAAACGAACGGTTCTAGTTTCAACGCCGCAGCTTCGCTGGCCGCTGCATTCCTCAGAGCTATAATGAGTGTCCCGATAGCAGTACCAGCTTTGAACGCGTCGCTACAACTTATCTGTCCTCCTGAAAATGGAGTGCCTTGCGCGAGGTTTTGGATAAGCGGAAGTGCTACGTCTGGATCTGTCCAGTCCAGATCATTATGCCCGATGTAAGGCATATACCGGTCGCGAACGCTTGGGTTACAGACAAACTTCTGGGCGTATTGTCCGAGGCTGCCCCAAAACTCGAATCGTCTCGGCAGGGCTTGCATGCGCAAAGCCTTGAGTTGCATCTCCCAGCTAAATGCGTCGCCAAGCTCAAGATCGTAGCGATCAGAGAGCAGAGTTCTTGCCTCATCGATGTGTGCAAAAACGGAACTTGGTACCAAGCCGGGCATATCGTCTAGGTTTTTATCGAAGAAGAGTGCGATGTCGGAATCGCGCTGAGGCAAGCCATGGTTTCTCCACCATGCATACATCGCGTATGGATCAATGCCACAAAGGGTTAAGCCCCAGACACCTCTCCCCATACCGTTAACATCTTTCCAGAGCATCATGAAGCCGTGAGACCCGGCTCGATCACCAGCGCGAGCTATCACATCCATGGCGGTAATGACTGACCTCGGCGGCCAGTTTTCGTCCATGTCTGGGTAATCTTCTGCCAAATACAGGTTAATGGTCTGTAATGCTTCAGGGGCGAGCGCAAGGCTTCCGGTTAGGTGCCAAGCTTCCGGGAGGTGGCAACTCAGACTTAAATTCTTGCCGGGTAAATCGATAGCAAGCTTGAGGGCGAGGCATCGTTTGCCCGACCATGCATTCAATGCGCCAACCGCGTGGTTCAAAAGGGTCGACCACTCAGTGGCTACCACCACGAAACAGATATCGTAGTCACCTACAAATGGCAGAAGGTTTCTCAACTCCTGCTCATAGCCTCCCAGTTCAGTGACTGTCTGTCGCTCAGTCTCTGCTGCTCTCTTGATCTCGAAAACAACCAGCGTTCTTGACTCCGGGTTGAAGCAAAGAATGTCCGGTCGAAGCACCTCTCCAGTTGTAAGAGAGATGCTCATATTGATGGAGATGATTTCTAACAATGTCAGCTGATTGAGCACATGCTCAGCTGCGTCTGCGGAGGCTAATCTGGATCTATAGTCGATACCAAATGAGGGAATGAAGTGAGCCTGGCGCACGCCTTCGGCTATTGATACCAAGTCTTCCTTTCCAGCGATAGCGTCATACAAACCCTCGCTTTCGATCAGTTGTACCAGCCAGGCTGCAACCTCGCTTTCCAGTGGTATCGACGATGCGCTCATGAGTCTTCCTTGGGAACGGAACTGAGATTACAACGATAGCGATAATTGTGAAGTTAGTCGCACTCCAGGGCGAATTCCGTAGTAGGCGTTTCAGATGTAGGTCTGCTTCTGGCCGGAATCAATCGTTACTGAGCGTCCGCTTCTGGCCGTTAGCTGCCCTTCACGACTAAGCAGCTTTTGGCCATCTCAGCGAATAATCAACCTCCGGCGACATCCGGGTCATGGGGTAGATCAGCACAGGATCACCTTCACACATGCTCAGCGCGGGCGATCTCATGTGCACGCCAAGCGAGTCAACGGCACTTGATCCACTCCCCATCCTGGTACACACTGCGGCACAGCCACCGTCTCGGTGGCCAGTTAATCCATTGATAACCAGTTCGTTGGATGCCCACTGATCATCCCTTCACCCGCTCCAATCAGATTTCAGTCCTGCGTCGTTTGACGGGGATGAAAAAAACCGGCCTATAGGGCCGGTTTTTTTGTGTCTGGAATCTGGCATCCCATTCATGCAAAGCATCAGCTCACCTGAATGATAAATCCATAAAACAACGTCTTAAGCCGAAAACCGATAGTTAATCAGCAAAATATTGGAATTGTGTGCTTTGACAAAGCCAAGGCCAACTCTATACTTTTGAGCACCCACGCACTCAGTCCCGCCTTAGGCCCATCATGCTGGAATTAAGCCTCAGCACCCCCAGTGAAATCGTCAAACGACTTTGCGAACGTCTTCGCACCGAACGGTTGGCCCGGCAAATGACGCAGGCCGAAGTGGCGGCGCGCGCCGGCATCGGCACCAATACCGTGTCCAATCTGGAATCCGGGCGCAATGTCGGGTTTGAAAACGTGATTCGCGTGGCCATGGTGCTCGGGCGCGCCCATGAGTTCGAAAACCTGTTCATGCCGAAGCTGGACAGCCTGGACGATATCCTTCGCTACGAAAACAGCTCCACGCGTCATCGTGTCAGGAGGAAGTCCGGCGATGCTTGAGCAAGTCGATGTCTACTACGACGGCTGGGGCGAACACTGGCATTGGGGCACGCTGGTTTCCACGACGGCCCTCACGGGGCGCCCGTTGATCGTGTTCGAGTACAGCGACGAAGCGAAGCGCAAAGGGCTGGAGCTGTCCTCCCTCAAGCTTCCCTTGGAAGGCCCCAAGCTAAGCCGCGACTTCCCGCGCCATCAGTTGGGGCTTCCAGGCCCGGTCTACGATTCATTGCCCGACGGATGGGGCATGCTGCTGATGGATCGTCTCTTCAAGCGCCGCCGTCTGAACCCGGCTCGCATCAGGCCGCTGGAGCGGCTGGCCTACATCGGCAACAACGCCATGGGCGCGATGTCCTTCAAGCCCGTGGCGCCCGAAGGGCTGGAGCCGCAAGAACACATTCCACTCGACCTGCTCGCGGCCGAGGTACAGGACGTGCTCAACGGCGAAGGCGGCGAATTCCTGGAGAGGCTGCTGCTGGTCGGCGGCTCTCCCCAAGGCGCCAGGCCGAAGGCCTTGGTCTATCGCGATCCTCTGACACTAGCCTTTACGACGATTGCCACGCCGGGCTTCGAGGCTTGGTTGGTCAAGTTTCCGGCCAGGCAAGAACACCCCGAAGTCTGTGCCATCGAAATGGTCTACGCCGAATGCTTGCGCAAATGCGGCATCCGCACACCCGACACCCAGTACTTCAGCCTGCCGAACGGACTGGCAGCCTTCGCCACCCGGCGCTTTGACCGACAAGGCGAGCTCCGTGTGCCCATGCAAAGTCTTGCGGCCTTCACCGGAGCCGATTTCCAGACCGCAGGCACGCTGGATTACGTCAGTTTCCTGCGGGCGACCCATCGCTGCACCAATGACATTCGGGAAAAGGCGCTGGCGTTCGAACGTGCAGCCTTCAACGTTGTGTTCAACAACCGGGACGATCACCCCAAGAACTTTGCCTACCTGATGTCACCTTCGGGTCAATGGACATTGGCACCGGCCTACGACGTGACCTTCTGCGAAGGCCCCGGCGGATACCATCAAATGGATGTGATGGGCGAGGCACTGGAGATCGACCGGAAATCCCTGCTCAGGCTCGCTGAGGAAGCCGAGATCCCGGCAGGCGCGGCAGGCGACATCATTGACCGGATGTGCAACGTGGCCAGCCAGTTCGCGGCCATGGCCGAGCATGGATACCCCGGTGTGATCACCCGGGACACGCTGCAGGTCATTCAGGATCGGATCGACGAAAACATTGCCCTGCTTCGCTGAGGCCAGCGTCGCCAGCAAGCGAACGGGGATGTAAAAAAACCGGCCTATAAGGCCGGTTTTTTGTGTCTGGAATTCTCTGTTTCGTGGGCGGGCATCCGATCGCAACGGCATGCAACACACTCCTCTCGCCTCGGTTTCACCGCTGCCTAGACTGATCGACGCCACCGTTTGTCACTGAGCGAGCCACCGCCTGGTGGTTATGGTGTTGATCATAAAAAACCCGTAGGTATAGTACCCACCAAGCACACCACAAGGAGGTGTTGTGAACAGCCGTTTTCTAATCGGCCAACTCGTCGCGGACGGTTGGTATCTGGTGCGGGTCCGCGGCAGCCATCATCACTTCAAGCACCCGACCAAACCCGGGCTGGTGACGGTGCCGCATCCGAAGAAGGATCTGCTCAAGAAGACGGCCATCAGCATTCTGCAACAGGCGCTGCTTTGACCCGCAAGGCCAGTCGCCATGGAGGACAACGAACATGCTTTACCCGATCGCGATTTCGGTGGGCGATGACGAACAGGCTTGGGGCGTGGAAGTGCCGGACATTCCGGGGTGCTTCTCCGCCGGCGACGACCTGGACGATGCGATGGCCATGGCCCGTGAAGCCATTGAAGGCCATTTCGAAATTCTGGCGGAGGACGGTTCGCCCATCCCGCCGGCCAACAAGGTCACGCTGCACGCCGCCAATCCCAAGTACGCGGGCTGCACCTGGGCGGTCGTGGACATCGATGTGACCAAGTACCTGGGCAAGGCCCAGAAACTCAACATCACGCTGCCGGGGTATCTGCTCAACCGGATCGATGAGTACGTGCTGCATCATCCCGAGGAGAAGAGCCGCTCGGGGTTTCTGGCGTCGGCGGCGCTGAAGGTGCTGCAGCAGAGCGGCAACTGAAAGAGAAAAACCGGTCGCGATGACCGGTTTTTTTGTGCCTGCCCAACGGGCCGTCACCCCTTCGGTTCGACGTTATCCAACGCCTGGTTCACCGCCGCTTCCCCCAGCGCCACCAGTTGCGCGATGCCCAGCGCGGTCCGGCGGTGGCCGGCGTCCAGCACGGCGGCGAAGTTGTTGAGCATTTCCGAGGCCGAGCCGAGGTTCTCGCTAGCGTTGGCCAGCAGGGATTCGGTGTCGTAGACGGGGTTGGGGAGGTACATGGGTTCGGCGTCAAGGGACGTGGCCATGATCCCGGCGGCCGGATTCAGGTAATGGTCGAGCGCGCGTTCTGCGGCTTCGTGAAGTTTTCGCGAGTCGATCGAGGTGTAGGGGGAAGTTGGATCGGTGGGGATTTCGGGCGGGTTCGGTGTTGGTTTTTTCATGATTTTTTACTCAGCGTGATGGTCAGAGCTGCCGCCTTCGGTTCCACGCGAAGGGTGGCAGCTGTACGCAGGTTGGAACCCGGGCCACTGAGCAAAACCCGGCAGACTCGAAGTCTCCCGCGCACAGCCGCCATAGCGGAGCGCACACCATCAAGGTGCGCAGCATACGTCATGAAAGGTGCGTTTGCTTTCAGTGTTGTTCGGGGTTCCAATCCCGGCCGCTGATTCGTCAGCGACCCACTCAGGCTAAAGAGCCGACTTCCGACGGACAACCTGAAAACCATGTGGGAAGGTTCAGCAAATCATGAACAGGGATTAAACATCCCGGATCAAACCATCGCCTGCAGAGAGCTCCCGCCCGGCGCCCGAGGCCGCCCACCACCGCTTGCTCAGCGCGTCGCGACGATGAACAGCCGCGGGAACGGCAGCAGCACGGAGCCGTCAGGCAATGCCGGATAGGCCTGGGCCACAGCCGCCAGATACTGCTCCAGGTACTGCGCCCGCTCCGCTTCCGTGAGGGGGTTGAGGAACGGAATCAGGCCGCTGCCCTTGAACCACTCCACCACCCCCGCCGCCCCGCCCGGCAACGGATGATGATAGGTGGTACGCCACACATCGACCCGTGAACAGTGCGGCCGCAGCATCGAGAAGTAACCGCTGGCATCCGCCATTTCGGTGCGCTGCCCGGCGGCGCCCGCCAGTTTGCCGGCCCACGGCCCGTTGGCGGCGACTTCGCGCATCAGCCGGTGGGAGGGTTCGTTGAGGTTGTCCGGCATCTGGATCGCCAGACTGCCGCCGGGCGCAAGCTTGCCCGCCAGCGCCGGCAGCAGCGTCGCGTGGTCGGGCACCCACTGCAACACCGCGTTGGCGAAGATCACATCGAACGGGCCCTCATCGGCCCACGCATCGATGTCCGACACATCGAACCGCAACTGCGGCAGGCGCTTGCGCGCGGCCTCGATCATGTCCGGCGAACTGTCCAGCCCGCGCACCTGCGCCCCCGGGAAGCGCGGCACCAGCAGCTCGGTGGAATTGCCGGGGCCGCAACCGATGTCGACCACCGTGCGCGCCTCCGGCGTGGGGATCGCCGCCAGCAGGTCACGGGCCGGACGGGTGCGTTCATCTTCAAAAGCGACGTATTGCTTGGCGGACCAACTCATTGCGTACTCCTGTCGGTGGGCATTGCAGCGGTTCGCTACGATACCGCCTCCCTTGCGCTCAGCTCCAGAGCGACACGTTGCAATCCGTGTCCGGGGAATGCCAGCCTGCTCTCGCCGCATTGAACGCCAGCAATCGACCACAGGGTGATATCCAGCTGATTGACTCCCACAAAGAACCGGCCATGTAGGCCGGTCTTCTTGTGAACTGAATCACTTGTAGTAGCCCACCGTTTTTTTGAGATGATCCGAATACTCGTAAATATCGTCCACCGAGTTTATGGGGTGACGTGTTTCATTTTTCTCTTCGTCAAAGATCCCAATGTATTTCTGTGAACGATTGAAATGCAGGCGACAGATCGGCTTACGGTTGTTGTCGTCCAACAGGATCCCGAAATAACTCTGAGTATCACGCTGGACAATACGTTTGGCATCGACGACTGAACGTACGACCGCACGAACAATGTGGTACCCCTCCAGTTCCTCTAATGTGGTCAGAATTTTGTCATCCGAATCCTCCCTAGGTTCAGCAGGATCCGCGCCGTTTGATGCCGTCGGGATGGATGCCAATGTCGGTTGAAGAGCACCGCTCATGGCAGATTTGAGTCGATCGTTGATTTAATCGTTGAGAAACTGCCCCACTGCCTTTTTCGTCAGTTCGAAGAACTGATCCCGCACTTTTTGTGTAATCACACCATCGTAAACACGGGATGCGAAAACTTTTACAAAATCGTCATCCGGCTGACTGACTTGTGAAGCAATAACCTTCTTGATCTGACTGACATACTTCAGTTCACCGGCTGCATTGATGATCGAGTCGACGTCGAAAGCAGACTTGGTAAGCTTGATCAGTTCCGGAACCGAATACTCATCGATATCCAGCAAATCCAACTCGAGGAATGGCTTCTCATCCATCTTGTTGGGTGCATCAAGATCCGTGAAGAACTTGTAGATCTGACCATTGGTAAGAATGGAAATACGGGCACTGGTGACATGAAAATATCGAAACAATTGGGAAGCATGATTGATATGCAGTGGCTCTCCTATTTTCTTGCATTCGATGAGAATCTGAACCTCACCTTCTTTCATGATGGCGTAGTCGATTTTCTCTCCCTTCTTCGTACCAATGTCGCAGACAAACTCTGGCATCACTTCTGTCGGATCGAACACGTCGTAGCCCAGCACGGTGCTGATGAAGGGCATGACAAACGCGTTTTTCGTAGCCTCCTCTGTCTGGATGGCTGCGCTTTGCAACCGAACCTTTGCGGCAAGGCTGACTAATTTTTCGAAGAATTCCATGTGTGTCCCCTAGCTAGGTTTCTATCCGTGCATTTGCGTACTGGCAAATTGACTACCCCTTGAGCCTAGCCGCGAACCGACACAAGGAAAGTGTCCTCCACAAACGGCGTTTGTCAGCCGATACAGAAATCCTTCCGGGCGGGCACAGACGCGGCCCAAGAGAATTTTCATCTCACCACCGATGTCTGAATTTCAATCCCCCCGCGATAGGATCACCGCCATGAAATTCGCCAAGATTTCCCAGACCCTCGCCCTGTGGGCGGGCAGCCCCAAGACGTTCATGGGCGCGTTGATCCTGATCGGGCTGTGGGGGTTGAGCGGGCCGTTGTTCGGTTACAACGACACCTGGCAACTGATCATCAACACCTCGACCACCATCATCACGTTCCTGATGGTGTTCCTGATCCAAAACACCCAGAACCGCGACACAGACATCCTGCACCTGAAGCTGGACGAGTTGCTGCGGGTCACCAAGGAGGCGCAGAACGCGATGCTCGGGCTGGAGTCGCTGGACCTGAAGCAGTTGGAGGCGTTGCGCAAGCATTACCGGTCGCTGGGTGAGAACGAGGTGTTCAACCTGGAGGGGTTGGGGGACAAGAGCAAGCCGAAGCAGGATCTGAACGATTGTTGAGGTGGCGGTGTTTGCTGCGCGAGTGAAGGAGGGGCCTGCTGCGCAGGCCAACGAGAGCGAGCTCCCTCGCCACAGGGAGCTGGCGTCTGGACTGTTTGGGCCTGCTGCGCAGGCCCGCGGGAGCAAGCTCCCTCGCCACAGTGGGATTGCGTGGGGATTGCGTGGTGGCCGTCAGCGGCTGGCCTGCAGGGCCCTGGCCATTTCCAGGTGGTTCTGCAGTTTGGGCAGGGTCTCGGCGGCGAAGGCCTTGATCTCAGGCACGTCAGTGGTCTGCGCTTCCTGCTCGATCTGCCGGATGGCCTCTTCGGTCGCCTTGACCTGACTGGCGGCGTAGGCCTGGTCGAAGGTCTCGCCCTCCAGGGCTTCGGGCATCAGCGTCTTGGCCTTGTCGGCCATGTCGTCGTGGGACGCCACCGGCAAGTCGAGTTTCTTGGCGATCTTCGCCAGGTGTTGGTTGGCGGTGGTGCGGTCGTTGATGACCACGATGGTGTAGTCCTTGACCTCTTTGGATTCGGACTTCTGGTGCGCCACGCGGCTGGCTTCGATGTCGGCCATGCCCTTGGCCGAGGCATCGTTGATGAAGTCGGCGGGCGACTGGGCGAACGCGCTGCCGGCGCCCAGCGCCAGCAGGGTGAAGAAACTGATGTCGCGGACTCGGCTGGCCTTGCGGCTCATGGTCGCGCCCTCCTTCTCTGAAGCATTCAAGCGGGAGCTTGCGCCCCCGCCTCTCAATCAAACGGCTACTTCGACTTCTGCGCAGGCTTGCGGCCCATTTCGGCCTTGCCCGGATCCTTGTCGACGGTCGTGGTGGTGGTTTTCCCACCTTTGCGGCCGGCCTCGGACGCCTTGGTCCGGTCGTTGGCGAAGTTTCCCGAGTTCGAGTTTCTTGAATTAGGCATGATTCTCTACCTCTTGGCGTTGATCGTGGCGAGCAGGTGCCCGCCTAGGTTGAGAATTTCCTGACCGCCAAAGGTTTAGAAAAGTTGCCGGCGCCGCGACGAACGGCGAGCACGGTTCAACTGTCCAGGGCGCGGTGGTTCAAGCGTTTGGCGGCGTACATGGCCTGGTCGGCGTGGCGGAACAGTTGCTGTTCTTCGCTGCCGTGTTCGGGATAGCGGGCGACGCCGATGCTCGGCTGGATGTGCAGGTTGTGGCCGTCCAGGCGCATGGGTTGCACCAGCACGTGTCGGATCTTTTCCGCCACGCCGTCGGCATCGTCGGCGGCGTGGACGCTGTGCAGCAGCACGATGAACTCGTCGCCGCCGATCCGCGCCACCGTGTCGGTCTCGCGCACGCAGCCCTTGAGCCGGTTGGCCACGGTCTGCAGGAGCATGTCGCCGACGGCATGGCCCAGCGAGTCGTTGACCTGTTTGAAGCGATCCAGATCGACATACAACAGCGCCATGTACCCCGACTGCTCCCGGGCACAGGCCAGGGCGGCCTTGAGCCGCTCGCGCAGCAATTCTCGGTTGGGCAGTTGGGTGAGCTGATCGTACTGCGCCATGTGCCGCAGGCGGGCGTGCAGTTGCTGGCGCTCGATGGCCGTGGCGATCTGCGCGCAGACGTATTGCAGCAGTTCCTTGTCCCGCTCGGTGTAGCGCTCGCCGCCGGGTAAGCTCTTGACGATCAGCGCGCCGATGGTGCCGTTCTTCGAGTTCAGCGGCACGCCCAGCCAGCACGGGCCATGTTGCCCGGCCACCAGTTCCTCGAACCCCGCAGGCGTGTCGGCGCTGTCGGGCGTCAACAGAATCGGCTGCCCGGTGCGGATCACCTCTGCGCACAGGCGCCCGGTCACGGTGCCGGGCTGCTCCGGTTGACGTTCATCGTCGACGACGTGATAGGGAAAGTTCAGCTGCGCGCAGTGCTCGTCATACAGCGCCACGGAAAAATTCAGCGCCGGCAGCCACTCGCCGATGATCAGGTGAATGCGCTTGAACAGCGCCAGCAAATCTTCGGCCGCGTGGGCCGCTTCGGAGATCGCATAGAGCGCCGCCTGCCGGGACTCGGCCTGCTTGCGCTCGGTGATGTCCCGCGCCACGGCGATGCGCAGTTGGTCGACCTCCGACCAGCGCGCCGACCACAGGATGTGCACCACGCTGCCGTCCTTGCGCACGTAGCGGTTCTCGAAGTTGTGCTTGGGCTCGCCGCCCATGATCTCCCGGGCCGCCGCCAAGGTGCGCTCGCGGTCGGCCGGGTGGACGAAGTCGATCATCGCCTGGCCGATCAGTTCGTCTGGCAGATAGCCCAGGATCTGCTCGCAGGCGGCGCTGACAAAAACGAAACGGCCCTGTTTATCCACCGCGCAGACGGCGTCCAGCAACAGATCGATGTAGCTCGCCAGCGGCGCGGAGTTTCGGCTTTCCATGGTTCGGCGTAGGTGTCCGGACAATACAGCACTGATCAACCGTCCCTGACCTGGCTACTGCGCATCCTTGCGTTCGGTTTCAAGCCTTGTTCGGCATCAGCCCCGGCAACGCATGCACCAGCGCGTTGACGGCGAAGCCGATGAACATCACCCCGCACAGCCGGGTGATCGCCAGCTCATGGCGTTGATACAGCGTGCGCACCTGACGGGCGCCGACGATGCCGATGAGGATAGCGTAGGCCAGCAGGCCGCCCAGGAAACTCAAGGCGATGAGCATCGGCAGCATCGACCAGTTGAGCAGCTCGGCGCGGCTCGACAGCAGCGCGGTGAAGGTCGCCACCGCCACCGGGTAGGCCTTGGGGTTGGTCAGGCCGAACAGGATGCCGTGCCAGAACGGCTGGCGCGCCGCGCCCTGGGGCTGATCGCCGTTGCTGCGCCGGGCCCGCACCGCACGCCAGCCGAGCCAGAACAGGTACAGGCCGCTGAGCACGCCGAGCACGTCGAACGCCGTGCTGCCGATTTCCCGGGCGCCGACGATGGCGATCAGCGCGGTGCTGCACCACACCACATCGCCCAGCAGGTGCCCGCACAGAAACCCTGCCCCGGCCCGCCGCCCGCGCGCCGCACCGATGCCGAACACCGCGAGCACGCCAGGCCCAGGCGTGATGCCGTAGATGAACCCCGAGGCCAGCACGGCCATCAGCAACGATGAAGTCATGGAAAAACCTGCAAGCGCCGGAAAACGTGGCCGCCAGTCTATCCCAGCGTTCGGCGAATATTCACGGTTCGTTGAAAAAACGCATGCCCGCGTAGGGCTTTTGCCGACATGCGGCCAACCGCGAAGCCAGGTCGCCGACATGGGCTTCGAGCTTGTGGCCGTCCGGGTCGAGAAAGTAGAACGACGCACCTTCGCTGCGGTTGTCCCGCCATTCCCGCACGTTCGCGGCACGGAGCCTTTGCACGAACGGCAGGAAATCGGCCTCGTCGAGGCCGAAGGCGTAATGGGTGTAGTCGGCGGCGGGCTCGGGATTGCGCTCAGGATCCAGCGACAGGCACAACCACAGGCCCGGCAGCGACAGGTAGGCCCCGGCGTCCCAGGTGGCTTCGGCGCGCAGGCCCAGCACATCACGGTAGAACGCCAGGCTGCGCTCAAGGTCGGTGACCGCAAGGGTCAGATGATTGAGCCCGGTGAGCATCGGTTCAGTAACCTCGCAGGTCTTCGGGGACGGTGTACTGCCGGCCGTCGTAGCTCAGGGTGATTTGGGTGGCGCCCAGTTCCGTGGTGCTGGACACGCACGCCTGGCCCGACTTGACGGTCTTCAGTTGCGTGCCTTTGGTGGTCACGATCAGGTCGGAGAACCCGTGGTGGGTCTGCGGCCCGACCTCAAGGGTGCGGCGCAGCGTCTTGCCCTCGCCTTCGCAATTGGCCATCCACTCGCCGCTGTTCTTGTAGACCACCAGCCCCTCAAGCACCGGCCGCAGCTTGTCGCCCTCGCGGACATACAGCGCCAGATCGGTTTTCTCGTAGGGGTTGGCCCGGGAGCTGTGGCCGAAACTGGAACGCAGCCCGAACGCCCGCACATCCGTCGCCAAGCGGTAACGGGCGGTATCGATCTTGAGGTCGTCGAAACTGATGGCATCGGAGTTGAAGGCGCCGGGTTTGACGTAGGTGACCAACGGCTTGAGGCTGGAGGCGTTGACGACCGACAGTTCCAGGTCGAACACGCCGTCCTGGCTGCCGTCCGCATCCGGCACGAACGAGGACTTGGCGGAAATCGCCTGATTCGCGAACGCCGGCCAGATCTTGCAGCGGGACAGGGAGTGGCCGTTGAAGGGTTTGGTTTCGCAGGCGGCCTGGGCTTGGGCGGTGATGGCCAAAAGGCCGAGGGCGATGAAAAGTCGGGTTGGAGTCAGCATGGGTCTTCCTTGAAAAAGTCGTGTATCAGGCATCCGTCAGACGCCTTTGAAACCTGCGGGCAGCACATAGGACTTCCCGTCGTACCGAAGCGTGGTGAGGACGGGTTTGCCCGTCGTGGTTTTCAACTCGCACGTCTGCGGCTCGCCCTCACCGACAAGCCCTGTGGTGACCGATTTCACGATTAGGTCGGCGTAACCGTGAGAACGGGTCTGACCGATTTCAAGGGTGCGAACCGTACCCGCACGCTCACCTGCACAGTTGCCGTCCCACTCACCGCCGAAGTCGGAGACGACGAGACGATCCAGCACCGGGCGCAACTTGTCACCCTCCTTTACATACAGGGTCAACCAGGTTTCTTCCATCGGATTGACGCGGGAGGAGCCCTTGAAGTTGGCCCTGACACCAAACGCCCGAAGTTCAGGGGTAAGCCTGTACCTGGCGGTATCGAGATCAACGGCACTCAACGCAAAGGCGTCAGACATGAACGCAGTGGGTTGGCGGTAAGTGGCAATCGGCTCAGAACGACCGGTCGACAGCACGGCCAAGCTCAAATCATAGCTTCCGACCCGATCGTTTTTGCCGTACACCGGATCCGGCTCAAACGTTGAAACGGCAGAGAGTGTCAGACCGGGGTAGGCCGGCCACACCTTGCAAACGGAAAAGTCCAGCGATCCCGTTACCGGTTCAGGCGCGCAGTCCGCGAACACTGTCCCTGCCATCAGCCCACCGCTAAGCGCCACGCAGCCGATCCAACCCAACTTCACTGTCACGTCCCGCTCCTTGATGAATATCAGCCGCGCACTATCCCCTCCCCGATCCGCCGATTCAACCAGTTCAACGCCTGATCCCCACCCCGCCGCCCATGCCACGCCAGCACAAAGGTGAACGGCGCGATCTCGAACGGCGGCGGCACGACGGCCAGCGATGTGCGGTCGATCCCGCCCAGCGCCCGTGAAGCCACAGTCAGGATCAGGTCGGTGCCGGCGATCAACTGCGGGGCGACGCTCCAGTGCGGCAGGCTGACGGCGACGCGGCGGCGTTCGCGCAGGGCCGTCAGGGTGCGTTCGATTTCCGGGGTGCCGCTGCCGCGCATTTCCAGCAGGACGTGGGGACGGGACAGGTAGGTCGGCAGGTCGAGCACGCCGTCGGCGGGCAGGCTTCGGCGGTCGAGCAGGCAGGCGTAGCGCTCTTCGAACAACGGCGTGCAGCGCAGTTCGCCGGGCAGGTCGGGGAAGACGCCGGCGGCTACGTCGATATCACCGTTGAGCACGCCTTCGAGCATGCCTTCGCGGCTGGCGTGGCAGATCTGCAGGTCGATGCCCGGCGCTTCGTGGCGCAGGGTGCGGATCAGGTCCGGCAGGATGATCGCCGCGCCGTAGTCGGACATGGCGACACGGAAGGTGCGCCGGGCGCTGGCCGGGTCGAACGCATTCGGCGCCAGCAGCGCCTGCACCTGCGCCAGGGTCTCGGCCAGCGGCGCCGCCAGTTCCAGGGCCCTGGCCGTGGGCGCCAGGCCGGCGCCGGCCCGCACCAGCAGCGGATCGCCGAGCAGGTCGCGCAGACGGGCCAGCGCATGGCTGACCGCCGGCTGGCTCAGGTGCAGGCGCTCGGCGGCACGGGTCACGTGGCACTCGATGAGCAAGGCGTCGAGGATCACCAGCAGGTTGAGGTCGACGCGGCGCAGATCATTCATTCGATGCATGCTCCGAATAGCAAAACGGAATTTAAATCTGCGCGACGAATACCCTACAGTCCAGCGAAACCTTGCCGGAGAAAGACCCATGGGAACCTTGCAGTGGGCTGGACTGTTGCTGTTGGCGGCGCTCGCCGGCGCCGTGGTGCCGTTTCAGAGTGCGTTGAACTTCAACCTGGCGCGGGGCCTGGGGCACCCGCTGTGGGCGACGATGGTGTCGCTGGTGGTGAGCGTGCTGGTGTTGTTGCCGGTGATCGTCGCGCTGCGCCTGCCGCTGCCGTCGCTGACGCAGACGGGAATGCCGCCGCTGTGGATGTGGACCGGCGGGGCGTTCGGGGTGTGTTTCGTCGGGCTGGCGGTGGTGCTGCTGCCCAGGCTCGGCGCCTCGGGTTTCGTGGCCCTGGCGCTGGCCGGGCAGGTGGTTTCGTCGATGATGCTCGATCACTTCGGGCTGTTTGGTCTCGTCCAACGGCAGGTGACGCCGGCACGAGCGGTGGCCGCCCTGCTGCTGATCGCCGGCGTGGCGCTGATGCAGTTCAGCGCCGCTCCGGCGAAAAGCCTCAACGATGCGCCTCGGGACGATTTCGGCCAAACAACGCGAGGGCAATAATGTTTCCGACTGGGCCCTTGTCCGCACGTTTGAAGTGCTGCAACCGAAGTGAGCATCGCCGTTGCCGCCATCCAGCGGCAACGGCACCGACTCAACCCTTATCGAGCGTGCGCAGCTTCTGCGGCAACCCCCACAGCAGCAATGCCGCCGCGATCAGTGCCGCCACACCGATGACATACAGCGCCGGGGTGGTGCTGCCGGTCAGGTCCCTGATCCGTCCGACCATCACCGGGCTGACGATGCCGCCGAACTGCCCCAGCGTGTTGATCACCGCGATGCCGCCCGCCGCCCCGGCGCCGGCACCTGCCAGCAACTTGGGCGGCAACGTCCAGAAGCTCGGGATGGAGGCGATGATGCCGGCGCCGAGCAGGCCCAGGGCGACGATCAGGAACGTGGTATGGCTGGCGAAGATCCCCGCGCTGAAGAACCCGATGGCGCCGACGGTCACCAGCCCGGCGACGAACTTGCGCCGCTCGCCGGTGGCGTCCGACAGCCGGCCGATCACCACCATGCTGATGGCCCCGCAGATGTAGGGAACCGCAGTCAGCAGGCCGATCATCACCGGGCTTTCGGTGCCGGCGCTGCGGATCAGTTGCGGCGCCCAGAAGTTCAGGCCGTAGGACGCGACCTGGATCAGGAAGTAGATCAGGCCCAGTGTCAGGAAACCCGGGATCTTCAGCGCCGCCAGCAACGACCCGCCGCTCTTGTGTGGTTCATGCTGGGCGATGCGGCTGGCGAGCAGGCTCTTTTCGTCCGCCGTCAGCCAGGGCGCGTCCTCGATGCGGTCCTTGAGCAACGTCAGCACCAGGAAGCCGAGGCCCACGCACGGCACGCCACCGAGCAGGAACAGCCAGTGCCAGCCGCGCATCTGCAGCACGCCGTCGAGGTGCTCCAGCACCAGGCCGGAAAACGGCGCGCCCACCAGCCCGGCGAACGCCGAGGCCAGGAACAGCATCGAGGTGATGCGCCCGCGAAAATGCTGCGGGAACCACAGCGTCAGGTAATACAGCACGCCGGGGGCGAAACCGGCCTCCATCGCACCGATGAGAAACCGCAGCGCGTAGAACTGCCATTCGCTGGTGACGAACACCATCAACGCGGTGGCAATGCCCCAGGACATCATGATCCGGGCGATCCAGCGCCGTGCGCCGACCTTGTACAGCATCATGTTGCTCGGCACTTCGAACAGCACGTAACCGACCACGAACAGCCCGGCGCCAAACCCGTAGGCGGTGTCGCTCAGGCTCAGGTCGGCCTGCAGCTGGAACTTGGCGAAGCTGATGTTGATGCGGTCGAAAAAGGCGAACAGGTAACAGACCATGATCAGCGGCATCAGGCGCCAGGCGACCTTGCTGACCAGGGCTTTTTCGGCATCGTGATTGACGGACGGGCTCGCGCCCGCCTCCATGACGTTGAGGCTCATAAGTATTCTCCAGGCGGACTGCCGGGGGCGTCCGATTGTTTTTGTTGTCTGGCGGTTGAAATGCTTTTTGAAACGGAGGGGCCACTGTCTTGGCCCGCTTCTGCGGCGCCCGGTCTGACGTCATCGCCAGCAGGCTGGCTCCGACCGTGCCGGGGGCGGACGCAGAACCTGTGGGAGCCGGCCTGCTGGCGAAAGCGTCAGTCGGGGTCGCTCACACAGGGCAAGGCGCCTGTCACGAGGGAACCGGATGCAGGTCGCAATTGCGCCCGGCCTTGGCCAGTTGGCCGGGAATGTCGTGGCCCAGCAGCGCCGGCAAACCTCGGGACAGTTTCAGCAGCAGCGGCAAGTCGATGCCCGTCGCAATGCCGACCTCGTCGCAGAGGTTCACCAGGTCCTCGGTGCAGATGTTGCCCGACGCGCCCGGCGCGAACGGACAGCCGCCCAGCCCGCCGAGCGCCGCATCGAAGCGCCGGGCCCCGGCCTCGTAGGCCGCCAGCACGTTGCACAGGCCCAGGCCGCGGGTGTTGTGGAAATGCAAGGTGAGGTCGGCCGCCGGCACCCGCTGCAGCACCCGCCGCACCAAGCCGTCCACCTGCCGGGGGTTGGCCATGCCGGTGGTGTCGGCCAGGGTGATGCCGCGGATGCCGAGTTCCTGATAGGCGTCGACGATCCGCAGCACCCGGTCCTCGTCTGTCCGGCCTTCGAACGGGCAACCGAACGCGGTGGCGATGCTGCCGTTGAGGCCCGTACCAGAGCCGCTGGCGAACGCCACGGTCTCGGCGAACGCCGCCAGCGAGGCTTCGCAGCTCATGCGCATGTTCGCCAGGTTGTGGGTCTGGCTGGCGGACATCACCAGGTTCAGCTCGTCCGCCCCGGCCGCCAGGGCACGCTGTGCGCCTTTGAGGTTGGGAATCAGCGCAACGTAGGTCACGCCGGGCCGGCGAAGGATGCCCTTGAACACCTGCTCGCCGTCGCGCAGGGCCGGAACGGCGTTGGGCGAGACGAAGGAGCCGGCCTCGATGCGGCTGAAGCCGGCCAGGGACAGTTGATCGATCAGCGCGATCTTGTCTTGGGTCTCGACCCAGGTCGGCTCGATCTGCAGCCCGTCCCGGGGCGAGACTTCCTGGACGATGAGGCGTTGCGAAAAGTCCGTGATCATTGCACCACCTTCTGGGCTTTGAGGCGTTCGATGTCCGATGGCGCCAGGCCGAGCCCGGCGAGGATGGCGTCAGTGTGCTGACCGAGCGCCGGGCCGGACCAGTTCACCGCGCCGGGGGTCTGCGAGAGCTTGGGCACGATGCCCGGCATCTTCACCGTAGCGCCGCCGGGCAGTTCGGCGTCGAGCAGCATGTCCCGCGCCCGGTAATGCGGGTCGGCGACGATGTCGGCCACCGAATAGATGCGTCCGGCGGGCACTTCGGCGGCCTCCAGCACGCTCAGCACATCGTCGATCGGCAAACTGCTGGTCCAATGGGTGATGGCCGCGTCCAGCACGCCGCTTTTCGCCGCCCGCCCGTCGTTGTGGGCGAACTCGGGGGCATCGGCCAGGTCCGCACGGCCGATCACCTGCATCAGGCGCCGGTAGATCGGGTCGCTGTTGCCGGCGATCACCACATAGGCGCCGTCGCCGGTGAGGTAGGTGTTGGACGGTGCGATGCCCGGCAAGGCGCCGCCGCTGCGTTCGCGGACATGGCCGAGCATGTCGTACTCCGGCACCAGGCTTTCCATCACGTTGAATACGCTCTCGGCCAACGACACATCGACGACCTGACCGCCGCCCTGCCCGGTCTTGACCCGCAGCAGCGACATCAGCGCGCCGATCACCGCGTGCAGCGAAGCCAGCGAATCGCCCAGGCTGACCCCGACCCGCGCCGGCGGCGAACCGGGGCTGCCGGTGGTATAGCGAATGCCGCCCATGGCCTCGCCGATGGCGCCGAAGCCCGGGCGGTCACGGTAGGGGCCGGTCTGGCCGTAGCCGGAGATGCGCACGAGGGTGAGATTGGGGTTCAGCGCCTGGAGCACGTCCCAGCCCAGCCCGAGTTTCTCCAGGGCGCCGGGGCGCAGGTTTTCGATGATCACGTCGGCGTCCTGCGCCAACCGCTTGACCAGGTCGATGCCCTCGGTGGACTTGAGGTTCAGCGCCAGGGATTTCTTGTTGCGCGATTGCAGGTACCACCACAGCGACGTGCCTTCGTGCAGCTTGCGCCATTTGCGCAGCGGATCGCCCTGCCCCATGGCTTCGATCTTGATCACCTCGGCGCCGAACTCGGCGAGCATCCGCGCGGCAAACGGCGCAGCGATCAGCGTGCCGATCTCGATCACTTTGATTGCACTCAAGGGGGCGGTCATCGCGGGTTACCTCTTGTTCTTGGAATTGCGGCCAAGGCTAGAGGAATGCCGAAGGATGAATCCAACCTTCACTCGGCAAGGGGCGTTCGCCAAATGCGAACGCTCGGTGAATGTGGGAACGACGGTACAGCTCTGCCCGTCATCGCCAGCAGGCGAGTTCCCGCGGTATTGCCCGCTGCATCGGCTTGCCCGGATGGAAACCTCAGCCCTGCCCGCGCAGATGCTCGAACAGCATCCGGCTCACCGGCGACAGCGCCGCCTCGTCCCGCGCCACGAGGATCAGCGCCCGGTCCGACCACTCATCGCTCAACGGCACAGCCCGCAGCCCCAACGCCCGGCCGAACAGTTCGTAGGCGCGCTGCGGCAGGATGCCGATGCCCATGTTGGCCTGCACCATCCGGCACACCGCGTCGAACCCCGGCACATGAATGCGGATGCGCAGCACTTTGCCAGCCTGGCGCGCAGCGGCGTGGGTGCGCATGTTGATCGAGCTGGCGGCGTGCAGGCCGACGTAATCGTTGTCCAGGGTGTCGGCGAACGCGACGGATTCGCGGGCGGTCAGCGGATGTTCAGGCAGCGTCACCACCACCAGGCGGTCGCGGCGGTACAGCACGCTCTGCAGCCCCTTGATGTCGCTGTCGCAGGAACAGATGCCCAGGTCCGCGACGCCGTCGAGCACTCCCTGGATCACGCCCGCGCTGGGCCTCTCCTCCAGGTCGGTCTTGATCTGCGGGTGCGATCCGGAGAAGTCGCGCAGGTCTTCGGGCAGGAACTGGATGATCGCCGACAGGTTGGCGAGCATCCGCACATAGCCGCGCACGCCATGGCTGTGCTCGCCCAGCTCCAGGCCCATCTTCTCGACGTTGAACAGCATCTGCCGGGCGTGGTGCAGCAAGGTCTCGCCGGCCGGCGTCAGGGTCATGCCCTTGGCCTGGCGCACGAACAGGCTGATGCCCAGCGCCTCTTCCAGCTCCATCAGACGCTTGCTCGCCGCCGACACGGCGATCGCCTCGCGGGCGGCGGCGCGGGTCAGGGTGCCCTCTTCGTGGACAGCGACGAACAGGTGCAGGGTGATCAGGTCGAGGCGGCGGATCAGGCTCTTTTGCAGCATGCAAGACTCGGCGGTGACGGCGCGGGCGAGTCCGCAGCATAACGCCGTTCGCCCGCGCCGTGCCCGCCTCAGAATGCGTTGCGGAAAATCTCCTCGATCTGCCGCTGATCCGCCGCCCGCGGATTGGTGAAGCCGCAGGCGTCTTTCAGGGCGTTGGCGGCGAGCACCGGGATGTCGGTGCATTTGGCGCCCAGGTCGCGCAGGCCGCCGGGGATCTCGACGTCCTTGGCCAGGCAGCGGATCGCGGCGATGGCCGCTTGAGCGCCCTCCTCCGGGCTGAAGCCGCGGATGTCCGCGCCCATGGCGTGAGCCACGTCGGTGAGGCGGTCGGCGCACACCAGCGCGTTGAACGTCTGCACATGGGGCAGCAGCACGGCGTTGCAGACGCCGTGGGGCAAATCGTAGAAGCCGCCCAACTGGTGCGCCATCGCGTGTACGTAGCCCAGCGACGCATTATTGAACGCCATGCCGGCCAGGAACTGCGCGTAGGCCATGTTCTCCCGCGCCGCCAGGTCGCTGCCGTCGCGCACCGCCAGGCGCAGGTTGTTGCTGATCAGGGTCATGGCCTTGAGCGCGCAGGCGTCGGTGATCGGGTTGGCGGCGGTGGACACATAGGCTTCGATGGCGTGGGTCAGCGCGTCCATGCCGGTGGCGGCGGTCAGGCCCTTGGGCATCGCCACCATCAGCGCCGGGTCGTTGACCGACAGCAGCGGTGTGACGTTGCGGTCGACGATGGCCATTTTCACGTGGCGCGATTCGTCGGTGATGATGCAGAAGCGGGTCATCTCGCTGGCGGTGCCGGCGGTGGTGTTGATCGCGATCAGCGGCAGCTGCGGCTTGGCGGAGCGGTCGACGCCTTCGTAGTCGCTGATGTGCCCGCCGTTGGTCGCGCACAGGGCGATGCCCTTGGCGCAGTCGTGGGGCGAGCCGCCGCCCAGGGACACCACGAAATCGCAGCGGCCGGCCTTGAGCACCTCCAGCCCCGCCTCGACGTTGGCAATGCTCGGGTTGGGCTTGGCGCCGTCGAAGGTCACCGAATCGATGTCCTGCATCGCCAGTTTCTCGGCGATCATCTGCGCTACGCCGGCCTTGGCCAGGCCGGCGTCGGTGACGATCAGCGCCTTGCGCAGGCCGTAGTTGCGGATCGCGCCCATGGCGTCGTCCAGGCAGCCGCTGCCCATGATGTTGACGGCGGGAATGAAGAACGTGCTGCTCATGAACGGGTCTCCTGACAGGGGGCGAACCGGTTGCTCCGATCCGGCGGATGCGCACAGGATCGACCGAACGGTCACGGCCGTTGTTGATCTGGCTCAATGCCCGCTCGTGATAAAGTCGCCGCCCATCTGCCCCTTTGTTTGAGACCTGCCCTGCAATGACCGATTTTCTGGATGTCGACGACCGCCTCGAAGACTGGAACGCCCTGCGCGACACTGTGGCCTTCGGCGGCCTGCTCACGGGCAACGGCGCCAGCCGCGCGGTGTGGGACGACTTCGGCTACGACTCGCTGTTCGAGAACGCCCGCACGGTGGAAGAGAAACCGCTGGGTGCATCCGAGCTGGCGGTCTTCGACGCCCTGCAGACGCGCAGCTTCGAGCAGGTGCTGGGCGCGCTGAAGACCACCAGCCGGGTGAACAAGGCCCTGGCGGTCAGCTCGGCGGCGCCGCGCAACCGCTACTACGCGATCAAGGAAGCGCTGATCAACACGGTGCACGCGGTGCACATCCCCTGGCGCCTGGTCGAGGCCTCGACCCTGGCGGCGCTGGGCGAGGAACTGGCCCGCTACCGCACGGTGTTCACCACCAACTACGACCTGCTCGGCCACTGGGCGGTCCAGCACGGCGGCGAGGCCGTCGACGACCTGTTCAACGGCCCCGACGCCGGGTTCGACCTGTGCGCGAACGCCACGCACAAGCCACGCCTGCTGTACCTGCACGGCGGCCTGCACCTGGTGCGCAACCAGGACGGCACGGCGCGCCGGCTGGCCTCGACCGAAGGCACGCTGCTGGGCCAGTTCGCGATCAACAACACGATCAAGACCCTCGACGATGTGCCGCTGATCGTCAACGAAGGGCCGGTGGCGGACAAGCTCAAGACCATCCGCAGTTCGGACTACCTGTCGTTCTGCCTGGACCAGTTGCAGCGGCACAGCGACAACCTGTGCCTGTTCGGCCATGCCCTGGGCGAGCAGGACGCGCACATCGTCCGCGCCCTGCGCCTGGCCCAGCCCAAGGTTCTGGCGATCTCGGTCTACCCGCGCAGCAGCGCGTTCATCCAGCACCAGAAGCGCCATTACGCCAGGCTGTTCGAGGGAACCGCGACCGAACTGCGCTTCTTCGACGCCAAGAGCCATGCGTTGGGGAATCCGAAGCTGTCGGTGCCGGTCGAGGTTTAGCGGCGGACCATCGGACGCCATCGCTGGCAGGCTAGCTCCCACAGGAGACCGGTGCTGCACGCCTGCCCATGCAGGCGTCAGCCAAACCGGCCGGTCACTCTTCGGCGCTGTGCACCACCACCAGCAACTGCGCCTGCTCCTCGCCCACCGAGCGGATCCGGTGCGGCTTCTGCGCGTTGAAGTGCAGCGCGTCGCCCTTCTCCAGCAGCACCCGTTCGGTCATGAAATCCACTTCCACCCGGCCTTCGTGGACGAACAGGAATTCCTCGCCCAAGTGTTCCTTGAAGGTTTTGTCGGTGAACTCGGCGGGCGGGTAGATGATGAACGGCAGCAGGCTGCGCTCGCTCACCTGATGGGCCAGCACCGCGTAGCCGTGGCTGTGGTCGTTGGCGGCCAGCGACTGGCGCTCGTGGCTGCGCACCAGGCTGTAGCTGTCGAGGCTGACGTTGTCCTCGGAGAACAGTTCCTCGACCTTCACGTTCAGCGCCTTGGCCAGTTTCAGCGCGGCGGCGATCGACGGCGTGTTGAGCCCGCGCTCGACCTTCGACAGATAACTCTTGGTCATGCCGGACTTCTCGGCCAAGGCCTCCAACGTCACGCCAAGTTTTTTTCTCAATAATTTCAAACGGATAGACATGCGAAGCGATTAATCCATCAAGGAAGCGACGATTATTCCTTGCCAATGACACAAAGTGTCATATAGCCTCTTTAGTGTCATTTGCAGTCACCCACGACCTTGCGAGCAGCGGAGCGACAGCAAACCCGACGTCCGTTGAACCACCCGAAGGACACCGATATGGCCAAGACATTAGCACTACCCAAAGAGCAGCTGGTCAAGCAGGCGCTGACGCAGATGCAGAACACCCTGGCGGATAATACGTGGACAGACCGGCAAAAGCTGGCCCTGACCTGCCGCATCCTGTTCGAGAACGGCCACGACGCCGGCCTCGCCGGGCAGATCACCGCCCGCGGGCCGCAGCCCGGCACTTACTGGACCCAGCAACTGGGCCTGGGTTTCGACGAGATCACCGCAGGCAACCTGCTGCTGGTCAACGAAGACCTGGAAGTGCTCGAAGGCCACGGCATGGCCAACCCGGCCAACCGTTTCCACAGTTGGGTGTACCGCGCCCGGCCGGACGTGAACTGCATCATCCACACGCACCCGACGCACATCGCCGCCCTGTCGATGCTGGAAGTGCCGCTGGAGATTTCCCACATGGACCTGTGCCCGCTGTACGACGACTGCGCCTTCCTCGAAGGCTGGCCGGGCGTGCCGGTGGGCAACGAAGAAGGCGAGCTGATCGCCGGCGCCCTCGGCGACAAGCGGGCGATCCTGCTGTCGCACCACGGCCAGTTGTCCACCGGCGCCACCATCGAGGAAGCCTGCGTGATCGCGCAACTGATCGAGCGCGCCGCCAAACTGCAACTGCTGGCGATGGCGGCCGGCACCGTCAAGCCGATCATACCGGCGCTGGGCCGCGAAGCCCATGACTGGGTGTCCAAGCCCAAGCGCCATGCCGCCGCCTTCAACTACTACGCCCGGCAGAATCTGCGCCAGCACGCCGATTGCCTGAACTGAAGCCCCTTTTCACGGAGTCACCCCCATGTCCAAGACCGACATTCACGGCATCATCGGCTACACCGTCACCCCGTTCGGCGCCCACGGCGAAGGCCTCGACCTGCCGGCCCTCGGCCGCTCCATCGACCGGATGATCGACAGCGGCGTCCACGCCATCGCCCCGCTGGGCAGCACCGGCGAAGGCGCCTACCTGAGCGACGCCGAGTGGGACCAGGTCGCCGAGTTCAGCCTCCGCCACGTGGCCAAGCGGGTGCCGACCATCGTCAGCGTGTCCGACCTGACCACCGCCAAGGCCATCCGCCGCGCCCGCTTCGCCGAAGCCCACGGCGCCGACGTGGTGATGGTGCTGCCGGCCTCCTACTGGAAGCTCAGCGAAGCGGAGATCCTCGCCCACTACCGCGCCATCGGCGACAGCATCGGCGTGCCGATCATGCTCTACAACAACCCGGCCACCAGCGGCACCGACATGTCGGTGGAGCTGATCCTGCGCATCGTCGACGGCGTGGAGAACGTGACCATGGTCAAGGAGAGCACCGGCGATATCCAGCGCATGCACAAGCTGCAACTGCTCGGCGAAGGCCGGGTGCCGTTCTACAACGGCTGCAACCCGTTGGCCCTGGAAGCGTTCGCCGCCGGGGCCCGAGGCTGGTGCACGGCGGCGCCGAACCTGATCGCACAGCTCAACCTGGACCTGTACGACGCCACCCTGGCGGGCGACCTGGCCAAGGCGCGGGAGCTGTTCTACCGCCAGTTGCCGCTGCTGGACTTCATCCTCAAGGGCGGGCTGCCGGCGACGATCAAGGCCGGCCTGCGCGAGACCGGGCTGGAGGCCGGTGATCCGCGCCTGCCGGTGTTCCCGCTGAGCGAGGCCGGACGCACGCAACTCAAGGCGCTGCTCAAGCACCTGCGCTGATCCCGCCGCTCCTGCAGGAGCGAGCCTGCTCGCGACGGCACCTTCAAGGCCGCCATCGCGGGCAAGCCCGCATCAGCGGTTCAGAGAACCGGCCGCGCCTTGTCCTTGACCGTCTTCGAAGGCCCGTTGGCCTTGACGCTGGCGATGCCCTTGTCGCACGCGGCATTGGAGGAATAGGCCTCGCTGCTGCCGATGACCTGGTGATTGGCGGCCTTGAGGTTGAAGTACGGGTGGCCGTCCTTCGTCGATTTTCGCTCGTAGCGCTCATCCAGCGGACTGTTCGCCTGCACCGCCGCGATGCCGGCCTGGGCCGCCGCGTGCGTGGTGTAGAGCTCGCTGGTCAAAATGGTCTCGGCGTTGGCGGCCTTCAGGACGAACCTGAACTGACCGTTGCTGCTTTTGCTCAATTCGTACCATCCGGACATGTTCCTACTCCCGTCGATTGGACTTCCGACAGTAAAGACCCTTTGCGCGGTTCAGCCAGTGGACGGCCGGTGTCGTTTGCCAACATGACAAATAGCAATCGTTCTCGATATCATTCGCGCCTTTCTGCGCCCCCGTTCCGTCGAGAAGGATATCCATGTCCCGCCCAACGCCCGATCCTCTGCCGGTGGATTCATTTCGCCGGTTCTACAGGGACATCCTGCATTACCTGCACAAACGCACGGACAACCCCAGCGACGCGGCGGACATGACCCAGGACGTCTTCACCCAGTGGCTCGACTACCGCGACCGGGCCCAGGTCGAGCAGCCGCGGGCGTTCCTGTTCCAGATGGCGCGCAATCTGCTGCGCGACCACTGGCGGCGGCAGAAAGTGCGACATATCATCCAGCCCGCTCACGAGGCCGACCCGGAGCCTGTGGCCGACGAACGCCAGGATCCGATGGCCGCCGCGCAACGCCAGCAGCGCCTGGAACAGCTCAAGGCGGTGTTGGGCGAACTGTCGCCGCGCCGGCGCGAGGCACTGATGCTGCACCGCTTCGAAGGCCTGAGCCAGGCGCAGATCGCCGAGCGCATGGGCATCTCGCTGAGCATGGTGGAGAAACACATCGCCTGTGCGCTGTTGCACTGCAAGCAACGCCTGGATCACGACAACGGCACGGAGCAGCCTCAATGAACTTCCCTCACGATTTGACCGTCGGCCCGGCGGGCGAGAGCGTCGACGCGCAAGCCGCCGCTTGGTTCACGCGCAACCGCCGGCAACCGGGCCCCGCCACGCGCCGGGCATTCGAGTGGTGGCTGCGCGAGCCCGAACACGCCAAGGCCTATCAGGCATTCGAAGCGCTGTGGGCCGACCTGGAAGGGGTGCGCCCCCTGCACCGCCCGGCAACCCTGGCGCCGCGAAAGCCCGCCAGCCGATGGCGTCCGGCGCTGGCGACGGCGGCGGCGTTGCTCTGTGCCGTGCAGGCCTTGCCGTTGGGCACGTCCCACACGGTGCTTCATCAACAGATCGCCACGCCGTCCAAGGACAGGCGCACCCTCGAACTGCCGGACGGCAGCACGTTGTCGGTCAACGCCAACACGCAGCTGCGCATCGAGTTCGACAGCCAGCAGCGCCGGCTCATCCTCGACCGCGGCCAGTTCTATGTGGACGTGGCGCCGGACAAGGAACGGCCGCTGTGGGTGCAGGCCGGCGACGCGACCGTGCGGGTGGTCGGCACCGGCTTCGATGTGCGGCGCAGCGATGCGCAAGTAGTGGTGAGCGTCGCCCACGGTCAGGTGGCTTTCGCGCCGGCCAACCGGGCGCCGCTGCTGCTCGGTGCGCAGCAGCAAGCCGCGGTCGATCTGGCCGACGGCGCCGTGCGCCAGCAGACCCTGGCCGACGGCCAGGTGGCCGACTGGCGCACCGGGCATCTGTCGTTCCGCAACCGCGAGCTCGCCAGCCTGGTGGACGAGCTGAACCTCTACCGCCCGCACCCTGTGCTGCTGGCCAACGCCAGACTGGGGCAGATCAAGGTCTCCGGCCATCTCGACACCCAGGATCCGGACGCCCTGGTCAACGCCCTGCCCGCCTTGATTCCGGTGAAGGCCGTGCCACTGGCCGACGGCCGCATCCGCCTGGAAAACCGCTGACGGCACCTCACATGAGAATATTTTGCATTCGCATGTGAGGTTTTTTTCGCCTGTCCCGTCTTCCTCCGGTCTGCGTTCCGAACGCAGGCCTTTCCGGCCCTTTTGCCGCTTTGGGGGATTCCATGTTTCGCGTGCTTTCGCCGTACCCGCTCACCTGCCTTCGACCGACCCTGCTCGCCGCCTGCCTGGCGTTCAGCGTTCAGGCCCATGCCGACAACCTCAGCCTGCATCTGCCGGCGCAGCCGCTGGCCGCCTCGCTGAGCCAGATCGCGCAGCAGGCCGGGATCCAGCTGCTGTTCGATGAAGCGCAGCTGCGCGACCTCAAGGCCCCGGCCCTCGACGGCGAATACAGCGCGGAAGCCGCCATCCGGCAATTGCTGGAAAACAGCCCGTTCGGCCTGATCAAGGTCAACCAGACCTATGTGGTGCGCCCTCAAGAACCCGTGGCCAGCAGCGGCGACGGGATCCAGCTCGATGCCCTGAGCGTGATCGGCAGCGGCACCGAGGTCGATTCCGGCACGGTTGGCCGCTCGACCCTGACCCAGGCCGACATCGACCGCCGCCAGCCCGCCAACATCCCCAGCCTGCTCGCCACCCTGCCGGGCGTGAGCATGGGCGGGTCGATGAAGCCCGGCGGCCAGACCATCAACATCTGGGGCCTGGGCGACGCCGAGGACGTGCCGCTGACCGTCGACGGCGCCACCAAGAGCGGCTTCGAGCGCTATCAGCAGGGCACGATTTTCATCGAGCCGGAACTGATCAAACGCATCGAGGTGGAAAAGGGCCCGCACTCGGTGCTCACCGGCAACGGCGGCTTCGGCGGCACCGTCCACATGGAAACCAAGGACGCGCCAGACCTGCTGCAGGAAGGTCGCAACAGCGGCGCGATGGTCAAGTACGGCTACGCCAGCAACGACCATCAGCAGACCTACAGCGGCGCCGCGTTCGGCCGCACCGAGGACGGCCGCGCCGACGCGCTGGTGTACCTGACCCGGCGCGACGGCGGCGACATGAAGCTGGCCGGCACCCCGCCCGACCCGGACAACCAGTACCCGATCAACCCCAAGCGCCTGCCCAACAGCGCCCAGGACCTGGACGGCCAACTGCTCAAGTTCAACCTGCACCTGGACGACGAGCACAGCGTGGGGCTGTCCTACTCGCGTTCGCAAAGCGAGCGCTGGACTCCGTTCTCGTCCGCCAGCTACCCGACGCCGCCGACCTGGTCCAACATCAAGCAGTACGGCTACGACAAGGCGCTCAAGCGCTTCCTGGCCAACCGCGAAACCGTCGACACCACCTGGTCGGCCAAGTACCAGTACCAGCCGCTGGACAACCGCCTGATCGACTTCAAGCTCAGCTACTCGGAGTCCAACACCGACCAGACCGATGAACGCGACGCCACGGCGTTCTTCCAGACCTCCACCGGCGGACGCAAGATGGACACCGCCTACAAGGATCGCATCGTCGAGGCCAGCAACGTCAGCCTGTTCGAGACCGGCCCGCTGGCCCATGCGTTCACCACCGGCGTGCAACTGCGCCGCCACAGCCGCGACACCGAAATGTGGATGCCGGGCAAGGCCTACGAGGTGCCCAAGTACAACGGCGGCCGCTTCCAGCCCAGCTTCATGCCACAGGGCAAGGTCGACACCAACAGCGTCTACTTCCAGGACGCCATCACCCTGGGCGACTTCACCCTGACCCCGTCCCTGCGCTACGACCATGTGCGCAACCGCGGCGAAGCCAACGAAGCGCCGTACTACAACAACCCGGATCCGGCCTTCGGCCATGACTACAGCGACCGCACCTACACCGGCTGGTCGCCGCGCCTGTCGGCCTTCTGGCGGATGACCCCGGACGTCGGCTTCTTCGTCGACTACAGCAAGACCTGGCGCGCGCCGGTGATCGACGAACAGTACGAAGTCCAGGGCCTGGGCAGCCGCACCGCCACCAGCGTCGACCTCGACCCGGAACGCATCACCGGCTGGCGCGCCGGCAACATCAGCCATTTCGCCGGCGTGTTCACCGACCACGACAACGTGCAGGTGCGCACCACCCTGTTCCGCAACAAGATCGACGACGAGATCTTCAAGGCCACCGGCATCGGCTGCGAAAACCAGGCGATCAAGGGCGGCAGCATCTCCACCGACTGCAAAGGCATGGGCCCGATGGGCAACTACCGCAACATCGGCGGGGTGACCATCAAGGGCTTCGAGGTCGAGAGCTTCTATGACTCGACGTACCTGTTCGGCTCGCTGTCCTATTCGTGGATGACCGGCAAGCACGAGGGGGCCTACACCAACCCGTGGGGGCCGGACGTCTGGGCCCGGGACATTCCGCCGGCCAAGTGGGTGGCGGTGCTCGGCGTGAAGATCCCGTCCTGGGACGCCCAGGTCGGCTGGCAGGGCGAGTTCGTGCGCCAGACCGACCGCCTGCCGAGCGACAAGTACGGCTCCGGCAAGAACACCGTGGGCGATGTGTTCTACGACCAGTACGACAACGACCGCTACAACGTGCAGGGCCTGTTCGCCAACTGGAAACCGCAGCAGCCTTACCTCAAGGGCACCGAGGTGAACCTGACGGTCGACAACCTGTTCAACGAAGACTACCGCCCGGCCCTCAGCGGTGACCGCGCCTACAGCCAGGGGCGCAACGCCAAGGTGAGCGTGACGCGGTTCTTCTGACCCGCTCCGGCGGCGCCCTTGCGGGCGCCGGCCTGCTGGCTACCGCAAGGACGAGGCCCGTCGGCTACAGGGTGATCCGGGTGCCCAGCAACCCGAGGAAACCGGCCAGCCAGTGCGGATGCGCCGGCCAGGCCGGGGCGGTGGCCAGGTTGCCCTGGACATGGCCCTCGGTCACCGGGATGTCGATGTAGGTGCCGCCGGCCAGACGCACCTCCGGCGCACAGGCCGGGTAGGCGCTGCACTCGCGCCCCTCCAGAACGCCCGCCGCCGCCAGCAGCTGCGCCCCGTGGCACACCGCCGCGATCGGCTTGCCGGCCTGGTCGAAGGCGCGCACCAGTTCCAGCACCTTCTCGTTCAGCCGCAGGTATTCCGGCGCACGGCCGCCGGGGATCAGCAAGGCGTCGTAGTCCTTCGCCTGGACCTTGGCGAAATCGAAGTTCAGGGCGAACAGGTGACCGGGTTTCTCGCTGTAGGTCTGGTCGCCTTCGAAATCATGGATCGCCGTGCGCACCGTCTTGCCCGCCGCCTTGTCCGGACACACGGCATGCACGGTGTGACCGACCATCTGCAGGGCCTGGAACGGCACCATCACTTCATAGTCTTCGACGTAGTCGCCGACCAGCATCAGGATTTTCTTTGCGGCCATGGCCCGGACTCCTCAGGTAAATGCACAGGAACCTACAAGGTAGACCGGATCCGCCGCCTCTGCGGATATGTGGCCTGCAGCCGAACTGTACCGACCATTCTGCCGCCAGCTGTAAGCGCCAAACCCGGCGGTTTGTGGCTAGATGAACCCACCTCCCTGCCACCTTCCTAACCGGTCGCCAACATGTCCTCCCGCGAAAACACCGGCATGGCCCTGGGCCTGCTCGGGGTTGTGATCTTCAGCCTCACCCTGCCCTTCACCCGGATCGTGGTGCAGGAACTGCACCCGCTGCTCAACGGCCTGGGCCGCGCCTTGTTCGCGGCGGCCCCGGCGGCGTTGCTGCTGTTGTGGCGACGGGAAAAGTGGCCGACCTGGCGTCAGGTCAAAGGCCTGAGCCTGGTGATCGCCGGCGTGATCCTGGGCTTTCCGGTGCTGTCGGCCTGGGCCATGCAGACCTTGCCGGCGTCCCATGGCGCGCTGGTCAACGGCCTGCAGCCGCTGTGCGTGGCGCTGTACGCCGCGTGGCTGTCCCACGAGCGGCCGTCGAAGGCCTTCTGGGCCTGCGCGGCCCTGGGCAGTGCGCTGGTGCTCGGCTACGCGCTGCTCAGCGGCGCCGGCAGCATTCAGGCCGGCGACCTGCTGATGCTCGCCGCCATCGCGGTGGGCGGACTGGGCTACGCCGAGGGCGGCCGGTTGGCCAAGGAGATGGGCGGCTGGCAGGTGATCTGCTGGGCCCTGGTGCTGTCGACGCCGCTGCTGGTCGGCCCGGTGCTGTACCTGGCGCTGCAGCATCAGGGCGCGGTGTCGGCCAAGACCTGGTGGGCGTTCGGCTACGTCGCGCTGTTCTCGCAGTTCATCGGCTTCTTCGCCTGGTACGCCGGCCTGGCCATGGGCGGCATCTCCCGGGTCAGCCAGATCCAACTGCTGCAGATCTTCTTCACCATCGCGTTTTCGGCGCTGTTCTTCGGCGAGCACGTGGAACCGGTCACCTGGGTGTTCGCCTGCGGGGTGATCGCGACGGTGATGCTCGGGCGCAAGACGGCGGTGCAATCGAAGGTGGGGGCCACTGCCTAGGTTTTGGCCGGCGGTGATTTGACTGACCCCATCGCCAGCAGGCTGGCTCCCACATTGTTTTGCAGTGGCCGCCGTTTCGGCATTCAACCGAGAACCCTGTGGGAGCCAGCCTGCTGGCGATGACGTCAGCCCAGGCCCCCAAAACACAGGTCAGGCCAGGTAGCCGTCGGCGCGCAGCAGGGTTTCCAGGCAGTGTTCGCTGATGTGGTAGAACGCCTTCAGTTCCTGGATCTTCTCCAGCAGCCGGGCCGGGTCCGCCGGTTCGGCGCGCTTGACCGCCAGGATCATCTTGTTCTTGTTGGTGTGCTCCAGCGAAATGAATTCGAACACCTTGGTCTCGTAGCCGCAGGCCTCCAGGAACAGCGCGCGCAGGCTGTCGGTGACCATTTCCGCCTGCTGTCCCAGGTGCAGGCCGTATTGCAGCATCGGCTTGAGCAGCGCCGGGCTCTGGATCTGCAGGCGGATCTGCTTGTGGCAGCACGGCGAGCACAGGATGATCGACGCCCCGGAGCGGATGCCGGTGTGGATCGCGTAATCGGTGGCGATGTCGCAGGCATGCAGAGCGATCATCACGTCCAGCTCGCTCGGCGCCACGCTGCGCACGTCGCCGCACTTGAACGCCAGCCCCGGGTGCTCCAGCTTCTGCGCGGCGGCGTTGCACAGGTCGACCATCTCTTGGCGCAGCTCGACGCCGGTGACCTCGCCCTCGGCCTTGAGGGTGTTGCGCAGGTAGTCATGGATGGCGAAGGTCAGGTAGCCCTTGCCCGAACCGAAGTCCGCCACCCGCACCGGCTTGTCCAGCGCCAGCGGCGACGAGGTCAGCGCATGGCTGAACACTTCGATGAACTTGTTGATCTGCTTCCACTTGCGCGACATCGCCGGGATCAGCTCGCCCTGGGCGTTGGTCACGCCCAGGTCCTTGAGGAACGGCCGGTTCAGTTCGAGGAAGCGGTGCTTCTCGCGGTTGTGGCCGGCGGTCGGCACTTCGCGCAGTTGCTGGGGCTTGCTCATGAACAGCGAAGGCTTGCCCTTCTTGCTGTATTCGAGCTGGGCCTCGTCGGTCAGCGTCAGCAGGTGCGCGTTCCTGAACGCCTCGGGCAGCAGACCGGCGACCGCCGCCACGCCGTCGGCCAGGGCCAGGTTCTTGGTGATGTCGCGGGTCTTGTAGCGGTAGACGAAGGACAGGCTCGGCTGGCCCTTGACCGTCACCGGCTTGACGATGACCCGCTGCAGGTCCGCCTCGTCGCCGACGTACCGGGCCAGCACCAGTTTGATGAAACCGTTCTGATCGAGGCTGGTTTGCAGCAGGCCGATGAACCTGGCGTGCTGATCGGGGGCGGAAGCGGCGGTGACGGACATGCGGAAAACGGCCTCGGACGGGGCAAATCGGAAATGGCGCACAGTTTAGGGGGGATGGGCGCCGGGGACACGCAGTTATTTGCCCAACGGCGTTCTTTTGGCCTACCCCAGCACCACCAGGCGGTTCGGCAACTCGTTGCGCACCTGGGTCACCGGCACATGCACCTTGAGCAATTCGCCGCAGGCCTCGATGCACGCGACGAATCCCTGCAATGTCTGCCCCTGGCGCACCTGCTCGGTGAACGCTGCGACGATCGCATCCCAACTGCGGTTGTCCAGCCGGCGGGAGATGCCTTCGTCCACCAGGATCTCCACATAGCGCTCGGCCTCGCAGACGAAGATCAGCATCCCGGTGCCGCCCACCGTGTGGTGCAGGTTCTGCTCCAGGAACTGCCGGCGCGCCAGGTTCGACGCCCGCCAGTGGCGTACCCGGCGCGGCACCAGGTGGGTGGTGACCTTGGGCAGGCGGAACACCAGGCACAGCACGATGAACACGCCCCACTGCACCACCAGCAGGCTGCGCAGGGTCAGCCAGCCGGTGAAGTAATGCACGACGCCCGGCAGCACCAGCGCCAGCAGGCTGGCCCACAGCAGCGGGACGTAGGCGTAGTCGTCGGCGCGGGCGGCCAGCACCGTCACCAGTTCGGCGTCGGTCTCGCGCTCGACCCGGGCGATCGCCTCGGCGACCTTGCGTTGTTCGTGTTCGGTCAGTAGTGCCATGTCGTGAAATGCCCAGTCTTATTGTTGTGTCACCAGCCGCCGGACGATCCGCCGCCGCCGAAACTGCCCCCGCCGCCGCTGAAGCCTCCGCCCCCGCCGCCACCGAAGCCGCCACCGCCGAAACCGCCGCCCGATCCCCCGGAACCGCCCCGGCCGGCGGGAAGGATACCGAGCATCTGGCAGACAAAGACAGTCAGGATGAACAACATGACGAGAAACACGAACAGGGTCGGATGGCGGGAGACGAAATCGTCCGCCGGATCCCCGGCCGGTTCGTACACCGTCGACGGTTCGTCCAGCGGATTGCCGCCCAGCACCACCAGCATCGCCGCCACGCCGTCGCTGATGCCCTTACTGAAGTTGCCGGCCTTGAAGGCCGGCGTGATGACCTGATGGATGATCACCGAACCCTGGGCGTCGGTCAGCCGATCCTCCAGCCCGTAGCCGACCTCGATGCGCAACTTGCGCTCGGCGCGGGCGACGATCAGCAGCGCGCCGTTGTTCTTGTCTTTCTGGCCGATGCCCCAGTGCCGGCCGAGCTGGACGCCGAAGTCTTCGATGGTGTCGCCCTGCAGGTCCGGCAGCGTGACCACGACCACCTGCTCGCCGGTGGCCTGCTCGTGGGCCTGCAGCTGCTGGCTCAACTGGGCGCGCACCGACGGCTCGATCATCTGCGCCTGATCCACCACCCGCCCAGTCAGGGCCGGGAACGAAAGTTCGGCCAACGCGCTGCCGGCCAACAGCCACAGCGTCAGCGCCAGACCCGCCTTCAGCATGCGCATGGCCGGCCCCGGATCAGAACTTCACTTCCGGCGCCTTGTCCGCGCCGGGGCTGGTGGCCTCGAAGGTCTCGCGCACCGGCAGGTCGCTGTACATCACCCTGTGCCAGAGCAGGCCGGGGAAGGTGCGGATCTCGGTGTTGTACTTCTGCACCGCCAGGATGAAGTCGCGCCGGGCCACGCTGATGCGGTTCTCCGTGCCTTCGAGCTGGGACTGCAAGGCGAGGAAATTCTGGTTGGCCTTAAGGTCCGGGTAGCGTTCGGACACCACCATCAGCCGGCTCAAGGCCCCGCTGAGCTGATCCTGGGCCTGCTGGAACTGCTTGAGCTTCTGCGGATCGTCAAGGGTGTTGGCGTCGACCTGGATCGAGGTGGCCTTGGCCCGCGCCTCGACCACGGCGGTCAGGGTCGCTTCCTCATGCTTGGCGTAGCCCTTCACTGTCTCCACCAGGTTGGGGATCAGGTCGGCGCGCCGCTGGTACTGGTTCTGCACCTGGCCCCAGGCGGCCTTGGCCTGTTCGTCGAGGGTCGGGATGTTGTTGATGCCGCAGGCGGTCAACAGCGTGGCCAGCACCAGCAAGGTGGCGACCTGCAAACGCGAACGGTGGGCGGGACTGACATTCATCGCACGGGTGCTCCCTGGCGCATTCCATTAAAAGGCGATCGCGAAACATTCTCGGCGGGCTCTTGGGGCATAATCGCCCGCACCACTGGATTGCCGCAGGCCGATGGGCTACAAAGAGGCCCTGCGCGATCGCGTCGCCGAACACCGGCGACGTTTTTTCGGCTGTCGTTTTTTCAATCAGCACCCGAACAACAATAGTCGCTCCCTAAATTTTGGCTGGCCGGCATCGCATTGCCGTTTAGGCCCTTGAGAAAACCATTCATGAAGAAGCTGTGTTTGCTGGGCCTGTTCGTCAGCCTGGCCAGTCATCAGGCATTGGCCGCCACGACCCAGATCCCTCTGGAAAACAAGGACGCGTTCATCAACAACCTGATGAAGCAAATGACCCTCGACGAGAAGATCGGCCAGCTGCGCCTGATCAGCATCGGTCCGGAAATGCCCCGTGAGCTGATCCGCAAGGAGATCGCCGCCGGCAACATCGGCGGCACCTTCAACTCGATCACCCGTCCGGAAAACCGTCCGATGCAGGACGCCGCGATGCGCAGCCGGCTGAAGATCCCGATGTTTTTCGCGTACGACGTGATCCACGGCCACCGTACGATTTTCCCGATTCCCCTGGCCCTGGCCTCCAGCTGGGACATGGACGCCATCGGCCGCTCCGGCCGCGTGGCCGCCAACGAGGCGGCGGCCGACAGCCTCGACATCACCTTCGCGCCGATGGTCGACATCTCCCGCGACCCGCGCTGGGGCCGCAGCTCCGAAGGCTTCGGCGAAGACACCTACCTGACCTCGCGCATCGCCAAGGTGATGGTCAAGGCCTACCAGGGCGACTCGCCGAGCGCGGCGGACAGCATCATGGCCAGCGTCAAGCACTTCGCCCTGTACGGCGCGGTCGAGGGCGGCCGCGACTACAACACCGTGGACATGAGCCCGGTGAAGATGTACCAGGACTACCTGCCGCCGTACCGCGCGGCCATCGACGCCGGCGCCGGCGGCGTGATGGTGGCGCTGAACTCGGTCAACGGCATCCCGGCCACCGCCAACACCTGGCTGATGAACGACCTGCTGCGCAAGGACTGGGGCTTCAAGGGCCTGGCGGTCAGCGACCACGGCGCGATCTTCGAGCTGATCAAGCACGGCGTGGCCCGTGACGGCCGCGAGGCGGCGAAGCTGGCGATCAAGGCCGGCATCGACATGAGCATGAACGACACCCTCTACGGCAAGGAGCTGCCGGGGCTGCTCAAGTCCGGCGAGATCGAGCAGAAGGACATCGACAACGCCGTGCGCGAAGTGCTCGCGGCCAAGTACGACATGGGCCTGTTCAAGGATCCGTACCTGCGCATCGGCAAGGCCGAGGACGATCCGGCCGACACCTACGCCGACAGCCGCCTGCACCGCAGCGAGGCCCGCGACGTGGCCCGCCGCAGCCTGGTGCTGCTGACCAACCGCAACCAGACCCTGCCGTTGAAGAAGTCCGCCAAGGTCGCCCTGGTCGGTCCGCTGGCCAAGGCGCCGATCGACATGATGGGCAGTTGGGCCGCCGCCGGCCGTCCGGCCCAGTCGGTCACCCTGTTCGACGGCATGAGCGCGGTCATCGGCGACAAGTCGAACCTGACCTACGCCCGCGGCGCCAACATCACCAGCGACAAGAAGGTGCTCGACTACCTCAACTTCCTCAACTTCGATGCGCCGGAAGTGGTCGATGACCCGCGTCCGGCCAACGTGCTGATCGATGAAGCGGTCAAGGCCGCCAAGGACGCCGACGTGGTCGTGGCCGCCGTGGGCGAATCCCGCGGCATGTCCCACGAGTCCTCCAGCCGCACCGACCTGAACATCCCGGAAAACCAGCGCGAACTGATCCGCGCCCTCAAGGCCACCGGCAAGCCGCTGGTGCTGGTGCTGATGAACGGCCGTCCGCTGACGATCCTGGAAGAGAAGGAACAGGCCGATGCGATCCTGGAGACCTGGTTCAGCGGCACCGAGGGCGGCAACGCCATCGCCGACGTGCTGTTCGGCGACTACAACCCGTCGGGCAAGCTGCCGGTGACCTTCCCGCGCTCCGTGGGCCAGATCCCGACCTACTACAACCACCTGAGCATCGGCCGGCCGTTCACGCCGGGCAAGCCGGGCAACTACACCTCGCAGTACTTCGATGACACCACCGGCCCCCTGTTCCCGTTCGGCTACGGCCTGAGCTACACCGACTTCAGCCTGAGCGACATGGCGCTGTCCTCCACCACCCTGAACGCCACCGGCAAGCTCGACGCCAGTGTCGTGGTGAAGAACACCGGCCAGCGTGACGGCGAAACCGTGGTGCAGCTGTACATCCAGGACGTCACCGGCTCGATGATCCGTCCGGTGAAGGAGCTGAAGAACTTCCAGAAAATCCTGCTCAAGGCCGGCGAACAGAAGGTCGTGCACTTCACCATCACCGAAGACGACCTGAAGTTCTACAACGCCCAGCTCAAGTACGCCGCCGAGCCCGGCAAGTTCAACGTGCAGATCGGCCTGGACTCCCAGGACGTGACGCAGCAGAGCTTCGAACTGCTGTAAGGCAAAGCAACGCAATACCTGTGGGAGCGGCGGCAAGTCGAGTCGTCGCGCCGCAGCTCCCACAAAGTTTTCTGTGTAGCGACTATCCGCGCCGATCCAGCAGATTGACCACCAACCGGTCCACCCACCCCCACAGCCGCTGCTTGATGCGCCGCCACAACGGCCGCCGCCGCCATTCCTCCAGGCTCACCTGCTGACTCAGGCCGAAATCCCGCTCGAAGCTCGAAACCACTGCCGCCGTCAACGGCGGATCCAAGGCCTCCAGGTTCGCCTCAAGATTGAAGCGCAGGTTCCAGTGGTCGAAGTTGCACGAACCGATGCTCACCCAATCGTCCACCAGCACCATCTTCAGGTGCAGGAAACACGGCTGGTACTCGAAGATCTTCACCCCGGCCTTGAGCAGGCGCGGGTAGTAGCGGTGCCCGGCATAGCGCACGGAAGGGTGATCGGTGCGCGGCCCGGTCAGCAGCAGGCGCACGTCGAGGCCCCGGGCGGCGGCCTTGCGCAGGGAGCGGCGGATCTTCCAGGTCGGCAGGAAATACGGCGTGGCCAGCCAGATGCGGCGCTGGCCGCTGTTCAGCGCGCGGAACAGCGACTGCAGGATGTCCCGGTGCTGACGGGCGTCGGCATAGGCCACCCGGCCCATGCCCTCCCCCGCGTCCGGCACCCGGGGCAGGCGCGGCAGGCCGAAATGCGCCGTGGGCCGCCACGCGCGGCGATGGCGGTTGGCGATCCACTGGCGGTCGAACAGCAGTTGCCAGTCGAGCACCAGAGGGCCTGTGATCTGCACCATCACCTCGTGCCATTCGCTGGTGTCGTGGCCCGGCGTCCAGAACTCGTCGGTGACCCCGGTGCCGCCGACCACCGCCAGGCATTGATCCACCAGCAGCAGCTTGCGGTGGTCGCGATAGAAATTGCCGACCCAGCGCCGCCAGTTCAGGCGGTTGTAGAAACGCAGTTCGACCCCGGCGCCGGTCAGCCGCTGACGCAGGTTGAGGGTGAAGGCCAGGCTGCCGTAATCGTCGAACAGGCAGCGCACCCGCACGCCCCGCTCCGCCGCCAGCACCAGCGCCTGCACCACGGTTTCGGCGCAGGCGCCGGCCTCCACCAGGTACAGTTCCAGCTCGATCTGCTCGCGGGCGCCGGCGATGGCGTCGAGCATGCGCGGGAAGAACTGCGGCCCGTCGATCAACAGTTCGAAGCGGTTGCCGTCGCGCCAGGGGAACACCGCGCCGCGCATGTCAGCGCGCCGCGAAAATCAGCACCGCACCCACCGGCACCGACAGGCTGATGGCCGACAGGCCGGCCAGGCTGCGCAGGGTTTCCAGACCCGGCGCCAGGTCGAAGTCCGCGGCGTTGATCACCAGCGGCTCCAGGGTCACTACCTGAAAGCGCCGGTCGTCGAGACGGGTGGCGAGCAGTTCGGCGGGGTATTCGCGCTGTTTGCCGTGCAGGCTGACGGTCAGCGGCAGGCGCAGTTCCAGTTGCGCGCCGGGCGCCAGGTCGTTGATCGGACGCAGGTCGATCTGGGTGGAGATGGTGGCGTCGGGGAACTGATCGATCTGGAACAGCTCCTTGCGCATGCGCTCGTCCCGCAGCGGGATGCCGCTGTTGATCGACTCCAGCTCGACCTCGACCTCGGCCCGGCCGTCCGGGTCGACCTTGCCGTGCAGTACCAAAAAGCGCTGCACTTCGGAGACGTTGGCGTTTTTCGTGCTGACGAACGACAGCCGCGAGGATTCGCCGTCCAGGTACCAGTTGGCCTGGGCCGGCAGGGCGGCCGCGGCCAGCAGCAGGCCGGCGGCGGTGCAGAGAGAACGGTTGAGCATTGAAGACCCGTGGGGCAGAAAAACCTGCACGAACCTTAACCGGCCCGGGCCGTTCCGGCAAAGCCCCCGCCGCAAGTCACGGCATCAGGGCGCCAGGCGACAGCCCTGGCGCTCGCCGATCCATCGGGCGCTGCTGCTGCGGCCCAGGCCGCTGACCGTGACGGTCTTGCTCGACGGCTCGTCGGCAAAGGCGCTGGTGGCCAGCCACTGTTTCACATACCCGCGACAGTACGCGGCGTCGTTGTTCATCACGTACCGGCACGAGCAGTATTCCTTGGCGGTGTACGCGCTGATGATGTCCGGGAACGCCCACAGCGCTTGGCGCTCCAGCCAGCCCCAGCCCAGCAGCGCGACGAACGCCAGCAGCAACACACGCCCCAGCAATTTCATGGCCGCACCGTCCCGGCGAATGCCGCGAGGGCCCGCTTGAGCAGTTCGTTGTGCCGGTAGCGGCCGTCACGGTCGTCGCCGTAGCGCACGATCACCAGGTTCGCGCTCGGGATCACATACAAGGCCTGCCCCCAATGGCCGAGGGCGGCGAACGTGTCGGGCGGCGCGTCGGGCCAGGGCGACGGCGCGCCGTCCACCGCAAGGTTGAGCCACCAGTGGCCGCCGGGCACGGCCTCGTCCTGGCCGGCCTTGTAGCCCGCGAACGGGGTGCGGTTGAAGGCGATCCACTCTGCAGGCAGCAATTGCCGTTCGCCCCAGCGCCCGTCCCGGGCCATCAGCAGGCCGATCCGCGCCAGATCGCGGGCGGTCAGGTAGACATAGGACGAAGCGACGAAGATGCCGGCGGCATCGGTCTCCCACACGGCACGGCGGATGCCCAGCGGTTCGAACAGGGCCGTCCAGGGATAGTCCGCATAGCGCTGCGGACCGACGATGCCCTTGAGCGCCGCCGCCAGCAGGTTGCTGTCGCCGCTGGAATAACGGAAGGCCTTGCCCGGTGCGGCATAAGCCTCATGGCCCGCGGCGAACGCGGCCATGTCGCGATGGCCGCGGGTGTAGAGCATGGCCACCACCGAGGACTTGAGCGGCGCGTATTCGTAGTCTTCCTGCCAGTCCAGGCCGGACGCCCAGTGCAGCAGGTCGCCCAGGGTGAGGGTCGGGTGCCGCTCCAGCGCCGGGTAATACTTCGACGCCGGTTCTTCGAGGCGCAACCGCCCTTCGCCGTAGGCCACCCCCAGCACCGTGGCCATCAGGCTCTTGCTGATCGACCAGGTCAGGTGCGGGGTGTCGGCGGTGGTCGGACCGGCGTAGCGCTCGTAGACCAATCGGCCGTCGCGGATCACCAGCAAGGCGTCGGTGCGGATGCCCTGGCGGGTGACGTCGTCGCGGGGCGGGAAGGCGTAGGCCTCCAGGGCCTCGATGGCCGGGCCGGTCGCTTGCGGGGGAACCGGCCATTCCTCGGCGCGCACCGCAAGGCTGATCAGCAGCAGACACAGGGACAGGCCTTTGAACATGGCGGGGGCTCTGGGGATGAACCCGACGAGGGTAGCCGGCATTGATGACAGATTGGCGATGGACGGGGCCTGATGCAGAGTCTGCGGTCACCCCAGAACACGGTAGGAGCCAGCCTGCTGGCGATGACGGCAGCACATCCGGCATTGAGGTGTCAGACAGACCGCTATCACCAGCAGGCTGGCTCCCACAGGGTGTTCGGCTGAATGCAGGGCTTGCGGTCAGCCCGCCGCCAAGGCCTTGGCCAGCCGCTTGGCCCGTGCCCCCGCCGCCAACTGCATGACGGACTGGTCCCGTGCCCACATCGCCGCCCACTCGGGCGCCCCTTGGGCAAGCGCCTGATCCAACTCAGGCTTGAGCGCGTCGAACTGCGCGAACAATCCGCCCAGCACCACATGCGCCGCCGGGCTGTCCGGCGGTAGCCGGCTGGCCTCCGCGCACCCGGCCAGCAGCGCCACCCAGCGCAGTTGCAGCGCCTGCGGCCAGCCGCTGTCCTGGCCGACGCCGTACAGCCACGCGGTCATCGCGCTCAGCACGTAGATGTCCTCCAGGGTGCGGAACGGTTTCACGTAGGCGTCCCAGCCATCCCCGGCAAGCAATTCGCAGCCCGCGTTCTCCAGGTGCAGGCGACCGTGGCTGATGTCCGGCATCAGCGGCAGGGCCGGCAGCGTTTCCACCCGCACACCGGGCTCGTCCGGATAGACCACCGCCAGGCTCAGGCTCGGCGCCTCTCCCGGCGCCTCGCTGCGCGCGGCGACCAGCAGCCAGTCGGCGGCGTCGCCGGCGGTGACGAAATCCTTGCGCCCGTCCAGGCGCAGGTCCGTGAGACGGGTCTGCATGTCCGCCGGGCGCAGGCTGCGCTGTTCGGTCGCACACAGGGCGCCCAGGCTTTGCGGCGCACTCGGCCAAAGCATGCGCAGGGCCGCCTGGTAGCCCACCAGGAACGCCAGCCCCGGCGTGGCCATCCGCCGCCCGCCGGCCACCGCCAGTTCGAACGGGGTCACGGTGCCCAACTGATGCAGCAGCATCGCGAAACCTTCCCTCAGGTCAGGGACGGCGGGCATTCGTTCACGGCATTCGAGCAGGGTCGGCCAGGGCATAGGAGGCTCCTTGAGGGCTGTCATACAAGCATCACCAAACATTCATGGCGATGACACCGGGGCTACATAGCCTGACTTTGCCCAACACGGCGGCATAAAGAAAGTCGATCGGCTGCAACCCTTGACGGGTGAACGGCCCGTACGGAGATTCACATGACTCAGATCGCCCGCATCAGCGACACCGGCAATGAACGCCGCCTGCAAGCCGAACGCCTGATCGGCGCCGAGGCTCTGCAGCAAGCCCAGGCCTTGCGCTTCAACGTGTTCAGCGGCGAGTTCAACGCCAAGCTGAAGGGCGCGGAGCTGGGTCTGGACATGGATGACTATGATGTCCACTGCAGCCACATCGGCGTGCGTGACCTGAACACCGGGCGCCTGGTGGCGACCACCCGCCTGCTCGACCACACTGCCGCCAGCAGCCTGGGCCGCTTCTACAGCGAAGAGGAATTCAGCCTGCACGGCCTCGCCGGCCTGCAGGGCCCGATCCTGGAGATCGGCCGCACCTGCGTCGATCCGGCCTACCGCAACGGCGGCACCATCGCCGTGCTCTGGGGCGAACTGGCCGAAGTGCTGAACCAGGGCGGCTACAGCTACCTGATGGGCTGCGCCAGCATCCCGATGCAGGACGGCGGCGTGCAGGCCCACGCGATCATGCAGCGCCTGCGCGAACGCTACCTGTGCACCGAACACCTGCGCGCCGAACCGAAGAATCCGCTGCCGTCGCTGGACATCCCGTCCAACGTGATCGCCGAAATGCCGCCGCTGCTCAAGGCCTACATGCGCCTGGGCGCGAAGATCTGCGGCGAGCCCTGCTGGGACGAAGACTTCCAGGTGGCCGACGTGTTCATCCTGCTCAAGCGCGACGAGCTCTGCCCGCGCTACGCCAAGCACTTCAAGGCGGCCGTGTGATGGGCCGCCTGCGGGTGTACGCGCGGATCGCGCGGGTGCTGCTGGTGGTGGCGCTGGGCCTGTGCATGGCCAGCGCGTTCGGGGTGTTCGAGCGGCTGGGCCTGGCCCATTCGATGGTGCGCCGGCAGCGCTGGTCGCGGTTTTTCATGGCGCGCCTGAGCAACGCCCTGCCCTTTCGCGTGACCGTCCTGGGCGAGTTGCCCAAGCAGCCGATGCTGTGGGTCAGCAACCATGTGTCCTGGACCGACATTCCGCTGCTGGGCATGCTCACGCCGCTGTCGTTCCTGTCCAAGGCCGAAGTGCGCACCTGGCCTGTGGCCGGCTGGCTGGCCGCCAAGGCCGGCAGCCTGTTCATCCGCCGCGGTTCGGGCGACAGCCAGCTGATCCGCAAGCAGATGACCCGTCACCTGCAATCGGAACATCCGCTGCTGATGTTCCCGGAAGGCACCACCACCGACGGCCGCTCGCTGCGCACCTTCCACGGGCGCCTGCTGTCGGCGGCCATCGACTCCGAGGTGAAGCTGCAACCGGTAGCGATCCGTTACCTGCGCAATGGCCACATCGACCCGCTGGCACCGTTCATCGGTGACGATGACCTGCTGTCGCACCTGATGCGCCTGTTCAGCCATGACTGCGGCGAGGTGGAGATCCACCTGCTCAAGCCGATCGCCTGCCAGGGCCGCGAGCGTGCCGCGCTGGCGTTCGAGGCGCAGCAGGCGGTGCAGAAGGCATTGTTCGGCGAGGTGGCCAAGCCGGTCGAACCGAGCCGTGCCGGCGACCTGATTGCCGCCTGAGGCCACGCAACCCTGTAGGCGCCAGCCTGCTGGCGATAGGGCCGGATCAGTCACATCAACATCGACTGACAGGCCGCCATCGCCAGCAGGCTGGCTCCTACAGGGGAATCAAGATGTCGGCGGGGTCTGCGCGAAGTCCTGAAGCCTGGGATAGAACCGCGCGAAATCCTCGCTCAACGGCTCGTACAGCCGCCGCAGTTCGTCCATCGCCCCCGCCAGTTCCTCCGGCCGGCTCAGCCGCCGGGAAATCCCCCGCAGCACCTGTTCCAGCACCTCGAACTCCCGGTACGAGCCCAGCCAGTCGTCGGCCACCATGTACGGCGCGATCTTCGCCAGGCGCTCCGGCAATTGCCGTTCGCTGGACAGCGTGCGGTAGACATCGGAGGTGAAGTGTTCCAGCGGCCGGTCTGCGTACAGCGTCCAGTCTCGGGCCAGGCAATGGTCGAAGAACACGTCGAGGACGATGCCCGCATAACGCCGCCGGGTGGTGGCGAAGCGGTCCAGCGCCGTCCCCACCAGCGGGTGCCGGTCGGTGAACACGTCGATTTGCCGGTGCAGCCGGATGGCGGCCTCGATCTCCGGCGCGTACTGCCCTTGCAGCGGCCCTTTGACGAAATCGCCGTACAGGCTGCCGAGCAATTGTCCGGGGCGCTGGCCTCCGAGGTGCAAATGTGCGAGATAGTTCATGGGCGCAGCTTAGCACTGCTCCTTTGCTGGATCACAACCACAATATCGTTATAACCCGATATACCGATTTATGCGGTCGTCAGATCGAAATCATATTGGTATATCGCGAAATACCGATTTAAAGTTCGCCTCATCGCGATATAACGCTACACGTCACGAGCACCCGACCATGAACCTCAACCTCGACGAAATCATAAAAGCCCTGGCGCACCCGGTACGCAGAGACATCCTGCACTGGCTGAAAGACCCGACCGTCGAATTTCCCGACCAGTCCCACAGCAACGAGCACGGCGTCTGCGCCGGGCAGATCGACCAACGCTGCGGCCTGTCGCAGTCGACCGTATCCGCCCACTTGGCGACCCTGCAGCGCGCCGGCCTGGTCAGCAGCCGCAAGGTCGGCCAGTGGCACTTCTTCAAACGCAACGAGGACGTGATCCAGGCGTTCCTCGAAACACTCGGCAAAGAGCTCTGACCCTTAACGTCAGCCGGCCCAAAAGGAAATAACGATGCCCATCCCGCTTCTCATACTCGCCTTGAGCGCCTTCGCCATCGGCACCACCGAGTTCGTCATCATGGGGCTGCTGCCCGATGTGGCGGCCGACCTGGGCGTGTCGATCCCCGGCGCCGGCTGGCTGGTGACCGGCTACGCCCTGGGCGTGGCCATCGGTGCGCCGTTCATGGCGCTGGCCACCGCCCGCCTGCCGCGCAAGGCCGCGCTGATCGCACTGATGGGCATCTTCATCGTCGGCAACCTGCTGTGTGCGGTGGCCAGCGACTACAACGTGCTGATGCTGGCGCGGGTCATCACCGCCCTGTGCCACGGCGCCTTCTTCGGCATCGGCTCGGTGGTGGCGGCCAACCTGGTGCCGGCCAACAAACGCGCTTCGGCCGTGGCCCTGATGTTCACCGGCCTGACCCTGGCCAACGTCCTCGGCGTGCCGCTGGGCACCGCCCTCGGTCAGGAAGCCGGCTGGCGCTCGACCTTCTGGGCCGTGACCGTGATCGGCGTCGTCGCCCTGTTCAGCCTGGTGCGCTTCCTGCCGGCCAAGCGCGACGAGGAAAAGCTCGACATGCGCGCCGAACTCGCCGCCCTCAAGGGCGCGGGCATCTGGCTGTCGCTGAGCATGACCGCGCTGTTCGCCGCCTCGGTGTTCACCCTGTTCACCTACGTCGCGCCGCTTTTGGGCGAAGTCACCGGCGTCTCGCCCCGCGGCGTGACCTGGACGCTGATGCTCATCGGCCTGGGCCTGACCGTCGGCAACATCATCGGCGGCAAGCTGGCCGACAAGGGCCTGGCCGCCACGCTGATCGGCGTGTTCATCGCCATGGCCGTCGTCTCCACCGTGCTGACCTGGACCAGCGTCGCGCTGATCCCCACCGAAATCACCCTGTTCCTCTGGGCCACCGCCTGCTTCGCGGCCGTGCCGGCACTGCAGGTCAACGTGGTGACCTTCGGCAAGGCGGCCCCGAACCTGGTCTCGACCCTGAACATCGGCGCCTTCAACGTCGGCAACGCCCTGGGCGCCTGGGTCGGCGGCAGCGTCATCGCCCACGGCTACGGCCTGACCAGCGTGCCCCTGGCCGCCGCCGTCCTGGCCGTGCTCGCCTTGCTGGCGACCCTGATCACTTTCCGCCAGAACGGCAATCCCGAACTGGCACCGGCTGCAAACTGATTCACTTTTCACCTCACGAGGGTTGTATCTCATGGCAACGATTTTCGATCCGATCAAACTGGGCGACCTGGAACTGTCCAACCGCATCATCATGGCGCCGCTGACCCGCTGCCGCGCCGACGAAGGCCGCGTGCCCAACGCGCTGATGGCCGAGTACTACGTACAGCGCGCCTCCGCCGGCCTGATCCTCAGCGAAGCCACCTCGGTGACCCCGATGGGCGTCGGCTACCCGGACACCCCCGGCATCTGGTCCAACGACCAGGTGCGCGGCTGGACCAACGTGACCAAGGCGGTGCACGCCGCCGGCGGCAAGATCGTCCTGCAACTGTGGCACGTCGGCCGGATCTCCCACCCGTCGTACCTGAACGGCGAGACGCCGGTCGCGCCGAGCGCCCTGCAGCCCAAAGGCCACGTCAGCCTGGTGCGTCCGCTGTCCGACTACGTCACCCCGCGCGCCCTGGAAACCGATGAGATCGCCGAGATCGTCGAGGCCTACCGCACCGGTGCCGAGAACGCCAAGGCCGCCGGCTTCGACGGCGTGGAGATCCACGGCGCCAACGGCTACCTGCTCGACCAGTTCCTGCAGAGCAGCACCAACCAGCGCACCGACCAGTACGGCGGTTCCCTGGAAAACCGTGCCCGCCTGCTGCTGGAAGTGACCGACGCCGCCATCGATGTCTGGGGCGCCGGCCGCGTCGGCGTGCACCTGGCGCCACGCGCCGACTCCCACGACATGGGCGACGACAACCTCGCCGAAACCTTCACCTACGTGGCGCGTGAATTGGGCAAGCGCGGCATCGCGTTCATCTGCTCCCGCGAGAAGGAAGGCGCCGACAGCCTCGGCCCGCAGCTCAAGGAAGCCTTCGGCGGTGCCTACATCGCCAACGAGCGCTTCACCAAGGACAGCGCCAACCAATGGCTGGCCAGCGGCAAGGCCGATGCGGTGGCCTTCGGCGTTCCGTTCATCGCCAACCCGGACCTGCCGGCCCGCCTCAAGGCCGACGCGCCGCTGAACGAGCCGCGTCCTGAACTGTTCTACGGCAAGGGCGCGGTCGGCTACCTCGACTACCCGACCCTGTAAGCCGCACCGCAGAAACGCAAAAGCCCCGACTCGTCAGAGCCGGGGCTTTTTCTTGCGCGTTCGCAACGCGCCTCACACACCTTCACAGGTGCGCAACAAAATCCCTACAAAATACGTAGCCCGCTATGTATCAACCCCTGCCGCAGGCGTATATAAAAGCACTCCTAGGCAGCGGGGCCTGTGAACAGGGATCTTCATCGGCCTCCTTGATTGACACACGCTGATCCAAATACGCATTTTGTTTCATTTGCGCAGGGCGGGGCTCAAGCGCAGCATGTCCAACCCTGCATCGACCCAGCGTTCGGCTTCGGCCTGCAGCTCGAAGCTGTCCGGCGCCAGCAGCCACTGATACAGCAGACCGTCGATGTAGGCATGGATCGCGATGGCGGCCCGGACGGTGTCGAGGTCGGCCGGCAACTGCCCGCGCTTGACCGCATTGCTCAGGGTCAGCCCGATGCCCACGTTGCATTCGAGGCTGGCCGCCCGACGCTGCTGGCGCAGGTCGCACATTTCATCGGTGAACTCGCACTTATGAAAAAGAATTTCGTTGATGCGCCGGGTCTTCGGATCCAGCGCGATCTGATGGAGCAAATGAACCAGCAGTTGGCGCATGCAGCCCAGCGGGTCGACTTCGTCTTCGCTTTCGCTGGCCCGGGCCAGTTCGTCCAGCGGCTCGCGCAACGTGTCGAGCATGGCCTGGAGCAGATCGGCCTTATTGCTGAAATGCCAGTAGATGGCGCCGCGGGTGACACCGGCCAGCGTCGCGATGTCGGCCAGCGTCGTGCGGGCCACGCCACGCTCGTAGAACGCGTGCTCGGCCGCTTCGAGTATCCGGCTCCGGGTCTCTTGAGCTTCCTCTTTGGTGCGACGGACCATGGCAGTAAAACCTCAAACAGGATGTTTCAGGGATGGCTGAATATCCGCTGAATAAAAAGGGGGTGATCTCTCGTGGATCGACTGCCCCGGCCTACAATTTCGAACCTTGCGACGACTTTTGTAACAGGGTGGGTACGCAGTCAAGGTGTTTACAAACAACCATGAACGTAAGTATATTCCTTAGCAAGCTACTTATCCACCCGGCATCCCTTTTTTACCCTTCCACCTTTCTTGTGCGCTTTTTGCGCGCCTGACCCGAGGATCTTCATGCAATTCAAGCCAGCTGTTACCGCTCTGGTCACTGCCGTCGCCCTGGCATCGCTGCTCAGCGGATGCAAAAAGGAAGAGGCGGCGCCCGCCGCCCCACCTCCTCAGGTCGGCGTCGTCACCCTGCAACCCCAGACCTTCACCCTGACCTCGGAACTGCCGGGGCGCACCAGTGCGTTCCGCATCGCCGAGGTCCGCCCGCAGGTCAACGGCATCATCCTCAAGCGTCTGTTCAAGGAAGGCGGCGACGTCAAGGCCGGCCAGCAGCTGTACCAGATCGATCCGTCGGTCTATGAGGCGACCCTGAAAAGCGCCGAAGCCAACCTGCGTTCGACCAAGTCGATCTCCGACCGCTACAAGCAACTGGTCGACGAGCAAGCCGTCAGCCGCCAGGAATACGACACCGCCGTGGCCAACCGCCTGCAATCGGAAGCCGCCCTGCAGAGCGCGCAGATCAACGTGCGCTACACCAAGGTCTACGCGCCGATCTCCGGCCGCATCGGCCGCTCTTCGGTGACCGAAGGTGCGCTGGTGAGCAACGCCCAGGCCGACGCGATGGCGACGATCCAGCAGTTGGATCCGATCTACGTCGATGTGACGCAGTCTTCCGTCGAACTGCTGGAACTGCGCCGCGAACTGGAAAGCGGTCGCCTGCAGAAGGCCGGCGACAACGCCGCTGCGGTCAAGCTGACCCTGGAAGACGGCAGCCAGTACAAGCTCGACGGTAAGCTGGAATTCTCCGAAGTGTCGGTGGACCAGACCACCGGTTCGGTGACCCTGCGCGCCGTGTTCCCGAACCCGGAACACACCCTGCTGCCAGGCATGTTCGTCCACGCCCAGTTGCAGGCCGGCGTGAACAGCGCCGCGATCCTCGCGCCGCAGCAAGGCGTGACCCGCGACCTCAAAGGCACCCCGACCGCACTGGTCGTCGGCGCCGACAACAAGGTCGAGCTGCGCCAGCTCAAGGCCAGCCGCACCGTCGGCAGCCAGTGGCTGGTCGAAGACGGCCTGAAGGCCGGCGACCGCCTGATCACCGAAGGCCTGCAGTTCGTGCGTCCGGGCGCGGTGGTCAACCCGACCGAAGCGACCAACGTCGGCGCGAAGAACCCGGCCCCCGCTCAGGCAGCCGACAAGGCCGCCGGCGGCAAAGGGGAGTAATCCATGTCAAGATTCTTTATCGACCGCCCGATCTTCGCCTGGGTGATCGCCCTGGTGATCATGCTGGTCGGCGCCCTTTCGATCCTCAAGCTGCCGATCAACCAGTACCCGAGCATCGCGCCGCCCGCCATCGCGATCCAGGTGACCTACCCGGGCGCGTCCGCGCAGACCGTGCAGGACACCGTGGTGCAGGTGATCGAGCAGCAGCTCAACGGCATCGACAACCTGCGTTACGTGTCGTCGGAAAGTAACTCCGACGGCAGCATGACCATCACCGCGACCTTCGAGCAAGGCACCAACTCCGACACCGCGCAGGTGCAGGTCCAGAACAAGCTGAACCTGGCCACCCCGCTGTTGCCGCAGGAAGTGCAGCAACAGGGCATCCGCGTCACCAAGGCCGTGAAGAACTTCCTGCTGGTGATCGGTGTGGTGTCGCGCGACGGCAGCATGACCAAGGACGACCTGTCCAACTACATCGTGTCGAACATGCAGGATCCGATCTCGCGGACCGCCGGCGTAGGTGACTTCCAGGTCTTCGGCGCCCAGTACGCGATGCGCATCTGGCTCGACCCGGCCAAGCTGAACAACTTCAACCTGACCCCGGTCGACGTGAAGACCGCCATCGCGGCGCAGAACGTCCAGGTGTCGTCCGGTCAGTTGGGCGGCCTGCCGGCCGTGCAAGGCCAGCAACTGAACGCCACGATCATCGGCAAGACCCGTCTGCAGACCGCCGAGCAGTTCAAGGAAATCCTGCTCAAGGTCAACAAGGACGGCTCCCAGGTTCGCCTCAAGGACGTCGCCGACGTCGGCCTGGGCGGCGAGAACTACTCGATCAGCGCCCAGTTCAACGGCAGCCCGGCCTCCGGCCTTGCGGTCAAACTGGCCAACGGCGCCAACGCCCTGGACACCGCCAAGGCGCTGCGCAAGACGATCGACGACCTCAAGCCGTTCTTCCCGCAAGGCATGGAAGTGGTGTTCCCGTACGACACCACCCCGGTGGTGACCGAATCGATCAAGGGTGTGGTTGAAACCCTGGTCGAGGCGATCGTGCTGGTGTTCCTGGTGATGTTCCTGTTCCTGCAGAACTTCCGCGCCACCGTCATCACCACGATGACCGTGCCGGTGGTGCTGCTCGGCACGTTCGGCATCCTCGCCGCCGCCGGCTTCAGCATCAACACCCTGACCATGTTCGGCATGGTGCTGGCCATCGGCTTGCTGGTGGACGACGCCATCGTCGTGGTGGAGAACGTCGAGCGGGTGATGAGCGAAGAAGGCCTGTCACCGAAGGAAGCGACCAAGAAGTCCATGGGCCAGATCCAGGGCGCCCTGGTCGGCATCGCCCTGGTGCTGTCGGCGGTACTGCTGCCGATGGCGTTCTTCAGCGGCTCCACCGGTGTGATCTACAAGCAGTTCTCGATCACCATCGTGTCGGCCATGGCCCTGTCGGTGATGGTCGCCCTGATCTTCACCCCGGCGCTCTGCGCCACCATGCTCAAGGCGATTCCGCACGGCGAGCACGGCGCGCCGAAGAAAGGCTTCTTCGGCTGGTTCAACCGCAACTTCGACCGCGGCGTGCGCAGCTACGAGCGCGGCGTCGGCAACATCCTGCAGCGCAAGGCGCCGTACCTGCTGGCGTACCTGCTGATCGTGGTCGGCATGATCTGGCTGTTCTCGCGCATCCCGACCGCGTTCCTGCCGGAAGAAGACCAGGGCGTCCTGTTCGCCCAGGTGCAGACCCCGGCCGGCTCGACCGCCCAGCGCACCCAAGTGGTGGTGGACGAAATGCGTGAGTTCCTGCTGCGTCCGAGCAAGGACGGCGGCGAAGGCGACGCCGTGGCGTCGGTGTTCACCGTGACCGGCTTCAACTTCGCCGGCCGTGGCCAGAGCTCGGGCATGGCGTTCATCATGCTCAAGCCGTGGCACGAGCGTAACGCCGACAACAGCGTGTTCAAGCTCGCCGCCCGCGCCCAGCAGCACTTCTTCACCTTCCGCGATGCGATGGTGTTCGCCTTCGCCCCGCCGGCGGTGCTGGAGCTGGGCAACGCCACCGGTTTCGACGTGTTCCTGCAGGACCGCGCCGGCATCGGCCACGAAAAACTGATGGAAGCGCGCAACCAGTTCCTCGGCATGGCGGCGCAGAGCAAGGTGCTGACCCAGGTGCGTCCGAACGGCCTGAACGACGAGCCGCAGTTCCAGTTGGAGATCGACGACGAGAAGGCCAGCGCGCTGGGCATCACCATCGCCGACATCAACAACACCCTGTCGATCGCGTTGGGCAGTAGCTACGTCAACGACTTCATCGACCGCGGCCGGGTGAAGAAGGTGTACGTGCAGGGTCGTCCCGACTCGCGCATGAACCCCGAAGACCTGAAGAAGTGGTACGTGCGCAACGCCGCCGGCACCATGGTTCCGTTCTCCGCGTTCGCCAAGGGCCAGTGGATCTACGGCTCGCCGAAGCTGGCGCGCTACAACGGCGTGGAAGCGATCGAAGTCCTCGGTGCCCCGGCGCCGGGCTACTCCACCGGTGAAGCGATGGCCGAAGTCGAAGCCATCGCCAAGAAACTGCCGGCCGGCGTGGGCATTTCCTGGACCGGCCTGTCGTACGAGGAACGCCTGTCGGGTTCCCAGGCGCCGGCGCTGTACGCCCTGTCGCTGCTGATGGTGTTCCTGTGCCTGGCGGCGCTCTACGAGAGCTGGTCGATCCCGATCGCCGTGATGCTCGTGGTGCCGCTGGGGATCATCGGTGCGCTGATGGCCACCAGCCTGCGCGGTCTGTCCAACGACGTGTACTTCCAGGTGGGTCTGTTGACGACCATCGGTCTTGCGGCTAAAAACGCCATTCTGATCGTCGAGTTCGCCAAGGAGCTGCACGAGCAAGGGCGCAGTCTGCGCGACGCGGCCATCGAGGCCTGCCGCATGCGTCTGCGGCCGATCATCATGACGTCGCTGGCCTTCGTGCTCGGCGTGGTGCCGCTGGCGATCTCCACCGGCGCCGGCTCCGGCAGTCAACATGCGATCGGTACCGGCGTGATCGGCGGTATGCTCACCGCAACGATCCTGGCGATCTTCTGGGTACCGCTGTTCTTCGTCACCGTGTCGTCCATGGGCCAGCGCAAAAACGCCGGCAAGGACGACGCCACAGAAACCCCTAAAGAGGCTGGCCAATGAGCAAGTCGCTACTCTCCATCGCAGTCGCCGCCTTCGTGCTGAGCGGTTGCTCGCTGATACCGGACTATCAGCAACCCGAAGCGCCGATTGCCGGCCAGTACCCGCAGGGCCCGGCATATTCGCCGGCCCAGGCGCCGGCGCAGGCCGCCGCCGAGCAGGGCTGGAAGCAGTTTTTCCATGACCCGGCCCTGCAGCAGCTGATCCAGGTCTCGCTGGAGAACAACCGCGACCTGCGCGTCGCGGCGCTGAACATCGACGCCTATGCGGCCCAGTACCGCATCCAGCGCGCCGACCTGTTCCCGGCGGTCTCGGCCAACGCCAGCGGCAGCCGCCAGCGCGTCCCGGCCCGGGCCTCGCAGACCGGCGAAGCGTCCATCAACAGTTCCTACTCGGCCACCGTCGGCATCAGCGCCTACGAACTCGACCTGTTCGGCCGGGTGCGCAGCCTGAGCGAACAGGCGCTGCAGCAGTACTTCGCCACCGAAGAGGCGCGCCGCAGCACCCAGATCAGCCTGGTGGCCAGCGTGGCCAACGCTTACCTGACCTGGCAGGCCGACAAGGAACTGCTCAAGCTGACCCAGGAGACGCTCGCCGCCTTCGAGGAAAGCTACAAGCTGACCAGCCGCAGCAACGAGGTCGGCGTGGCCTCGGCGCTGGACCTGGCCCAGTCGCGCACCTCGGTGGAAAACGCCCGTGCGCAACTGGCCCGCTACACCCGCCAGGTGGCCCAGGACGAAAACAGCCTGACCCTGCTGCTCGGCACCGGCATCCCGGCCAACCTGCAAGCGGCCCGGCCGCTGTCCGATGACCTGCTCAGCGACGTGCCGGCCGGCCTGCCGTCGGACTTGCTGCAACGCCGTCCGGACATCCTTCAGGCCGAGTACAACCTGAAGGCGGCCAACGCCAACATCGGCGCGGCCCGAGCGGCGTTCTTCCCGAGCATCAGCCTGACCGCCAACGCGGGCACGCTGAGCCCGGACCTGTCCGGCCTGTTCAAGGGCGGCTCGGGCACCTGGCTGTTCCAGCCGCAGATCAACCTGCCGATCTTCAACGCCGGCAGCCTGCGCGCCAGCCTCGACGCCGCCAAGATCCAGAAGGACATCGGCGTGGCGAACTACGAGAAGTCCATCCAGACGGCCTTCCAGGAAGTCGCCGACGGCCTGGCCGCCCGCCAGACCTACACCGAGCAGCTGCAGGCCCAGCGTGACTTCGTCGCCGCCAACCAGGACTACTACCGCCTGGCCGAGCGTCGCTACCGCATCGGCGTCGACAGCAACCTGACCTTCCTCGACGCCCAGCGTCAGCTGTTCAGCGCGCAACAGGCGCTGATCACCGACCGCCTCGCGCAGTTGACCAGTGCGGTCAACCTGTACAAGGCCCTGGGCGGCGGCTGGAATGCGCAGACCGCGCAGAACGAGCCGCTCAAGGAAGAAGCGCCGAAGATGAAGCTGTTCTGACCGCGCCGCGATGAACGAAAAGCCCACCGAACGGTGGGCTTTTTGCTGTCCGGGCCTTGTTCAGCCGCCCACGCCGTTGAGCAGGAACACCGGCTCTTCCAGATAGTCGAGCCCCAGGCGGTTCTCGAACATCTCGTCGCGCAGCGCGGCGGTGGTGAAGCAGCCCAGGTTCAGGGCCGTGGCCACCAGGGAGAAGGTCTGGCTCAGGTGCCCGGCGTCCATCATCGCCACCCTGAGCGCCCGGCTGAACTCGTACTTCCAGGCCAGCCGCTCGACCCTTGCGGTGGACACGAACACCGCCGCCGCGTCCTTCACCCAGGGCTGCCCGCCGCAGGCTTCGCTGATCCAGGCCCGCGGATCCTCCCGCGAAATCAGCTCCAGCCCGTGGCGGCGCACCGAATAGTGATAAAGCCCCCGTTCGAACCCCTGCACGTTCATCAGCACCGCGTACACCTCGGTGACTTGCAGCGAACCGCCGGAAGGCGAGGTCTTCTTCAGGAAGAAATCGCCCATGCCGTTGGGCTCCATCGCCGTCATGCCCCAGGTGTAATAGAGCAACAGGGACAATTGCGTCGGCGTCAGCGGTGCGCCGCCGAAGGCCCGGGCCGTGCGCCGGGCGCACAGCGAATCCAGCAGCGTGGCGTCGGCGATGGCCTCGCCGGGCGCCAGCAGCGGGTTCTCCAGGGCGATGAACGGGTGCGAGTGATAGTCCTTGAAGGACGAGGGCTGGCGTTGCTGCGAGGCTTTCTGCTCCAGCTCGGCCTCCAGCTCGACGACGCTGACGTAGGGCGTCTGCAACCCCGTGCGGGTGCTCAGGTAGAACTCCAACGCCGCTTCCCAGCGCGACCACAGCCGGTGCGCCTGCCTGCGCCCCGACTCCGCCAGGCGCCCCACCGGCTGCACGATGCCCTGGCTGACCAGGGCGCCGAGGAACGCCAGGCTGTTGTCCTGCGCCGGGCTGCGCAGCACGCCCGGCAGCATCAGGGCGCTCTCCAGCGTCCGCGGGGTCATGAAATGGTTCAGCAGCGGCAGCAGGGTCAGGCAGAACTCCAGGCTCAGGCCGGTGCGCCGGTCATGCACGACGAACGTCGACGCGCCGACGCTGAACCACACGCTGTCGCGCAGCTTGAGCAGATCCCCGGGCTCCGGGGCCGGCGCCGGCGGTTCGGCCGGCCGCTCCCGCCCCTGCCAGAACAGCGTCTTGGGCTTGAGTCGCTTGAGGTCGCGCACCAGTGTCTCCAGTTGCGCGTCGCCGGCCTTGTCGTCGATGTCCCACTCCAGGGTCACCGCCCTGACCGGAGACCGCGCAAACAGCTCCTTGAGCAGATCCCAGTCCCGTCTCGGATGGCCGGTGTGGATCTCGATCAACCGGTCCAGCGGCAGCGAACGCAGGTAATCCTTGAAGTCGTAGCCCTGGGCCCGGGCGGTGGCCAGGGCGCTGTCCAGATCCAGCAGGAACCCCGCACCGCTGCGCGCCACCACGCCCGAAATGAACTCGCCCTCAGACTGCTCCGCCGCGTCGGCCAGCGCGAACAGGCGCGGCGCGTTCTCCAGCACCAGCGGCGTGGCGGTCAGCGCCTGCAGCTCAAGGGCGTTGGCCACCACGGTGTCGGCCACCTCCTTGGCCAGGGTCGGCAGGATGAAATGCTGGGTGTCGCCGCCATGGAAGCGCGACCAGGAGATGTGCTCGGCCAGCCACGGCGAGCGGGTCGCGTCGCACAGGCGCCGGGTCATGCGCAGGAACTCACGGTCCATCGCGATCCCCACACTGCCCAACGACAGGCTGGAGGAATGCAGCAGGCTCGGCGTCTGCGCCCCGACGTCGAGCAGGCGCGGCTGCAGGATGCTGTGGGTCGGCTGGAACTCCAGGTAATCGAAATGCGGCAGCCCTTCGGCGAGGATCCGCTCAAGCACCGGGTCGAGGCCGTGATCCGGATCCGGCCGCTTGGGCAAGTGGTACTCCAGCCCCACCCCTGCCTCGGGAAACCGCGAAGCATCGAATAGCGTCATGGTCGCCTCCCTGGCGTCAAGCGGTGGCGCCCAGCACCGGCAGTGCGGCGGACAACGGGTCGGTGATGGCGAGCAGGCCGGCGTGGCGGCTTTCCATGGCCCGCACCTCCGCCGCCAGGTTGTCCAGCAACTGGCGCCCGTGGCGGGTGAAGTCGGGGCTGCCTTCCAGGTCCGGCAAGGCCCGGATCAGCCCGCGCACGATGAACAGCATACGGTTCTGCGCACGCTTGAGTTCCTCGGCGGAGCGCGAACGCACCCGCTCCATGTACTTGACCAGCGCGATGTACACGTAGAACGCATGGAAGTAGCCGTACAGGTCGCGCTTCTGCCCCGACCACGGCAGGCTGAACGTGGCCTCCTGCGAAGTCTGCGGCTCGACCACCGGGGCCACTTCGACGACGTGGTAGAGCAACTGATGGGTGGCCTCGTGCACCAGCGATTCCTCCAGGTCGAGGATCGACTCGTCCCGGCTCGCCAGCAGGACCACCCCGGTGTAGCGCGAGGCCGAGCAACTGCGGAAAGTGCCGTCGGGCAGGAAGCAGATGGATTTGATCAGGTGCCTGATCTGTTCCCGGCAGTCCGGCCAGGTGTGTTCGATCCGCAGCAGGGCGATCTTCACCACGTCGGCAAAGAACCGGCTGGAAAACACGCCGCGCTCCAGACGCTTGCGGGCCGCATCGTCTTCCGGGAACTCGTAGCTGGGCGGCGTGGCCTGCATGATCAACGGGTCGGCATCGAACCGGTACACCGGCGGATCCTCCGGAAAAACGCCAGAGGCCTGCCGGGCCTTGACCCGGCTCAACATGTCGGCGAACCCGGACACGGTCTTTTCAAGTTCCGCCGTGCCTTCGACCTTCCCGGTCAGGATATGGTTGGTGTCACGGAAAGCCTGGCCGACCCAGATCTGAAACACCGGATCATTGACGATCGGATACTGTTCACGTTTCGGCAGGACGATAAGTTCGACCGCCTGATCAAAGAAGTCCGATAAGCGCGCCACCTCGGCAAACAACTTGTATAGCTCAGCATATAAAACAGTGAACGTCGTGAAGCGGTTCCGGCTGACATATTCGAGCAATGTTTCAAACCGGGACATATCGGTATCCGGAAGAAAGGTAGTGCCCTTGAACAGTTCATCGACAGCCGCATCAAGTTGGCCGTGGTGTGCAATATCCATGTTCAACCATCCTTTTCAGGCAGGCGGCAATGGCTTCGCCATGCTCAGGCTGGCGATGTCATACCCCAATTGTTCATAAAGGCGACGGGCCGGCGCGTTGCGGCCGAACACGTGCAGGCGCATTTCTTCGCACCCGTGCTGGCGCGCCCAGTCCTCGGCGGCCAGCATCGATTGCCGGGCATAGCCTTGGCGGCGCTCGCCGGGCTCGATGTAGACATCCAGGATGAAGGCGATCGACCGGGTACCGACATGCCGCTGGGCGATCCACAGTTCGCCGATGCGCCGTTCCCCGTCCTTGATCACCCAGAGCCGGTGGCCGGCGGTCTGCCGCCCGTGTTCAAGCAGCTGCGTGAACGCCGCGCTGGAGCGCTGCGGCGCCTCTTGCTCGCTCCACTCTCCCGAAGCGGCCATGCCCTGGGCGTACTCCTCCACCGCCCGTTCGGTGAACACCGTAAAATCCGCATCGTCCATGGGAACCAAGGTGACAGGCATGAGCGGCTCACTCCTTGTCCAAGCGCTTTCGATCAGGCCGTTTGGCGTGCTTCGGAACCGGATCGCCGCTCCGGAGCGCGCCAAACGGCCCCCGGGCGTCAGTCCATCCGCGCCTGGACCTGCTGTTGCTGGTCAAAGATCGCGGCAGTGCCCAGCTTGTCGCGAATGCCCGCCCCTGCGCTGACCAGTTTGGCGGAGTCGATGTTTTTCACCGCCGTGAGTTCGGTGGCACTCAAGTGCACGCCGATCCTCTTGGCGGCGCCTTCGGCGTCCTTATGCAACTGTTCCGCAAACTCCTTATCAATAAGGGCACGACCCACCACTGTCGCGAGACGTTCCTGATTCACTTTTGCAGACATGCTTTCTCTCCTTGTCATCAATAAAGAAACATCCCGGGCGAAACATTAAACTCCCTGTCCCCTCCGGGAATCCTGAATATAGCAACGCCGCTTTCCTTTGCCAGTTACAAGCACGGATATCATTAAATCTTTTCACGATAAGCGACAACACCAAATATTAAGTTTATCCGGCGATTATCCAGGCACCTTTAATTGCCATATTTACTGTAAGAACTTTCCTACTACCAAAGAAATAAACAGTTCAAACTCCGCCATTAATTCAGCGGCAAAAAAACAATCAGCAAACAAGCAATATAAGTACGGGATTTGATTGGGAATGGCGCCCGTGGGGCAGAGGCAACCACCGCCGATTTGCGTTCGATAATCGCCCACAACCCGGTTCACCCCGATTGAATCCCCGCGCCGATCCCCTTCACCATTGCCCGCACCGACAAAACCAATAAAAACAGGTTCATCCCCATGACCACGCGCCCTCCCCGCTCGGGCTGATCCGCCCCTCCGCCATGACGACCGTTTTTTTGTCTGCAACCCAAGGTTGCGGCGGCGCCCTGCCTCATCCCCAACAAAACAATCAGAGAGACCCGAGCCCATGACACGCACCCCTGCGCCTTACGCCCTTCCCGGCCTGATCGCCTTGACCCTGGCCGGCACGGCCCTGTCCGCCGCCGCCGAAGAGCCGGGTTTCATCGAAGGCGCCAAGGCCGGCCTGAACCTGCGCAACTTCTACATCAACCGCAACTTCACCGACCCGACCAAGGCCCAGGGCAAGGCCGAGGAATGGACGCAGAACTTCATCCTCGACGCCAAGTCCGGCTTCACCCAGGGCACCGTCGGCTTCGGCCTCGACGTGCTGGGGCTGTACTCGGTGAAGCTCGACGGCGGCAAGGGCACCGGCGGCACGCAACTGCTGCCGCTGGACCATGACGGCCGCCCGGCGGACACCTTCGGCCGCACCAACGTCGCGTTCAAGGCCCGGCTGTCGCAGACCGAGATCAAGGTCGGCGAATGGATGCCGGTGCTGCCGATCCTGCGCTCGGACGACGGCCGCTCGCTGCCGCAGACCTTCCGTGGCGGGCAACTCACCTCCAAGGAAATCGACGGCCTGACCCTCTACGGCGGTCAGTTCCGCGCCAACAGCCCCCGCGACGACAGCAGCATGGGCGACCTGTCGATGACCGGCAAACCGGCGTTCACCTCCGACCGCTTCAACTTCCAGGGCGGCGAATACGCGTTCAACGGCAAGCGCACCCAGATCGGCGTGTGGAACGCCCAGCTCAAGGACATCTACCGCCAGCAGTACGTCAACCTGACCCACAGCCAGCCGTTGGGCGACTGGACGCTGGGGGCCAACCTCGGCTTCTTCTACGGCAAGGACGACGGCAGCGCCCGGGCCGGCGACCTCGACAACAAGACCTGGTCGGGCCTGTTCTCGGCGAGGTACGGCGCCAGCACCTTCTACGTCGGCCTGCAGAAGCTCACCGGCGACAGCGCCTGGATGCGGGTCAACGGCACCAGCGGCGGCACCCTGGCCAACGACAGCTACAACTCAAGCTACGACAACGCCCAGGAACGTTCCTGGCAGGTGCGCCACGACTACAACTTCGCCGCCCTCGGCGTCCCCGGCCTGACCCTGATGAACCGCTACATCAAAGGCGACAACGTGCACACCGCCACCACCTCCGACGGCAAGGAATGGGGCCGCGAGTCGGAGCTGGGCTACACCGTGCAGAGCGGCACGCTCAAGGACCTGAGCGTGCGCTGGCGCAACTCGACCATGCGCCGGGACTACAGCAACAACGCGTTCGACGAGAACCGCCTGATCGTCAGTTACCCGATCAGCCTGCTGTGATCCGTTGCGGGAGCGGGCCTGCCCCGCTTTCCCTTCCGTCAGAAAGCCCTGTGCGGCGTGCGCAATCCAGTAAAGTGAGTGCACCTGACAGACTCAGGTGACTCCCCTTTTCCGCTTCCGTTATCTGTTGAAGTTCGAGCCAGGCTGTCATCGGAAGACACCACCGATCACCGGAGGACACCCTCATGGTCGCCCGACTCGACGCGACACCCGACTGGGACGCCAAGGCTTACCAGCGGTTTGCGCTGCACCGGCAAAGACCGGTCAACGAACTGCTCAGCCGCATCACGCTGAAAAAGCCCCAGTGCCTCTACGACCTGGGCTGCGGCACCGGCATCGCCACCCGATTGCTCGCCAGGCGCTGGCCCCGTGCGTACCTGTGCGGCATCGACAGCTCCGCGCAGATGCTTGAGGAGGCGCGGCGCCTGCCGATCACGGCGCACTGGCAGCAGTGCGACCTGCTGCACTGGCGACCCGACCGGCCGGCGGATCTGTTGTTCGCGGCGGCGGTGCTGCACTTTCTCGACGACCACGAACAGTTGCTGCCGCATCTGCTGGGCCATCTCAACCCCGGCGGCTGCCTGGCGGCACACTTGCCGAACTGGCGCGACGCGCTGTGGTACCGGCTGATGCTCGACACCCTCGACGATGCCGGCCCCGGCGGCAAACCCTTGGGCTCGGCGCAGTTGCGCCAGCGCATGGCGGCGCGGCCGCTGCTGTCGCTGGAGGGCTACTACCGCCTGCTGGCGCCGCTGACCCGCTCGCTGGACATCTGGGAAACCGAGCAACTGCAGGCGGTGCAAGGCCAGTCGCCGGTCTACGACTGGGTCAAGGTCTCGGCGCTGCGGCCGGTGCTGCAAGGGCTGGACGCCGGGGAGCAGGCACGGTTCATCTACCACTACCTGCTCAGGCTGCATGCGCACTACCCCCCGGAGGACGACGGGCTGACGCTGTTTCCGTTCAAGCGGGTGTTCATGGTCGCCAGGGTTTGAGCTCACTCTGCCGAAGGCTGTGTCCACAATCCCCGCATCCACCCGAGATCCCCGTGGGAGCCAGCCTGCTGGCGATGGCGTCAGTCCAGACGCCGCTCAACCGCGGGATTCGACCCCCAGTTCATCCCACACCGACTCGGCCAGGTGGAACGTCGCGTTGGCCGCCGGGATCCCGCAGTAGATCGCGCTCTGCATGATCACTTCCTTGATCTCGCCCCGGCTCACGCCGTTATTGGCGGCGGCGCGCAGGTGCAGCTTGAGTTCGCCTTCGCGGTTCATGCCGATCAGCATGGCGATGGTGATCAGGCTGCGGGTGTGGCGCGGCAGGCCCGGGCGGGTCCAGATGTCGCCCCAGGCATGACGGGTGATCATCTCCTGGAACTCGGCGTTGAACTCGGTCAGGGCGTTCAGGCTGCGGTCGACGTGGGCATCGCCCAGCACCGCGCGGCGCACCTGCATGCCGTCGTCGTAACGTTGCTTCTCGTCCACGGTGTCTTCCTCAATCGGCCTTCAGGAATGCCAGCACCCGGTCGCTGAACGCGTGGCCGGCCTGGACGTTGGAAAGATGCGCGGCATGGAACTCGGCGTACTCGGCGCCCTGCACACGCGCCTGGATGTAAAGCCCGCCGGACGGCGGCGTCACCGCGTCGTCGCTGCCGGCGATCACCAGCAGCGGCACCTTGATCTCGCCCAGCCGGTCACGGAAATCGGCATCGCGCACCGCCGCGCAGTTGGCCGCGTAGCCCTGGGGCGATGTGGCCGCGAGCATGTCGGTGATCTGCTTCGCGGCCGCCGGGTTGGCCGCCGAAAAGTCCGGGGTGAACCAACGGGCGATGGACGCATCGCGCAGGGCGACCATCGCCGCCGGGCCGTCGCGCAGCACGGTGTCGATGCGCGGATCCCACACCGACGGATCGCCGATCTTCGCCGCCGTGTTGCAGACGATCAGCTTGTTCAGCCGCTGGCCGGCGTTGATCCCCAGCCACTGGCCGATCAGCCCGCCCATCGACAGCCCGCAGAAATGTGCGCGCTCGATGTTCAACGCATCGAGCAGCGCCAGCACGTCGCGGCCCAACTGTTCGATGCTGTACGGGCCCGGGGTCACCAGCGAGCGGCCGTGGCCGCGGGTGTCGAAGCGCAGCACGCGAAAATGCCCGGTGAACGCCGGCATCTGCACGTCCCACATGTGCAGGTCGGTGCCCAGCGAGTTGGACAGCACCAGCACCGGCGCATCGACCGGGCCTTCAATCTGGTAATGCAGTTCGCCATCGGCGAGTGGTACGAAAGCCACAGCCCTCTCCTTCAGACAGACAACGCGTGATGTTCGGCCACCGCCCGCTCGACCCAGGCACGCGCCTGGCCGAGGTAATGGGCGGGGTCCAACAGGTGATCCAGTTCAGCGCCGCTCAACCGGGCGGTGATTTGCGGCTCGTCGCCGAGCACGGCGCGCAGGTGGCGCCGCTCGGCCACCGCCCGTTTGCAGCACTGTTCCAGCAGATGATGGGCGGCGTCGCGCCCGACCCGCTGCGACAGGACGATGCTCACCGCTTCGGCGAGCACCAGTCCTTGGGTCAACTCAAGATTGCGGCCCATGCGCTCGGCATCGACCTCCATGCCGTCCGTCAGCAGCCGCGCCTGTTGCAGCGCGCCGGACACCAGGCAGCAGATTTCCGGCAGGGTTTCCCATTCGGCGTGCCACAGCCCCAGGCTGCGCTCGTGCTCCTGGGGCATGGCGCTGAACAGCGTCGAGACCAGCCCCGGCACCCGCGTCGCGGCGCCGATCAGCACCGCCGCCCCCACCGGGTTGCGCTTATGCGGCATGGTCGAGGAACCGCCCTTGCCCGGCGCCGACGGCTCGAACACTTCGGCGGCCTCGGTCTGCATCAGCAGGCTGATGTCGCGGCCGAGCTTGCCGAGGCTGCCGGCGATCAGCCCGAGCACGGCGCCGAACTCGACGATGCGGTCGCGCTGGGTGTGCCAGGGCTGTTCGGGCAACGCCAGTTGCAGTTCTTCGGCCAGCGCCCGGGCGACCGGCAGCGCCTGCTCGCCCAGCGCCGCGAGGGTGCCGGAGGCGCCGCCGAACTGCAGCGCCAACAGGCGCGGCTTCAGCTCACGCAGGCGCTGACGGCTGCGGGTCACGGCGCCGAGGCATCCAGCGATCTTCATGCCCAGCGTGACCGGCGTGGCGTGCTGCAGCCAGGTGCGCCCGGCCAGCGGCGTCGCGGCGTGGCGCTGCGCTTGCGTGGCCAACGCATCGGCCAGTTGCGCCAGGTCGCCTTCGATCAACGCCAGGGCCTGGCGCAGTTGCAGCACCAGCCCCGAGTCCATCACGTCCTGGCTGGTGGCACCCAAGTGCACGTGGCGCTCGGCCTCGGCGTCCGTCGCGGCGATCCGCTTGCCCAGCGCCTTGACCAGCGGAATCGCCGAGTTGCCGGCGCTGGCGATCGCCTCGCCCAACGCCGCAAAGTCGTACAGGTCCGCACGGCACGCGGCTTCGATGGCCGGCACCGCGCTGGCCGGAATCACCCCCACCCGGGCCTGGGCCCTGGCCAACGCGGCTTCGACGTCGAGCATCGCCTGCACCCGGCCCCGGTCGCAGAACACCTCGCGCATGTCGCGGGCGGTGAAGTAGGCATCGAACAATTGATTGCCCGGTCGTTGCGTCATAAACAGTCCTTGCCGGCACGGGCCACAGGGGCCCGCGCACAGGGTTTCAGAGATCGTGGTGCAGGTATGCCGCCTGTTTCGGCAGGCGCAGGCTGAACAGGAACGCCACCGCCATCATCACCGTGACGTACCAGTAGAACGAGTTTTCCAAGCCCGCCGACTTCAGGCTCAGGGCCACGTATTCGGCCGAACCGCCGAAGATCGCATTGGCCACCGCATACGCCAGGCCGACGCCGAGGGCGCGGACCTCCGGCGGGAACATTTCGGCCTTCACCAGGCCGCTGATCGAGGTGTAGAAACTGACGATGGCCAGCGCCACGGTGATCAGCACGAAGGCCAGGAACGGGCTGCTGACGCTTTTGAGGCTCAACAGGATCGGCACCGTGAACAGCGTGCCGAGGGCGCCGAACCAGAGCATCGAATTGCGTCGGCCGATCCTGTCCGCCAGCATGCCGAACAGCGGCTGCATGCACATATATAGGAAGAGCGCGCCGGTCATGATGTAACTGGCGGTCTTGGCGTGCATGCCGGCGGTGTTCACCAGGTACTTCTGCATGTACGTGGTGAAGGTGTAGAAGATCAGCGAGCCGCCGGCGGTGTAGCCGAGCACGGTGATGAACGCGGCCTTGTGGTCGCGAAACAACGCGCGAATGCTGCCGGCGTCTTTGTTTTCGCGGCCCTCCTTGCTGGTGGTCTCCTTCAGAGAACGGCGCAGGAACAGCGAGATCAGCGCCGCCGCCGCGCCGACCACGAACGGGATCCGCCAGCCGTAGGCGCGCAATTCATCTTCGCTGAGGAACTGCTGCAGGATCACCACCAGCAGCACCGCCAGCAGTTGCCCGCCGATCAGGGTCACGTACTGGAACGAGGCGAAGAACCCGCGCTGGCCCTTGAGCGCCACTTCGCTCATGTAGGTGGCGGTGGTGCCGTACTCGCCGCCCACCGACAGGCCTTGCAGCAGGCGGGCGAACAGCAGCAGCACCGGCGCCCAGACGCCGATGCTGTTGTAGGTGGGCAGGCAGGCGATGAGCAGCGAGCCGAAGCACATCATCAGCACCGAGATCATCATCGAGTTCTTGCGCCCGTGCTTGTCCGCCACGCGGCCGAAGATCCAGCCGCCGATGGGCCGCATCAGGAAGCCGGCGGCGAACACGCCGGCCGTGTTGACCAGTTGCACCGTCGGGTTGTCGGAGGGGAAGAACGCCGGGGCGAAATAGATCGCGCAGAACGCGTAGACATAGAAGTCGAACCATTCGACGAGGTTGCCGGACGATGCGCCGACAATGGCGAAGATACGCTTGCTGCGCTCTTCGCCCGTGTAAGGGGAGGTCAATGTTGTCATTGTTGTTTACTCTGAGGGGACAGGTGAAAGTCTAGACACACTTCGTAACAGCCCCGTTCCACACCTACATCCGTCACCGGGTTTCCTGATGGGAAATCTCGGTGACGGATCAGTCATGCCTTACCCATGTGGGAGCCAGCCTGCTGGCGATTGCGGTGAATCAGGCCCCAAACCGTTGAATGACACACCGCCATCGCCAACAGGCTGGCTCCTACAGAAGCTGCGGCGGATTCAGTAGTCGAAGAACACCGTCTCGGCCTCGGTGCCCTGCAGGACCACGTTCCACTGGTGAACGCCGCTCGCGTCCGGCCTGGCCAACAGCGTCGCGCGGCGTTCGGCCGGCACGCATTCGAGCAGCGGATCGTTCACGTTCGCCGGATCGCCCTCGAAGTAGATCCGGGTCAGCAGGTGCTTGACCAGGCCACGGGCGAACACCAGCACCACCAGATGCGGCGCCTGGGTCGTGCCCTTGAGGCCCGGCACGGTGCCCGGCTTGATGGTGGTGAAGCGGAAGCGCCCCTCGGCGTCCACCGGCACCCGGCCGAAACCTTCGAAGTGCGGATCCAGCGGTTTGTCCTGCTCGTCCTCCGGGTGGGCGTACTTGCCGGCGGCGTTGGCCTGCCAGACTTCGAGCATGGCGTCATTGACGGTGTCGCCGTTGCCGTCGACGACTTGCCCGGTGATCGCCACGCGCTCGCCCAGGGCGAGTTCGTCGGCGAGTTGCTCACGGTTCAGCCAGGTCAGGCCGATGTGGTAGTACGGCCCGACGGTGTGGGACGTGGTCGCGGTCAGGGTCATCTCATTTCTCCATCGGCGTGGCTTCGCGGCCGCGCAGCACGATGTCCCAGCGGTAAGCGAGGGCGTAGGACGGAATGGTTTTTTCCAGATCGAAAGCGGCGATCAGGCGTTCCTTGGCGCTCGTGTCCGGCACGCAGTTGTAGATCGGGTCGTAGGCCAGCAGCGGGTCGCCGGGGAAATACATCTGGGTGACCAGGCGCGTGAGGATGCTCGGCCCGAACAGCGAGAAATGCACGTGCGCCGGGCGCCAGGCGTTGTGGTGGTTGCCCCACGGGTAGGCGCCGGGCTTGATGGTCTGGAATTCGTAGCGGCCGTCGGCGTCGGTCACGGTGCGGCCGGTGCCGGTGAAGTTCGGGTCCAGCGGCGCGTCGTGCAGGTCGCGGGCATGGTTGTAGCGGCCGGCGGCGTTGGCCTGCCAGATTTCCACCAGGATGCCCGGCACCGGCAGGCCGTCTTCGTCCAGCACACGGCCGTGAATGATGATCCGCTCGCCCAATGGCTCGCCGGCGTGCTGCGCGGTCAGGTCGTGATCGTTGTCGCCGACCCGCTCGGCACCGATGGTCGGGCCGGTGATCTCCGACAGCGAATGCGGCAGGAACACCAACGGTTTGGACGGCGCACGCAGGTTGGTGGATTGATAGGTCGGGTGCAGGTACGGCGGCTGGGTGCCTTCCTGCGGACGGCGGTAGCCAGGCTTGTCAGTCATTTCGCTTTCCTCGGTTCTTGTTCGTCAGGGCGCAGGGTCAGACGCGTTCGATGGCCAGGGCCAGACCCTGGCCGACGCCGACGCACATGGTCGCCAGACCTTTGCGGCCGCCGCCCTTCTCCAGCTGATGCAGCGCCGTCAGCACCAGCCGGGCGCCGCTCATGCCCAGCGGATGGCCGAGGGCGATCGCGCCGCCGTTCGGGTTGACCTGCGGCGCATCGTCCGCCAGCCCCAGTTCGCGCAGCACTGCCAGGCCCTGGCTGGCGAACGCTTCGTTGAGTTCGATCACATCGAAATCGCTGACCGCCAGCCCCAGGCGTTCGGTGAGCTTGCGCACCGCCGGCACCGGGCCGATGCCCATCACCCGCGGCGCCACCCCGGCGCTGGCCATGCCCAGCACCTTGGCGCGGGCGGTCAGGCCGTGTTTCTTCACCGCCTCGGCCGAGGCCAGGATCAGGGCCGCCGCACCGTCGTTGACACCCGAGGCGTTGCCGGCGGTGACGGTCTTGTCCGGGCCGTTGACCGGTTTCAGTTTGGCCAGGGCCTCAAGGGTGGTGTCGGCGCGGGGATGCTCGTCCTCGCTGACCACGGTTTCGCCCTTCTTGTGGGCGATCCGCACTTCGACGATCTCTTCGGCGAAGTAACCGGCGGCCTGGGCCGCAGCGGTGCGCTGCTGGCTGCGCAGGGCGAAGGCGTCCTGGTCGGCGCGGGACACCTTATAGTCGTCGGCCACGTTGTCGGCGGTCTGCGGCATCGCGTCCACGCCGTACTGGGCCTTCATCAGCGGGTTGATGAAACGCCAGCCGATGGTGGTGTCCTCCAGTTTCAGGTTGCGCGAGAACGCCGCGTCGGCCTTGCCCATCACGAACGGCGCACGGGACATCGACTCGACGCCGCCGGCGATGGCCAGTTCCATCTCGCCGCTGGCGATGGCGCGGAACGCGGTGCCGATGGCGTCCATGCCCGAGGCGCAGAGACGGTTGAGGGTCACCCCCGGCACGCTGTCCGGCAGGCCCGCCAGCAGCAGCGCCATGCGCGCCACGTTGCGGTTGTCTTCGCCGGCCTGGTTGGCGCAGCCGAGGAACACCTCGTCCAGGGCCGTCCAGTCCACCGACGGGTTGCGTTCCATCAGGGCCTTGATCGGCACGGCGGCCAGGTCGTCGGCGCGCACGGCGGACAGGCCGCCGCCGAACCGGCCGATGGGGGTGCGGATCGCATCGCAGATATACACGTCGCGCATCAGGCTTCTCCCGGGGCTTGGCCGTGGGCCGCGGCGGTGCGGGCTTCCAGGTCGCGCAGGGCGGTCAGCTCGACGGCGGTCGGCTCGGCGGTGGTGGCCACCTGCTCGGCGAAACGGATCGGCCAGCCGGTGGCGGCGCTCACCTGCTCGCGGGTCACGCCCGGATGCAACGCCGTCACCACGAACTCGTGGGTGCCGGCCTCCGGTTCCATGATGCACAGGTCGGTGATGATGCCCACCGGCCCGGCGCCCGGCAGCCCCAGACGCTGGCGCGAATCGCCGCCTTCGCCGTGGCCGACCGAGGTGATGAAGTCGAGCTTGTCGACAAACGAGCGCGCAGACTGTTTAAGGATGATCAGCACGCTCTTGGCGGAGCCGGCGATTTCCGGCGCACCGCCGGCCCCCGGCAAGCGCACTTTCGGCTGGTGGTAATCGCCCACCACCGTGGTGTTGATGTTGCCGAAGCGGTCGACCTGGGCCGCACCGAGGAAGCCCACATCAATGCGCCCGCCCTGCAGCCAGTAGCGGAATATCTCGCCGGTGGGCACCACCGTGTCGGCGGTTTCCGCCAGCTCGCCGTCGCCGATGGACAGCGGCAGCACGCTCGGCTTGGCGCCGATCGGGCCGGATTCGTAGATCAGCACCACGTCCGGCGACGAGGTCAGGCGCGCCAGGTTGGCGGCTTTCGACGGCAGGCCGATGCCGACGAAGCACACCGAGCCGTTCTTCAGGCGACGGGCCGCGGCCACGGTCATCATTTCGTTAGTGGTGTAAGTCATTGCTGGGCCTCCGAAGCCGCGGCCAACTTGGCCTGGAACGCGCCGAAGTCAGCGCAGCCATGGATGTATTCGTCGATCCACGCGGTAAACGTCCCACGGTCGCGGGCAATGGGATCCCACGCCTGGTAGAAACGGTTGTCGCGCTCGGTGTAGCCGTGGGCGTAGGACGGGTGCGCGCCGCCCGGCACATGGCAGACCGCGCTCAGGGCCCAGGTCGGCAGGACGCAGGCGTTCATCGGTGCGTTGAGGTCATCGACGATTTCCTCGACGGTGACGATGCAGCGTTTGGCCGCCAGCGCCGCTTCCTTCTGCACCCCGAGGATCCCCCACAGCAGCACGTTGCCCTTTCTGTCGGCCTTCTGCGCGTGGATCACGGTCACGTCCGGGCGCACCGACGGCACCGCCGCCAGCACCTCACCGGTGAACGGGCAGGTCACGCTCTTGATCAGCGGGTTGACCTTCGGCAGGTCGGAACCGGCGTAGGCGCGCAGCACCGCGAACGGCAGGCCGGACGCGCCGGCCACGTAGGCGTTGGCCAGGTCGGCGTGGCTGTGTTCTTCGATTTCGATCGCGTGCGGCCATTGCTTCTCGACCGCGTCGCGCAGACGGTGCAGCGAGCCCACGCCAGGGTTGCCGCCCCAGGAAAAGATCAGCTTGCGGGCGCAACCGGCACCGATCAGTTGGTCGTAGATCAAGTCAGGCGTCATCCGCACCAGGGTCAGGTCTTTCTTGCCCTGCCGGATGATTTCATGACCCGCCGCCGTAGGAATCAGGTGGGTGAAGCCTTCGAGCGCGACGGTGTCGCCATCGTTGACGAATTGCTTCACCGCGTCGTGCAGCGAAAGGATCTCGGCCATGGAGCTGGCTCCCGTTCTGTAGTGAATCGCCAGTGATAAAAAGGCGCGAGGTTCGGCGCCGGAGTCACTGAAGATTAAGCCCGTGAAAAACGCCAAACAATCCGATAATCGAGTGAGTGTTCGTTTATCGAACAGATTGTTGTCTCGCTAACGATCACTGCCAAAAGCATCGCGAGCAGGCTCGCTCCTACAGAGAAATGCGTTTTCCTGTAGGAGCGAGCCTGCTCGCGAAAGCCGGATCATTCAGTGCTGTTTCAAGTCGCATCCGCGTGACTGACCACGCCCTTGATCAGCACCGCCGTGGTGGCCAGCGCCGCCGGAATCACCAGCGCCGTCAGCACCTGCTCGAAGTTCCAGCCCAGCCCCAACAGGGTGGCGCCCATCCACGCCCCGAGAATCGCGCCGAACCGGCCGATCCCCAGCATCCACGACACCCCGGTCGCCCGCCCCTGGGTCGGGTAGAACCGCGCCGCCAGCGACGGCATCGCCGATTGCGCGCCGTTCACGCACATGCCGGCCACCAGCACCAGGGTCGCCAGCAGCGTGATATGGCCCAGGCTCTGCCCTACCGCGTAGGCGAACACCCCGGCCAGCAGGTAGAACGTGCCGATGACCTTGTGCGGATTGAACCGGTCCATCGCCCAGCCGACGGCCACCGCGCTCAGCACGCCGCCGAACTGGAACAGCGCGCCGATGAACGCGGCCTGCTCCATGCTCGCGCCGCTGTCGCGCATCAGGGTCGGCAGCCAGCTGGTCAGCAGGTACACGATCACCAGGCCCATGAAATAGGTCAGCCACAGCAGCAGCGTGCCGGTGCTGTAGGTGCCGGAGAAGATCACCGCGAACACGTTGCGCGCCTTGACGGTCTTCTGCTCCGGCACGCTGAAGGCCGACGCCTGGGCGACCTGGGCGGGGTCGATCGGCGCCAGGGCCTTGCGCACCTTGTCGGTACCGCGGTTGCGCACCACCAGATACCGCGCCGACTCCGGCAGCCAGGCCATCAGCACCAACGCGAGGATCAGCGGCAGGATCCCGCCGATCAGCAGCAGGCTGTGCCAGCCGAACGCCGGAATCAGCTTGGCCGAAATGAATCCGCCGCCGGCCATGCCGAGGTTGAAGCCGCAGAACATGCTGGTCACCAGCAGCGACTTCTTACGCTCCGGGGTGTATTCGGACAGCAGCGTGGTGGCGTTCGGCATGCCCGCGCCCAACCCTAGGCCGGTGAGGAAGCGCAGCACCAGCAACTGCTCGACGTTGGTGCTGTAGGCCGACGCCAGGCTGAAGGCGCCGAACAGCGCCACTGCCCCGACCAGCACGACCTTGCGCCCGAAACGGTCGGCCAAAGGGCCCGAACCCAAGGCGCCGAACACCATGCCGATCAGCGCGGCGCTCATCACCGGACCCAGGCTGGCGCGGTCGATGCCCCAGTCCTGGGACAGGGCCGGGGCGATGAAGCCCATGGCTGCCGTATCGAGGCCATCGAGGAACACGATCAGGAAACACAGGATCACCACCCGCCACTGATAGCGCGAGATCGGTTGGGCATTGATGAAGGACTGCACGTCGAGGCAGTGCCCCACAGCGGACTGAGGCTGGTTCATTGTTTTTATTCCACGCAAAAAACGCAGTCGAACGGAGGCCGGCCGAAGAGCGGCACGGTCATGAGAATAGAAGGCTGGAGTCAGGGCGTTGCGTCAGGCCCGGCAACACGGGCGAGAACGGCGACAGTCGGGAAACGTGCGCATGGGAGGTTGCCTCTTGTCATTATTATCAGAGGCGTCAACGGCCGGCCGGAGAAGGCCTGTGCCGGATGACGCTGCCGCGACATTAATGATCCGGGGGAATGAGCGTCAATTCGATAAACGCAACTCTGTGCGTTTATCGAACAGCTTCCTCAGGCGAACAATTGCGCACTGAGGTCGCGGCTGGCGCTCAGCAGGCCGGGCAGAAAGCGCTGCTCAAGCTCGGTGCGGCTGACGCGCCCCGCGTGGGTGCTGACGTTGAGCGCGGCCACCACCTGGCCCGAGGCGTCGTACACCGGCACCGCGATCGAACGCAGGCCCTGCTCCAGTTCCTGGTCGACGATGCACCAGCCCTGGCGCCGCACTTCCTGCAGGCATTCGAGCAGGGTTTCGGGGGTGTGCAGCGTGCGGCTGGTCTTGGCCACCAGTTCCGCGTGGTCGAGGTATTCGCGCAGCGACGTGTCGTCCAGCGCCGCCAGCAGAATCCGGCCCATGGAGGTGCAGTACGCCGGCAGTCGCCCGCCCACCGATAGATCCACCGAAATCAGCCGCTGGGTGGTGGCCGACCGGGCGATGTAGAGGATGTCGTCGCCCTCCAGCGTGGCCATGTTGCAGGCCTCGTGCAGTTGCTCGCTCATGCGGTCGAGGTACGGCTGGGCCGAGACCGCCAGCGGCGTCGATGACAGATAGGCGTGGCCGAGGGTCAACACCTTGGGCAGCAGCGAGTAGGTGCGGCCGTCGGTGGTGGCGTAACCGAGCTTGATCAACGTGTGCAGGCAACGGCGCACGGCGGCGCGGGGGATTTCCGTGCGGTGGCTGATCTGGGCGATGGTCAGATGGCGCTTGCGCTCCTGGAAGGCCTGCACCACCGCCAGGCCCCGGGCCAGCGAGGTCATGAAATCCGGATCGCCGGTCATGGCCTGGATGCGCTTGGCCGGCGAGGCGACGATCGGCGGTGCCACCGAGGTGAAGGAGTTGCGCATTTGATCGTTCATGTCCGGTTCTCAATATTTCGCGGGGCAACGGCCATACAAGCGGCCCGCCGGCCAATGCACAAGCGGGGGGTCGTCAATATTGGGCGATTATCGAACCGGCGACCGATAATCGCAATCGCTCTCCGCGCGCCCCCGGTTGGCCGCAACGGTCGCCTTGAACTTGGAGCACTCGTTGAGTGCGAACCTTAGTTGTCCGGCTTAATGACGCCAAAATCACACCGCCGGCCATCGCCGCGACAACTACCGATAAAAAATGTCAGTCACAAAACAATCATGCCCGCGCAACCGTTTTTAACTTGCCGAAGATAGTCAATCCCGAATCGGCCGCTATAATGCAACTCAGTGACGCCGCGCCTTTAGTTGCCGACGGCGTCGCCCGCCGACGCGATGTCCATCGCCGTCGGTCCCGGCCAGCGCCTGATGCCCGTTATCCATACACCGCCAGCGCGCTCGCTGAACCCGGAAACTGATGCTGCGTCAGTTTTAATCTGGTGCCGTAGCCGCCTGCAACATGGAAGTCCCGAGCGTTCTGCCGACAACACCGTCGCCTGTTCAGGCCGGTTGCCCTCGGCGGACTCGCTTGAGTGATTCGTTGCTGTGCGTTTCACCAGACATTCATCTCAACTCAAACAGGTAGCACTGTGACGAAAGACGAACTGCGCGCGGAACTTGAGCGCCAGGAACAACGTTACAAGGAAGTTTACGGCGGGGAAGTCACCACCTACGCCGCCCAGCCCGAACCGGAACGCAAACCCTGGCGCAAACGCGCCACCGTTCAGGATCAGGTCTTCCAGCAAGAACTGCAGAAAATGGAAAAGGAACTCAAAGCCGAAGAGCCATGAGCCTTTGGCATTGACTTGTCCAAGGGTTTGCGTCGACACCGGTTACAAGCGCGGTGCCACGACGATGCCTTGCGCGCCCGCTACCCGCGGGCAGCGGCCTAACCGTTCCGTCCTACAGCGGAAACGACGGGCCTGACCCGTTTCAGAGATATTTCACACAAGCGTTCGAGGCCTCCGCGCCTTGGCCCTGACGCTTGCCGATGAGCCATTTATTCAATCAAATCAAGCACTTGCAAAACCCTGCAAAACGCTCGGACTTTGCCGCCTGATACAAATTAATTCGTTGAAGAATGTTACCGATGAGCAGGTAGGGGATCGATTTCCGGTCTTTTCTGGCATAATCGCGCCCCCTTATGACCGGGCCAGAAAACCTTCATGATCGATTTATTCAGCGGACTGGATGCCTGGGTGCTTGTGAGCCTCTTGCTCGCCCTGACATTTGTCCTCGCCTTCGAGTTCATCAATGGATTTCATGACACCGCCAACGCGGTAGCCACTGTGATCTACACCAAAGCGATGCCGCCGCACCTGGCGGTGTTCTTCTCGGGGGTGTTCAACTTCCTCGGCGTGCTGCTGGGCGGGGTCGGCGTGGCGTATGCCATCGTCCACCTGCTGCCGGTGGAACTGCTGATCAACGTCAACACCGGCCACGGCCTGGCCATGGTGTTCTCGCTGCTCGCCGCCGCCATCGCCTGGAACCTGGGCACCTGGTACTTCGGTATCCCGGCCTCCAGCTCCCACACCCTGATCGGTTCGATCCTCGGCGTCGGCCTGGCCAATGCCCTGATCAACGACATTCCGCTCGCGGACGGGGTGAACTGGCAGAAGGCGATCGACATCGCCGCCTCGCTGGTGTTCTCGCCGATGGCCGGTTTCCTGGTCGCGGCCCTGGTGCTGATCGGCCTGAAATGGTGGCGCCCGCTGTCGAAGATGCACAAGACGCCGGAGCAGCGCCGCAAGATCGACGACAAGAAGCACCCGCCGTTCTGGAACCGCCTGGTGCTGGTGATCTCGGCCATGGCCGTAAGCTTCGTGCACGGCTCCAACGACGGCCAGAAAGGCATCGGCCTGATCATGCTGGTGCTGATCGGCATCGTCCCGGCGCAGTTCGTGCTCGACCTGAACAGCACCACCTACCAGATCGAGCGCACCCGCGACGCCACCCTGCACCTGAGCCAGTTCTACAAGCGCAACGCCGATTCCCTGGGCGAGTTCCTGGCCCTGGGCAAGAGCGTTGAAGGCGACCTGCCGGAGAAGTTCCGCTGCAACCCGCAGCAGACCGAACCGACCATCGCCGCCCTGCTCGACACCCTCAAGGGCGTGGCGGACTACCATTCGCTGTCGTCGGAAAGCCGCATCGAAGTGCGCCGCTACCTGCTCTGCCTGGACGACACCGCGAAGAAGGTCGCCAAGCTGCCAGGCCTGCCGGCCCGTGAAAAGGCCGACCTGGACAAACTGCGCAAAGACCTGACCACCACCACCGAATACGCCCCGTTCTGGGTGATCCTGGCGGTCGCCCTGGCCCTGGGCCTGGGCACCATGATCGGCTGGAAGCGTGTGGTGCTGACCATCGGCGAGAAGATCGGCAAGCAAGGCATGACCTACGCCCAAGGCATGTCCGCCCAGATCACCGCCGCGTGCATGATCGGCATGGCCAACATCTTCAGCCTGCCGGTGTCCACCACCCACGTGCTGTCCTCGGGCGTGGCCGGCACCATGGTCGCCAACAAGAGCGGCCTGCAGAGCGGCACCGTGCGCACCATCCTGCTGGCCTGGGTACTGACCCTGCCGGCCACCGTGGCCCTGTCGGCCGGACTGTTCTGGCTGGCGTCCAAGGCGCTGGGCAGCTGATCGTCACAGGTGTTGAAGAAGGCGTGATCCGAGAGGGTCACGCCTTTTTTGTTGCCTGAGCGGGGGCGGTCAGGTGGAGGGGGTTGGCTGGCAGGGCGTCATCGCCAGCAGGCTGGCTCCCACAGGGGGATTGAGGTGGTCAGGGAGGGATTGGTCGGCTGGCAGGCCGCCGTCGCTGGCAAGTCGAGTCGTCGCACCGCAGCTCCCACAGGAATTGGGGTGGTCAGAGAGAGATTGGTTGGCTGCCAGGCCGCCATCGCCAGCAGGCTGGCTCCCACAGGGATTGAGGTGGTCTGGGAGGGATTGGTCGGCTGTCAGGCCGCCATCGCTGGCAAGCCAGCTCCCACAGGGAATTGTGTCGGCCAGTCAGAAACAGGTCGGCTGTCAGGCCGTCATCGCCAGCAGGCTGGCTCCCACAGTTGGATTGGGGGCAGTCAGGGAGAGATTGGTCGGCTATCAGGCCGCCATCGCTGGCAAGCCAGCTTCCACAGTTGGATCGGGTGCAATCAGGTAGAGGTTGGTCGGCTGTCAGGCCGCCATCGCGCACGTATCAAAAGGCCGAGTGTCAGCTCGCCTAGCTTTTGATCTTGATCTGCCGGCCCCTTCGGAAGGCTGAGCGGAGGGGTTCATCCGGGGGTGGGCGCGCAGCGCCGTTTGGCGCAGCCAAACACATCGGAAGGAGGTGCAGCGAAGCAAACCGTAGCCGATGCCCCCGGATGAATCCCGGAGCGAAGGAACCCCGAGCCTCAGCGAGGGGCCGAACGCCGGGGCCAGCGTTTTTGGTTACTTTTTTGGCGTCTGAAAAAAGTGACCCGCCGTAAGGGCGGAACCCTAAGCCGCCGTTACCGCAGAAACGGATATGTACTCAACCAAACCGTAGCCTGGTCGGCCCAGAAGCCGCCAAGGCCAACCCCAAAAAACCGCAGGCAAAAAAAAGGGCAACCGAAGTTGCCCAAAATGCCTTGCGTGCTCATCAATCCAAAAGGACCTACGGTTTTTTGCGTTTATTCGCATCCTTCCAGATAAAAATTCCAAACCCTGCAAAAAACACAACCATGAGGCCAACGGTCAGGACGCCGGCAAACACCACGTTATCGAAAAACATGACACTGGCCTCCTGGCCCCTGCTCTGTTGCGATGGAGCTAAGTTAACCAATCGGACGGGGGGAGAAATTGACCGGGATCAATGCCGGTCGATGCGCGGGGGGAAGGAAGGGGAATAAATGACCTGCATCAACGGATGCAGGGGAGATCAACGCTTTTTCGGTTTGTTTTTCGGCTTTTTCTTGGCTTTGCCCAACGGCATCGCCTGTTCGAAAGCCTGGCGCACTTCGTTCAGGCGCTTGTCGTTGAGGTCGTGAACCCGCTTGGCGCGTTCGGCGTTGAGGTCGATCAGCTTGTCGTCTTGGCTCATGGCGTTCGGTGCATGGGTGGAAGGATCGCAACTGCCGCGTCAACGACAGGACTGCGCCCATGATGCGGCCTGGCGTCGGCGCTGACCAGAGCCCGCAGCGCATGAACCTCGACAATTGATGTACCGCCCGGGTCAGATCTCGATGTCGACCCACAGCCCCTGGCGCGGCTGGTCTTCCATCAGCGGCACCACCGGCACGGTGTTGTCGGCGTTGAGTTCGGTGCCGGGCACGGCCAAGTGCTCCTCAGGATCCTCGTCGGCCTCGCGCCGGCGGCGGTCGCGCTCCTGCTGGCGGCGCTGCTCCTCGCGCAGCAGCAGGCCGTCCTCTTCCGGATCGCGCTTTTGCAGGTCGATGGTGCTTTCGTTGGAGCTTTCCTGCACCGGCACCACCGGAGGGATGTCCGGCCGCTGGCGGATCGGATCCTGCTGGGAAGTGATCGGCACGGCGCTCAGGGGGAGCATCGGTGGCAGCATATGAAGGGTCTCCTGTCAGCAGGCTATCGGCGGCACCCGGCACGCCTTGAGCCACCGGTCGAAAACTTGTGACCGGATCGGCATCGAACAGTGCCGCCGGCGTCCGCGAATCCGATGCATGACCTACGCTTCCCTCAGTTTGCCGCTGGCAGCTAAAAGCCGGGCACGGCTCCTAATCCTTTGGCCTCGGAGCCTCATTCCGTTAAGATAGCCCGCTTTTTCAAGGTGGGAGTCAGGCAGCATGGCGCAGCAGTATCAACCGGGGCAACGCTGGATCAGTGACAGCGAAGCAGAGCTTGGTTTAGGCACCGTTCTGGCACAGGACGGCCGCTTGTTGACCGTGCTTTACCCGGCCACTGGCGACACCCGCCAGTACGCGCTAAGGAATGCGCCCCTGACCCGCGTACGCTTTTCGCCGGGCGACACCATCACCCACTTCGAAGGCTGGAAGATGACCGTGCGCGAAGTCGAGGACGCCAACGGCCTGCTCGTCTACCACGGCCTCAACGGGCAGAACGAAGCGGTCACCCTGCCGGAGACCCAGCTGTCGAACTTCATCCAGTTCCGTCTGGCCAGCGACCGCCTGTTCGCCGGGCAGATCGACCCGCTGTCGTGGTTCTCCCTGCGCTACAACACCCTGGAACACACCAGCCGCCAGTTGCAGTCCACCCTTTGGGGCCTGGGCGGCTCCCGGGCGCAACCGATCGCCCACCAGCTGCACATCGCCCGTGAAGTCGCCGACCGCATCGCGCCGCGGGTACTGCTGGCGGACGAAGTGGGCCTGGGCAAGACCATCGAAGCCGGCCTGGTGATCCACCGTCAGTTGCTGTCGGGCCGCGCCAACCGCGTGCTGATCCTGGTGCCGGAGAACCTCCAGCACCAATGGCTGGTGGAGATGCGCCGCCGCTTCAACCTGCAGGTCGCGCTGTTCGATGAAGAGCGCTTCATCGAGAGCGATGCCGCCAACCCGTTCGAAGACACCCAACTGGCGCTGGTTGCGCTGGAATGGCTGGTCGACGACGAAAAGGCCCAGGACGCCCTGTTCGCCGCCGGCTGGGATCTGATGGTGGTCGACGAAGCGCACCACCTGGTCTGGCACGAAGAGAAGGCCAGCCCGGAGTACGCGCTGGTCGAGCAATTGGCCGAAGTGATTCCCGGCGTGCTGCTGCTCACCGCCACCCCGGAGCAACTGGGCCAGGACAGCCACTTCGCCCGCCTGCGCCTGCTGGACCCGAACCGTTTCCACGACCTGGCCGCCTTCCGCGCCGAGAGCGACAACTATCGCCCGGTGGCCGAAGCCGTGCAGGAACTGCTCGACAAGGGCCGCCTCTCGCCCGCCGCGCACAAGACCATCCATGACTTCCTCGGCGCCGAGGGCGAAGCGCTGCTCGCCGCCGTCAACGACGGCGACAGCGAAGCCAGCGCCCGCCTGGTGCGCGAGCTGCTCGACCGCCACGGCACCGGCCGCGTGCTGTTTCGCAACACCCGCGCCGCCGTGCAGGGGTTCCCGGAGCGCAAGCTGCATCCGTACCCGCTGCCGTGCCCGGACCAATACCTCGAACTGCCGTTGGGCGAACACGCCGAGCTGTACCCGGAAGTCAGCTTCCAGGCCCAGCCGGACGCCGGCGAAGAGGAACGCTGGTGGAAATTCGACCCGCGCGTCGAGTGGCTGATCGACCAGCTGAAGATGCTCAAACGCACCAAGGTGCTGGTGATCTGCGCCCACGCCGAAACCGCGATGGACCTGGAAGACGCCCTGCGCGTGCGTTCCGGCATCCCGGCCACGGTGTTCCATGAAGGCATGAGCATCCTGGAGCGTGACCGCGCCGCCGCCTACTTCGCCGACGAAGAGTTCGGCGCCCAAGTGCTGATCTGCTCCGAGATCGGCAGCGAAGGCCGCAACTTCCAGTTCTCCCACCACCTGGTGCTGTTCGACCTGCCGTCGCACCCGGACCTGCTGGAACAGCGCATCGGGCGTCTGGACCGGATCGGCCAGAAGCACGTCATCGAGCTGCACGTGCCGTACCTGGAGACCAGCCCGCAGGAGCGCCTGTTCCAGTGGTATCACGAGGCGCTGAACGCGTTCCTCAACACCTGCCCGACCGGCAACGCCCTGCAGCATCAGTTCGGCCCGCGCCTGCTGCCGCTGCTGGAAGAGGCCGACGACGGCCAGTGGCAAGCCCTGATCGACGAGGCGCGCACCGAGCGCCAGCGCCTGGAAGCCGAACTGCACACCGGTCGCGACCGTCTGCTGGAGCTCAACTCCGGCGGCGCTGGCGAAGGCGAGGCGCTGGTCGAGGCGATCCTGGAGCAGGACGACCAGTTCACCCTGCCGATCTACATGGAAACCCTGTTCGACGCCTTCGGCATCGACAGCGAAGACCATTCGGAAAACGCCCTGATCCTCAAGCCGAGCGAGAAGATGCTCGACGCCAGCTTCCCGCTGGGCGACGACGAAGGCGTGACCATCACCTACGACCGCAACCAGGCGCTGTCGCGCGAAGACATGCAGTTCATCACCTGGGAACACCCGATGGTGCAGGGCGGCATGGATCTGGTGCTGTCCGGCTCGATGGGCAACACCGCCGTGGCGCTGATCAAGAACAAGGCGCTCAAGCCCGGCACCGTGCTGCTGGAACTGCTCTACGTCAGCGAAGTCGTCGCCCCGCGCGCCCTGCAACTGGGCCGTTACCTGCCGCCGGCCGCCCTGCGCTGCCTGCTGGACACCAACGGCAACGACCTGGCGGCGCGGGTGTCGTTCAACACCCTCAACGACCAGCTGGAAAGCGTGCCCCGCGCCAGCGCCAACAAGTTCATCCAGGCCCAGCGCGACCAGCTGACGCCACGGATCAACGCCGGTGAAGACAAGATCGCCCCGCGCCACGCCGAGCGCGTGGCCGAGGCCCGCCGTCGCCTGGCGGCGGACACCGACGAAGAACTGGCGCGCCTGACCGCGTTGCAGGCGGTCAACCCGAGCGTGCGCGACAGCGAACTGGTCGCCCTGCGCAAGCAGCGCGAGGAAGGCCTGGCGATGCTGGACAAGGCCGCCCTGCGCCTGGAAGCGATCCGGGTGCTGGTGGCGGGCTGATCCACCCTGCCCTCCGGCAAAAAACGAAAAGGCCCGCAGCGATGCGGGCCTTTTTGTTTGCCTGTCGGATTTTCAGGCGCTGCGGACGGCCGCATCGCCAGCAGGCTGGCTCCCACAGCCTGAACGGCGTTCCAATGGGAGAGCCCGCCTGCCGGCGAAAGCGATCACGCCGTCGCCGCCTCACCCTGCGGCACCACCGCCGCCAGCCCCGTCTTCATCCGCTGGGCGTCGCGCACAAAGCACCGCGCCGCCAGGAACAGGAACACCATCGTCAGGAACAACGCCACCGGGATCAGGTACATCGCGTCATGCAGGCCGACGGCCTTGAACGCTTCGCTCATTTCCCCCGCGCCCGCCGCCAGCATCGCCGACTGCGCAAAATGATCCGACAAGGCTCCCACCACCACCGGCCCAAGGCCCCCGCCCAACAGGTACAGTCCGGCGAAGAACAGCGCCATCGCCGTGGCCCGCAGGCGTGGTTCGATCACGTCCTGGATCGCTGTGTAGACGCAGGTGTAGAAGTTGTAGGCAAACAGCCAGCCGACACTGAACACCGCCACGAACACGCCGATCTCGATGCGCCCGGCATGCAGCGCCCAGGCCGTGCACAGGGTGGAAACGATCAGGCTGAACCCGGCGAACAGCAACCGACCGTTGGCCACCCGCTGGTGGATCTTGTCGGCGACCCAGCCGCCGAGGGTCAGGCCGATGAGCCCGGTGACGCCGACGATCAGCCCGGTGGCGACCGCCGCCTCCTGCAGCGGCATCAGGAAATAGCGCTGCAGCATCGGCACCAGAAACGAGTTGCAGGCGTAGGTGGCGAAGTTGAAGCACAGCCCGGCCATCACCAGCCACAGGAAGGTCGGCACCGCCAGCACCCGGCGGATCGGCCTGTCGACGGGCGCCTGCGACACCTGCACGGTCTCCGCCGCGCCGCGCTTGGGTTCCTTGATGAAGAACATGAACACCGCCAGAACCAGCCCCGGCACCGCCGCGATGAAGAACGGCGCGCGCCAGCTGTCGAAGGCCTTGACCATCGCGCCGATGGTGAAGAACGCCAGCAGCAGCCCCAGCGGCAGGCCCAGCATGAAAATGCCCATGGCCCGCGCCCGGCGGTGGGCAGGGAACAGATCGCCGATCAGCGAGTTGGCGGCCGGCGCATAGCTGGCCTCGCCGATGCCGATGCCCATGCGCACCAGCAGGAAACTCCAGAAGCTACCGACCATGCCGTTGACCGCCGTCAACGCGCTCCAGGCCGCCAGGCCCCAGCCCATCAGTTTGCTGCGCGAGCCGGTGTCGGCCATGCGCCCCAGCGGCAGGCCGGCGATGGCGTAAACGATGGTGAAGGCGGTGCCGACGATCCCCAGCTGAAAATCGCTGAGGTGCCATTCCATGCGGATCGGTTCGATGATGATCGCCGGAATGGTGCGGTCGAAGAAGTTGAACAGGTTGGCCAGGAACAGCAGGAACAGAATGCGCCAGGCATTCGCCGCTTGGGTCGAGTGCTGCATGGGTCCGCCTCTTTTATTGTTATGTGGGCTGCACGGCCGACGCGTTCGAGCCCGGAACCTGCAATCTAGTCAGCCGTTCGGCGGATGTCTGTGATCATTCGCCGGCCTGATACCGGGCCATGGCGATGTTACGAAACGTAAGCCCTTGAATTGCCTGGAATCCCCCGGAAACCGGGGCTTTTGCGGCAAAATCCGGCAACGAAAAAATACTTTTGCGCCCCCCTTCCCAAGTCTGCGGCGAAGCCTAGAATAGCCGCCGGATCCGTCCGGATCCTTCCCATCCCTCCTTTGATGCCTGACCATGTCCGAAGCCAGTCCGTGTCTGAATTGCGGTGCCTGCTGTTCCCATTTCCGCGTGTCCTTTTTCTGGGGCGAGTGCGCCTCGGCCGGCGGAACGGTGCCTGACGAGCTGGTGACGCAGATCAGCCCCAGCCGGGTGGCGATGAACGGCACGGACTGCAAGTCGCCCCGCTGCACCGCGCTGGTCGGCGAGGTGGGCAGCACGGTGCACTGTTCGATCTACGAGCAGCGCTCCAGCCCTTGCCGGGAGTTCGAGTCGTCCTGGGAAAACGGCGAACAGAACACCGACTGCGACAAGGCCCGCGCCCGCTTCGGCCTGCCGCCGCTGGAGCCGCACTGGGCGCAGACGCCTTACGAACAGAGCGCCTGAGCCTCAGTCCCGCTCGCTATCGCTCCGTTGGCTATTGTTCCGTTGGCTATTGTTCCGTTGGCTATAGTTCCGTTCGCTATGACGCTAATGCCGAAATCATTAGCGCCAATGTGCCACTACCGCATTCGCCCCACATTCGGCCTCTATACTCCAGTCGTTCGTCTGCGTTCATGACGCGGCCGGAACGCACTCGGGACGCACTCAGAGACGGGGCATGCTATGGAGTGGCTTGGTTTACAGTTCGTTGCCGAGTTGCCGCAGAGCGGGCAGGTCATCCTCAATTGCACACATGACGCCTTGCTGGTGCTGGTGGCCTACCTCGTCGCCTGCGCGGCGAGCTTCGCCACCCTCGACATGGCCGAACGCGTCGGGCACGCCGAAGATCCGGCCTCGCAGCGCTTCTGGCGCTGGATCGGCGCCCTGTGCCTGGCCGGCGGCATCTGGGCCATGCACTTCATCGGCATGCTGGCGTTCCAGGCGCCGATCGACATCCAGTACGACCTGCCCGTCACGCTGTTTTCCCTGCTGATCGCGCTCTTCGCCTCGTGGCTGGCGATGCACACCCTGAGCGAGGCGCAACCGAGCCTGCTGCAATACCTCAAGACCGCCGTCGTCATCGGCCTGGGCATCGCCGGCATGCATTACGTCGGCATGGCGGCCATGCGCTCCGCCGCCACGGCCTGGTACGACCCCACCCTGTTCACGGTGTCGATCCTGATCGCCATCGGCGCCAGCTTCGCCGCATTGTGGGTGGCCGGCCGCCTGCGCGACGGCGCCGGCCTGTACCTGCAACTGCTCAAGTACGCGGCGGCGCTGATCCTCGGCGCCGGCATCCTGAGCATGCACTTCACCGGCATGGCCGCCCTGCAACTGGTGCTGCCGGAGAACAGCCTGCCGGCGTTGCCGCCGCAGTCCGGGCACATGCAACTGGGTCTCACGGTGGCGCTGATCACCCTGCTGATCCTCGGCAGCGCCATCAGCGCGGCGCTGGCCGACAAGAAACTGCAGCACAAGGAAAACGACCTGCGCCGGGTCAACACCCTGCTCACCCAGCTGGACCAGGCGCGCATGTCATTGCAGCAGGTGGCCAACTACGACGCGTTGACCAACCTGATCAACCGCCGCGGCTTCAATCAGATCTTCGCCGAAAAGCTCAGCCAGAAGACCAAGGAAGGCGGAATGCTGGCGGTGATGTTCCTCGACATCGACCATTTCAAGCGCATCAACGACAGCCTCGGCCACGACGCCGGCGACGAGCTGCTCAAGGTCATCGCCCGGCACATAAAAGGATCGGTGCGCAGCCATGAGGACGTGGTCGCCCGGTTCGGCGGCGACGAATTCTGCATCCTCATCGGCCTGCGCGACCGTGAGGAGGCGCGCAACCTGGCCCAGCGCATCATGCACAAGATGAAGGAGCCGATCGAACTGGCCGGGCGGCGGATGGTGATGACCACCAGCATCGGCATCAGCCTGTTCCCGGAGGACGGCACCACCTGCGAAGAGCTGCTCAAGCACGCGGACCTGGCGCTGTACCAATCCAAGGGCGCCGGGCGCAACGGCCTGCACTTCTTCAACGCCAACCTGAAGAACCGCGCCACCCTGGAACTGCAGCTGGAAGAGGAACTGCGCCTGGCCCTGCGCGAGGAGAACGGCCTGACCCTGCATTACCAGCCGATCCTCGAGCTGCGCAGCGGCCGGGTCACCAAGCTTGAGGCGCTGGTGCGCTGGCAACATCCGGTGCACGGCCTACTGACCCCGGACCGGTTCATCGCCATCGCCGAGACCAACGGTCTGATCGCCGAGCTGGACAACTGGGTGCTGCGCAAGGCCTGCGAAGACCTGGGCGAGTTGTCCCGCCACGGCTGCGACGAACTGAAGATCGCCTGGAACTGCTCGCCGCTGAACCTGGCGCGGGAAGAGCTGGCCGACGAGATCGAAACCGCCCTGCGCACCGCCGGGGTCTCACCCGAACGGCTGGAGCTGGAGGTCACCGAAAACGCCTTGATGGGCAACATCGCCAACACCCTGGTGCTGCTGCGCCAGATCCGCGCCCTCGGCGTGTCGCTGTCGATCGACGACTTCGGCACGGGCTACTCGTCGCTGGCCTACCTCAAGCGCCTGCCGCTGAACACCCTGAAGGTCGACCGCTCGTTCATCCTCGACATCCCCAAGGCCACCGCCGACATGGAGATCGTCCAGGCGATCATCGTCATGGCCCACACCCTTCACTTGCAGGTGGTCACCGAAGGCGTGGAAAGCCTGGAGCAATACGAATTCCTGGAGCGCTCGGGCTGCGATTTCATCCAGGGCTACCTGCTCAGCCGCCCGGTGCCGCTGAGTGAACTGCGGCCGGTGCTGGAGGAAATCGACCAGCGCAAGCACGCCCACACGGTCAATCCGCTGAGTCGGGCCCACGGTACATCTGCACCAGTGTCGCTGGATCCTGCTGCAAAAAGCCCTGGCTCCCATGCAGGCGCATCAGTTGTGCGGCCAATCCGCTGAGCGGCGTGGCCGAACCGGTCTCCCGGGAAAACTTCACTGCCGTGTCCAGATCTTTGAGCAGCGTGCGCACGTGCCACTTCACCGGCTCGAAGCGGCTGGCGGCCATCTGCGGGGCGAGGATCTGCAACGGCTTGGAATCGGCGAACCCGCCGGCCAGGGCTTCGGCGATCAGGCCCGCATCCACCCCGGCACTTTCGGCCAGCGCCACCACTTCGGCGATCACCAGGGCATTGCAGGCCACGATCATCTGGTTGCAGGCCTTGGTCACCTGGCCTGCGCCGACGCCGCCCATATGGGTCACGCGCTGGCCCAGGCTCATCAGCGCCGGGCGCACCCGCTCAAGGTCCGCCGCCTCGCCGCCGACCATGATCGCCAGGCTGCCGGCCTCGGCGCCGGCCACCCCGCCGGACACCGGCGAATCGAGCCAGCCCATGCCGGTGCGGCCACGGAGCTCGGCGGCCATCTCGCGGGTGGCGGTGGGCTCCAGGCTGGAGAAGTCCACCAGCAACTGACCGCCCTTCGCGCCTTCGGCGATGCCCGCCGGGCCGAACACCACCTCGCGCACCACCGCCGTGTCGGCCAGGCACAGCATCACCACATCGGCCTGAGCGCACAGTTCGGCGGGGGTCGCCACCTGCCGGGCGCCGGCTTCCACCAGCGGCGCGCATTTGGCCGGGTTGCGGTTCCACACCGTCAGCGGATAGCCCGCGGCCAGCAGCCGCCGGCACATCGGCAGGCCCATCAGGCCGATCCCGGCGAACCCCAACGAAGGTAGCGTTGACATCATTTAGCCTCCTTTTTATTAAAGATCGCCGAATCATGGCCGATCCATCATCAATCAGGAAAGGATTCCCCCGGACGACACCCAGGCCAACGGCCCGGAATCCGGGCCAAACACGCGCAGCAAACAGACGCGAGATTCCATTCCGTGAGGTTCGGCGACAGCGGTCGCCGGGCCAACCAGTCCAGGTAAATGGCGCCCAATGACTTCCAAGAACAATCCGGCCACTGCGGTATCCGATCTGACCCTGAGCCCGGCGGCGAACAGCCCGTCGCCATCGCCGTCGAAGCCATTGCCACCCTCGCGTCCGCTGGGCACCCAGCAGTACCTGTACTTCACCGAAACCAACACCGACCGCATCCTCGACAACCTCGACGGCCTGCGTGACCTGGTGTTCCCGCGCCCGCCGCACCTGGAAGGCGACAACGAACAGCACAACGACCAGGAATTCCCGTCGGTGTGCCTGATCGGCCTGGGCCGCTGCGGCTCCAACATCGCCCTGGACGTGGCGGAGCTGGTGTACAACGCGCGCAAGTTCTACCTCAACGAATTCAACAACGAGGACCGGGCCGTCGACCGCCGCTTGGCCGACAAGGGCTACAGCCCGGCCCAGTGGATCCGCACCAACCTGCGGATCGGCCCGAACAAGGCCAGCAAACCGGTGTTCCTGGTGGAGCCGCTGGTGATGCTCGGCGACCTGGACAAGGACATCGCCGGGCGCATCCGCTTCTCGCGCAAGGGCGAGAAGACCGGGTTCCTGCGCGACTACAGCAAGATGAAGATCATGGACCTGTCCGAAGTCCACGCCGGCGGCGCGGGCAACGCACCGATCCTGGGCCAGTACCTGGCCAAGATCATCCTGAACAAGGACACCCAGCGCTTCTCCAGCCCCGACTGGAAAATGATCCACTCGTACCTGATCGACAGCTGCGGCATCAAGGCCAACCAGTCGCGCCTGTACTTCTCGATCTTCAGCGCCGGCGGCGGCACAGGCTCCGGCATGGCCTCGGAATTCGGCCTGGCCCAGCAGCACTCGTACATGAACAAGACGTTCGACACCAAGCCGATGGACGAGCACGACGGCAAGAGCGGCCACTCGTTCGTGTTCGAGCCGATCTTCACCAGCGGCATTTGCGTGCTGCCGAACATCTCCGACCACCGCAGCGAAATGTCCGAAGCGTTGCACATCAACGCCGGCCGCCTGCTGTGCAAGTACCTGTCGGAAGAATGGGATTTCTCGTACAACTTCGCCAACGAAGACAGCAGCGAAGCCAGCGTCATGGGCCGCATCCGCCCTTGGAACGCCATGATGCTGATCTCCAACGACATCATGCGTTACGCCGAAGAGAACGATGACGGCAACATCCAGAACATTGACGTCAATGCGATGGAGAAGCACGCCAACCAGTACATCTCGCAGCAGATCTTCAACATCCTGACGGCGCAGGCGGTGACCACCGACTACGACCAGAACTACTTCCGCCGCGCCGGCATCGACATCGGCGAGACCATCCGCCTGGACGCCAACGACCTGTTCATGAGCCTGGCGGGCCCTGTGGCCATCGCCTACGCCGAGTCCGTGGTGCCGGAGACCCCGCCGCCGAGCAGCGACAAGTTCAAGGTGTTCGACAAGGAGCCGCAGCGCCTGAACATCGACGACCTGTTCTTCCGCTCCATCGACCTGCCGCACTTCAACAAGGTCACCCAGGCCATCGAAGGCATCAGCCTGCTGCCGATCGAGTCCAAGCGCTACCGCGCCTCGCTGGAGCAGTACAAGAACTCCGGCTACGACGCGGCGGCCCTGCACGACCTGCACTTCTTCAAGAACTGCTCGTCGGTGGTCTCGATCGTCTCGTTGCCCAAGGACTACAAGCTGTCGTACATGGACCTGAACCGGTTGAAGACCCACCTCAACAGCCTGTTCCCCAACACCACGCTCAAACGCTACGCGCTGGTGATCGGCGCCTCGGCCAACCTGTCGCTGACCACCCTGATCGCCAAGAGCCCGTGCCTGTCGGACGACTTCCTGACCCTGATCGTGGCGTTCATCAAGCGTTGCTTCGCGAAGAACCCGTACCGCTTCGACGAGACCCTGGACAACTCGATCCTGGACTTCATCGTCCACGAGGACTTCGACGAAGACCGGATCGACGACCTGCTCAACGAATTCGAGAACCCGGCGAAGATCCTCGACACCAACTGGTACGCGATCAAGCCGATGTACGAGAAGAAGTACCGCGAGCTGATCAACGACAAAGAGAAGTTCGTCTCGATCAACGACATCCGCCTTTCCCGCGATTGCGTGAAGAAAGCGATCAAGTACCTGCGCGAGATCTACCGTCACCGGATCGGCAAGACCAAAGTCATCTCGCTCAACAGCCATACCGGGCGCACCTACTCGGCCTGACTACAGACCGAGTTGCCCCCTTCGCCGGCAAGCCGGCTCCCACAAGATCCAGGTGAACACCATTATTGTGAGCGCCACCAAACCTGTGGGAGCTGGCTTGCCAGCGATGGGGCCAGAAAACACCCTCAAAATTTCAGCCCTTCAAACATCCAGAAACAATTGAGCAGCCCTCAGGCTGCCCGATGAACTGTTCCCGTTACGTTTACGTCACCGTGATGCCACCTCCGCTTGTGGCATTTCTCTACGGCAACGTGCCATCACGCTACTCGGCTACACACTTTTCGCCGACGACATCACGCACACAATCGGTGCACGCTGTCACTCCGTCGCCCTTTCCTGGATCAGAATCCACGGCCGCACCACCACTGCCCACATCTCGGGGTCGCGCCCGAAAATGTCCAGCGCCCGCGTTTCAGAGAGCTTGGCGACCTTCTCGGCGGCCAGCCAGGCGGCCACTTTCTCGCCCTCGTCCGACGCCACGGCCTCGGCGACCGCGATCAGATCCAGCCCGGGATCGACCCACAATAGGGCACCCTGGGCATAGAAGCGCTCCAGCTCTTTCCAGCGGATCGATGCGGTTTCACCAAGCAGCTTGGCATAGAGGGTGCTAGGTTCTTGATTCATGGGACTGTCCGGAAAAGAAATCGGCGCGAATGATAACGTCGGTGGTCCGGCAGAAAAACCCGGTAGGAAACGGCTGTACCGAACGAAAAGAGCAGGAACGCCAAGGAATGCCGATGATTGGGGCATAAGCCCCCTGAACGCCCCGCCGCAATTCTGTCTTTTTCTTTCATCAAAGCGACACCCTCAGGATTTGCCCCCTGGCGCCAGCTTCCCAGGCCAACGACCGGCGCTCTACACTGTACCGGTACAGTTGCCGGGGGCATTTCCGGAAGGTATCGCAAAGATATCGGACCCGGTTCTGCTGCTACGGCGCCAGGACTCTAAAAAATACAACAGCAAGAGTGGAGCACTATGACTAAGGCTACTAAGCAGATTTCCAAACTGTTTGCCGCTATGGTTCTGGCCGGGGTGGCCAGCCATTCGTTCGCCGCCGACACCATCAAGATCGGTATCGCAGGTCCCAAGACCGGCCCGGTGACCCAGTACGGCGACATGCAGTTCGTCGGCGCCAAGCAAGCCATCAAGGACATCAACGCCAAGGGCGGCGTCGACGGCAAGATGCTCGAAGCCAAGGAATACGACGACGCCTGCGACCCTAAACAAGCCGTGGCCGTAGCCAACAAAGTGGTCAACGACGGCGTCAAGTTCGTGGTCGGTCACCTGTGCTCCAGCTCCACTCAGCCTGCTTCGGACATCTACGAAGACGAAGGCGTGATCATGATCACCCCGGCGGCCACCAGCCCCGACATCACCACCCGTGGCTACAAGCTGGTGTTCCGCACCATCGGTCTGGACAGCGCCCAGGGCCCTGCGGCCGGCAACTACATCGCCGACCACGTCAAGCCGAAGGTCGTCGCGGTCCTGCACGACAAGCAGCAGTACGGTGAAGGCATCGCCACCGCCGTCAAACAGACCCTGGAGAAGAAAGGCATCAAGGTTGCCGTCTTCGAAGGCCTGAACGCCGGTGACAAGGACTTCTCCTCGATCATCCAGAAACTCAAGCAAAACAACGTCGACTTCGTCTACTACGGCGGCTACCACCCTGAGCTGGGCCTGATCCTGCGCCAGTCCAAGGAAAAGGGCCTGAACGCCAAGTTCATGGGTCCGGAAGGCGTCGGCAACGACTCCATCTCGCAGATCGCCCAGGACGCTTCCGAAGGCCTGCTGGTGACCCTGCCGAAGTCCTTCGACGCCGACCCTGCGAACAAGGCCATCGTCGACGCCGTCAAGGCTGACGGCAAGGATCCGAGCGGTCCGTTCGTGTTCCCGGCCTACTCCGCCGTCGAACTGATCGCCGAAGGCATCAAGGCCGCCAAGTCCGAAGACACCGCCAAGGTGGCCGAAGCCATCCACGCCGGCACCTTCAAGACGCCGACCGGCGAGCTGTCCTACGACGCCAAGGGCGACCTGAAGGACTTCAAGTTCGTGGTCTACCAGTGGCACTTCGGCAAGCCCAAGACCGAAGTTTCCCCTCAGTAAGCCTGGCATTACTGGTCAGTGAGCCCACTGTGCGAGCAGTGGGCTTTGTTTTACGAGGTTTATGGGCCAGTCGCCCGCGATCCGGGCGCTGGTTCACCTGAAAATCTTAAAACCGTCACCAGCGGTTCGCTGGCAAACGCTCCGTGCAAATGTGGCCACAGAACACAGCACAGGGCCGGAACATGACTCCACCAGTGAAATGCGTATCGGGTTTTTAGGAGCGCTGTAATGCCTGAGATCTATCATTTTTTCCAACAGCTGGTTAATGGACTGACCATTGGCAGCACGTATGCGTTGATAGCCATTGGCTACACAATGGTTTACGGCATCATTGGAATGATTAACTTCGCCCATGGCGAGGTCTACATGATTGGTTCCTACGTGGCCTTCATCGCCCTTGCCGGGCTGGCCATGATGGGCATCCACTCACTGCCGCTGCTCATGACCGCCGCGTTCATCGCGTCGATCGTCGTCACCAGTGCCTACGGCTACAGCATCGAACGCGTCGCTTACCGCCCCCTGCGCGGCAGCAACCGTCTGATCCCGCTGATCTCCGCCATCGGCATGTCGATTTTCCTGCAGAACACCGTGCTGCTGTCCCAGGACTCCAAGGACAAATCCATCCCCAACCTGATTCCGGGGAGCTTCTCCTTCGGTCCGGGCGGCGCCGAGGAAGTCCTGATCTCCTACATGCAGATCCTGGTCTTCGTCGTGACGCTGATCGCGATGCTCGGCCTGACCACGTTCATCTCCCGTTCCCGCCTGGGCCGCGCCTGCCGCGCCTGCGCCGAGGACATCAAGATGGCCAACCTGCTGGGCATCAACACCAACAACATCATTGCCCTGACCTTCGTCATCGGTGCCGCGCTGGCCGCGGTCGCCGCCGTGCTGCTGAGCATGCAGTACGGCGTGATCAACCCCAACGCCGGCTTCCTGGTGGGCCTGAAGGCCTTCACCGCAGCGGTCCTGGGCGGCATCGGCAGCATTCCGGGCGCGATGCTCGGCGGGCTGGTGCTGGGTGTGGCCGAAGCGTTCGGCGCCGACATCTTCGGCGACCAATACAAGGACGTGGTGGCGTTCGGTCTCCTGGTCCTGGTCCTGTTGTTCCGGCCGACCGGCATCCTGGGCCGTCCGGAGGTTGAGAAAGTATGAGCAAACATCTTAAACAAGCGCTGTTCAGCGCCCTGCTGGTCTGGGCCGTCGCCTTCCCTGTCCTCGGCCTCAAGCTGAGCATCGTCGGCATCAACCTCGAAGTGCACGGCACCGGCCCGCTGACGCTGACCGTCATCGCCCTGTGCTCGGTGCTGATGTTCCTGCGGGTGCTGTTCAGCGAACAGTTCAGTGCGCTGATGCGCACCGACCGCGGCCCGCTGGTCTCGCCCAAGGTCAGTCAGTTCCTGACCCTGCCGCGCACCCAGCGCTGGATCATCGTCGGCCTGATCGTGGTCGCGCTGATCTGGCCGTTCTTCGGCTCGCGCGGCGCGGTGGACATCGCCACCCTGATCCTGATCTACGTCCTGCTGGGCCTGGGCCTGAACATCGTGGTGGGCCTGGCCGGCCTGCTCGACCTGGGCTACGTGGGCTTCTACGCCGTGGGCGCCTACAGCTACGCGCTGCTGTCGCACTACTTCGGCTGGAGCTTCTGGCTGTGCCTGCCGATCGCCGGCCTGATGGCGGCCACCTTCGGCTTCCTGCTGGGCTTCCCGGTGCTGCGCCTGCGCGGTGACTACCTGGCCATCGTGACCCTGGGCTTCGGTGAGATCATCCGTCTGTTCCTGCGTAACCTCACCGACCTCACCGGCGGCCCGAACGGCATCAGCAACATCCCCAAGCCGACCTTCTTCGGCCTGAGCTTCGAACGCTCGGCCAGCGAAGGCATGCAGACCTTCCACGAGTTCTTCGGGCTGACCTACAACCCGGTGAGCAAAGTGGTGTTCCTGTACCTGGTGGCCCTGCTGCTGGCCCTGGGCGCGCTGTTCATCATCAACCGCCTGCTGCGCATGCCGATCGGCCGCGCGTGGGAAGCGCTGCGCGAAGACGAGATCGCCTGCCGCGCGCTGGGCCTGAACCCGACCGTGATCAAGCTCTCGGCCTTCACCCTGGGCGCCAGCTTCGCCGGTTTCGCCGGCAGCTTCTTCGCCGCGCGCCAAGGCCTGGTGACCCCGGAGTCGTTCACCTTCATCGAGTCGGCGATCATCCTCGCCATCGTGGTGCTGGGCGGCATGGGCTCGCAGTTGGGCGTGATCCTCGCCGCCGTGGTGATGATCCTGCTGCCGGAAATGATGCGTGAGTTCAGCGAGTACCGGATGCTGATGTTCGGTGCCCTGATGGTGCTGATGATGATCTGGCGTCCACAAGGTCTGCTGCCGATGCAACGCCCACACATGGAGTTGCGCAAATGAGCCGCGAGATCCTGAAAGTCGAAAACCTGAGCATGCGCTTCGGCGGCCTGCTGGCGGTCAATGGCGTGGCCCTGACCGTGAAAGAGAAACAAGTGGTGGCGCTGATCGGGCCGAACGGCGCGGGCAAGACCACCGTGTTCAACTGCCTGACCGGCTTCTACCAGCCCACCGGCGGCAGCATCCTGCTGGACGGCGAGCCGATCCAGGGCCTGCCGGGCCACAAGATCGCGCTCAAGGGCGTGGTGCGCACCTTCCAGAACGTGCGGCTGTTCAAGGAAATGACGGCCCTGGAGAACCTGCTGATCGCCCAGCACCGCCACCTGAACACCAACTTCCTGTCCGGTCTGTTCAAGACCCCGTCGTTCCGCAAGAGCGAGCAGGAAGCCATGGAGTACGCCGGCTACTGGCTGGACAAGGTCAACCTCAAGGAGTTCGCCAACCGTCCCGCCGGCACCCTGGCCTACGGTCAGCAGCGCCGCCTGGAGATCGCCCGCTGCATGATGACCCGTCCGCGGATCCTCATGCTCGACGAACCGGCGGCCGGCCTGAACCCCAAGGAGACCGAAGACCTCAAGGCGCTGATCAGCGTGCTGCGCGAAGAGCACAACGTCACCGTGCTGCTGATCGAGCACGACATGAAGCTGGTCATGAGCATTTCCGACCACATCGTCGTGATCAACCAGGGCACGCCCCTGGCCAACGGCACGCCGGAACAGATCCGCGACAATCCCGAAGTGATCAAAGCCTACCTGGGGGAAGCGTAAATGCTGCAGTTCGAAAACGTTTCCACCTTCTACGGCAAGATCCAGGCCCTGCACAGCGTCAACGTCGAAGTCCGCCAGGGCGAGATCGTGACCCTGATCGGCGCCAACGGCGCCGGCAAGTCCACCCTGCTGATGACCCTGTGCGGCTCGCCCCGGGCCCACAGCGGCAGCATCCGCTACATGGGCGAGGAACTGGTCGGTCTGGACTCGTCGCAGATCATGCGCAAGAGCATCGCCGTGGTGCCGGAAGGCCGCCGGGTGTTTGCCCGCCTGACCGTGGAAGAGAACCTGTCCATGGGCGGATTCTTCACCGACAAGGGCGACTATCAGGAACAGATGGACAAGGTCCTCGGACTTTTCCCGCGCCTGAAAGAGCGTTTCACCCAACGCGGCGGCACCATGTCCGGCGGCGAACAGCAAATGCTCGCCATCGGCCGCGCGCTGATGAGCAAGCCCAAGCTGCTGTTGCTCGACGAGCCTTCGCTGGGCCTGGCGCCGATCATCATCCAGCAGATCTTCGACATCATCGAACAGCTGCGCAAGGACGGGGTGACGGTGTTCCTGGTCGAGCAGAACGCCAACCAGGCGCTGAAGATCGCCGACCGCGCCTACGTGCTGGAGAATGGCCGGGTAGTGATGCAGGGCACCGGCGAAGCGCTGCTGACCGATCCTAAGGTGCGCGAGGCGTATCTGGGGGGGTAAGCGGTTGCGGTGAACAGGAAACGGCCCTTTGGGGCCGTTTTTTTGTGCCTGTCATTTACCGTGCTTGACTGTCAGAAATTACAGGTACCTAGATCCGTTCACGATGACCGCCCGGCGCTTATGCCCGGGTGCTCTATACGACTCAAATCCACTGTAGGAGCGAGCCTGCTCGCGATGGCGGTGGGTCAGCCAACGAATTCGCCGACTGACGCGACGCCATCGCGAGCAGGCTCGCTCCCACAGGAAAAATCGGCGCATCGAAGATTTTTCGAAAAAAATTCGGGATCGCGTGTAACGCATCGCGAGGTCGTTTCTCTAGTGGGGCAAGCAAGCGCACTTCGCTTGCAGAACCCAAACCCAACCGGAGAAACACCATGACCGCCACCACCCGCACCCTGTCCGCCACCGCCCTCGTCCTGGCCCTCGGTTCCGCCCTGAGCCTGGCCACTGTCTCCACCGCCCACGCCGCCGACGACAACATGGAGAAATGCTTCGGCGTGGCCATGAAAGGCAAGAACAACTGCGCCGCCGGCCCAGGCACCACCTGCGCCGGCACCGCCAAGATGGACTACCAGTCCAACGCCTGGAAACTGGTGCCGAAGGGCACCTGCACCACCACCGAAAGCAAGACCTCGCCGACCGGCTTCGGCCAGCTCGAAGCGTTCAAGGCCAAGGCCTGATCCGACGGCTGCCCGAGTGTCGATCATGATCACATCCTGCCCCCGCACTCGGGCAGCCCTCACCGGGCTCCCGGCCCGTGCCGGCCTGGGGCTCAAGACCGGGCACTTCGATGAAGTGCTCGACACCCGCCCGGACATCGGCTTCTTCGAGGTCCACGCCGAAAACTACATGGTGGCCGGCGGCCCGTTCCATCACTTCCTGGGGCTGATCCGCGAACGCCTTCCGCTGTCGCTGCACGGCGTCGGACTGTCCATCGGCGGCGAAGGCCCGCTGGACGCCCGGCATCTCCAGCGTCTGGCGGCGCTGATCGAACGCTACCAACCCCATGCCTTTTCCGAACACCTGGCCTGGTCGAGCCACGGCCCGGTGTTCCTCAACGACCTGCTGCCCCTGGCCTACGACACACCGACGCTGAACCGCGTCTGCGACCACATCGACCAGGTGCAAAACGCCCTCAAGCGGCCGATGCTGCTGGAAAACCCCGCCACCTACCTGGCCTTCCGGCACTCGACCTTCGACGAGGCAGACTTCCTCCACGAAATCATCCGGCGCAGCGGCTGCGGCCTGCTGCTGGACGTCAACAACGTCTACGTTTCCTGCATCAATCATCAGCGCGATCCGCTGGCCTACCTTGAGGCGCTGCCGCTGCACGCGGTCGGCGAGATCCATCTGGCCGGTTTCGCCGAAGATGCCGACAGCCTCGGCGACCGCCTGCTGATCGACGACCATGGCGCCCCCGTCGACCAGGCAGTCTGGGCCCTGTACCGGCAAGCGCTGCAACGCACCGGCCCGGTGGCGACCCTCATCGAACGGGACAATCACGTCCCGGCCTTCAATGTGTTGCTGGCCGAGGCGCGCCAGGCCGATGAGATGCTGCTGGCCGCAGGGGGGCACCCATGAGCGATCAAGCTGTGTTCAGCGCAGCCTTGCTCGATAGCCGCCGGCCCTGCCCCGAAGGCCTGTGCAGCGCCAACGGCGCCGACCCGGCGAGCCGTTTCGCGGTGTACCGCAACAACGTGCAGAGCTCGTTGATCAGTGCCCTGGCCGACAGCTACCCGGTGGTGGCCGAACTGGTCGGCGACGATTTCTTCCGGGCCATGGCCGCGCTGTTCCTGCAGGATCAACCGCCCCGCAGCCCGGTCATGAGCGAGTACGGCGAAGGCCTGGCGGACTTCATCGAAGGTTTCGAACCCGCCGCCGGTGTGCCTTATCTGGCGGATGTCACCCGGCTGGAACGCCTGCGCACCGTCGCCTATCACGCCGCCGATGCCCCGCCGCTGCCCCATGAGCGGATCGCCGACGCCTTCGCCGATCCCGGCACCGTCAACGATCTGTGCATCGGCCTGCATCCCTCGCTGCACCTGCTCGATTCGGCCTTCGCCGTGGTGGACATCTGGGCTGCGCACCAGCAGGACGCAACGCTGGCCGGGATCGACCTGGCCTGTGCGCAGCACGCGCTGATCCTGCGCCACGGCCTCGACGTCGAGGTGTTCGCCCTCGAGCCCGGCGCAAGCCGCTTCATCCGCTGCCTGCTTCACGGCCAACCGCTGGGGCAGGCACTGGCGGACCTTCCGGCCTTCGACCTCAGCCAGACCCTGGCCCTGCTGATCAGCCGAAACGCCATCACCCACTTGAACCCCAAGGTGTCGCCATGAGCCACTTGATCGCCCGCGCCATCGCGCTGCTGGAACGGATTCCCCACAGCCTGATCGCCTTCATCGCGCGTTTTTCCATTGCCGCGGTGTTCTGGAAATCCGGACAGACCAAGGTCGAAGGCCTGGCCATCGACCTGATCGACGGCACCTTCGAACTCGGCTGGCCGCACCTGGCGGACTCGACGGTGCCGCTGTTCCAGAGCGAATACCACGTGCCGCTGCTGTCGCCGGAACTCGCCGCGCACCTGGCGGCGTTCGCCGAGCACTTCTTCCCGATCCTGATCCTGCTCGGTTTCGCCACCCGCTTTTCGGCGCTGGCGCTGCTGGGCATGACCCTGACCATCCAGTTGTTCGTCTACCCGGACGCCTACCCGACCCACGGCACCTGGGCGGCGCTGTTGCTGTACCTGATGGCGACGGGGCCTGGCAAGCTGTCGATCGACCACCTGATTGCCCGGCTGAACAAATGACTGCCTGTGTGGGAGCGAGCCTGCTCGCGATGGCGGCGGGTCAGTCAGTACATGCGTCGGCTGACACAGCGCCATCGCGAGCAGGCTCGCTCCTACAGGGATGGCGGCCTGGCCGCTAAAGCCTGTCCAGCGCCTCGCCGCTGCGCTTGAACCAGCCGACCAGGTAGTCCGCCAGCACCTGGGTGCGCTTGGGCAGCCCGCCCTGATACGGATGCACCAGGTACATGGGCATGCGCCGGGTCTGGAAATCCCGCAGGAGCCATCGCAACCGACCGTCAGCCAATTCCGTCGGCAACAGGTACGACGGCAGCCGGGCGATGCCGGCGCCAGCCAGCGCCGCCTTCTTCAGCAGGTTGTAGTGGTTGCTGGCAAACGGCCCGGACACCTTCACCCGAAGCAGTTCGTGCCGCTGGTGGTACAGCCATTCCTCGCGGCCGCTGTAGTGGCTGTTGAGCAGGCAACGGTGCTCGGCCAGCGCCTGCGGAGTCGCCGGCTCGCCGTAGCGTTCCAGGTAGGCCGGACTGGCGCAGGTCATTTCCTGCCAGGCCAACAGTGGCCTGGCCACCAGCCGCTCGTCGTTGGCCACGTCGGTGCGCACGGCCAGGTCAAAGCTGTCCCGGGCCAGGTCACGGAAGTTGTTGTTCAGCTCCAGTTCGATCTGCACGTCGGGGTACTTCTGCGAAAACTCCAGCAACAGGCCGTCGAAGAACGTCTCTCCCAGGGACACCGGCACCGTCATGCGCACTGGGCCGGCCATGTCGTCCTTGAGCCGCGCCAGCGCCTGACGCGCGCGCTCCGCCTGGGCGACCAGCGCCTGGGCCTGCGGCAACAGCGCCGCGCCCGCCGCCGTCAGGCTCAGGCGTCGGGTCGTGCGCTGCAGCAAGACCACGGAAAACTGCGCCTCCAACTGACTGATGCGCTTGGACAACTGCCCCTTGCTGCAGCCCAGCCGCTGCGCCGCCAGGGTGAAGCTGCCGGCCTCGATCAGCACGGCGAACGCCGCCAGATCATCCATTTCGCTCATGGATTGTTTCCACCTGAAAACCAAAGGTTGCCCATTAGTGCGCTTATCTGCGGAAAAAACCACTCTAGACTCAAGGCTCGTTCAATCACTTGAGGCAACCCACGATGAAAATCCTGTTGATCGGCGCCGGCGGCACCATCGGTTCGGCCGTGGACAAAGAACTGTCGCAACGCCATGAAATCATCCGCATCGGCCGCAGCAGCGGCGATTTCCAGGTCGACATCAGCGACAGCGCGTCGATCCGCCAACTGTTCGAAAAGACCGGCAAGTTCGACGCGCTGGTCTGCGCGGCCGGCAACGTCACCTTCGCCGCGCTGAACGAAATGAGTGAAGACAGCTTTGCGCTGGGCCTGAAAGACAAGCTGATGGGCCAGGTGAACCTGCTGCTGATCGGCCGCGAGTTCGCCAACGACGGCGCGTCGTTCACCTTCACCTCCGGCGTGCTCAGCCATGACCCGATCCGCACCGGCGCCTCGGCGGCGCTGGTCAACGGCGCCCTCGACAGCTTCGTGCGCGCCGCCGCGATCGAACTGCCGCGCGGCCTGCGGGTGAACTCGGTCAGCCCGACCGTGCTGGTGGAAGCCATGGGCAGCTACGCCCCATACTTCCGGGGCTACAAGCCGGTTCCTGCGGTGGACGTGGCATTGGCCTACGCCAAAAGCGTCGAGGGCTTGCAGACAGGTCAGACCTTTCACGTGGGCTGACCCCTTGTGATGAACGGTCAGGCTGCGTAACGTGGCGGCACCTGACTGGAGAGCCAAAGATGCGTGTCGCCCGTTCGTTGATCGTTGTTGCCTTGCTGCCGTTGTTTGCCGCGTGCCAGTTGTTCGACGGGGCGCGGCAAAGCGCCTCGCACGTCGGCCAGGTTCGGATGCAGGGCCAACTGATCGCCGCCGACGGCAAGCTGATGTTCGAGTCCTGCCAGGACCGGCGCCGCTATGAGGTCAACGACGTCGGCGGCACCAGCGTCCTGCAGGAGGCCGCCACCCTCGCCGACGAGCAGGGCAAGCTGTTCGCCGACGTGCGCGGCAAGGTCGCCGGCGACCGGCTCGACCTGGCCCGACTGTACCGCGTCGAGCGCTCGGGCACTGCGTGCGACGATCCGAACTTCAAGCTGCTGATCCTGCGCGCGGCCGGCCATGGCCCGGAGTGGAGCGTGAAAGTCAGCGGCAAGGGCATGGCCATCGACCGCGAAGGCCAACCGCCCCTGGCCGTGCCTTACGTCGAGGAGCAACTGGGCGACGGCCGCTTCAACCTCAGCAGCGAGGCCGACAACCGTCGGATCGAGCTGTGGGTGGCGCCGCAGCGCTGCGTCGACGGCCGCACCGGCAGCGTGCAGCCCATGAGCGCCGAGTTGCGCATCGACGGCAAGGCCGAGCGCGGTTGCGCGTATTTCGGCGGCTCCCGCGACGACTGATCGTTTAACCTCACGGGATCCGGCCGATGCGGCGTATAATCGCCGCCTTCAAACGCCCTGGCGCAGTTGTGCGCCCCGCGAACCGGATCCTGCCATGTTACGAATCACCGAACTCAAGCTGCCGCTCGACCATCCCGACGAAGACCTGCGCACCGCCATCGTGCAGCGCCTGGGGGTCGCCAGCGATGACCTGCTCGACTTCACCCTGTTCAAGCGCAGCTACGATGCGCGCAAGAAATCCTCCGAACTGAGCTTCATCTACACCATCGACCTCAACGTGCGCGACGAGGCCAAGGTATTGGCGCGCTTCGCCGACGACCGCAACGTCAACGAAGCCCCGGATGTCAGCTACAAGTTCGTCGGCCAGGCGCCGGCCGACCTGAGCGAACGGCCGATCGTGGTCGGCTTCGGCCCGTGCGGCATCTTCGCCGGCCTGCTGCTGGCGCAGATGGGCTTCAAGCCGATCATCCTGGAGCGCGGCACCGAAGTGCGCCAGCGCACCAAGGACACCTGGGGCCTGTGGCGCAAGAGCGTGCTCAACCCCGAGTCCAACGTGCAGTTCGGCGAAGGCGGCGCGGGCACGTTCTCCGACGGCAAGCTGTACAGCCAGATCAAGGACCCGAAGTTCCTCGGCCGCAAGGTGCTGCACGAGTTCGTCAAGGCCGGCGCGCCAGAAGAGATCCTCTACGTCAGCAAGCCGCACATCGGCACCTTCCGCCTGACCGGCATGGTCGAGACCATGCGTGAAGAGATCCGTGCCCTGGGCGGCGAAGTGCGCTTCCAGCAACGCGTCACCGACGTGCTGATCGAAGACGGCCAACTGGTCGGCGTCGAACTGGCCAGCGGCGAAACCCTGCATTCGAAACACGTGGTCCTTGCCCTGGGGCACAGCGCCCGCGACACCTTCCGCATGCTCCACAGCCGTGGCGTGTTCATGGAGGCCAAGCCGTTCTCGGTGGGTTTCCGCATCGAGCACCCGCAGTCGCTGATCGACCGCGCGCGGCTGGGCAAGTACGCCGGCCACCCGAAACTCGGCGCCGCCGACTACAAGCTGGTGCACCACGCCAAGAACGGCCGCTCGGTCTACAGCTTCTGCATGTGCCCGGGCGGCACTGTGGTGGCGGCGACCTCCGAGCCGAACCGGGTGGTCACCAACGGCATGAGCCAATACTCGCGCAACGAGCGCAACGCCAACTCCGGCATCGTCGTCGGCATCACCCCTGAGGTCGACTATCCGGGCGGCCCGCTGGCGGGGATCGAGCTGCAGGAACGCCTGGAGTCCCACGCCTTTATCCTCGGCGGCAGCGACTACAAGGCACCGGCGCAACTGGTCGGCGACTTCATCGCCGGCAAGCCGTCCACCGAACTGGGCGAGGTCGAGCCGTCCTACAAGCCGGGCATTTCGCTGGGCGACCTGGCCCTGGCGCTGCCGGACTTCGCCATCGAGGCGATCCGCGAAGCCCTGCCGGCGTTCGAGAAGCAGATCCGCGGCTACTCGCTGCACGACGCGGTGCTGACCGGGATCGAGACCCGCACCTCGTCGCCGCTGCGCATCACCCGCAACGAGTCGTTGCAGAGCCTGAACGTGAAGGGGCTGTTCCCGGCCGGCGAAGGCGCAGGCTATGCCGGCGGGATCCTGTCGGCGGGCGTCGACGGCATCCGCATCGCCGAAGCGGTGGCCCGCGACATCCTGGGCCTGGAGGCCTGACGGAGCCACCGCAAAACCTGTGGGAGCGAACCTGCTTGCGATGGCGGAGCATCAGTCAATGGATGAGTTGGCTGATGTACCGTCATCGCGAGCAGGCTCGCTCCCACTTTGTTTGGTGCGACTGCCTCAGATGTTGGCGCGCAGCACCGATTCCGGCAGCGCCTCGCCCCGCTCGGCGCTCGCCGCCACTGCCGCGATCAGCCCGTCCAGCGCATACCCCTGGGCCTTGAGCCAGGCCGGGTCGTAATAGGTGTCGGCATAGCGCTCGCCGCCGTCGCACAGGATCGCCACGATCGACCCCGTCTCCCCCGCCGCCTTCATCTGCTGGGCCGCCATCAGCGCGCCGATCAGGTTGGTGCCGCTCGAACCGCCCACATGCCGTCCCAGACGCTTGGCCAGGTAATGCATGGCCGCCAGCGACAGGGCGTCCGGCACCTTGACCATCGCATCGATCACCTTGGGCAGGAACGACGCCTCGACCCGCGGCCGGCCGATGCCCTCGATCCGCGAACCGTGGCTCAGGCGCAGACTCGCATCGCCGGTCCGGTAGAAATCGAAGAACACCGAACGCTCGGCATCGGCGCACAGCACGCGGGTGCAGTGCTGACGGTAGCGCACGTAACGGCCCAGGGTCGCGGTGGTGCCGCCGGTGCCGGGGCTGGAGATCAGCCAGGCCGGCGTCGGGTGCTGCTCGTAGCGCATCTGCTGGAAGATCGATTCGGCGATGTTGTTGTTCGCCCGCCAGTCGGTGGCGCGCTCGGCGTAGGTGAACTGATCGATGAAGTGGCCGTCGTGCTCGCGGGCCAGACGCTCGGACTCGGCGTAGATCTGCGTCGGGTCGTCCACCAGATGGCTCTGGCCGCCGTAGAAGGCGATCTGGGCGATCTTCTCCTTCGACGTGGTCGCCGGCATCACCGCGATGAACGGCAGGCCCAGCATGCGGGCGAAATAAGCCTCCGAAATCGCCGTCGAACCGCTGGACGCCTCGATCACCGGCGCCCCGGGCTTCAGCCAGCCGTTACACAACGCGTAAAGGAACAGCGAACGGGCCAGGCGGTGTTTGAGGCTGCCGGTGGGGTGGCTCGACTCGTCCTTGAAGTACAGCTCGATGCCCGGGAACCCCGGCAGCGGCAAGGGGATCAGGTGAGTGTCGGCGCTGCGCTGGAAGTCCGCTTCGATGATCCGGATGGCTTCGCGGGCCCACTGTCGGTTGTCGCTCATGGCTGTCGTTCTCGTTGAATCGGGCAGGAATCGCCTTCGCAGGCTCAGTCCGCAAGCTTAGGAAAAATCCCTCACGATCAACAGATACAGCTGACCGCCAATACCTTTGGCAACTGCTAGGCTCAGCCCGCACCCGTATCCCGCTCTGTAACGACATATAACAAAAAAGAATATAACTTTTGTTTTAACAACTAACGGTACGGGTTAGGGTGTCCCACCTTTTTGACGAATCCGATGGAGAGCGACCTTGCCTCTGCGTAGCACTTTCACGCGTTTCTTTCAGTTGGAAGCTGCCAGCGGTCTGTTGTTGATCGCTGCAGCCGTCCTGGCCCTGATCATCAACAACTCGCCGTTGTCGTGGCTGTACGCCGGCCTGCTCGACACCCCGGTGGTGGCGCAGGTGGGCGCGCTGAAGATCGCCAAGCCCCTGCTCCTGTGGATCAACGACGGCCTGATGGCGCTGTTCTTCCTGCTGATCGGCCTGGAAGTGAAGCGCGAGGTGCTCGACGGCCAGCTGTCGAAACCGTCGCAGATCGTCCTGCCCGGCGCGGCGGCCATCGGCGGCATGGTGGTGCCGGCGCTGATCTACTGGTTCCTCAACCGCGACAACCCGGCGGCCCTGGGCGGCTGGGCGATCCCGACCGCCACCGACATCGCCTTCGCCCTCGGCGTGCTGGCCCTGCTGGGCAAGCGGGTGCCGGTGTCGCTGAAGCTGTTCCTGATGACCCTGGCGATCATCGACGACCTGGGCGCCATCGTGATCATCGCGATCTTCTACTCCGGCGCGCTGTCGACCCTGTCGCTGGCCCTGGCGGCCGCGTGCATCGCGGCGCTGGTGGCGATGAACCGGCTCGGCGTGGTCAAGCTGGGGCCGTACATGATCGTCGGGCTGATCCTGTGGGTGTGCGTGCTGAAGAGCGGCGTCCATGCGACGCTGGCCGGCGTGACCCTGGCCTTCTGCATTCCGCTGCGCACCCGCAACGCCGAGCCGTCGCCGTTGCTGAGCCTTGAACACGCCCTGCATCCCTGGGTGGCCTACGGCATCCTGCCGCTGTTCGCCTTCGCCAACGCCGGCCTGTCCCTGAGCGGCGTCACCGTCGAAAGCTTCACCCACCACGTGCCGATGGGCATCGCGGTCGGCCTGCTGCTGGGCAAGACCGTCGGCGTGTTCGGCCTGACCTGGCTGGCGGTCAAGACCGGCCTCGCCGCCCTGCCCCAGGGCGCCAACTGGGGCCAGGTGCTGGGCGTGGCGATCCTCTGCGGCATCGGTTTCACCATGAGCCTGTTCGTCGGCTCCCTGGCCTTCGTGCCGGGCGCCAGCGACTACGTCGGCATGGACCGGATGGGCATCCTGACCGGCTCGATCCTCGCGGCGCTGATCGGCTACGCCGTGACGGCGGCGGCGAGCAGGAAGACCGCGCTCACCTGAGCCCACCTGTAACAAGGGAGCCTGCTCCCTCGTTACACGCTCACGGCGAACAATCCCCACTTCATCGCAGATACGTCCTACAGCCACGCTTTATTCCCTTCGCTAACGTCGTGCAGCCCCTTCGTCGGGGCTGTCGATGCATGAACGAAAGGACGATCAGTGGCTGGCAGAAAGGACATCCCCAAGATTCCCAACCCGCCGTCGGGCGACGGACATCTCATCACCCACCGCTACATGACGGCCACCGAACTGGCCGAGCGCGAGGCCCGGCAGAGCGCCTACGACGCCATGCTTGCGCGGCAGGCGGCTTTCGAACGCAGCCGCGAGACAGCCGCCGACAAGCCTGAACCGGTTCGCGCCGGTTGCGTGTTCGCCAAGTCCTGCAAATTGCCGGACGCGGTCATCGACTACGCCAATCCCTCCGGCATGGTGCCGACCGACAGCCTGAAGGACTACGGCGACCTGATCCTGCTCGGCGCCCGCGAGGCCGATGCCAGCGGCGGCGTGCCCCTCAGGAAAATCAGCGGCGCGGCCATCCCCGCAGGCCTGGGCACGTTCGCCCTCGCCGGTTCCCTGTTCGAAGCCTTGCCGACCGTGGCCGCCGGCACCGCTGCGGCCACGCTGACGGGACTGGTGGCATTGCTGATGCCGTTGAGCCTGGGCGACAGCGCGCTCTACACCGACGACCAACTGCGCGCCCTCAAACAGGCCCGCACCCGCGTGCGCCTGCGAATCGAACAGCAGGAGGACGGCAACCTCAAGGGTTACGGCTTCTACACCGGCAAGCACCGCGACTGGGAAATGGTCAAAGTCGTGCAGTTCGCTTCGCGTGGCAGCCAGTACACCGCGGATCTTGGCGAAGGCATTGAACTGATCTGGACACCGGCCAACGACGGCGCCGACACCCTCGGCATCCCGGCCCTGGAAGCCGCCCCGCAGGCGCCGCACATCTGGGTGTACCCGCCGACGGAAGCGGCGGACAGCATTCTGGTGAACCCGGTCTATCCGCCGGAATATCGGGATTTCATTCTGGTGTTTCCGGCGGATTCTGGGGTCAGGCCGGTTTACATTGTGGTGAGCGCTCCGCACGGCAACTACCATCAAAAGCCGAATTTTCTGCCTGCCTTTCCCGATGCGCGCTGGGCGACCCCAAAAACCCCGATAAAGGGAGGTGGAGGGTTACGTCCACGTTGGAAAGATAGAGACGGCACCATTTACGAATGGGACTTCCAACATGGAGCGGTTGAAACATATACAAAGCGTGGGAAGCATCTTGGTGAGTTCAACCATGAAACGGGTGCTCAGACCAAACCTGCAGATCCAACCAGAAAGGTAGAACCATGAGACATCGGATAATGGGCGTCAAAAAAGGGGAGGATTTCCCGGAGTATGAAAAGAGCATTTCAATTGGTGCTGCAGAACTAAAAATCATCATGGGCTGGATCAATCAGGAGGAGAGCATGCATGACTATCGACTGACAGAGCAGCAAATGTGTGACATTGAGAAAGCGACCGCCCTGACTCTGCCGAGAAATCTCGATTTGTATTTGACCTCAGAGTCGTAAGGCTGAGCCCGGCCGCTTCGTGAACAATCAGCACACAAAGAAAAACCCCGACCGGTCACCCGGTCGGGGTTTTCTTCAACTGCAATCCGCTTAGTGGGAAACGCGGCTGGTGCCACCCACGGTGGAGATGCGTACGCGCTCGCCCACGCGGAACACTTCGTTCGGCTGCACTTCCTGCACGTAGGCGCGCATGCTGCCGTCGTCTTCGCGAACGGTGATTTCGACGCCCTGGGTGCGGGTCAGGCCTTCTTCGGCGGCGGAGCCGACCAGGCCGCCGGCCACGGCACCGATGACCGCCGCCACGATGCTGCCTTTGCCGCCGCCGATGGCGCTGCCGCCGACGCCGCCCACCGCTGCACCGGCGAGGCCGCCGATCGGGGTCTTGGTGCCTTCGATCTTCACCGGACGCAAGGATTCGATGGTGCCCATGCGAATCGTCTGCACGCGACGCGCTTCGTCACGGGAGTAGGTGTCGCCGGTCAGGCTCGACTGGCAGCCGGTGAGCAGCATCGCCATCGTGGAAAAGGAAGCAACCAGCAGGACAGACTTACGCATAGGATCAACTCCAAAGGACAGGTATTCATTAAACTCCGCAGCTTGACGCCTGTCACGGCGCCGCCCGGATAAAATTGGTTTCATTCAGGCCCGGTACAGGCGCCTCAAACGATTCACCCAACAGTAGCGCCAAAATCGGAAAACCGCGCCACAGCCCCAAGGATTTTCATGGATTACTTCATCATCGTCGCCACAACCGTTGCCGGTCTGTACTTCCATGGGTGGCTGTACGTGCGAATCAAACGCTGGATGGATCGCGATCTGGCATTGTCGCTGGCCGGCAAGGACGAAAGCAAACGCGCCTTCATGCTTGAACGCTTGGCACAGGCTCAAAAACAGAAGATCAAGCGTCGGGATCTGCCGCAGTGGCTCAAGGCCGCTGCGGCAGACTATCCCGAGCGGTAGACTGCCTACGGCGCCAGACGTTCCAGAATCCAGCCGGCGCCCTGCATGCGATAGTTGAGGCGATCGTGCAGACGGCTCGGACGGCCCTGCCAGAACTCGATGCGCTCGGGAAGCAGACGGTAACCGCCCCAGTGTTCAGGGCAGTCCGGCTGGGTGTCGCTGAAGCGCTGCTCGGTGGCCTTGAGCAGATCCTCCAGTTCCCCCCGCCCGTCGATCACCCGGCTCTGCGGCGACGCCCAGGCGCCCAGGCGGCTGCCCAGCGGGCGCACCTGATAATACGCGTCGGACTCGGCCGGCGTGACCTTGACCACCCGGCCTTCGATCCGCACCTGGCGCTCCAGGGTCGGCCAGAAGAACGTCATGGCGGCGAACGGGTTCGCCGCCAGATGCTGGCCCTTGGCGCTGTCGTAGTTGGTGAAGAAGGTGAACCCCTGCTCGTCCAGGCCCTTGAGCAGCAGAATGCGGCAATGCGGACGGCCGTCCGCATCGACCGTCGCCAGGGTCATGGCGTTGGCCTCCACCGGCGCCTGTTCGGTTTTCACCGCGTCGGCGAACCATTGGTGAAACAACGCGAACGGCTCGGCCGGGGCTTGCGCCTCGGTCAGGCCGTCACGGGTGTAATCACGACGCATATCTGCCAGAGCCTGGGTCATGGCGCATTCCTTTTCGTTAACGGATCACTTCTTTGAAGTATCGGCCGCGGCGACTTTCTTGTCGGCCGTGGCGGCTTTGGCCGGTGCGGTCTTCTTCACCGGGGTTTTCTTGGCCGGGGCCTTGGCGGCGGCTTTCTTGGCCGGGGCCTTTTTGGTGGCCGGCACGGCGGCTTTCTTGGCGGCCGGGGCCGGCGTCACCGGTTTGGCGGCTGGCTTGACGTCTTGCGCGGCGACCATGGTCACCGGCTTCGGCGCTGGCATGTTGTATTTGCTCAGCAGCGCGACCATGGTGTTCTGCGGGGTCACCAGCAGTTCGACGCGACGGTTCAGGGCACGGCCTTCGGCGCTGTCGTTGGCCGCGCGCGGCGCTTCGGAACCCATGCCGCGCAGCATCAGGCGGTCACGCTGCAGGCCGCTGAGGCGGAAGATCGCCGCCACGGCCTGGGCACGTTCCTGGCTCAGCTTGATGTTGGCCGGGGCGGCACCGGTGGTGTCGCTGTGGCCGAGCACCAGCACGGCAGTCTTGGGATCCGCTTCGAGGATCTTCGCCACGCGGGTGAACGGACCGAGAGTGACCGGCAGCAGCATCGCCGGACGATCCGGGTTGAACGAGCCTTCCACCGGCGCCGTCACCACCAGCACGTTTTCGCGGCGCTCCAGTTGCAGGTTGCTTTCCTTGATCGCCTCGCGCAGGCGCGGCTCGTAGTCGTCCAGCCAGGCCTGGGTGACTTTCGGGTCAGGCATCGGCGCGGCCTTGGCGCTGGTGTCCTGATCCTTGCCGCCGAACGGCCACCACCACTTGCCGCCCTTGTCGGCGTCGGCCTTGGCCACGGCGACCGGTTTGGCTTCGGGTTTCGCTTCAGGCTTGACCTCGGCCTTGACGTCAGCCTTGGCGTCGTCGGAACCGAACGGCCAGTACCAATGGCTGCCGCTTTCGGACTTGGCCACAGGCGCAGTGACGGCGGGCTTCAGCGGTGCCGGGGCCGGTGCCGGCTCTTTCGCCGCGACCTTGTCGGAGGAGCCGAACGGCCACCAGCTGCCGCCGTCGGCGTCGCTTTTCGGGGTCTGGGCGCAACCGGTGATCGCAAAACACAGGGCCAGGGCGAGAGTTGGTTTGGAAGACATTGGAAACCCACAAAATGAAGTGATGAACAACCGGCACGGGTCGGCCCGGATAAACAGACGCTTTGAATCGAAAAAACGGATGAGGTTCCGGCCCTGGAACCTCCGGCAATGCTTTACAGACAAGTGGCTAGCACCCGCGCCAGCTTCTGCGCGCGCGGATCCATCAAGACGTACGGCCCCAAGGTATTTGTCACAAAACCGAACGCGACATCGTGCTCCGGATCAGCAAAACCGACGGAACCGCCCGCTCCCGGATGGCCGAAGGCGCGCGGGCCGAGGCCGTAGGTGGCGTTCGGCACGTCGGGCTGGTCGAGCATGCAGCCGAGGCCGAAACGGGTGCGGGTCAGCAGGGTCTTGTCCTCGCCGAGGCTGTGTTCGCGGGTCAGCTCGTCGAGCATTTCGCCTTCCAGCAGGCTGCCGTCGAGCAGGCCGGCGTAGAACCCGGCCAGGCTGCGCGCATTGCCGTGGCCGTTGGCCGCCGGCTGCTGCATGCGCCGCCACTCCGGCTTGTTGGTGCTGGTGAGCACCGACGGCGGGTTGGTGAAGGCGCGGGTAGTCATGGCGGTCGGCTCGCGCATCGTCACCTGCAGCAGGCGCTGGGCGGCGGCATCACCGACGTTGCCCTTGCCCCGGGCGATATGGGCCACGCGATGGAATTCTTCGTCAGCCAGGCCGACATGGAAGTCCAGCCCCAACGGCTTGGCGACCCGCGCCACGATGGATTCGCCCGGCCCGCGTCCGTCGGCGCGGCGCAGCAGTTCGCCCACCAGCCAGCCGTAGGTGATCGCGGCGTAGCCGTGGCCGGTGCCCGGCGTCCACCACGGCGCCTCTGCCGCGAGGGCGTCGACCATGGTCTGCCATTCGTACAGGGCTTGCGGGGCCATCAGCTCGCGCAGGGCCGGTAGGCCGGCCTGGTGGCAGAGCAATTGGCGCAGGGTGACGGATTCCTTGCCGGCGGCGGCGAATTCCGGCCAGTAGCGGGCGACGGGAACGTCCAGCTGCAACTTGCCTTCGGCCACCAGTTGCAGCGCCGTGACGGCGGCGAACGGCTTGGTGCAGGAGAACAGGTTGGCGATGGTGTCGCTGTGCCAGGCTTCGCTGCCGTCCTTGTCGGCGGTGCCGGACCAGAGGTCGAGGACGGTTTCTCCGCCGACCCGGATGCACAGCGCCGCGCCGCGCTCCTGGGGATCGTCGAACAGTGCCGCGAAGGCGTCGCGCACCGCTTCGAACTGAAGCTCGTAATGTCCCTGAATCTGCACCCGCAACTCCCCCGCCCAAACGCTCTACAAAGTGGCCGGCATTGTTCCAGCCCTTGAGGGTTTTGGGAACTGCTGCGGGCCGGGCGGTTGTGCGGCCGAAGTGAGGATCGGAGGTTTTCGGCGTTGCGGGCCGGCTCCCACAGCCGTTGACTGCAACGCAATCCCTGTGGGAGCCGGCCTGCTGGCGATGGCGTCAGTGGCCGTTGCCCGAGTGCCCCCCGGCATGGCCGGCGCCCGGCCCCTTGCCGGCCTCGCCCTTGCGCCCGCCTTCGGCTTCATGCCCGGCGTCGCTCACAGGTCGCGCAGCCTCTTTGCCGATCTGCCCGACGGTCGCCAGGTTGCTCTTGCGCACCGCCTCGACAAAGCCCTGGAACGGCAGGTCGGTCACGCCCACCAGGCCGAAGTGGCCGTTCTCGCCGTCCAGCAGGCGTCCGGTCACCGGTTGGTCCAGGTACTGGAACCAGTGCACGCCGACGATCGCCGGCTCGCTCAGGGCCTGCTTGAGGAAGTTGGCGTAGGCCGGGCCGCGGTCCTCTTCCTTGGCCAGCGGCGTCACACCGCCCCAGAACGGGCCGCGGTCGGTGGAGCCGAAGTTGAATTCGGTGATCAGCACCGGTTTGTCCAGTTCACGCAACGCGGCGAAGTCGTAGCCGTCCTGGGGCTTGAGGGTGTACAGGTTGAAGCTCAGCACATCGCAGAACTGCGCGCAGGAGGCCACGGCTTCCGGGGTGCTGACGGCAAAGCGGCCGCCGAGCAGCATCTGGTTCGGCGCATGCCATTTGAGCGAATCGGAAATGGTCTTGAAGTAGGTGTCGGCGAACACTTTCTGGAAGTACTTGAAGTCGGCTTCGATCTCCGGGTGCTCGGCGCTCGGCAGCGGCGGCACGAAGCCCGGATCCTCCATCAATTCCCAGGCCGGCAGGTCGATGCCCCAGGCCTTGGACAGGCCTTCCTGGTTGCGGTACTTGTCCCGCAACTGCTTGAGGAAGGCGCGTTTGGCCGGCACGTCGGTGGTCATTTTCAGGGTGCCGTAGGCCAGGGCGTAGCGCGACTTCGGGTCGTCGCCGGGGCCGGCCCAGGCCAGTTCGTTGTCGGCGTAGTAGCCGATCAGCCACGGATCGTCGCGGTGGTCGCGGGCGGCGATGGCCACGGCGCGCTCGGTGGCCATGGCAAAACGCGGGTCGAACGGGTCGGGCATGCCGCCCCACCAATCGTTGCCGGTGCTGATGCTGGCGTAGTCGCCGACGATGGACAGCGGCAACGTGTAAGGCATGCGCTGGGCGTTGCCCAATGGAGAAGCGCTCCAGTTGCCCACGGTGTTGAAGCCCCAGGCCAGCAGGCGGTCGAGGGTGTGGGCGGTCCAGCGCTTCTCGTCGATCGTGGCCTTGCACGGCACGGCGGCGGCAGCGGCCGCCTCGGCATCGGGTTGGCTCTGCACCTGCGTGGCGCAAGGATCGCCGTTCAAGCGTTGCAGGTTGGCGCCATAGAAATCGTACCAGCGCCCGACGTTGTAGCCGCGCCCCTGATCGGCGCCGTTGCCGCCGCGGTTGTCGCCTTCGCCGTAATGGTTGGCCAGCGGTTGGTCGGGCTTGGGCAGGGATTCGAACATCCATTCGCGCCCGGCGACGTAGGTCGGGTTCACGTCCGGGCTGACGGTGTTCACCCCCAGCGAGTAGAACGGATGGCCTTCCGGCGTCACCAGATACCAGCGAGCGTCGCGCTTTTCGGTATGGAAGAAACCGCTGGCCTTGAACGCCGGGCCGCCGGTCGAGCCGCCGAACCTGTCCAGCGGCGCCTTCTCGCGTTCCGCCAGCCAGCCTTTGAGTTGCTGCTGTTCCTTGGCGGCGGCGGCCTTGAGCTGTTCGTCATTGGCGACCTTCTCCGGCCACTTGCCCCGGGTGGATTGGCCATAGGCATCCACCAGGTTGCCGTAGGCGGCCTTGACCGCCTCGTCGCCGTCCTGCACGCCGAAGCGCTCCAGCAACAGGCTTTGCGCAGCCTTGGGCCGATCCAGCGACAGGCTGACCGACACCACCTGGCTGCGATCCAGCTCGCCGCTGCTGCCGGCCAGCAGGATCCGCTGGCCGTCGACGGTCATCGGCATCGGCGGCGCGGCCTTCATACCCTGGCTCAGGGGCGAGCTCGCGGTCAACGGCACCAGTAGGGTCTGCGCGGGGCCCGCCGGCAGGTCGACGCGGCTGGTCAGGGTCTTGCCGTCGTTGCTCTGGATCTGCACGTAGACAGTGACGGCCCAGTCCATGGCGCTCTGCAGGCGCAGGCTCATCATGCCGGACTGCGACCAGTCCCAGGCGCCTGTCTGCGGGGCCAGACGGAGTGTCGGACGGGCGGCCGGGCTGAACGTCACCCGGCGCAGCACTTCGCCTTCGGGCGTCTGCTCGGCGTTGGCCTGGGGCAGGTCGGCGTTTTCGGTGGTCACCTTCACCACGTCGGCGGGACGGACGAAATTGAACAGGGTCTGCTGGCCGGTTGGCGCCGCCAGCAACGGGGCGGCGAACATCAGGGCAAAAGCGGCAGGCAACGAACGGCGAATCATAAGAACGGAATTCTCCCTAGCGACCCGTGAAGGCCAATGGACAGGCGATGGCTGAGAGATAGACAACGCGGCGGGCAAAACTGCCCACCGGTGCCTCAGGAAATTTCACGCCGGAACGGCGGCAACGCATTGAGGATGGCCTTGCCGTAGCGCTGGGTGACCAGTCGCCGATCCAGCAAGGTGATGATGCCGCGGTCCTCTTCGGTGCGCAGCAAGCGGCCGCAGGCCTGGACCAGCTTGAGCGAGGCGTCCGGCACGGCGATCTCCATGAACGGGTTGCCGCCCCGGGCCTCGATCCACTCCGACAGCGCGGCCTCGACCGGATCGTCCGGCACCGAGAACGGGATCTTGGCGATCACCACGTGCTCGCAGTAGGCCCCCGGCAAGTCCACGCCCTCGGCGAAGCTGGCGAGGCCGAACAGCACGCTGGAATCGCCGCCGTCGACCCGCGCCTTGTGCTTGTTCAGGGTTTCCTGCTTCGACAGGTTGCCCTGGATGAACACCTGCTTGCGCCAGTCGCGGTCAAGGCCGTCGAACACGTCCTGCATCTGCTTGCGCGAGGAGAACAGCACCAGGCTGCCCCGCGAGCCTTCGACCAGATCCGGCAGGTCGCGGATGATCGCGGCGGTATGGCCGGCGGCGTCCCGCGGATCGGCGTTGAGGTCCGGCACCCGCAGCACGCCGGCGTCGGAATGGTGGAACGGGCTCGGCACCACGGCGGTGACGGCTTTCTTCGGCAGGCCGGCGCGCATGCGGAAACGGTCGAACGTGCCGAGCGCCGTCAGGGTCGCCGAGGTCACCAGGCAGCCGTGCGCCACGTTCCACAGGCTGCGGCGCAGGGTCTCCGCCGCCAGGATCGGGCTGGCGTTGACCTCGATGTCGAACAGCGAACCGCTTTCGGCCAGGGTCAGCCAGCGCGCCATGGGCGGGTTGTCTTCCGGATCCTCGGCGGTGAACGCGGTCCACAGCTCCCAGTTGCCGGAGGCCCGGGACAGCAGGCTGCCGAACAGCGGATACCACTCTTCGGCCTGGGTGCTGGCGATGCCGATGTTGACCTCGCCGTCCATGCCTTCCTTGAGCAGGTCGGTCAGGCGGGTGAACAGGTCGTTGAGCCGGGCGAAGCCCTTCTTCAGCTCGATGCCCATTTCGCGCATGTGCTCGGGGATCACCCCGCCGACGAAGCGGTGGCGCGGCCGCTCGCGGCCTTCGGTGTCTTCGCCTGGACGGAAGTCGGCGATCTGCTCGCAGGCGCTGAACATGAACTGCTGCTGGGCCTTGATCTCCCGCGCCAGCTCCGGCACCTGTTCGATCAGCTTGCCGAGGTCGCCGGGCAACGGATGCTGGGCCAGCAGTTTGGTGAGGTTCTTGGCGGTGGTCTCCAGCCAGTCGGCGGTGGAGCGCAGGCGCGTGTAATGGGCGAAATGGCCGATGGCCTTGTCGGGCAGGTGATGGCCTTCGTCGAACACGTAGATCGTGTCGCGCGGGTCCGGCAGCACCGCGCCGCCGCCCAGCGCGAGGTCGGCCAGCACCATGTCGTGGTTGGTGACGATCACATCGACCTTGCCCATGCCTTCGCGGGCCTTGTAGAAGGCGCACTGGCCGAAGTTGGGGCAATGGCGGTTGGTGCACTGGCTGTGGTCGGTGGTCAGGCGCGCCCAGTCGGCGTCCTCCAGGGCGTTGGGCCAGCTGTCGCGGTCGCCGTCCCACTTATTGCCGGCGAGCTTCTCGATCATGCTGGTGAACAGCTTCTGGCTGGCCTCGTCGACCTCGATCTTGAAGCCTTCCTCTTCGAACAGCTGCGCGGTGGCGGTCTGCGCGTGGCCTTCCTGCAGCAGCATGTCGAGCTTGGACAGGCACAGGTAGCGGCCGCGGCCCTTGGCCAGGGCGAAGCTGAAGTTCAGCCCGCTGTTGCGCATCAGGTCGGGCAGGTCCTTGTAGACGATCTGCTCCTGCAGGGCCACGGTGGCGGTGGCGATCACCAGCCGCTTGCCGGCGGCCTTGGCGGTGGGGATCGCCGCCAGGCTGTAGGCCACCGTCTTGCCCGTACCGGTGCCGGCCTCCACCGCGACGATCGCGGGGTCGCCGCTGCGCTTGCCTTCGTCGTCGGTGTCGATGTCGCCGAGGACCTTGGCGACTTCAGCGATCATCAGGCGCTGGCCGTAACGCGGCTTGAGGCTCTTGGCCTCGAGGAAACGCGAGTAGGCGCCCTGGATCGTGGTTTTGAGTTCGGTGCTGATCATGGGGTGTCGGGCGCAAAAAGCGCTGGATAAATTTTCAGTGGTTCGGATCGGCCGCTATCATACCCCGCTAATCAGTCCCGCGCAGAACGGAGTGCCCCAATGACACCTTTTAGCCTCGTTTATCCCGTGCATGTGCTCGCCGCCCTGGTCTGGGTCGGCGGCATGTTCTTCGCCTGGATGGTGCTGCGCCCCGCCGCGATCAAGGCGCTGGACGGCCCCGGCCGGCTGACCCTGTGGGTGGAAGTGTTTCAAGGTTTTTTCCGCTGGGTGTGGGGCGCGGTGATCCTGCTGCCGGTCACCGGCGTGGGCATGCTGCACCTGCAGCAGATCGGCTTCGACAACGCGCCGCGTTACGTGCAGGTGATGATGGGGCTGTTCGTGGTGATGACGGCGCTGTTCATCCGGATTCAGGCCTTGATGCTGCCGGAACTGCGCACGGCGGTGGAGGCGAAGGACTGGCCGGCGGGCGCGGCGGTGTTGGGACGGATCCGTCGGGTGGTGGGGATCAACCTGCTGGTCGGGATTGCCCTGGTGGCGGTGGCGGCGGCGCGGCCGACGTTCTGAGCCGCACGCGACACCGCTCAGGCCAGGGAGCCGGCTCCCTGGCCTGAGCGCGATGGCTTACAGGTGCTGCACGGTCACGGAGCCAGCCGCGCCCACAGGCCCCGGCTGGCCGTCGGCGCCCGGACGGCCGCTCTTGCCGCCGTCGGCGCGGTACACCAGGCAGCCCTTGGACTTGCCGCCCGCCCCTGGCTTGCCGCCAGGCCCCGCCGGGCCGCCCGCGCCGCCGGCCACATCGACCTTGATCAACTGCGCCGGGAAGTCCCGCGGCACTTCAAGACGCACCAGGCCGCCCGGCGCGCCCGGCTGGCCGTCGCTGCCGTTGCTGCCGTCGAAACCGCGTCCGGCCTGACCCCAGGTGCAGCCCGGATCCTGGCCGTTGGCGCCGTCCAGCCCGACGAACCCGGGCGCACCGGTGCCGCCGCGGGCATCGACCGACAGCTGCGGCGCGTTCAGCGCCTTGAACTGCAGGTTCAGGTTGCGCCCGGCGCGGGCCGCTTTTTCGTAAGTGCCCGGCGCCCCGCGCGCGGTGATCCGGCTGCCTTCGGCCAGGTCCGCACGGCTGACCTTCATGTCCAGCGCCTGTTCGCCCGGCACGATGGCGATCCGCGCTTCGTGGCCCAGGCGCAATTCCTTGACGGTCAGTTCGGTGACGTTGGACGGCACCAGCAAGGTGCCGTAGTCGGCGACCTCCAGCCGTTCCAGCTGCAGTGTGCTGGCGGTGTTGGGCAGGCGCATCAGGGAGTTGGTCTCGACGCTGACCACCTGGGCGCAGGCCAGTGGACTGATGAATGCAGCGAGCAGGCAGAGTTTACGCATGGGAAGCCTCCGGGGCGGCCGGGGCCGGGATGGTTTGCAGGTGGAAAACGCCGAACAGCAGGATGCGGCCACGGTCGCGCCAAGGGTGCGGACGCCCCTTGAGGCTGCGGTTGCACAGCAGCGCCTCGAGGACGTGGATCAGCAGCCAGAGACCGCCGGCCAGGTTGACCAGCAGGTGCAGCGGACGGACAAACGGCACCAACTGATTGGCCAGCACCACGCAAACGAACAGCAGGGTCAACAACCGCCCCAGCCCCCATAACAGCTTCATACGCTCCCCCGTGTCGGAATTATTCTTTGGGCGCACAGTAACGGCTTCGGTGATGGATTAGCCAGAGGGGAAAATGAAAAAAATCCGTCACCCGCCGGACGGCCGCCGGCACGCCGTGATTCGGCGGCCGACAGCTCTAGCCTGCGGACTACAGACAATTCCTAACGATTGATGTGCAGTTCCACGCGACGGTTCTGCGCACGGCCCTCATCGGTGTTGTTGTCCGCCACCGGTTCGCGCTCGCCGCGTCCTTCGCTGGTGAGCTTGCCGGGCTCCAGCCCCTGGCTCAGCAGGTACGCCGCCACGCTGCTGGCGCGCCGCTCCGACAGGGCCTGGTTGTAGGCGTCGGTGCCTTTGCTGTCGGTGTGGCCGATGACCTTGATGCTTACCACGTCGGCGTTGCGCAGCTTGTCCATCAACGAATCCAGTTGGCTTTTCGCAGCCGGGGTCAGGTCGGACTTGTCGAAATCGAACAGCACGTTGCCGGCATCGCTCAGGGTGATGACTTCGGTCTGTGGGGCCGGGGCCGGTTTCTCGGTGGCCGGGTACTGCGGCAGCGGGCAGCCGCGGTGGTCGACCGGTGTGTTGGCCGGTGTGTCGGGGCAACGGTCGCGGCGGTCGAACACGCCGTCGCCGTCTTCATCGCCGTCCTGGGCGTAACAGATCAGTCCGCCGGTGAGGATCCCCAACGCCGCGCCGCCGCCCGCCCAACCGCCGTTTTCGAGCGCGCCGAGACCGCCGCCGACCAGCCCGCCGATGAGGCTGCAGATCGGCCACGTGCGTTGATTGAGGGGAGCGGTGCCATCGCTGTGGGTGGCGCAACCGGTCAGCAGGCTGCCCAGCAGCAGAACCGGCAAGACGGACCTTGTGAGAACACTCATCGTGAAAGCTCCTGTGTCACCGGCCCATACCGGTTACACAGGAGTAAAGACCCGCATCCGCGACTGCACAAGCCGCGGATGCGAGGGGGCTCAACGCACGATTTTGATTTCCGTGCGACGGTTCAGCGCGCGGCCGTCCGCAGTCTTGTTGTCCGCCACCGGTTGGCTTTCACCGGCACCGGTCACCGACACGAAGCTTGCGCGAGGCACGCCTTGCTGGATCAGGTACTCGACCACCGAGTGCGCACGGCGGTCCGACAGTTTCTTGTTGTAGGCATCGCTGCCCACGCTGTCGGTGTGACCGGTCACGGTCAGCTGCGCGGTGGAGGATTCCTGTTTCAGGCGCGAGGCGACCTTGTCCAGGACCTGTTTATCGGATGGCGTCAGCGTGGCCTTGTCGAACTGGAAGTGCACATCGCGGATCACGATGGTTTCTTCCTTGACCACGACCGCTTCTTCCACCACTGGCGCAGGTGCCGGTGGAGGGCAGCCGTCGGCGTCGACCTTCACGCCGCGAGGCGTGTGGGGGCACTTGTCGCGGCTGTCCGGCACACCGTCGCCGTCCTCGTCGCCGTCACCGTGCACCCAGCAGTAGGCCGCTGCCGTACCACCGACCAACAGCGCGCCGTAACCGGCCCAGGACGAACTTTCCGTCGCCCCGAGACCTGCGCCGACGACACCGCCGACTGCCGCACAGGTCGGCCAGTCGGTTTTCTGCAAACCTGCACAACCAGTCAACACACTGGTTAGCAGAACCAAGGGCAATGCTGTCCGAACTATGCTCATCTAGTTTTCTCCTGAGGGATCGGCTTGCAACCGATTCAGGGAGTAAAGACCGGAGTTTTAATCTCCGCCAGCAATAGGTGATGGCTGTTTGCACGCCTGTTCACGGGACTTCGCCGCACTTGCCGCAAACCCGCGAAACAGGGCGCTAGGCTCCTGCGCCCCGGCACGCTAGTCTTGACGGCCTGACCGAGGATTTTCCATGACCGTCGCCCTTTCCCCCCGTACGCCGCAGCAGGCGCTGGCCGCCCTGCTCGACCGCTACGCGCCGGCCCGCCTGCTGCTGATCGGCGCCAGCGAGTTCCCGGCCCTGGCCGCCTTCAAAGAGGCCCACCCGGACACCCGCGTCGCCCACGCCGCTCCCGGCGCCTTGCCCGATGAGCTCGCCGCGCAGCGGTTCGACCTGGCGCTGGTGGTCGATTGCCTGGAGCACCTGCCCAAGCGCGACGGCCTGAACCTGCTGGGCGGCATCCGCAACCTCAACGCCAGCCGCATCGCCGTGCTGGCGGACCTTGCGGCCAGCGGCTGGCAGGAGACGGACTTCTACTCCCTGGCCCTGCAGGCCAGCGAGCGCTTTGCCCGCGACGAGCAGGTGCTGACCCTGTTCACCTACGATCTGCTTGACTACAAGCAAGTCCCCGACTGGCTCAACTCGAAGTTCTGGGCCAACCCGGAAAACTTCGGCAAATATTGGTGGTGACGCAATGAGTACAGCCATTTGCCCCTGCGGCAGCGGCAACCTGCTGGAAGCCTGCTGCGGCCATTATCACGCCGGTCATCCGGCCCCCTGCGCCGAAGCCCTGATGCGCTCGCGCTACAGCGCCTATGTGCTGGGCCTGGTCGACTACCTGGTGGCGACCACCCTGCCTGCCCAGCAAGCGGGGCTGGATCGCCAGTCGATCAGCGACTGGAGCGCCCAGAGCACCTGGCTCGGCCTTGAGGTGGAAAGCTCGGAAGTGCTCGGCGGCCAGCCGGAGCACGCCTTCGTCACCTTCACCGCCCGCTGGCACGACAGCCAGGGCGAACACAGCCACCGCGAACGCTCGTCGTTCGTGCAGAACGCCGGCCGCTGGTACTTCATCGACCCGACCGTGGCGATGAAGACCGGCCGCAACGACGCGTGCCCCTGCGCCAGCGGGCAGAAGTTCAAGAAGTGCTGCGCGGGGTATTTCGGCGCGTGAGGTGAGCGGCGTCTAGACTGGGCCGAAAAGGAGTGACTCCATGCCCGGTCGATGGCGCAACCTGCAATTCCTCAGCCTGCTGCTGTTTCTGGCCCTGGGCGGCTGCGCCTCGTGGTTCGCTGACGACTTGCCCGACCCGGCCGTTCATTTGGTGAGGGTCGAGGTGGTGCGGGCCAAGCTGCTGGAACAGAAGTTCATCCTGCACTTTCGCATCGACAACCCCAACGACAGCGACCTGACCGTGCGCGGCCTCGAATACCGCGTGCACCTGGCCGGCCTGCTGCTGACCGAGGGCGAGCACGAACACTGGATCACGGTGGGGCCCAAACGCAGCGCTTTCTATAAGGTGCCGGTGCGCACCAACCTGTGGCCCCAGGTGAAAGAGGTGGTGAAACTGCTGAAGAACCCGAACCAGCAGATCCCCTACCGGCTGCAGGGCGAGATGGAAACCGGTTTATTCATCGCGCACTACGTGCACCTGGAGCGCAATGGCGTGATAATCCCCGCCGAATTGATTCCGGAGTGACCCCGATGACCCAGCAACCTCATGTCCATGGCCCTGACTGCAACCACGATCATGACCATCACCACCACGACCATGGCCATGTCCACGGCCCGAACTGCGGCCACGCCCACCAGGAGCCGGTGCGCAACGCCCTGAAGGACGTCGGCCGCAACGACCCTTGCCCGTGCGGCAACGGCAAGAAATTCAAGAAGTGCCACGGCGCGTGACGCCTGGGGCGAAGACCGCCTTCGCCTGACCGACCGCCATCGCCAGCAGGCTGGCTCCCACCTTGTTCTGCAGTGACCGCAAACACTGCATTCAACCGAGATTCTGTGGGAGCCAGCCTGCTGGCGATGGCGTCAGACCGAGCGCCGCAAGGCTGGCAGAAGACTGTTGTTCTCGGATGGAATCCGCGTCGCGCACCTCTCCTGTGGGAGCTGGCTTGCCAGCGATGACGTCAGCCCATTCACCGCCTCTGCCCTCAGACCGCCGCCAGAATCTCGCGGCTGCCGACCACCGTCGCATACTCGCCGTGCAGGTTCCCCAGCGACATCGCATGCACATCCTCGGCCGAACGCAAGGCACCGAAGAAATCGGCCTTGTCGAAGGTGAAGCACGCATCCTCCGCCACCCAGGCCTCGAACCCCAGATTGCCCGCCGTGCGCGCCGTGGCCTCCACGGAGTTGTGGGTCGCCACGCCGACGATGACCAGTTGCCCGATCCCCGCCCCGCGCAACATCGCTTCAAGCCCGGTCGCGCAGAACGCATCCGGCACCTGCTTCTGGACCAGCCGCTCGCCGTCCTGCGGCGCGAAGCGTTCCTGAAACTCCACCCCCGATTGCCCGGGCCAGAACACCGAGTCCGGTGAACGGGACAAGTGCTGGACATGGATCACCGGCCGGCCGCTGCGGCGCCACGTCCCCAGCAGGTCGAGGATCCGCGCCTCGGCCTGCGGATTGTTCCGTCGCCCCAGGCGCGGATGCAGGATGCCTTTCTGCTGGTCGATGATGATCAGGGCAGCGTTGGCCTGAAGCTCCATGGCGGTGTTTCCCTCGAAAGGTCAGTTGATCGACCACTTCAACATCTCCGTTCGCTGCAGAGCAAGCACCCCGTTCCGTCGCACGCAGCGCCCCGCCCCGGAAATAACTGTGTCACCCGCTTGCGCGGCCCCTTCCCGCTCACTAACGTAGCGCCTTTACTGACGCTACCCCCCGCAGGAGCCTTGCCATGGCCTCGCCAGCCCTCACACAATTTCTTCCCCGGTTCGGCGTTGCCGCAGCAGTGGCCGGCGTCTTGAGCCTGGCCGGTTGCCAGACCTGGAACGCTCAGGATTCGCTCCCGCCCGTCTCCGGCGTGCAACCGCTCAAGGGCCTGGCGCAGAACGTCTCGGTGCGGCGCAACGCCATGGGCATGCCGCTGATCGAAAGCAACAGCTTCCACGATGCGCTCTTCGCGTTGGGCTATGTCCATGCCGGCGACCGGATCAACCAAATGGTGACCCTGCGCCTGCTGGCCCAGGGCCGTCTGGCGGAGATGTCCGGCCCGGCCCTGCTCGATGCCGACCGCTACATGCGCGCGGTCAACCTGAAGAAAAGCGCCGACGAGCTGTACAAGGCCTCGTCGCCGCGGCTCAAGCGCTTCTTCGAAGTCTATGCGCGGGGCGTCAACGCTTACCTGTTCCGCTACGCCGACAAGCTGCCGGGGGACCTGGCCGCCAGCGGCTACAAGCCGGAGTACTGGAAGCCTGAGGATTCGGCGCTGATCTTCTGCCTGCTGAACTTCAGCCAGTCGGCCAACCTGCCGGAAGAGATCGCCTCGCTGGTGCTCGCACAGACCGTCACCACCGACAAGCTGGCCTGGCTGACCCCGTCGGCGCCAGACGAAAACCTACCGCTGGCCGAAGCCGACAAACTGCAAGGCATCAAGCTCAACGGCCAGGTGCCGGGCTTGAGCGAACTGAGCAACGCCACCCAGCAACTGGCGGCGTTGAACCTGCTCGGCGCCGGGTCGTCGAGCAACTGGGCCATCGCCCCGCAACGCAGCCGCAGCGGCAAGAGCCTGCTGGCCAGCGACAGCCACGGCCCGCTCGCCGCTCCGTCGCTGTGGAGCTTCGTGCAGATCCGCGCTCCCAAATACCAGGCCGCCGGGGTGACCGTGGCCGGCCTGCCGATGGTGCTCGGCGGCTTCAACGGCAAAGTGGCCTGGAGCATCAGCAGCGTGCAGGGCGACAACCAGGACCTGTTCCTGGAGAGGATCCGCCGTCAGGGCAGCAGCCTGACCTACGAGGTCAACGGCAAATGGCAGCCGTTGGCGGTGCGCCAGGAAACCTATTTCGTCAAAGGCCAGCGGCCGATCCGCGAAGCGGTGTACGAAACCCGCCACGGTGCGCTGCTCAACAGTGCTCAGGCGGCCCAGGGCTCGGGTTTCGGGCTTGCGCTGCAAGTGCCGAGCTTCACCGACGACAAGTCCCTCGATGCGCTGTTCGACCTGAGCCGCGCGCAGAACGCCGAGCGCGCCTCGGACGCCAGCCGGGAAATCCGCGCCATCGGGCTGAACCTGGTGTTCGCCGACGCCAGCGACATCGGCTGGCAGGTCACCGGCCGCTTCCCGAACCGCCGCGAGGGCGAAGGCCTGTTGCCGTCGCCGGGCTGGGAGGGCCGCTACGATTGGGACGGCTACGCCGACCCGATGCTGCACCCCTACGATCAGGCCCCGGCCCAGGGCTGGCTCGGCACCGCCAACCAGCGGGTCATCCCCCATGGCTACGGCATGCAGCTGTCCAACTCCTGGGCTGCGCCGGAGCGCGGCGAGCGCCTGGCCGAGCTGGCCGGCAGCGGCAAGCACGACAGCCGCAGCGTGATTGCCATGCAGTACGACCAGACCACCCTGTTCGCCGCCAAACTGAAGAAGATGTTCGAAGCGCCGGGCATGGCCCAGCCGCTCAAGCGGGCGATCGAAGCCCTGCCGGACGCCGACCGCGCCAAGGCCCGCGAAGCCTACACGCGCCTGATGGCGTTCGACGGCAAGCTCAGCCCGACCTCCGCCGATGCGGCGATCTACGAGCTGTTCCTGCAGGAAAGCATGAAGCAGATCTTCCTCGACGAACTCGGACCGCAGAGCAGCCCGGCGTGGAAAGCCTTCGTCGCCAACGGCGACCTGTCCTACGCCGCCCAGGCCGACCACTTGCTGGGCCGCGAGGACAGCCCGTTCTGGGACGATGTCCGCACCCCGCAGAAAGAAGACAAACCGGCGATCCTGGCCCGCAGCCTGGCCGCCGCCATCAGCGCCGGCGACAGCCAGCTGGGCGGCGACCGCAGAGCCTGGCAGTGGGGCAAGCTGCACCGCTACGAGTGGAAAAACGCCAACGGCCAGACGATCCGCGGCCCGCTCGCCGCCGGCGGCGACCACACCACGCTCAACCTGGCGGCCTTCGCCTGGGGCCAGGACGCCGCCGTCAGCCGCGCGCCGTCGATGCGCTTCATCGTCGACTTCGGCCAAAGCGAACCGCTGTCGGCCCAGAACGGCACCGGCCAGTCCGGCAACCCGGCCAGCCCGAACTACCTGAACGGGATCGAACCGTGGCTCAAGGGGCAGTACATCGGCCTGCCGATGCAGCCGCAGAACTTCGACCGGGTCTACGGCAAGACCCGCCTGACCCTCACCCCAGGCAAATGAACGCCGCCCGCCGCCGCATCCGCTCGGCGGCGGGCACGGCCCCTGTAGGCGCCAGCCTGCTGGCGATGGCGGCCGGTCTGGTCCATCGAGGCCGGATGTGCCGCCGTCATCGCAAGCAAGCTTGCTCCCACAGGGTTCTGCCGTGACCACAGATTCTGCATTCACCCACGCTTCACTGTGGGAGCCAGCCTGCTGGCGATGGCGTCCGCCAAGACGCCGCAGGGCCGCGCTGTCACGCCCGCAGCCTGCGCGCACCACGCTCCCGAAACGGCTTTTTCGGCGCCCGCAAAATCGATAGAACTTTCGGACCCGCGCTCACCTCATAGCTGACAGGCCCCTCTATCGAGGTAACGACATGGAGCTTGTCATCGCGCGTCCGGAAGGCTTGTACTGCCCTGCCGGGGATTTCTATATCGACCCGTGGCGGCCGGTCGAACGCTCGGTGATCACCCATGCCCACGGCGACCATGCCCGCACCGGCAACCGGCATTACCTGGCCAGCAGCGCCAGCGCCGCAGTCCTGCGCGCACGCCTGGGCCCGGACATCAACCTGCAGACCCTGCCCTACGGCCAGCGCCTGACCCACCACGGCGTCACCTTGAGCTTCCATCCCGCCGGCCATGTGCTGGGATCGGCGCAGATCCGGCTGGAATACGGCGGCGAAGTCTGGGTCGCCTCCGGCGACTACAAGATCGAGGCCGACGGCACCTGCGCCCCGTTCGAACCGGTGCGCTGCCACACTTTCATCACCGAATCGACCTTCGGCCTGCCGATCTACCGCTGGCAGCCGCAGGCCGAGGTGTTCGCCGACATCAACCGGTGGTGGCAGGCGAACACCTGCGCCGGCAAGGCCAGCGTGCTGCTGTGCTATGCGTTCGGCAAGGCGCAGCGGATTCTGCACGGCATCGACCCGTCGCTCGGGCCGATCCTCTGCCACGGCGCGGTCGAGCCGCTGAACCGGGTCTACCGCGAGGCCGGCGTTCATCTGCCGCCGACGCGCTACGCCGGTGACGTGCAGAAGAACGACCCGTTGCTGCGCCAGGCCCTGATCATTGCCCCGCCCCAGGCGGGCGGCAGCAGTTGGATGCGCCGTTTCGGCGACTACAGCGACGGCTTCGCCAGCGGCTGGATGCGCCTGCGGGGCCCCCGGCGGCGGCGCGGCGTGGACCGGGGCTTCGTGCTGTCGGACCACGCTGACTGGCCCGGCCTGCTCTGGGCCATCGGCCAGACCGGCGCCGAACGCGTGAAGGTCACCCACGGCGCGGTCGGCACGCTGGTGCGGCACCTGCGCGAACAAGGGCTGGACGCCCAAGCCTTCAGCACGGAATACGGCGACGACGAAGACGACAGCCCGGCCATCGCCCAGGTGCAGCCATGAAAGACTTCGCCCGCCTGTATGCCGAGCTCGACACCAGCACCTCCAGCAATGCCAAGCTCGCCGCCATGCAAGCGTATTTCACCCGGGCGGCGCCGCAGGATGCGGCTTGGGCCGTGTATTTCCTCGCCGGCGGACGTCCCCGGCAGCTGGTGCCGGTGCGGACCCTGCGGGATCTGGCGGTGGAGCGGTCGGGGTTGGCGCCGTGGCTGTTCGAAGAGTGCTATCAGGCGGTCGGGGACCTGGCGGAAACCCTCTCGCTGGTGCTGCCGCAGAACCCGGACATCTCCGAGGAGGGCCTGGCCGAGTGGATCGAACGCAAGCTCTTGCCGCTGCGCGGCGAAACCCCGGAGTACCTGGCCCGGCAACTGCCGGCGCTGTGGGCACAGCTGGACCGGCCGGGCCTGATGCTGTGCATCAAGCTGATCACCGGCAGCTTCCGGGTCGGCGTCTCGAAGCTGCTGGTGACCCGTGCCCTGGCCGCCCTGGCCGGGCTCGACAGCAAACGCGTGGCGCAGCGGCTGGTGGGCTACACCGACCTCGCCAACCGGCCTGACGCGGCGCGCTACCTGCAACTGATCGCCCCCGAATCCAGCGAAGAGCACGCCCGGCGCGGCGGCCAGCCCTATCCGTTCTTCCTTGCCCATGCCCTGTCGCAGCCGCCGGAGCAGTTCGAGGCGCTGCTGGGCCCGCCCGCCGGTTGGCAGGTGGAATGGAAGTGGGACGGCATCCGCGCCCAGGCGGTGCGGCGCGACGGCCGGCTGTGGATCTGGTCGCGGGGTGAGGAACTGGTGACCGAACGCTTCCCGGAACTGGGCGGCCTGCTCCGCGGCTTGCCCGACGGCACTGTGATCGACGGCGAAATCGTGGTCTGGAAAGACACCCCGGGGTCGCCGTCGGTGCAGCCGTTCGCCCTGCTCCAGCAACGGATCGGCCGCAAGCGCCTGGACAAGAAAATCCTCGAGGACGCCCCGGTGGCGATGATCGCCTATGACCTGCTGGAGTGGCAGGGCGAGGATTGGCGCAATCGGCCGCAAAGCCAACGGCGCGAACAGCTGGAGCAGGTCATCGCAGGCTGCGCCGATCCGGTTCTGCGGCTCTCGCCGATCCTCACCGCCGACGACTGGGCAGGCCTGGCTCGCCAGCGCGAGGCGTCGCGGCGCCTGGGGGTGGAAGGCATGATGCTCAAGGCCCGCGATGCGCTGTACGGCGTGGGCCGCACCAAGGACATGGGTGTGTGGTGGAAATGGAAGGTCGATCCGTTCAGCGTCGATGCGGTGCTGATCTACGCCCAGCGCGGCCAGGGCCGGCGCGCGAGCCTCTACAGCGACTACACCTTCGCGGTGTGGGACGGCCCGTCCGGCGCCGGCCAGCGCTCGCTGGTGCCGTTCGCCAAGGCCTACTCGGGGCTGACCGACGAGGAAATGCGCCAGGTCGACATCATCGTGCGCAAGACCACCGTGGAGAAGTTCGGCCCGGTCAGCAGCGTCACGCCCAGCCTGGTGTTCGAACTGGGCTTCGAAGGCATCGCCCTCTCGCGCCGGCACAAAAGCGGCATCGCCGTGCGCTTCCCGCGCATGCTGCGCTGGCGCCAGGACAAGAGCGTGGACGAGGCCGACGACCTGGCCACCTTGCAGAACCTGCTGACCTGATCCCTCGCCGCACGAGCGTCACTCACCACGGCTGTCACAAAACGGTGCGGCGCATCGCACCTGCCCGATTCCGTGCACCGATCCCCCGCGCCGTCCCTTCCTACACCTTTTAAAACACTTGTTCGGGACTCTGGTTCGGAAATTGCTACTTTCTATAGGTCGTAAGCGTTCCAGTAACAATACTTCTGCGCCCACAAGCGCTCTTATTGGTTCTTAGGGATTGAATAATGAAAAAAGCATTGCTGACCCTTTCTGCACTGGCGTTGTGCATGGCTGCCGGTTCCACGCTGGCCAAGGAGTACAAGGAGCTGCGGTTTGGCGTTGACCCTTCCTACGCGCCGTTCGAGTCGAAAGCGGCCGACGGCAGCCTGGTGGGCTTCGACATCGACCTGGGCAACGCGATCTGCGCCGAGCTCAAGGTCAAGTGCAAGTGGGTCGAAAGCGACTTCGACGGCATGATCCCGGGCCTCAAGGCCAACAAGTTCGACGGCGTGATCTCGTCGATGACCGTGACCGAGGCCCGCGAGAAGGTCATCGACTTCTCCAACGAGCTGTTCTCCGGCCCGACCTCCTTCGTGTACAAGAAAGGCGCCGGCATCACCACCGACACCGCGTCGCTCAAGGGCAAGACCGTCGGCTACGAGCAAGGCACCATCCAGGAAGCCTACGCCAAGGCCGTGCTGGACAAGGCCGGCGTGAAGACCCAAGCCTACGCCAACCAGGACCAGGTGTACGCCGACCTGGTCTCCGGTCGCCTGGACGCCTCGATCCAGGACATGCTGCAGGCCGAGCTGGGTTTCCTGAAGTCGCCGCAGGGCGCCGACTATGAAGTGAGCAAGCCGGTGGACGACAAACTGCTGCCGTCCAAGACCGCTGTCGGTATTAAGAAAGGTAACACCGAGCTGAAAGCGCTTTTGGATAAAGGTATCAAAGCGTTACACGATGATGGCAAATACGCAGAGATTCAAAAGAAACACTTCGGTGATCTGAATCTGTACAGCGGCAAGTAATGCCACGGCGCCCATCCCGGATGGGCGCCTTTCTCATCCGTTCAGGTTGCTGATTCATGTTCGAAAACCTATTACAGAATCTGGGGCTTTCCGCCTTCAGCCTCAAGGGCTTCGGCCCGTTGCTGTGGGAAGGCACCTGGATGACCATCAAATTGTCGGCGCTGTCGCTGCTGGTGGCCGTGCTGCTCGGCCTGATCGGCGCCAGCGCCAAACTGTCGAAGGTCAAGCTGGTGCGCCTGCCCGCCCAGCTCTACACCACGCTGATCCGCGGGGTGCCGGACCTGGTGCTGATGCTGCTGATCTTCTACAGCCTGCAGACCTGGCTGACCTCCCTCACCGATTACATGGAATGGGAATACATCGAGATCGACCCGTTCAGCGCCGGCGTGCTGACCCTGGGCTTCATCTACGGCGCGTATTTCACCGAAACCTTCCGCGGCGCGATCCTCGCGGTGCCCCGGGGCCAGGTCGAAGCCGCCACCGCCTACGGCCTCAAGCGCGGCCAGCGTTTCCGCTTCGTGGTGTTCCCGCAAATGATGCGTTTCGCCCTGCCGGGCATCGGCAACAACTGGATGGTGATGCTCAAGGCCACCGCGCTGGTGTCGATCATCGGCCTGGCCGACCTGGTCAAGGCCGCCCAGGACGCCGGCAAGAGCACCTATCAGCTGTTCTACTTCCTGGTGCTGGCCGCCTTGATCTATCTGCTGATCACCAGCGCCTCCAACTTCATCCTGCGCAAGCTTGAACGCCGCTACGCCGCCGGGGCCCGGGAGGCCATCCGATGATCGAACTCCTGCAGGATTACTGGAAAGCCTTCCTTTATACCGACGGCAACAACATCACCGGGCTGGCCATGACCCTCTGGCTGCTCAGCGCCTCGATCTTCATCGGCTTCATTACCTCGATCCCGCTGTCCATCGCCCGGGTCTCGCCGCACTTCTACATCCGCTGGCCGGTGCAGTTCTACACCTACCTGTTCCGCGGCACGCCGCTCTACATCCAGCTGCTGATCTGCTACACCGGGATCTACAGCCTGGCCGCCGTGCGCGCCCAGCCGGTGCTCGACAGTTTCTTCCGCGATGCGATGAACTGCACGATCCTGGCCTTTGCCCTCAACACCTGCGCCTACACCACGGAGATCTTCGCCGGGGCGATCCGCAGCATGAACCACGGCGAAGTCGAAGCGGCCAAGGCCTACGGCCTGACCGGCTGGAAACTGTACGCCTACGTGATCATGCCGTCGGCCCTGCGCCGTTCGCTGCCGTACTACAGCAACGAAGTGATCCTGATGCTGCACTCGACCACCGTGGCCTTCACCGCGACCATCCCGGACATCCTGAAAGTCGCGCGGGACGCCAACTCGGCGACCTTCCTGACCTTCCAGTCGTTCGGCATCGCCGCCCTGATCTACCTGACCGTCACCTTTGCGCTGGTCGGCCTGTTCCGCCTCGCCGAACGCCGATGGCTGGCCTTCCTCGGGCCGACCCACTAGGACACCTTTGCAATGCGCCATCAGATACATGAGCTGCTGGCCCCGCTGCCGGGGACCGCGCGCCAGATCCACAGCTTCCACTTCGGCCCGCAGAAGGGCCAAGGCAAGATCTACATCCAGTCCTCGCTGCACGCCGACGAACTGCCCGGCATGCTGGTGGCCTGGCACCTCAAGCGACGGCTGACGGAGCTGGAGGCCGCCGGCCGCCTGCGCAGCGAAATCGTGCTGGTGCCGGTGGCCAACCCGGTCGGCCTCGAACAGGTGCTGATGGACGTGCCGCTGGGCCGCTACGAGCTGGAGAGCGGGCAGAACTTCAACCGCTGGTTCGTCGACCTCAGCGAAGAGATCGGCAACGACATCGCCGAGCGGCTGGGCGACGATCCCCGGCGCAACCTCGAACTGATCCGCGCCAGCCTGCGTGCAGCCCTTGATCGCCAGACTGCCGCCACCCAACTGCAATCCCAGCGCCTGACCCTGCAGCGGCTGGCCTGCGATGCGGACATGGTGCTGGACCTGCACTGCGACTTCGAGGCCGTCACCCACCTCTACACCACGCCCGAGGCCTGGCCGCAGGTCGAACCGCTGGCGCGCTCCATCGGCTCCCAGGCCAGCCTGCTGGCCACCGACTCCGGCGGCCAGTCGTTCGACGAATGCTTCACGCTGCTCTGGTGGCAGCTGCAAGAGCGCTTCGGCGAACGCTTCGACATTCCGCCCGGCAGCTTTTCGGTGACCGTCGAACTGCGCGGCCAGGGCGACGTCAGCCATCCGCTGGCCGAACAGGACAGCCAGGCGCTGATCGATTACCTGACCCACTTCGGCGCGATCGCCGGCGAACCGGTGCCGCTGCCGCCGCTGCCCTTCCCGGCCACGCCGCTGGCCGGGGTCGAGCCGGTCGCCACGCCGGTCGGCGGGCTGCTGGTGTTCACCGCCACGCCGGGCCAGTACCTGGAGGCCGGCCAACAGATCGCCGACATCATCGACCCGATCACCGACCGCGTGACCCCCGTCCACTGCACCGTCGCCGGCCTGCTGTACGCGCGCTCGCTGCGCCGCATGGCCACCGCCGGCATGGTCGTCGCCCATGTGGCCGGCGCCGAAGCCTACCGCAGCGGCTATCTGCTTTCGCCTTGAGGATGCCTGTTCCATGTACAAACTGACTGTTGAAGACCTGCACAAGAGCTACGGCGACCATCAGGTGCTCAAAGGCGTTTCGCTCAAGGCCAAGACCGGCGACGTGATCAGCCTGATCGGCGCCAGTGGCTCGGGCAAGAGCACCTTCCTGCGCTGCATCAACTTCCTCGAACAGCCCAACAGCGGCGCGATGAGCCTCGACGGCCAGCCGATCCGCATGGCCACCGACCGCCACGGCATGCACGTCGCCGACCCGGACGAACTGCAGCGCCTGCGCACCCGCCTGGCCATGGTGTTCCAGCACTTCAACCTGTGGAGCCACATGACCGTGCTGGAGAACATCACCATGGCCCCGCGCCGGGTGCTGGGCTGCGCCAAGGCCGAGGCCGAAGACCGCGCCCGCCGCTACCTGGACAAGGTCGGCCTGCCGGCGCGGGTGGCCGACCAGTACCCGGCGTTCCTTTCCGGCGGCCAGCAGCAACGGGTGGCCATCGCCCGGGCGCTGGCGATGGAGCCGGAGGTGATGCTGTTCGACGAGCCGACCTCGGCCCTCGACCCGGAACTGGTCGGCGAGGTGCTCAAGGTGATCCAAGGCCTGGCCGACGAGGGCCGCACCATGATCATGGTGACCCACGAAATGAGCTTCGCGCGCAAGGTGTCCAGCCAGGTGCTGTTCCTGCACCAAGGGTTGGTGGAGGAAGAAGGCGCGCCGGAGGACGTGCTGGGCAACCCCAGGAGCGAGCGGCTGAAGCAGTTCCTCAGCGGCAACCTCAAGTGAACCGTCCCTGAAAACGCAACGGCCGGTCAGCGGAAACCTTTTCGGCTTCCGTTGACCGGCCGTTCGTTCGGGCGACGGTTCAAGCGACAGGCGCCGGCGGCGGTTCGTCCGGCAAGGTGGGCTCACCGGGTTCGGTCGGCTGTTCGTTGGGCGTATCGGGGTCGGGTTGACCGGGAATGCCCCCGGCCATGCCGACGGGCGGTTGCGCCAGCAACGACCAGGCCAATACCCCGACCTGATTGGGCTCGAGCCTTGCCAGTTCGGCGGTGATTCGCGGATCGATCTTCATGGGGGCCCTCCTCGGCGAAGGCCCGCTCTGCGCAAGGCAAAACGGGCGGTACACCCCATAGAGTGTCCACCCGCCGAAGAATTCCCGGCAAATGCCGGACGGACGGATCAGGTGCGCGGCAGGGTCACGCCGCGCTGGCCCTGATACTTGCCGCCGCGATCCTTGTAGGAGACTTCGCATTGCTCGTCGGATTCCAGGAACAGCATCTGCGCCACGCCTTCGTTGGCGTAGATCTTCGCCGGCAGGTTGGTGGTGTTCGAGAATTCCAGGGTCACGTGGCCTTCCCACTCGGGTTCCAGCGGCGTGACGTTGACGATGATGCCGCAGCGGGCATAGGTGCTCTTGCCCAGGCAGATGGTCAGCACGTTGCGCGGAATGCGGAAGTACTCGACGGTGCTGGCCAGGGCGAAGGAGTTCGGCGGAATGATGCACACGTCGCTGTGAATGTCGACGAAGCTGCCGGCGTCGAAGTTCTTAGGATCGACGATGGCCGAATTGATGTTGGTGAACACCTTGAAATGATTGGTGCAACGCACGTCGTAGCCGTAGCTCGACACACCGTAGGAAATCACTCGGCTGTCGTCGCTGCCGCGCATCTGGCGCTCGACGAACGGTTCGATCATGCCGTGTTCCTGCGCCATGCGGCGAATCCACTTGTCCGATTTGATGCTCATGGCGGGTGTCCTGAATAGCGAGGTGGAAAAAATCTGTCCGGCATCTTACCGGGCGCGTCGCCGGGTTCAAAGTCCGGGGCGCGATTATCCCCCCATCGCCAGGTTTCACGGGGCCTGGCGACGAACCGTCACACCGCCGGTCCCGAAAACGGAGAAACCTTCGCAAGAAGCATTGGCACGTTCATGAAAAAGGGTTAAGGTGGCGCCACTGTGCTGCTTGTGTCACTGAGAATCTCTCCACGATATGTTGAATTTCGATCCAACCGTCTACAAGAATTTTTCCTGCTCTTTGCACTCAGTCTCGGCCAGGGTTCTTCCTGAGTCGCAGTAATCTTTGTCCAAGGAGTTTCACCATGTCCAATCGCCAAACCGGTACCGTTAAGTGGTTCAACGATGAGAAAGGCTTCGGCTTCATCACCCCACAATCCGGTGACGATCTGTTCGTACACTTCAAAGCCATCCAGGCTGACGGTTTCAAAACCCTGAAAGAAGGCCAGCAGGTTTCTTTCATCGCTACCCGCGGTCAGAAAGGCATGCAAGCTGAAGAAGTACAAGTTATCTAACTTGTCGCTTTAGCGAAAAAAGAGCCCCGCCCTCAACGCGGGGCTTTTTTGTGGGCGCCTGCTTATGGCGCAGGCAAAAAAAACGCAGCCCGACGGCTGCGTTTTTTTGTGGGCGGCGTTACCAGGCCACACCGAACCCGGCGGTGTAGCGGGTCTTGTTCAGGTCCGCATCGTTGGTGCCGCTGATGATGTCGCGCTCGGCCTTGACGTTCAGCGAGGCCCAGTCGGTGACCTTGTAGCGCAGGCCCATCTCCGCATCCAGGGCGTAGTTCGCGACATCGGACAACGGCTTGCCGACTTCGCCGTTGGTGAAGAACTCCACCTTCTTGCCGATCAGGTAGCGGTTGTAGTCCCACTTCACCGCCACCGAGTAGAAATTGTCCTTGCTGCCGTCGCGGTACTCATAGTCGGTGCGGTTGAACAGCGAGCCCAGGGAGAACGCCCCCAGCTCGTCGTCCCAGAACTGGTAGCCTGGACCGGTGCCGACCACCCGCTGGCGCGCCAGCTCTTCGATGTGGTCGCGCTTGTAGCTCAGGCGGCCTCGCCAGAACCACTGATCGGTGAGGAAGCGGTCGAGGGAGTACTCGGCGCGCCAGTTGTCGGTGGTGGTGACGTCATCCTGCACCTCGCGGTTGTATTCGCCTTCACCGGTGTGCCGCCAGCGGCCGTGGCGCGCAGAGGTCTTGAAGCCGATGTCGTAGTCGTCGGTGTCCTTTTCGGCCCGCTGGTAATCCAGGGCCAGGTCGACGTTGCCCTTCCACACCAGATCCTCGACCACAGGCTTGGGCTTGAGGATCTGCTGGATGCTCGCCAGTTCGACGGTCTTCGGCGCCTCGCCGTTGGCCAGGGTGACCTTGCCGTCGCCGGCGGCGCTCAGCGACTTGGCCTTCTCGCCGCTGTAGGCATCCTGCTTGACCAGCAGTTCCTGATCGCTCTCCAGGGTCTTGACCTGTTTCCAGTCGATCGTGACGGCACCGGCGTACGGGGTCTGGATCAACAGCTTGCCGCCGTCGAACAGCGTGATCTTGCCGCTCAGCTTGTCGCCGTTGTTCAACCAGACGGTATCGGCAAGCAGGGGGGTGGATGCGCTGAAGACAGCGAGGCACAGCAGGGTTCTGGACAACATAAGCGAATCGGGGGCTCGAGTTTGCGGGAAAAAAGGTCGGCATTATCCGTAGGAATAAGTCCCTGACAACGACTGACATGACTATTTCTGTTGAGTTCATTTCTCAATTGGCCCTGCACCGATTAGGCTTAAAGGCATCGAGGCGATTGTTTTGCACAACCGCGCAGGAACCGCAGACGTGACAGACCCGAACCCAACCGACGAAAGCCAGGCGCAAATCCGACGCACGGCGCTCTACTCGACCCTGGCCCAAGTGCCCGAAGGCAAGGTCGTCAGCTATGGTCAATTGGCCGAACTGGCCGGGTTGGGGCGCGCCGCCCGCTGGGTCGGCCGCACCCTGAGCCAACTGCCCGGCGACACCCGGCTGCCGTGGCACCGCGTGCTCGGCGCCGGCGGCCGCATCAGCCTCCCGGCCGGCAGCCCATCGGGGGACGAACAACGGGCGCGGTTGCGCATGGAAGGGGTCACCGTCCTGAACAATCGTGTGGATATTCGGCGCCATGGCTGGCGTCCGGTAGAGCACAGCGGTTAGAGTGCGCGCTTTGTTTTCGCAATCTTGAGGCAGACTTCAGCCCATGCCCCGTAAAACCTGGCGCGCCGCGCTCGCCGCCTATGCCAGTCCTTCGACGCTCGTGCTGTTGTTGCTGGGTTTCGCCGCCGGCCTGCCGTACATGCTGGTGTTTTCAACGCTGTCGGTCTGGCTGCGCGAAGCCGGCGTGGCCCGCGAAACCATCGGCTACGCGAGCCTGATCGGCCTGGCCTATGCGTTCAAGTGGGTCTGGTCGCCGCTGCTCGACCAATGGCGCCTGCCGCTGCTGGGCAAACTGGGGCGTCGCCGCTCCTGGCTGGTGCTGTCGCAGTCGCTGGTGATCCTCGGCCTGGTCGGCATGGGTTTCTGCGATCCGCAGAAGCACCTGTCCTGGCTGATCGCCATCGCCGTCCTCGTCGCGTTCGCCTCCGCCACCCAGGACATCGCCGTGGACGCCTATCGCCTGGAGATCGCGGACGACAACCGCCAGGCCGCGCTCGCCGCCAGCTACATGTCCGGCTACCGGGTCGCAGCCCTGCTGGCGACCGCCGGTGCACTGTTCTTCGCCGAAGGCTTCGGCTCCACCGGCTTCAACTACCAGCATTCAGCCTGGACCGGCACCTACGTCCTGTTCGGCGTCCTGATGGTGCCGGCGCTGCTGACCTCCCTGCTGATGCGCGAGCCGCCCGTGCCGCTGCGCACCCAACTGCAGGCCGGCCGCTACACGTTCATGCACCAGCTGATGTCGGTGTTCGTGCTGATCATCCTGCTGGTGTCCGTGCCGGCGATGTTCACCCAGCTCTACAACACCGACTTCGCCAGCGTGCTGTTCGAAGGCGTCAGCCTGCTCGACCTGCTGCTGGAGGACCGCGCGTTCCTGCGGGCGATCCTCTACACCACCCTCACCTGCCTGTGCCTGTCGGCCATGGGCCGCCGGGGCCTGGCGCCGGTGCTGACGCCGGTCAACGACTTCATCCTGCGCTACCGCTGGCAGGCCCTGCTGCTGCTTGGGCTGATCGCCACCTACCGGATGTCCGACACGGTGATGGGCGTGATGGCCAACGTGTTCTACATCGACCAGGGCTTCACCAAGGACCAGATCGCCAGCGTCAGCAAGATCTTCGGCCTGATCATGACCCTCGTCGGCGCCGGCATGGGCGGCCTGCTGATCGTGCGTTTCGGCATCCTGCCGATCCTGTTCATCGGCGGCGCGGCCTCGGCGGCCACCAACCTGCTGTTCCTGATGCTGGCCGACATGGGCCCGAACCTGAAGATGCTGGTGCTGACCATCTCCCTGGACAACTTCAGCTCCGGCCTGGCCACCTCGGCGTTCGTCGCGTACCTGTCGAGCCTGACCAACCTCAAGTTCTCCGCCACCCAGTACGCCCTGCTCAGCTCGATCATGCTCCTGCTGCCGCGGCTGATCGGCGGCTATTCCGGGGTGATGGTCGAGAAGTTCGGCTACCACAACTTCTTCCTGATCACCGCGATGCTCGGTGTGCCGACCCTGGTGCTGATCGCCCTGCACTGGTTCCAGGAAAGCCGCCGCGAAGGCCCGACGCCGACGCCCGAGCCCGTGCAGGCGCCGGTCGCGGAAGAGTCGTAGGGCATTTCGCCAAAGGCGGGACGAATCCCGCCGTTCTGCCCCGCCGCCGGCCGCACGCCTGTACGTCAGCAAATCTCGCCCGTACAATGCTCCGTCTATTTCCAGTCTCAGCAACCGACAACGGCCAATCATGCGCACCAGTCAATTTTTGCTCGCCACACAGAAAGAAACGCCTTCCGACGCGGTCGTGATCAGCCATCAGCTGATGCTGCGCGCCGGCATGATCCGCAAACTCGCTTCGGGCCTGTACACCTGGCTGCCGATGGGCCTGCGGGTAATGCGCAAGGTGGAAGCCATCGTCCGCGAAGAAATGGACGCCGCCGGCTCTCTGGAAGTGTTGATGCCGGGCACCCAGCCGGCCGAACTGTGGCAGGAGTCGGGACGCTGGGAAGAATACGGCCCTGAACTGCTGCGCATCAAAGACCGCCACGGCCGCGACTTCTGCGCAGGCCCGACCCACGAAGAGGTCATCACCGACCTGATGCGCAACGAGTTGAGCAGCTACAAGCAGCTGCCGATCAACCTGTACCAGATCCAGACCAAGTTCCGTGACGAGATCCGCCCACGCTTCGGCCTGATGCGCGGCCGCGAATTCATCATGAAGGACGCCTACTCGTTCCACGCCGACCTGGCCTCGCTGCAGGTCACCTACGACCGCATGCACCAGGCGTACTGCAACGTGTTCACCCGCCTGGGCCTGAAGTTCCGCCCTGTGGAGGCCGACAACGGTTCCATCGGCGGCGCCGGCTCCCATGAGTTCCACGTGCTGGCCGAGTCCGGCGAAGACGACATCGTCTTCAGCAACGGCTCCGACTACGCGGCCAACATCGAGAAGGCCGAAGCCGTGCCGCGCGAAACCTCGCGTCCTGCACCGACCGAAGAGCTGCGCCTGGTCGACACCCCGGACACCAAGACCATCGCGGCCCTGGTGGAAAAATTCGGCCTGCCGATCGAAAAGACCGTCAAGACCCTGATCGTGCACGCCGAAGAGAAAGGCAAGCTGATTGCCCTGATCATCCGCGGCGACCACGAACTCAACGAAATCAAGGCCGCCAACCAGCCTGGCGTGGCCAGCCCTCTGGTCATGGCCAGCGACGCGGAGCTGCGTGACGCCATCGGCGCCGGCGCCGGCTCCCTCGGCCCGCTGAACCTGCCGCTGCCGATCATCATCGACCGCTCGGTCGAACTGATGAGCGACTTCGGCGTCGGCGCCAACATCGACGACAAGCACTACTTCGGCCTGAACTGGGAACGCGACCTGCCGGTTCCGACCGTGGCCGACCTGCGCAACGTCGTGTCCGGCGATCCGAGCCCGGACGGCAAGGGCACCCTGGAGATCAAGCGCGGCATCGAAGTCGGGCACATCTTCCAGCTGGGCAACAAGTACAGCAAGGCGATGAAGTGCGAAGTGCTGGGCGAGAACGGCAAGCCGGTCACCCTGGAAATGGGTTGCTACGGCATCGGCGTGTCCCGCGTGGTGGCTGCGGCCATCGAGCAGAACAACGACGAGAACGGCATCATCTGGAGCGACGCCCTGGCACCGTTCCAGATCGCCCTGGTGCCGCTGCGCTACGAGACTGACCTGGTGCGCGAAGCCACCGACAAGCTGTACGCGGAACTGACCGCCGCCGGCTTCGAAGTGCTGCTGGACGACCGCGACAAGAAGACCAGCCCGGGCATCAAGTTCGCGGACATGGAACTGATCGGCATCCCTCACCGGATCGTGGTCAGCGACCGTGGCCTCGCCGACGGCAACCTGGAATACAAGAGCCGTTCCGAGGCCGAGGCGCAAGCGCTGCCGGTCGCTGACGCGCTGTCCTTCCTGCAGGCCCGCATCCGCCGCTGACACCAGATAGAGACGTCATGTTCAAGCGAAACACCTTAGGCCTCGGTGGCGCCGCCCTGTGCGGCGCCCTGCTGGTCAGCGGCTGTGCCAACCACATGTCGCAACGCAGCGAGCACGAGGAACGGGTCGAGCGCAAACTGCTCGATCACAGCCTGCAGATCGATGTCGGCGAGCCCAAGGTGCTTGAGCTGCCGCAGCGGCGCGTGAAGATCCACGAGCAGAAGACCTTCGAGGTCACCGAGTTCGAGGTCACCCGTCACTACGACCGCTACACGCCTTACCAACCCTGGCGGGAAATCTACGAGATCCCGCTGGGTGCGGTGGCGGTGGTGGCCGGCGTCGGCGCCAACGTGGTCAACGTGTTCGCCCTGGGCAACCTGCCGGACAGCGTGACCAAGGACTGGCTGAGCTACGGCTTCGCCGGGCTCAACCCGTTCATGAACGTACAGTCCCACGGCCGTGCGCAACAGAACCTGGCCGGCATCGACGAAGTCCAGCGCGACAAGCGCACGGAATACTCAAGCCTGCCGTGGAGCGAGCGCCCCGTTCAGGTCAAGGCCGGCAAGCAGACCTTCGACATGACCACCGACCGCAACGGCGTGCTGCGCCTGAACCTGCTGGACAGCCCGTTCGCCGAGCATGACCTCAATCACCTGGGCAAACTGCAGATCAGCGTGGAAGACGCCAAGGACGACGTGCACACCGACTCGTCGCTCGCGATCAGCACCCACCTGCGCGGCAAGCTGCTGGAGGCCCACGCGCTGATCTACGACGATCTGGAAGACGACGAAGTGAGCCAGTGGGTGCACCGGGTCAAGCGCCTGTCGGAGCTGGGCCTGGAAGAGGAAGCCAGCGAGCTGGAACAGAGCCTGATCGAGCTGACCCGCAACGATCCGGAACTGCAGACCGAATTCCTCAAGTCCCTGACCAGGGATGCCGGGCGCCTGGTGGCGGACCCGGGGCCGAACTGAGAACAAAGCAATGGGGACCATGGCGGTCTGCCTGACGGGCCGCCTTAGCCAGGCTCCACCACCGGATCAGCGCTCAAACAGCTCCATCTGCTCGAACCCGCCCCGCAGATCCTCCAGCCTCACCCCCACTCCCAACAACCGCACGGGCTTGCCGCCCCGGTTGAACGCCTGGGTCAGCATCAACTGATAACTGCCCAGATCCCGCCCTGCCCCGGCCTGCTCCAATGTGGTCTGGGTGAAGTCATGGAACTTCACCTTGACGAACGGCTTGCCCGGCCGGTAGCTGCTGTCGATCCGCGCCATGCGGGTCTTGAGGGTCTCCAGCAGTTCCGGAAGCTTGTCCAGGCAACTACGCAGATCCGGGAGATCGACGTCGTAGGTGTTTTCGACGCTGATCGACTGCCGGCGGCTGTCGTTGTGCACCTGCCGCTCATCGATCCCGCGGGCCAAGCTCCACAGACGCTCGCCGAAACTGCCGAACTCGCGCACCAGCGTCAACTTGTCCCATTCGCGCAACTGCCGGCAGTCGTCGATGCCCAGCTTGTGCAGCTTGTCGGCGGTGACCTTGCCCACGCCGTGCAGCTTGCCGACCGGCAAGCCGGCGACGAAGTCCTCGACCTGGTCCGGCGTGACCACGAACAGACCATTGGGCTTTTTCCAGTCGCTGGCAATCTTGGCCAGAAACTTGTTCGGCGCCACCCCGGCGGACACCGTGATGTGCAGCTGATTGGACACCCGTCGGCGGATGTCCTGGGCGATCCGTGTGGCGCTGCCGCCAAAATGAGCGCTGTCCGACACATCGAGGTAAGCCTCGTCCAGCGACAGCGGTTCGATCAGGTCGGTGTAGTCGCGAAAGATCGTGTGAATTTCCTTCGACGCCTCGCGATAGGCGTCCATCCGGGGCTTGACGATGGTCAGATCCGGGCACAGCTTCAGTGCATGGCCGGAAGACATGGCCGAACGCACGCCGTACGCACGCGCCTCGTAGTTGCATGTAGCGATCACCCCGCGACGCTCCGGCGAGCCGCCAACGGCCAGAGGCTTGCCGGCCAGGCTCGGGTCGTCACGCATCTCGATGGCGGCGTAGAAACAGTCACAGTCGATGTGGATGATTTTTCGCTGGGTCATGACAGAAAGGAAAACATGGCAAGCCGGATCGGCAGTATCTCACTGACACCTGTATATAGCACCAGTACTCAGAAGGTTCTTTTTCACCCGTAGGAAATCCGAACCGAATTTATTTCTTCAATCGAGATTAGCCGGGCAATAGAGCTGAAACCCTTGCCCTGCCTGCCCCGCAGCCTTCCAGGCCACCGTGAAATTCCGCTAAGCGGTTGAAGCTCAACAGATTTTTTCCACATTGCCGGTTGACACCCCGGCAATCCTCTGTAGAATGCCGCCACATCAGACGCGGGATGGAGCAGCCTGGTAGCTCGTCGGGCTCATAACCCGAAGGTCGTCGGTTCAAATCCGGCTCCCGCAACCAAACATCAAAAAAGGCCACTTGAAAAAGTGGCCTTTTTTGTGCGCGCGTGTATTGCAGGCGCGACACAAACCCTTGCGACTGAACCACTTAGCGCTCCCCCGCAGGCCGTCCGGCCGAAATGCACACTAATTTGACCCTTATCCGCATTAGCGGTTGACACTGCGCCGCCGGTCTGTAGAATGCCGCCTCACAGACGCGGGATGGAGCAGCCTGGTAGCTCGTCGGGCTCATAACCCGAAGGTCGTCGGTTCAAATCCGGCTCCCGCAACCAAACATCAAAGAAGGCTACTCGAAAGAGTGGCCTTTTTTGTATCTGTGGAAAAAGTCCTTTCGCAACAATGATCTGTCATCGTGCAGTGAACCCTTCAGGATCCTCAGACCCGCCGCACAGCGACTATGCTTGAGTCGCGGGCCGGTGCCTGCGATCCGGAAACCGCCCTCGCCGCCATCCGGCGGGAGGCGTAGTATTTTGTGATTATTTTTTTCTACAGGGATTGGTAACTTGGCTGGATACCCCCATCCTGTCGCGCACAATCCACGAGGTGATTGATGCGCGCCAACTCGTCTGATCCACAAGACACCGTCACAGCGACCCAACCGATCAAGACCGAGCGCCTGCGCTTGCTGGATCGCCTGAGCAAGTACCGCCAGCCGATCGGCCTGGCGGTTACGCTGCTGCTGTTCGCCATCGCGCTGATCGCGTGCCGCCACCTGTTGAGCGAGCTCGATCTCGACGCCCTGCACGACTCGATCCTGGACGTACCGAAACCGGCCCTGCTCGGCGCCTTCGGCGCGACGGTCGCCGGCTTCATCATCCTGCTGGGCTACGAGTGGTCCGCCAGCCGCTACGCCGGCGTGACGCTCGCGCCGCGCACCCTCGCCCTCGGCGGCTTCACCGCGTTCGCCATCGGCAACGCCATCGGCCTGTCGCTGCTGTCCGGCGGCTCGGTGCGCTACCGTCTGTATGCGCGCCACGGGCTGGGCGCGACGGAAGTCGCGCATATGACCCTGTTCGCCAGCCTGTCGCTGGGTTGCGCCCTGCCGCCGCTGGCCGCCCTCGCCACCCTGAGCGACCTGCCCGCCGCCTCGCAGGCCCTGGGCCTGTCCGAAGGCCTGCTGGGGACGATCGCCGGCGCCGTGCTGCTGCTGGGCTCGATCCTGGTCATCGGCATCTACCGCCGGCGCCTGCCGGAGCAGCCCTACCCGGACAACCTGCTGGTCAAGGCCGGCCGCCGCACCCTGCGCCTGCCGGGCCGGCGCCTGACCGTCCTGCAACTGGTCATCACCGCCCTCGACGTGGCCGCCGCCGCCACCGTGCTGTACCTGCTGCTACCGGAAGCCCCGCCGTTCGGCGCCTTCCTGCTGGTGTACCTGCTGGCCCTGGCCGCCGGCGTGCTCAGCCATGTGCCCGGCGGCGTCGGCGTGTTCGAAGCCATCCTGCTGGCCGCCTTCGCCGACAAGCTCGGCGCCGCGCCGCTGGCCGCCGCGCTGCTGCTGTACCGCCTGATCTACGTGGTGCTGCCGATGCTGGTGGCGTGCGTGCTGCTGCTGATCAACGAAGGCCAGCGCCTGTTCCAGTCCCAGACCCTGCGTGCGGCCTCCGGCCTGGCGGCGCCGATCCTGGCGGTGCTGGTGTTCCTGTCCGGCGTGGTGCTGCTGTTTTCCGGCGCGACCCCGGAGATCGACACGCGCCTGGAACACATCGGTTTCCTGATTCCCCACCGCCTGGTCGATGCCTCGCACTTCGGCGCCAGCCTGATCGGCGTGCTGTGCCTGATGCTCGCCCAGGGCCTGCGCCGCCGGCTGTCGGCGGCGTGGATGCTGACCACCATCCTGTTGCTGGTGGGCGCCCTGCTCTCCTTGCTCAAGGGGTTCGACTGGGAAGAAGCCACCCTGATGACCCTCACCGCCGCGCTGCTGGGGGTGTTCCGCCGTTCCTTCTATCGTCCGAGCCGCCTGACCGAGCTGCCGTTCTCGCCGCTGTACCTGGTGGCCAGCCTGTGCGTGCTGGGCGCATCGACCTGGCTGCTGCTGTTCGCCTACCAGGACGTGCCGTACAGCCATCAGCTGTGGTGGCAGTTCACCCTCGACGCCGATGCCCCGCGCGGCCTGCGCTCGCTGCTCGGCGCCGCCGTCCTGCTGCTGGTGATCGCCCTGACCTGGCTGCTGCGCACCGCGCGCCCGGTGATCCACCTGCCGACCGCCGACGAACTCGACCGCGCCGCGAAAATCCTCATGGCCTCGTCGCAGCCCGACGGCGGCCTGGCCCTGACCGGCGACAAGGCGCTGCTGTTCCACCCCAACGATGAAGCGTTCCTGATGTACGCCCGCCGCGGCCGTAGTCTGGTGGCCCTGTACGACCCGATCGGCCCCGGCCAGCAGCGGGCGGAAATGATCTGGCAGTTCCGCGACCTGTGCGACATCCATCACGCCCGCCCGGTGTTCTACCAGGTGCGCGCCGAGAACCTGCCGTACTACATGGACATCGGCCTGACCGCGATCAAGCTCGGCGAAGAGGCCCGGGTCGATCTGCATCGCTTTGACCTGGATGCCAAGGGCAAGGAGATGAAGGATCTGCGCTACACCTGGAACCGCGGCACCCGCGACGGCCTGTCGCTGGAGATCCATGAGCCGGGCCAGGCGCCGATGGACGAGCTCAAGGTCATCTCCGATGCCTGGCTGACCGGCAAGAACGTGCGCGAGAAAGGCTTCTCCCTGGGCCGTTTCAGCGACGATTACCTGAAGCATTTCCGCATTGCGGTGATCCGCTTCGAAGGCCGTCCGGTGGCGTTCGCCAACCTGCTCGAGACCTACAGCCATGACCTGGCCAGCCTCGACCTGATGCGCTCGCACCCGGATGCGCCGAAGCTGACCATGGAGTTTCTGATGGTCGGCCTGATTCAACACTATAAGAGTCACGGATACGCGCGCTTCAGCCTGGGCATGGTGCCGCTGTCGGGGTTGCAGCCCCGGCGCGGGGCACCGCTGACCCAGCGCCTGGGCTCGATGGTATTCCGCCGTGGTGAGCAGCTGTACAACTTCCAAGGCTTGCGCCGTTTCAAAGACAAGTTCCAGCCTGATTGGGAACCCCGTTACATGGCCGTGCCCGCCGGACTCGATCCCCTGGTGGCGCTGGCCGACACTGCCGCCCTGATCGCGGGCGGCTTGACTGGATTGGTGAAACGCTGATGATTCAACGCTCCCTGAAGTACATCCTGGCCACGCTGATCGTGCTGGCCGTGATTGCCGGCGGCGGATTCTGGTACCTCAAACGCCCGGCACCGGAACCGACCCTCGAACAACTGACGCCCGCCGACGGCCCGGCCATGACCCGGGTCATTCCCGGCACCAAGCCCAAGGCCCAGGTGCTGGTGGCGGTCAACGACGACCAGAAGCTCAGCGACAAGCAACTGAGCACCCTGAGCCGCAGCGCTTCGGCGCAGATCGTTCAGGTGATCCTGCCCAAGGACTGCCTGCAGCAAAGCCGTGCCCTGCAGACCGGCCTGCGCCAACTGAACGGGCCGGCCACCCTGGTCAGCGGCATCGGCCCGGGCGCGGTGCTGGCCTGGCGCTGGCTGTCCGAGCAGAAGGACGACAAGGCCCAGGCCGTGTCCGTCGACCTGGCCCTGGAAAAGGGCGGCTGCACTCACCTGCTGCCCAAGTCCGCCGCCCACGGCCACTGGCTGGTGGCGTGGAACGACAACCCGGACGACACCAGCGCCGGCTTCGTGCGCGACCAGCCGAACGCCGAAACCAGCATCAGCGACTACGACATCAACCTGCCGCAGGTGCTGAACAACGAACTGCGCAAGCTCCTCGTCGGCGGCGACAAGGCCAACGGCGGCCTGCAGATTCCGGTGGTGGAAGTCCCGGCCGGCCAGGCCCGGGACACCGTCACCCTGTTCCTCTCCGGCGACGGCGGCTGGCGTGACCTGGACCGCGACGTGGCCGGGGAAATGGCCAAGATCGGCTACCCGGTGGTGGGCATCGACACCCTGCGCTACTACTGGCAGCACAAGAGCCCCGAGCAGAGTGCGCTGGACCTGACCGAACTGATGCAGCACTACCGGCAGAAATGGGGCACCAAGCGCTTCATCCTCACCGGCTACTCGTTCGGCGCCGACGTGCTGCCGGCGATCTACAACCGCCTGCCGGAGACCGAGCAGCAACGGGTCGACGCCATCATCCTGCTGGCCTTCGCCCGCACCGGCAGCTTCGAGATCGAAGTCGAAGGCTGGCTCGGCAACGCCGGCAAGGAAGCCGCCACCGGCCCGGAAATGGCCAAGCTGCCGGCCGCCAAGGTGGTGTGCATCTACGGCGAGGAAGAGACCGACGAAAGCGGCTGCACCGACAAGACCGCCGTGGGCGAAGCGGTGAAGCTGCCCGGCGGCCACCACTTCGACGAGAACTACCCGGCGCTGGCCAAGCGCTTGGTGGATCTGATCGAGAAGCGTCAGGCGAGCGAGCAGACCGCCGCCGAGTAACCTGAGCGGCCTCAATGAAAAGCCCCCGCAGCCGCAAGGCTCCGGGGGCTTTCGTTTAAAGGCGACGCTCTGCGGCGTCGTAGACCTCTTCGTCGCGTCGCGCGCCGACGGCGACGATCAGAACCTGGATGGCCTTACCGTCGACCCGATAGACAATCCGCGTGTCGCCGGTTCGGATCCGCCTGCAGCCGGCAAGGCTGGCCCTCAACGGTTTGCCGATCTTGTCCGGCTCGCCATGGATGATCCGCTCTTCAATGACATCGAGAATCCGGTTGGCCGCTGCCGCTCCCAGCTGATCCAGATCGCCCTGGACTTCCGGATGATAAACCACTCCCCAAACCATCCAGCGCTCCCTTAATCCTTCCGGGCGTACCTTGCCCGCATATCCTCATGACTGACTGCGCGGGTCTGATCAAAGCTGCCCAGACGCTCACGGGCTGCCGCTTCGATGCGCAGGTTCTCAAGCTCGTCCAGCATTTCCTGATAGGCCTGCACATTGATGATGACCGCTGCCGGCTGGTTGTCCTTGAAGATGACCAGACGTTCGGTGGCACGACTGGAAATCTCCTTGAGCCTCGCGCTGAAGCCCCGGACCATGGCAGTCACGGAGATAGCCTGTTCAGCACGCTCTAGTAATGCCGTCATATTCACCTCTTGCTCAGTTGCTGTTGCGCACGATAATGCACAGAGTATTGCGTTGTATTAAACACAGTGCAACTTGATGCTTCCGTCGTGCACCCCGCAACCGAACGCTCCCGCCGCCCACAAAAAAGCCCCCGCCAGCCGCAAGGCCGACGGGGGCTTTCGCTTTACGGCGGGATTACATCTCCACCTGCGTCCCCAGCTCGATCACCCGGTTCAGCGGCAGGTTGAAGAAGCGCAGGTTGCCGTTGGCGTTCTTCAGCATGAAGGCGAACAGCGCCTCGCGCCAACGGGCCATGCCTTCGAGCTTGGAGGCGATGACCGTTTCGCGGCTGAGGAAGTAGGTGGTGCGCATCGGGCTGAAGTCCAGGTCGTCCAGATGGCACAGCTTCAGCGCCTGGGGCACGTCCGGCTCGTCGGTGAAGCCGAAATGCAGGATCACCCGGAAGAAGCCTTCGCCGTGGGCCTCGACCTCGAAGCGCCGGGACGGCGGCACGCGCGGGATGTCTTCGTAGACCACCGTCAGCAGCACCACTTGCTCATGCAGCACCTGGTTGTGCAGCAGGTTGTGCAACAGGGCGTGGGGCACGGCGTCGGAGCGGGCGGTCAGGAACACGGCGGTGCCCTGCACTCGGTGCGGCGGCTGCACGCGGATGCTGCTGATGAAGATCGGCAGCGGCAACGCGCCTTCGTCCAGACGCTCGACCAGCAGTTGCTTGCCACGCTTCCAGGTGGTCATCAGGATGAACAGCGCCAGGCCGGCGATCACCGGGAATGCGCCGCCCTGGACGATCTTCGGCACGTTGGCGGCGAAGTACAGGCCGTCCACCAGCAGGAAGCCGAGCAGGACCGGCACGGCGAGCACCGGCGGCCACTTCCACAGCAGCAGCATCACCGCCGACACCAGGATGGTGGTCATCAGCATGGTGCCGGTCACGGCCACGCCGTAGGCCGAGGCCAGGGCGCCGGAGGACTCGAAGCCGATCACCAGCAGCACCACGCCGACCATCAGCGACCAGTTCACCGCACCGATGTAGATCTGCCCTTGCTCGTCGCTGGAGGTGTGCTGGATGTACATGCGCGGGATGTAGCCGAGCTGGATCGCCTGACGGGTCAGGGAGAACGCGCCGGAAATCACCGCCTGGGACGCGATCACCGTGGCCAGGGTCGACAGGCCCACCAGCGGGATCAGGGCCCAACTAGGCGCCAGCAGGTAGAACGGGTTGCGCGCGGCGTCCGGGTTCTCCAACAGCAGTGCGCCCTGGCCGAAGTAGTTGAGCACCAGGGCCGGCAGCACCAGCAGGAACCAGGCGCGGGCGATCGGCTTGCGGCCGAAGTGGCCCATGTCGGCGTACAGCGCTTCGGCGCCGGTCAGCGCCAGCACCACCGCGCCGAGGATCGCCACGCCCATGCCGGCATGCACCATGAAGAAACGCACGGCCCAGACCGGGTTGAGCGCGTGCAGCACTTCCGGGTAGTGGCTGATGCCGTAGATCCCGAGGGCGCCGAGCACCAGGAACCAGGTGACCATGATCGGCCCGAAGAGAATGCCGATCCGCGCCGTGCCGTGTTTCTGGATCAGGAACAGGCCCACCAGCACCACCAGCGACAGCGGCACCACCCAGTGGTCGATGCCCTCGAACGCCAGCCCCAGGCCTTCGATGGCCGAGAGCACGGAAATCGCCGGGGTGATCATGCTGTCGCCGTAGAACAGCGCCGCCCCGATCAGCCCGCAGACCACCAGCAGCGTGCGCAGCCTGGCCCGCTGCCCCGCCGCCCGCCGCGCCAGCGCGGTGAGGGCCATGATCCCGCCTTCGCCCTGGTTGTCGGCGCGCAGCACGAACATCATGTACTTGATCGACACGACCCAGATCAGCGACCAGAAAATCAGCGACAGGATGCCCAGCACCCCGTCGTGATTGACGGGCACGCCATAGGCGCCGGAAAACACTTCTTTCAGGGTGTACAACGGACTTGTGCCAATGTCGCCGTAAACCACCCCGACCGCCGCGACCAGCATGCTCAGCGGCTTGGTTGCCGAACCTTCGGCGCCCGCCGCATGACTACTTGCGTGACCCATCCAACACTCCTGATTCCCAGACCGGCCTCTGAACGAAGCACTTTGCTTTTTGATGCAGCCTGCGCCCTTATTACCTGTTGTTACAGTCGATTGGTTGACTATAAAAAAGCGGTAAAGCGCATTGGCGCGAAGCATAGCGCAGCACTCGTCGCATTTCCCCGTATAAAGCTGGTCAAGTGCGCTGCTCGTCGCTAGAATTGCGCACTTTTTGATCAGAGGCGCAGTTCAAGCGCCCGTCCGTCGGCTCATGCATCAGGCAAGCGACGTCACAGACACCGAGGTTAGACATGTCCACCACTCCTGCGCCGGCCAATCCCAAGGTTGGCTTCGTATCCCTGGGTTGCCCCAAAGCACTGGTCGACTCCGAGCGCATCCTGACCCAGCTGCGCATGGAAGGCTATGACGTGGTGTCCACCTATCAGGACGCCGATGTCGTGGTGGTCAACACCTGCGGCTTCATCGACTCCGCCAAGGCGGAGTCGCTGGAAGTCATCGGCGAAGCGATCAAGGAAAACGGCAAGGTGATCGTCACCGGCTGCATGGGCGTGGAAGAAGGCAACATCCGCGACGTGCACCCGAGCGTGCTGGCCGTGACCGGCCCGCAGCAGTACGAGCAAGTGGTCAGCGCCGTGCACGAAGTCGTGCCGCCCAAGCAGGACCACAACCCGCTGATCGACCTGGTGCCGCCGCAAGGCGTCAAGCTGACCCCGCGCCACTACGCCTACCTGAAGATTTCCGAAGGCTGCAACCACAGCTGCAGCTTCTGCATCATCCCGTCGATGCGCGGCAAGCTGGTCAGCCGTCCGGTGGGCGATGTGCTCGACGAGGCCCAGCGTCTGGTCAAGTCCGGCGTCAAGGAACTGCTGGTGATCTCCCAGGACACCAGCGCCTACGGCGTCGACGTGAAGTACCGCACCGGCTTCTGGAACGGCGCGCCGGTGAAGACCCGCATGACCGAGCTGTGCGAAGCCCTCAGCACCCTCGGCGTCTGGGTGCGCCTGCACTACGTCTACCCGTACCCGCACGTCGACGAGCTGATCCCGCTGATGGCCGCCGGCAAGATCCTGCCGTACCTGGACATCCCGTTCCAGCACGCCAGCCCCAAGGTCCTCAAGTCGATGAAACGCCCGGCGTTCGAAGACAAGACCCTGGCGCGGATCAAGAACTGGCGCGAGATCTGCCCGGACCTGATCATCCGCTCGACCTTCATCGTCGGCTTCCCCGGCGAAACCGAAGAAGACTTCCAGTACCTGCTGGACTGGCTGACCGAAGCCCAGCTCGACCGCGTCGGCTGCTTCCAGTACTCGCCGGTCGAAGGCGCCCCGGCCAACGACCTGGGCCTGGACATCGTGCCGGACGACGTCAAGCAAGACCGCTGGGAGCGCTTCATGGCGCACCAGCAGGCCATCAGCTCGGCGCGCCTGCAACTGCGCATCGGCCGCGAGATCGAAGTGCTGGTGGACGAAGTCGACGAGCAAGGCGCGGTCGGCCGCTGCTTCTTCGATGCCCCGGAAATCGACGGCAACGTGTTCATCGACAACGGCAGCAACCTCAAGCCGGGCGACAAGGTCTGGTGCAAGGTGACCGACGCCGACGAGTACGACCTCTGGGCCGAACAGATCTGATTCGGCAAACCCTGTTCCCGCAGGGAATTGCCCGCTGAAAGCCAAGCCCTGCTCTCTTTGCCGAGATGCGGGGCTTTTTTACGGCTATCGTTGGTGAATCCACTGATGAGGAGGCAAACGGACATGCGTCATCCTTCGGTCATCCACACGCCGAAACTGAGCGACTACCCGGAACTGACCCGGGTCTGGGAAGCCTCGGTGCGCGCCACCCATGACTTTCTGCCGGACAGCTATATCCTGTTGCTCAAGGATCTGGTGCTGACCCGCTACCTGGATGCCGTGATGCTGATCTGCACCAAGGACCACCGCCAGCGCATCACCGGCTTCGCGGGCGTGGCGGCGGGCAAGGTGGAAATGCTGTTCATTGATCCGGACCATCGCGGGCAAGGCCTGGGCAAGCAATTGCTGCGCTACGCCCTGGAACACCTGAACGCCGACGAACTGGACGTCAACGAGCAGAACCCTCAGGCCCTGGGCTTCTATTTCAAGCAAGGTTTCGAGGTGATCGGCCGTTCGGACGTCGACGGCATGGGCCAGCCCTACCCGTTGCTGCACATGCGGCTGCGCCAGAACCGCCAGCGTTCGAGCACTGGCTAGAGGAGCGGCTGCCTTGCTCAGGCTTTGCGGCGCCGTCAATGACGCCATCGCCAGCAGGCTGGCTCCCACAGGTTTGGCTGCACCGCAAGACCCAGGCGGGAGCAGGCTCGCTCCCGCGTCAAATCCGCACAGGAAACGCAGCGAACCGAAATGGATCCGGGCCTTGGCGCCCCCATGGAGGTACAATGCCGACCCCTTTTTTATTGCGACCCTGCCATGACTGACCCGATCCGCCTTTCCAAACGCCTCATCGAACTGGTCGGCTGCTCCCGCCGTGAGGCCGAACTGTTCATCGAGGGCGGCTGGGTCACCGTGGACGGCGAAGTCGTCGACGAACCGCAGTTCAAGGTCGGCGACCAGAAAGTCGAGCTCGACAAGGACGCCAAGGCCACCGCGCCGGAGCCGGTGACCCTGCTGCTCAACGTACCGGCCGGCATGGACACCGAGACCGCCATGCGCTCGCTCGGCGCCGACACCCTCAGCGAAGAGCACCGGTTCGGCAAACGGCCGCTGCGCGGGCACTTCCTGCGCCTGACCGCCGGCGCCGATCTGCAGCCGGGCGCCAGCGGCCTGATGGTGTTCACCCAGGATTGGAAAGTGCTGCGCAAACTCACCGCCGACGCCGCGAAGATCGAGCAGGAGTACGTGGTCGAGGTCGAGGGCGAAATGACCGAGCACGGCCTGAACCGCATGCAGCACGGCCTGCGCGTCAAGGGCACCGAACTGCCGCCGGTCAAGGCCAGTTGGCAGAGCGAAAACCGCCTGCGCTTCGCCATGAAGAACCCGCAGCCCGGGCTCCTCGCTCGGCTGTGCGAAGCGGTCGGGCTGAAGGTGCTGGGCATCCGTCGCATCCGCATCGGCGGCGTGTCCATCGGCAAGGTGCCGGCGGGCCAGTGGCGCTACCTGTCCGGCAAAGAGAAGTTCTGACGCCCGGCCGCCTCCCGACATCCGGCATCGCCTGCGCGGTGCCCACAACGAACCCTCAGGATTGCACACATGATTCACAACGACGTACTGCGCAGCGTGCGCTACATGCTCGACATCAGCGACAAGAAGGTCGTCGAGATCACCAAGATGGGCGGCATGGACGTGGCGCTGAAAGACGTGGTGGCCTACCTCGACAAGAAGGAAGAGGACGAAGAAGGCTTCGTGCGCTGCCCGGACGACGTCATGGCCCACTTCCTCGACGGCCTGGTGATCCTCAAGCGCGGCAAGGACGACAGCCGCCCGCCGCTGCCGGTCGAACTGCCGGTGACCAACAACATCATCCTGAAGAAACTGCGCGTGGCCTTCGAGCTGAAGGAAGACGACCTGCACGTGATCCTCAAGTCCGTCGACTTCCCGGTGTCCAAGCCTGAGCTGAGCGCCCTGTTCCGCAAGGTCGGCCACAACAACTACCGCCCGTGCGGCGACCAGTTGCTGCGCAACTTCCTCAAGGGCCTGACCCTGCGCGTGCGCGGCTGAGCCATGGCCTACAGCGTCTCCCCCATCGGCTTCGTGCGCTCCTGCTTCAAGGAGAAGTTCGCCATTCCCCGTCAGCCGCAACTGGCCCCGGCCGCCCGCGGCGTGCTGGAACTGGTGGCGCCGTTCGACCAGGGCGATGCGGTGCAGGGCCTTGAGCAGGTCAGCCACGTGTGGCTGCTGTTCCTGTTCCATCAGGCGCTGGAGGACACGCCACGGCTGAAGGTGCGCCCGCCTCGCCTGGGCGGCAACAAGTCCATGGGGGTGTTCGCCACCCGCGCCACCCATCGGCCCAACGGCATCGGCCAGTCCGTGGTGAAACTGGACAAGGTCGAGGCCGGCAGGTTGTTCATCTCCGGCATCGATCTGCTGGACGGCACGCCGGTACTCGACATCAAGCCTTACGTGCCCTACGCCGACATCGTCCCCGAAGCCTGCAACGGCATCGCCAGCGCCGCGCCGGTGCTGATTGACGTGGAATGGGCAGAGGCGGCGTTGCAACAGGCCCACGGGCATGCCCAGCGCCTCGGCGAACCGCTGGTCGAGCTGATCGGGCAATGCCTGGCCCAGGATCCGCGCCCGGCCTACCAGACGCCCCAGCCTGAGCGCGAGTACGGTGCGCAGTTCTGGGACCTGGACGTGCGTTGGCATTACCCGACGCCGGAGCGGATCCGCGTCCTGGAAGTGGTTCCCGCCGGCGCCTGAGCCCGGAAACGAAAAAGCCCGCGCTGCCGGTGAAGGCAACGCGGGCTTTTTCATGTCTGCGAGAGCGTGCTCGCTCCTGCAGGGGGTAGGCTTACTTCTCGACGAACGCGCGCTCGATCAGGTAGTCGCCAGGCTCGCGCATGCGGGCCGAGATCTTCAGGCCGAAGCTGTCGAGCACTTCGCTGGTCTCGTCGAGCATGCTCGGGCTGCCGCAGATCATCGCGCGGTCGTCCTGCGGGTTGATCGGCGGCAGGCCGATGTCGCTGAACAGTTTGCCGCTGCGCATCAGGTCAGTCAGGCGGCCCTGGTTCTCGAACGGCTCGCGGGTCACGGTCGGGTAGTAGATCAGCTTGTCGCGCAGCGCTTCGCCGAAGAACTCGTTCTGCGGCAGGTGCTCGGTGATGAACTCACGGTAGGCGACTTCGTTGACGTAGCGAACGCCGTGAACCAGGATCACTTTCTCGAAGCGCTCGTAGGTTTCCGGATCCTGGATCACGCTCATGAACGGGGCGAGGCCGGTGCCGGTGCTCAGCAGGTACAGGTGCTTGCCCGGGTTCAGGTCGTCCAGCACCAGGGTGCCGGTCGGCTTCTTGCTGATGATGATCTCGTCGCCTTCCTTCAGGTGCTGCAGCTGGGAGGTCAACGGGCCATCCGGCACCTTGATGCTGAAGAACTCCAGATGCTCTTCCCAGTTCGGGCTGGCGATCGAGTAGGCGCGCATAAGCGGGCGGCCGTTGGGCTGTTGCAGGCCGATCATCACGAACTGACCGTTCTCGAAGCGCAGGCCCGGATCGCGGGTGCACTTGAAGCTGAACAGAGTGTCGTTCCAGTGGTGAACACTGAGGACACGCTCGTGGTTCATGTTGCTCATGTACGGGGGACTCCTGGAGATTGATCTGCGCCTTGCTCTGCACTGCTCTCGAAGAGCGCCGACGGTGCGCAATTGCATCGCATTCTAATAGCGCCGACAATATCTGTTAACTGGATTATCAAGATAACGGTTATCGGTTATATCGATATGCGATTTACACTCCGTCAACTGCAAGTCTTCGTCGCCGTGGCCCAGCAGGAAAGCGTTTCCCGGGCTGCCGGGCTGCTCAACCTGTCGCAATCGGCGGCGAGCACCTCGATCACTGAACTGGAGCGTCAGTCCAGCTGCCAGCTGTTCGACCGCGCCGGCAAGCGCCTGAGCCTCAACGCCCTGGGCAAGCAACTGCTGCCGCAGGCGGTGGCGATGCTCGACCAGGCCAAGGAAATCGAGGACCTGCTCAACGGCAAGTCCGGTTTCGGCTCGCTGTCGGTGGGCGCGACGCTCACCATCGGCAATTACCTGGCGACCCTGCTGATCGGCGGCTTCATGCAGCGCCACCCGGAAAGCCAAGTGAAGCTGCATGTGCAGAACACCGCCAACATCGTGCAACAGGTCGCCCACTACGAAATTGATCTGGGTCTAATCGAAGGCGATTGCAGCCACCCGGACATCGAAGTGCAGAGCTGGGTCGAGGATGAGTTGGTGGTGTTCTGCGCCCCGCAGCATCCGCTGGCCCAGCGCGGCAGCGTGACCATGGACGAACTGACCCAGGAAGCGTGGATCCTGCGCGAACAAGGCTCCGGCACGCGCCTGACCTTCGATCAGGCCATGCGTCATCACCGCAGCGCGCTGAACATCCGGCTGGAGCTGGAGCACACCGAGGCGATCAAGCGCGCGGTGGAGTCGGGGTTGGGGATCGGCTGCATCTCGCGCCTGGCGCTGCGCGACGCCTTCCGGCGCGGCAGCCTGGTGCCGGTGGAGACACCGGACCTGGATCTGGCCCGGCAGTTCTACTTCATCTGGCACAAGCAGAAGTACCAGACCTCCGCCATGCGCGAATTCCTCGAACTGTGCCGCGCCTTCACCGCCGGGGTGCAGCGCAGCGACGAGATCGTGCTGCCCAGCATCGCTTAAAGCAGGATCACCGCCCAGACCAGGGCGATCATGCTCAGGGCCACGAACTGCGCGGCGCTGCCCATGTCCTTGGCGTTCTTGGACAGCGGGTGCAGTTCCAGGGAAATGCGGTCGATGGCCGCCTCCACCGCCGAGTTCAGCAGCTCGACGATCAGCGCCAGCAGGCACACGGCGATCAGCAGCGCCTGTTCGACCCGGCTGACGTCGAGGAAGAACGACAGCGGAATCAGCACTACGTTGAGCAGCACCAGTTGACGGAACGCCGCTTCGCCGTTGAAGGCTGCGCGCAAGCCGTCCAGCGAGTAGCCGGAGGCGTTGAGGATGCGTTTGAGGCCCGTCTGGCCCTTGAAAGGTGACATAAAGTAGATAACCGACCAAAAAGAAGTGGGAAAGCTAGATCAACGAAAGTCAAAAAAGCGTGAAGGCGCCAGCCCTCACTGGCTGGGAATTGACTCAAGTTGTTGCAGCAGCAACGCCGCCTGGGTGCGGGTGCGCACGTCCAGCTTGCGGAAGATCGCCGTGACGTGAGCCTTGATGGTCGCCTCCGACACGTTCAGCTCATAGGCGATCTGCTTGTTCAGCAGCCCTTCGCAGACCATCGTCAGCACCCGGAACTGCTGCGGCGTGAGACTGGCCAGGCCATCGCTGGCGGCCTTGGCCTCCTTGGAGACGCTGACGGCCTCGAACGCCTGGGGCGGCCAGAACACATCGCCGTCCAGCACCTTGCGCACCGCTTCCTGGATCACGTTCAGGTCGCTGGACTTGGGAATGAAGCCGCTGGCGCCGAACTCCCGGGACTTGACCATCACCGAGGCCTCCTCCTGGGCGGACACCATGACCACCGGAATCTGCGGGTACTGGCCGCGCAGCAGCACCAGCCCGGAGAATCCGTAGGCGCCCGGCATGTTCAGGTCCAGCAGCACCAGGTCCCAATCGGCCTTTTCGGTCAGGCGGGCCTCCAGTTCGGCGATGCTCGCCACCTCCACCAGCCGCACATCCGGGCCGAGGCCCAGGGTCAGCGCCTGATGCAGCGCGCTGCGAAACAACGGGTGGTCATCGGCAATCAGGATGTCGTATGTGGCCATTTTTCAAATGATCCTGTTCTTGATGGCTGGCCCGATGCATTCGGGCCATGCCAAGGCAACTCAAGATAACGCCAGGCAGCGGTATCCACAGGGGCACGTTCAACGCCAATCACGGAAAAAACGGCGTTTCAGACCTTGGCCGCCCCCGAACCGGCGCCAAGCATGCCCAGCGAAGACGGGGTGGTCAAGCGCAACGCCCCCTGCTTTAGCAGTATGGGCCAGTATCAGGCCGGCACCGCTGGCGCGGCGTCAATGAACGGCAGCAGTTCGGCGTGGGCCGGGGTGGACACATTCACCTCCCGCTGCTGCTTGGCGCCCAGGTAATGCTGGCTGAACACGTCGAAATAGGCGTCCAGCGCCGAAGCGGCGTCCGAATCGCCCGCCAGCTCCAGGCACAGCGCCGCGACTTCGGCGGTGCACAGGTGCTCGCTGCGGGTGGAGCGGCGCAGGCGGTAGCGCGACAGCCGGTCGGGCAGCAGGCTGAGGATCGGCAACCGGTCGAAGTACGGGCTCTTGCGGAAGATCTTGCGGGCCTCGGTCCAGGTCGCGTCCAGCAAGATGAACAGCGGGCGCTTGCCGCCGTCGGGCGTCACGGTGTGCGTCACCCGGGACGGCTCGACGTACTCGCCGGGGAACACCAGGTACGGTTGCCGCTGCGGATCGTTGAGCAGCGCAAGCAGCTGTTCGTCGGTGTCGGTACGCGACCAGATGAAGGCATGGTTGTCGCGCACCACGTCGGCGATCAGCCAGCCGGTGTTGCTGGGTTTGAACACTTCCTTGCCGGTCATGATCAGGCAGACCCCGGAACGGGATTCGACCTTCGGGCGCCACGCGCACAGGCAATGGCTCTGGATCACCCGGCAATCGCGGCAACGGGGCGCGCGCCAGCCACGGGCCTGGATCGGCTTGATGCCTTCGTCTTCGCGCTGGTCGCGCAGGCGGGCCACGGCGTTGGGGGCATGGGTCATTGCGGGCGACGCCGGCAGACAGGGGAACTCGACACGAACAGCACTCGGCAAGGCGATAAAGGCCGGCAGTCTACCAGAGCGGCGGGCGCAAGCCTGTACCCTCCCGACCGGCTCCCCTATAATTCGCCGCCACTGAACGCACAGCCCCGTGGCGGGTCGAACCACCAGTCACTGAACCAGGAGAGTTTCATGCTGCGCCTTACCGTTCCCGTCGCTGCCATTGCGCTGGCGTCTTCCCTCAGCGCCCAGGCCGCCTCCCTGAGTGAGCAGAACCTGAACAGAGAGCTGCGCAACGTCGCCACGCAGAGCAGCGTCGGCACGCCTCGGGCGATCAACGAAGACATTCTCGATCAGGGCTACACCGTCGAGGGCACCACGCTGATCAACCACCTGAGCGTGCAGAAGAGCCACGCCGACCAGATGCGCGCCGACCCCAAGGCCGTGTATTTCCAGCTGGGCGCCTCGGTGTGCAACAACCCGTCCTACCGCAAGCTGATGGCCAAGGGCGCGGTCATGCGCTACGACTTCACCGAAGTGAAGACCAACCGTCCGGTCGGTTCCGCCAGCTACCAAGAGTCGGATTGCCCGAAACCCGGCCCGGCCAAGAAGAAGTAATCACCTGGAATTGGCGCGCCGCTGCTCATCCTCGGCGCGCAGTTCGGCCAGCAAGGCCTGCAGGTAGCGCGAGCGGCGCTCCCCTCCCGCCAGGCGTCGGCAGCACTCCTCCTCGAGACTCACATGATTGGTCTCGGCCGACGCTTTGAGCAACCGATACAGCTGCGTATCGATCTCCAGAATGACTCTGGCCATGTTCCGCCTCCTTGCCACCCGCAAATCCTTGAATCGCATGCGCCCCGTGTACGGCCGCTGACGCAAACCTGTCGCACCGCGCCTGTAACTTAGTAAATCAGAGCATCGGCCGTCCGGCACGGCTTCGGACGAGCGGTGAAAGCACCTTGCAAAGCGACAATAAGCGGTTGCCGGCAAAGACTTTGCGGCGCAATGATGAAGTCGGCGAACTGTCTTGCGACGGTCTAGATTGAATGTGTTTCCCGTTCACTTTTCCGCGGCAGGAAGGAGCTGCCCGCCGGACATTGTTTTGCAGCGCGGCACTGACGCCGCTCGTCAGGGCACAAGGGCTCTGTGCAGAAGGAGACGTTGAATGCCTTACCAACCGAATGACCTGCTCAGCCGGCATTTTCAGGAAAGCGGCCACGACCTCGTCGGCAAGGTCGAAGAACAACTCAACCTGGTTTCACCTGACAGCCCCAACCTCCCCATCTACCGCGACATGATCCTGACCGTGCTGCGCATGGCCCAGGACGACCACAACCGCTGGAACGCCAAGATCACCCTGCAGGCCCTGCGCGAACTGGAGCAGTCGTTCCGCACCCTCGAACAGTTCAAGGGACGGCGCAAGGTCACGGTGTTCGGCTCGGCGCGCACGCCGGTGGAGCACCCGCTGTATGCCCTGGCCCGTGAACTGGGCGCCGGGCTTGCCCGCTCGGGCATGATGGTCATCACCGGCGCCGGCGGCGGGATCATGGCCGCCGCCCATGAAGGCGCCGGCCGCGACCACAGCCTGGGGTTCAACATCACCCTGCCCTTCGAGCAGCATGCCAATCCGACCGTGGGCGGCACCGGCAACCTGCTGCCGTTTCACTTTTTCTTCACCCGCAAGCTGTTCTTCGTCAAGGAAGCCGATGCGCTGGTGCTGTGCCCGGGGGGCTTCGGCACCCTGGACGAAGCGCTCGAAGTGCTGACCCTGATCCAGACCGGCAAAAGCCCGCTGGTGCCGGTGGTGCTGCTGGACGCACCGGGCGGCACGTTCTGGCAGAGCGCACTGGACTTCATCCGCCAACAACTGGAGGACAACCGCTATATCCTGCCGACCGACCTGAAACTGATGCGCCTGGTCTTCAGCGCCGAGGAGGCGGTGGAGCAGATCCAGCAGTTCTACGGCAACTTCCACTCCAGCCGCTGGCTCAAGCGCCAGTTCCTGATCCGCATGAACCACAGGCTCAGCGACCAGGCCCTGGCCCACATGCAGGACGCCTTCGCCGACCTGTGCCTGAGCGACCGGTTCCACCAGCACACCTTCAACAGCGAAGAAGACGAGGCCCAGTTCAGCCATCTCGCGCGGCTGACGTTCGCGTTCAACGCCCGGAACCACGGACGGCTGCGTGAGTTGGTGGACTACATCAACCTGCCGGAAAACTGGGCCCGGTCCAGACCGCAAACCCCTCAACGCAGCCGGGAGCCCTCGAAGGCAACGTGAGGGCAAAAAAAAACGGCCCGCTATCGAAATAGCGGGCCGTTTTCATTTAATCGTCCATCCCTCGACCGCTGAACAAGCGGTTGATCATCTCCATCGAGAATCCCCTGTAGGCCAGGAAGCGGCCTTGCTTGGCCCGTTCCTTGGCGTCTGCAGGCAATTGCCCGGAGAACTTGCGTCGCCACGTATCCTCCAGTTGCGCCTGCCAAGGGATAGCGCTCTCGCGCAAGGCGAGGTCGATGTCGGCACGCTGCAAACCACGTTGGCTCAACTCTTCACGAATCCGCATCGGGCCGTAGCCGGCGCGGGCGCGGTAGGAGACAAAGCTTTCGAGGTAGCGGGCTTCGCTGAGCAGGCCCTCTTCCGTCAAACGGTCGAGGGCGGATTCGATCATTTCATCCGGGGCGCCGCGCTGACGCAGCTTGCGCGTCAGTTCGACCCGACCGTGCTCGCGTCGTGCGAGCAGGTCCATGGCGGTTCGCCGCACCGCGACGAGGGTATCGAGTACGGCGGTCGTCATCGCTGCAATCAGATGTCGGCGTCAGCCATGTCGTCTTCGGTCTCAGTGACCGAAGCGCCAGCCTTGGCATCTGCAACGGCCGACGAAGACAGCAGCTTGTCGCGCAGTTGCTTCTCGAGCGCGGCGGCGACGTCCGGGTTGTCCGCCAGGTACTTGGCCGAGTTGGCCTTGCCCTGACCGATCTTGGTGCCGTTGTAGGCATACCAGGCGCCGGACTTCTCGACGAAGCCGTGCAACACGCCCAGGTCGATCATCTCGCCGTTGAGGTAGATGCCCTTGCCGTACAGGATCTGGAACTCAGCCTGACGGAACGGCGAAGCGACCTTGTTCTTCACGACCTTGACGCGGGTTTCGCTGCCGACCACTTCGTCGCCTTCCTTCACCGCGCCGGTGCGGCGGATGTCGAGACGAACCGAAGCGTAGAACTTGAGCGCGTTACCGCCGGTGGTGGTTTCCGGGCTGCCGAACATCACGCCGATCTTCATGCGGATCTGGTTGATGAAGATCACCAGGCAGTTGGCGTTCTTGATGTTGCCGGTGATCTTGCGCAGCGCCTGGGACATCAGACGGGCTTGCAGGCCCACGTGCATGTCACCCATTTCGCCTTCGATCTCAGCCTTCGGCACCAGCGCGGCCACGGAGTCGACGATGATCACGTCAACGGCGTTGGAGCGCACCAGCATGTCGGTGATTTCCAGGGCCTGCTCGCCGGTGTCCGGCTGGGAGACCAGCAGGTCGTCGACGTTGACGCCCAACTTGCCGGCGTACTCGGGATCCAGGGCGTGTTCGGCGTCGACGAAGGCGCAGGTCGCGCCGGCCTTCTGGGCCTGGGCGATCACGGACAGCGTCAAGGTGGTCTTACCGGACGATTCAGGGCCGTAGATCTCGATGATCCGGCCTTTTGGCAGGCCGCCGATGCCCAGTGCGATGTCCAGACCCAGAGAGCCGGTGGAAATGGCCGGGATCGCCTGACGGTCCTGATCGCCCATACGCATTACGGCACCCTTGCCGAATTGACGTTCGATCTGACCCAGGGCCGCAGCCAAGGCTTTCTTCTTGTTGTCGTCCATTAAAGTCCTCACGTAATCAATAAGGCCTGACGGCCAACACCTGTATAAGTAGCCAGTATTATTCCACAGCGTTCGAGGATCGCCTACCCCTGATTTTCGATTTCTCGTGCCGTCAGTCGCAGCAACCCCTCTAGCGCGGCCTTCACCGTTTGTCGGCGGACGTCGTCACGGGTGCCGGGGAAGTGCTGCACCTCGCTGCACACCGTATCGCCCGCGCCCCAGGCCAGCCACACCGTGCCCACCGGTTTGTTCGGCGAACCGCCGTCCGGCCCGGCCACGCCGCTGACCGCCACGGCGAAGCGCGCCCGGCTGTTGGCCTGGGCACCGCGCACCATGGCCTCGACCACTTCGCGGCTGACCGCGCCCACGGTCGGGAACAGCTCCGCCGGCACATTCAGCTGCAAGGTCTTCTGCCGGTTGGAATACGTCACGTAGCCGGCCTCGAACCATGCCGAGCTGCCGGGAATGCGGGTGATCGCCTCGGCGATCCCGCCGCCGGTGCAGGACTCGGCGGTGGTGACGTGGGCGTTGAGCAACTGCAGGCGCCGGCCAAGTTCGGCGGCCAGTTGGGTGATTTCTTTCACGGCGCACTCCGGATCGGATGGGATGTGCACCACCGTACACGAGCCCATGGCGCATGCAAGGCGCAGGCTCATTCAAGATGTGAAGGTGCGGGCGCCAGGGTCCTGACATAGGCCTGGCAGGCCTGCAGGGCGATCAGTCCGCGGTCGCCTTCGTCGGTGATGGCGACAATTCGTTGAGCATGCGCCGGGTCAAGTCGGGCGCGTAGGGCTGCATGATCCACGCCGCCGGCGCCGGGGGCGGCGGGCAGGTCGCAGCCATGGGCAACGTCGCCGGCATCGACGAGGACTGACAGGCGCAGATCAGCAGTGGCAAGGCGGTCGCGCAGGCGAGCCTGATCACGTTGGGCATCATTGAGCGCTCGGTAGTGGGTCTGTTCGCTGGCCTGGAGCCGTTGCTCCAGGGCCAGGCGCTTGTCCTGTTCGGCCTGTTGCGCGGCGGCGGCCGTCAGGGTGAGTCGATTGAGGACTTGGGCATGTTCAAGGGCCTGTTCGGCCAGTCGCCGGCCGTAGCGCCAGTCCTGGAACCGCCAGGCCAGCGCCGCCGCCGCGACGGCCAGCAGCGCGATGCCGGCCAGCCGCCAGAGGTTCAGGCCGAGACCGGGCATAGCACCGCCCTCGCCCGCCCCCAGAGCTCCAGACGGTCCTGCAGGCCGTTGAGCCCGCCGTTGATGCGCCGGGTGATGGTATTGAACTGGTCGCGGTCGGCCAGTTCGTTCAAGCCGTTCTGCGCCCAGAACCACGCGGCGGACTCGGCCGCCCATTGCGGCTGCTCCAGCAGTTCCGGCAGGGCCAGCAGGCGTTCGTCGCCGAACAGCCCGAGGCTGCATTGCCGATAGTTGGCGCGGCCGGTGATCTGGATCAGCCCTCGGCCGCAGTATTTCTGCCCGTCGCCGTCGGCTTCGGGGGTGTTGCCCAACCGGGCCGCGAGGGCGCCGGTGTCGTATTTGCTCAGGTACTGCTGGCTGCCCAGTTCCCGCACGTAGCGCAACTGGCCCGACTCATGGCCGACCTGGGCCAGGAATGCGGCAATGCGCTTGGGCGTGTCGATGCGCTGGCGGGCCATGGCGGCGTTGAGCGCCGGAACGAAAACGCCCGCTTGGGAGCGGGCGTTCGGCATGATGCTGACAAGCTGGTTTTCGGTGATTGGCATGATGTTCGATCCTCCCTGGATACTGCGATTGAATCACGGTTGGCGGGAGAAACTCGCCAACCAGTTGTTTTCCAGAGTTTTCACGCTTGATCCTTTAATGAAGGGTTTAAATGATGCGCTTGAAAAAGCCCAGGACGCCGCGCTGCGGTTCCTCTGCGTCGGGATCGTCAAGCCGGGGCAGCACCTGCCCTCCCGCCGCCAGCCACGCCTGATACTCGAGCCAGTCGCGGTTGCCCGGATCCTGCGGAATGTAGGCCGCGTCGCTCAGGCGCATCACGCCTTGTGCGGTCAGTCGATAGTCCATCGTTCCTCCTAGATTTCGGCATCGGCCGTCCATTCGATCTGCAGGGTCTGTCCGGGGGCGCTGCCGACGGGCGTGACGGTGGCGAACGAGATCGCACGGTCCGTCAGGCCCTGCAGGAATGTTCCGGTACAGGGTTTGCCGATCGACTGGTTCCAGACCTGGGCGCTGTTTTCACCCGGGCAGTAGGCCACGACCGTCGGCAGGACGCGCTTCTGCACCAGCATGCCGATCGTCATGCCGTACTGGCCGGTGTTGGCGGCCGGGACTTGAGTGAATGTCGAGATGCAGGTGCCGGAGCCGTTGTTCGCCCGGATCGGCAGTCCCCCCGTGAACGAGCGCTCGAAATAGCGTTGGCAGTCGCTCAGTTCCTGCGCTTCGGTGCGGCGTTCGAAAGGCGTCGGCACCGGCCCCTCCTCCAGCTGGATCCGGGCCAGATCCACGGTCTGCAGCACATTGAGCGGCAGGTCGAAGGCCAGCCTCAGGTGATGGTTCGCCCCCAGCATCTTTCCGGCGAGGCCCGGCACCTGAAATGAAACGCTGTACTGGGCCCAGGCAGTGCCGACCTGAACGTCGCCGACCGCTCGCTCGACCGTTTCCGAACCGGCCGCGCCGAAGTTCTGGAAGATCATGACCCGCAGTTGCCGGGCCGCGTCGGAACGGGCCCAGAACGAAACGGTCGCCGTCCTGCCCGCCAACGTCCTGACCGATTCGACGTTCTGGGAAATGCGATGCACGGTCGAGCCGGTGCCGGCCGCCGTTTGCTGCCAACGCAAAAATGCCTGAGGCTCGCCCGCGACTTCGCCTTGACCGGGAACGAAGCTTTGCCGGCTGATCGCGACACCGGCATTGCCGTTCCAGTCGCAACGGAAACGGTCGGCCACGAAGCCGCCGATGTTCGGTGCCGGGTTGGCGGTCCCGCGTTGCCAGATATCGAAACCGCCGTTGATCAGCACGTTCTTGCGGTACACCTGCACCGGAAACTGCTGCAGCGGATCCGGCTTGGCCAGCTGGCGGATGGCCCTGGCCAACTGATCGGTCTGCTCCTCGTCCGGCGTCAGTCCGGCAGCGGTGATCGCATTGAGGATCTCTTCAGTGACGCTGTTGCCCCAACTGGCCGGAATCAGGGAACCCGGCGTTCCGGCGATCGCGTCTTCGTCGACGAATCGGCCGTTCACCAGCCCTGAGCCAGGAATGCGCTTGGGATAGTCCATGTGAATCTCCTGGGTCAGATCGCCGAAGCCAACCAGCGCGGCGCTGCCGGACGATGCTCGCTGAACGGAAAGAACGAGCCCTGCGGCCAGTCCCGCAGCGCACGCCGGTAGGTTTGCAGTTCGGTGTATTGCTCGGTGGTCAGGGTGGTGCCGCCGCCGTCCTCCAGCTCGTCGCGGTCACGGGCCACCAGGCCGTCGGTGGCGGCCAGTTGCGCGTCGCGCCAGCGGCGTTCGGCGTCGGCGGCCTCGTCGGGCGTCAGCGGCGGCGGATCGGTCAGCACCGGAAAGCCGTTGTTGGGATTGACGCCGATGACCTTCGCCACGACCGCCTGCTGCTGCAGCAGGGAAATCCAGTAGTCCTGGGGAATCTCGATGACGTCGCCGGGAATGTCCGACGAGTTGATGCCCGGTACATAGACGCCCCGGGTGCTGGCGCTGAACAACACTTTGAACGCGTTCATTCAATACCCCTTCGCAAAGTAATTCACGCTCCAGCCCTGCTGCACTTGCCCTGCGCTGTTGCGGATTCTCAGCGTGCAGCCCTGCTGGGTGACGCTGCCGCCGACCAGGGCGACCATCGCCGCATCGCCGCCCGAGTGAGTGGCCACGAGGGACGAAAACGCCGTCGGGAACGAAATGGGAAAGGTGACGAAAACGTTGCCGTCGGCATTTGAGGTGCCGACTCCCCATTGCTCGATGTTGCCGCTGGGATAGCGCTGATACCCGACATTGCCGTAGACGCCGAAATGGGCCGTGGCGTACCGGTCGCTGACCGAACCGCCGTACAGGCGCCACTGGCCGCTGAGCTTGATGAATTGGGCGCTGTCGCCGATGCCGAGCTTCAGCGCGCCGAAGGTGCCGTTGCAGGTTTCGATGGTTTCGCTGGCGGCGGGATTGATGGTCAGGACGCCGTTGCCGGCGTTGATGACATGCACGGTGCTGCCATGGGCAAGCCCGGCGATGGACGGCAAGGTCGCCGTGATCGGCGTCCCGCTGGCGAAACTGGCCACGCCGCCCACGCTCGATGCGCTGAGGGCGGTGCTCACCGCATAGGACGAGAAACCGGAAAACTGCAGGCCGCTGCGGGTCACGAACCCGGTGGTCGCGACCGACTGGCCGTTGTCGAACTGCGGCGGGGTGACAAACAGCTTGCTGCTGCGTAACGCCTTGAGCAGCTGGTCATTAGCCGCCTCGGTCGGCGTGATGCCGGCCGTGCGGATGACATTCAGCAGTTCCTGGGTGACGCCGTTGCCCCAACTGGCCGGAATCAGCGACCCCGGCTTGCCCGAGACCGGATCCTCATCGACGAATTGGCCGTCCACCAGACCGGCGCTGGGTACATTGTTCGGATAATCCACTGTTCTTCTCCTGATATTGAAATGACAGGCGCCGCGATGGCGTCAACCGCCGTCGGCACCCAGCCATGGCGGAGCCGCCGGCCGCTGGGTTGCGCCGGCACCTGGCCAATCGCGCAGGGCCTGACGGTACTGGAGCAGCGCCAGGTACTGCGGCGCGGCCAGGGTCGGCGCGCGGCCGAGCTCCTGCTCGTCGCGGTGGCGCGCCATCAGCCATTGGGTGTCCGCCAGCACGGACTCGCGCCAGGCCTTTTCCTGCGCCCGCGACGGTTCTTCCGTAATGGCCGGTGCTACTGGCACCGACGCGACCGACGCGGGCGCCGGTTCGGCGGCCCGCCGGATATCGCCCAGCGGCGCACCGATCTCGACCTCGGCGCCCTCAGGCACCTGCACCATCGACTCGACGAAGGACGGGGCGTACAGCTGAGTGATCGCGTAGTCCCCGGTGTCGATCAGCTCGACGGCAATGCCGTTTTCCACCCGTGCATACAGGGCCATTACGCGTACTCCCAGATTTCACAGAAAGCGTTACCGCCCGCACCGCTCACGAAAGAGGTGGAGGCACTGTTCGAGCAGGCACCGCTGCCGCCCGATCCACGGACGCCGGGCCAACCGTTTCCGTTGACGCCGGTGAACGTGCCGCCGCCGTCGAACGGGCTTGCGCCACCGCCGCCGGAGAGCATTCCCCAATTGTTGTTGAACATCGCAAAGCTTCCGGTGTTGCCGCGGGCATTGGCCAGGTTGCCGCCGGTGACGGTCAGGCCGCCCACGCCGCCCTGCACGAAACCGGAAGCTGTCGCCGTCACTGCAACGGTCAGCACCTGCCCGCCCCCGCCGCCTGCCGCACTCATGTAAGCGCCGAAGGAAGCGCCACCGCCCGCCTGCCCGGCCGCGTTGCGCGCGGCACCTCCCGCGCCCAGCGAAACCGGCACGCCGGCGAGCATTTGCGCAGTGACGTCATAGAAGCTCTCGCCGTAGGCGCCCGATCCGCCGCCTCCGCCGATGGCCAGGGAGTTGGCCGGCACCGGCCCGCATCCGCCCCCGGAGCCGCCAGCCCCGATCAATCTCACGCGGATCCGCTTGGCCCTGGGATCAGGCTGGTACACCGTGATCCCGACCGTGTCGAACTGCTTGACCGCCAATAGCCGTCCGGTCGCATCGGTGATGCCGTAGCCGCTCAGCGTGGTCGGGGTGTTTCTCAGTTTGGTGAAGTCGACCAGGGCACCGATGGCCGAGGCGAGCTGATCGTTGCGGGTTTCGTCGGGCGTCAGCCCGGCCGCCTTGATGGCGTTGAGGATTTCTTGCGTCACGCTGTTGCCCCACGCAGCGGGGATCAACGAGCCCGGCGTACCGGCCACGGGGTTTTCATCGATGAAACCGCCGTTGACCAGGCCGACGCCGGGGATGCTTTTGGGGTAGTCCATTGCTCATGTCCTGTGTGCGATCAGTGCTCCGCGGCAGTGCCCGGGACGGCAGGCCAGTCGACGCCGTCAGGGAAGCCGGCCTGCCTGTCGATGCGGTTGAGTTCCACGCTGTAGCGTTTCCAGTCGAGCAGCCGCTGCTGCTCTTCCGGTACGGCGTCGCCGATGTCGACGGCGTACTGCAGCGGGGCGATGCGCAGGACCGCGTCGCGCAGCAGGGTGTCGCGTCTTTCCAGCGCTTGTTTTTTCGAGCTCTCGGTGCGCGCCAGTTCGTCCGGCCGCCAAGCGTCGTCGCGCCAGACATGGAACTCGCCGGGGTACGGTTGCGCCGTGAGGGTTTCGGGCAGTTCGCCAAGCTCGGACCAGATCTGCTGGGCGCCGCCGTCCTTGCGGTACGCCAGGCCACGCCGGTCGATCACTTCCCGTGGGATACCGTTGATCAATGCCCAGGTGCGGCCGGATTCCGGCTCCGGCAACTCGAACGCCAGCTCCACGGCATTGGCGGGCAATTGAATGCCGATGCCGGGCGTGACGGGAAACTCGACAGGCCCGGACAGGGCGCCCGAGCCATCAGTCAAATAATTGAACATGGGAACCTCAAATGAGTTTGATGCGGCCGGGATAGGCGATGTTGCGAGGACGTGACTTGAACGTGTACAACAGCGTGCCGGCAGCATCCATCTGATAGTTGGTGCCGGCAGGGTAGATCGGCCCGCCATTGCTCAACCCCGACAAGAACTGGGGGTCTTCGCGGGTGTCGGCACCGTAGGCGGCCAAGCTGTCCGTCCAGCGCGACCCCACCGCTCCGCCACCATTGGCCCCCATGGCAAAAGAGTGCGTGGAGCCTGCCTGGAACCCGCCCATGACACGGTTGGAATCCACGCCACGCCCCTCGTCCAGAACCCTCAGGAACTCGCCCCGCCCTTCAGGGCCGCGGAAGGTCGTCGAGCCATCGCCGGACGTCCACTTGCCTTCGTTGCCCGTCCGGGCAGCCTCGGTACCCAGCATTCCGGACAACTGGGCGTGATCCCACAGCCATGGCCATTCGGCGCGCTTCATCACGGCGCCATTGAGCGCACCGTAACCGCCGGGGCTCAGCAACGCGGTAGTCTCGAAGAACGGTCGCCCCAGCGGGGTGTTGTCGAACCGGCCGACCGGCCACCAGCTGCCGGCCCCGTCGCTGCGCAGCTGCCACCAGTCGCCGCCGCCCATCAGCACCAAGAACGGATAGCCGCCGGCGGACAGGTGCGTGTGAAAACGGATCCGGTCGCTGCCCGAGGCCTGGATGACCATTCGGTTGCCGCCGTTGTCCTGCCGGCGCACGATCACGTCACGCACACCGAGCCCCGGCGTCGCCGCCGGCAGCGTCACGGTCACGGCGCCCTGCCCGCCATCGATGAGCACCAGCCCCAGTTCCGGCTCCGTCAGGGCCTTCGATGCCACGAGCCGAGTCACCACCGAACGCATCGGACTGTAGCCCCCGACGATCGACTGGATCGCCTTGTACAGCTGACCGGTGTCCGCTTCGGAGGCGACCAGCCCGCCGCCGGTGATGACGCCCAGGATCTCCTGGGTCACGCTGTTGCCCCACACCGCCGGAATCAACGAGCCCGGCGTGCCTGCCACCGGGTTTTCATCGACGAACCGGCCGTCGACCAGGCCGACGCTGGGGACGCTTTTTGGATAATCCATACTTCAATCCTTTATCTGAATCATGGTTGCGGGGCCGGCGAGGCGGCCACGGCTCACTCGGCTTTCAGCCAGGCGGGTTTCTTCGGCCGGGAGCGTGCGGAAGGAAATTTCTTCGTCTGCGGCCACTTGCGCAGCGCTTGCAGATAAACCAACAGCGACTGGTATTCGGCGTCCGACAGCGTGGTGGACTTCATCAACTCGACTTCATCCCGATGGCGGTCACGCAGCCAGACCACCCGATCGAACTCCTTGTCGCGCCAGGCCTTGGCCTGCCGCGCCGTTTGCTCGTCCGAGACCGGCGCGGCCTCGATCAACACCGGCAGCCCCTGGTCGTCGTGAGACCGCTCGGTTCCCGCCGCCGGATTGGCGATCACCGTCTCGTAGCGCTCATCGTCGATTTCGACGGCATCGTCCGGCAGTGAAGTGTGATGACCGGCCAGATAGGTGTTGCCTGTCGTACGGCTATAGAATCGTTTCATTTCAGTTCCCCACGCTCACGACGCTGATGAAGCCCGTGCCGCCGGAGTTGCTCATCACCTGCACCTGATTCACGTCGAAATAGGTCACCAACGGCGGCGTGGTGATGTCCAGATAGGGGGCGTTCCCGGCGTGCGAATAACTCGCCCAGGCACCGCTGCACTGGTTCTTGAAGGCCAGCGGCCAAGACTTGGACACGTAGCCTTTGTCCACGCTGATCGTGACCAAGACCCATTGGATGGTGAAACCGCCCATCCAGGCGGGGAACACGACGTAGCCGTTTTCCCCGAAGCTGTAGGTGACCCCCAGCCGCAGTTTCTTCGGCGTCACGACGGTGGCGTCATCGGCGCCGGCATTGACCTGCGCCTGGGTGGCGATCCGCGCCCAGCCCAGCACCGACTCGGTCGCCTGCACCAGTTTCTTTTCGATGGCCTGAAACACTCGCAGCGGCGTCATCAGGCGAACGCTGCTGGTGCCTGACTCCGCTTCGTCCTTGCTCGCCAACGCGTCGTTCTTGCTCTTCTCGACGATCGCTGAGATCGCCGCCTTGAGCTGCGTGCTGTCGCCTTCGTCCGGCACCAGCCCGGCGGCGACGATCGCGTTGACGATTTCGTCCGTGACGCTGTTGCCCCAGCGAGCCGGGATCAGCGACCCCGGCGTGCCGGTCAGCGGGTTCTCATCGACAAACTTGCCGTTCACCAGCCCGGAGCTGGGGACACTCTTCGGATAATCCATTCCGTCAAACCTCCCTAGTCATAATTGATGTGCACCTTGGTGTGCGCCGGCGCTGCGCGGTGGATCAGGCATTCGAGCGCCGAGCCCGGGTTGACGCCGAAGCGTTCGCCCCAGTAGCTCGCGCCGTAGCGCCGGCCCAGCAGCAGGCGGCCGCCGGTGTTGAGCGTCCACATGAACTGCGCCTCCCAGGTGCCGAAGTGCGCCGCGCCGAACCGCGAACGGCCCATGCGCGGGGCTTCGAGTTCGGTGATGGTGGCGTTGGGGTAGCCCTGGCTCTTGGCGATCTCAAGGTAGTAACCGACGGCCTGGCTGCCGACCGCCAGCAGGCGGCGGCGCACGGCCAGGCGGCGGTCGTCGAACAGCGGCGTGGCGCCCAGGCACGGGTCGGGCAGGTTCATCACCTTTTCCCAATCCGGCACCAGTTCGCTGACGCCGGCCGGATCCATCTCGTTGAGCAGGTCGGCGGCGCGGGCGTCGAGGCGCGCCAGTTCGACGGCGACGCCGTGCAGCACCTCTTCCAGCTCCGGCACCCGTTCCGGATCCCAGGCGGGGCCTGCGGGCAGCAACGCGCGCAATTGCGCCTGGTATTGCGCGGCGGTTCTGATCACCCCCATACGCAACCTCCGAAGGTGAGCAGTTCGCTTTGCCCGGCCGGTACGTTGGCGACCGGCGCGGTGAGCGTGTGGTCGTACTCGCCGCCGGCGCTGCTGATGGCTTCGCGGATGTGGCTGATCAGCAGCGACTGGCCGAGGTCGGCCTCGCGGTTGTGCAGGTCGCGCAGCTGCGCCTCGACCGCCGCCCGCACCGCCGTGGTGTCCGGATTGACGCTCAGGCGATAGGTGACCGGCACCTGCACCGGCCGCTGCACATGCACCTCGGCGGTGACCGGGCGCAGCGGTTCGATGTGGGCCTGGACCTCGGCCAGTTGCTCGTCGTTGGGCACCGGTTGCGGGTCGTCGTCACGCATGATGAACACCGTCACGGTGCCCGGGCCGAGCAGGCCGCCGCGGCACCAGGCGCGGGTCACGCCGGGGCATTCCAGCGCCCAGGTCTCGTAGTCCTGGGCCGAGCCGCCGTGGGGGATCACGCGGTAGGAGCGGATCACCCGCGAACGCAGGGACTCCAGGCTCTCCCGCGCCACACCGCCGCTCAGGCCCGGCGCCGCGACCACGAAACTGTTGCCGACAACGCCGGCGACCGGCTGCACCGGGGTCAGCGCCAGGCCCGCATCGGCGTTGCCCAGGCTGCCGGCGTCGAGCGCGGCGACGGTGGTGGTGTTGGTGCCGCTGACCGTGGTGCGCGCGGCGGTGACCTTGTAGGTGCGACCGTCGCTGGCCTGCAGCAGCGTGTCCACGTCCAGCACCGCGCCGGCCGCAGCGCTGAAGCTCACGCTGCCGGTGGCGGCCTGGGCGGCCTTGCGCGGCTGGTTCAGGCGCAGCGCGGCGATCCGCTCAAGGGTCGATTCGTCGGCGGTGTCGGGCAGGATCTGCTCGGCGATCCAGTCAAGGTAGCCGTACAGGCCGAACGCCGCGCCGCCGAGGGTGCGGGCCAGGACTTGCGCATCGGACTGGCGCAGCGAATCGCCGGCCAGGTCGCTTTGGGTGCGTTTGATCAGCACCGGCAGCGAAGGGGTTTCAAACGGCATAGATCACCTGCCAACTGTTATCGGGGTTGATGTCCAGGCGCTCGCCGTCGGCCAGGGTCAGGACCGTGCGCAGGTTCAGGCGCTGGGCGTCGAGGCGTTCGCTGATGAGGTCGATGGCGCTGCAGTGGCCGTCGTCGATCAGCCATTGCAGGGCTTCGCGGGCATAGAACTCGGCGTCCATCTGGGTCTGGCGGGTCAGCTTGACCCGCCGCAGCAGCCACAGCCGCGAACCGATGCGGTCGTCGGCCACGGTGGGAAAGCTGTCGCCCCACCAGCCGAAGCGTTCCTCGTCGTCGAGGGCGTCGTCATCGGCGGCGCGCCGCCAGGTGAACAGGCTGATGAGCACCGCGCGGGTCAGCGCGGCGTGGAGGTTCTGGCCGATGAGCATCAGGCACCTCCCGCGGGGGCGGCGGTCTGGCCGTTGCCGCCCTGCACGCCGCCGTGCACGTGCTTGATCTGGCTGATGGCGGCGGCGACCTGGTCGCCCTTGGACACGATCTTGCCGGTCTGGTTGATCACCGGCGTGTCGAAGTTCACCGCGCTGCTGGCGCGGATGTTGAGCGTGGCGGTCTCGATGTCGATGATCCGCCCGCGCTTGAAATGAATCTTGTCGCCTTCGTCGGTGTAGATCGCCACCTCGCCCGCCGCCAGCGATTGCAGGCGGTAGCGACGGTCGGCGACCACCAGGGCGATGGCGTGGGAACGGTCGCCGCCCAGAAAGGTGACGACGCCCTCGGCGCCGGCCAGCGGATGGCTGGTGAAACCGTAGGGTTCGAAATGCTCCAGGTCATCGTTCACCTCGCCTGCGGTGAGGCGCATCTGCAGCGATTGCAGCTTGGAGGCCGAACTGGCGAGCACGACAGTGCCGCGCGCCAGCAGGCGTGTCAGTAGGCTCATGGGGTTTCCTTCAGAGTTGGGCCACGACGCGATCCACCGTGGGAGCGGCGGTGCGAAGGCGTTGCGTCAGTCGAAATCGATTGGCCTGGCCGTCCGCCTTCGCGAGCAGGCTCGCTCCCACAGGGGGTCTGCGGCGCCGCCAGACAGTGGGAGCCAGCCTGCTGGCGATGGCGTCGGTGCAGACACCGCAGGGGCGGCGCGAAGCTGGCTCAGGCTTTCTTGGGCGGTGTGGGGTTGGCGTCGAAGGTGTGCGGCGGCGCCACCTGCAAGGTGGTGACCGAGCCCTGTGCCGACAGCGAATACGTCACCTTGGAGATCAGCATGTCGCCGTCGAAGCCGAGCACCGGATCCTTGACCCGCACCAGCGTGTTGTGCCGCCACAGGTCGCCGTTGGACTGGCGCCAGCCCTGCACCTGGTAGGTGGTGGACTGCGCCCGGCCCATGCGGGTGGCGCTTTCCCACTGGGCGCGCTGCTGGGCGAGCTCGAAGGTCAGTTGCGTGCCTTCGTTGATCACCGTCGTGCGCCGGCGCTTGAAGGTCAGGTCGGCGGCCACCGATTCCACTTCGCTGGCCGCCGCCCCGCTCTTGGCGTCGGTGCCCTTCTGCTGGCCGATCACCCGGTATTCGGAGAACACCTGGCTGTAGTCCATCGGCGCACTGGCCGAGAGGATGTTCTTGCCCAGCTCCAGCGCATCGCTGGCGCGCCCGCTGCTGCCGGGCTTGGCCAGCACCAGCCGGCCCTGCTCGTCATCGGTGGAGTACACCCGGAACAGCGAGAGCAGACGGTCGATGGACTGGAACACGGTCTCGCCCGGCACGATGGTGTGCTTGGCCAGCCGCGAGGTCTCGGGAATCTCGTTGACCACCGTCTGCGAATACTCCATCGCCAGGGCCTGGACGATGCTCAGCAGCGGTTGTTCCTGCCATTGGCTCGGCCGGTTGGTCGCGGCGCAATCGACCAGGTCCTGGGTCTTGGAACTGCCTTCGACCGACAGGCTGATCTGCCGCCCGTCGTAGCGGATGGGGGCCTTGAACACGTACCCGGTCAGCACCAGGTCCTTGCCGATCCTCACCTCGCACGGGTCGCCGGGCTTGATCCGGCTGTCGGTGGTCTGCCCCGGCCACTGCCAGGTGATGTCGAGCTTGAAGGTGCGGAACTGCCGCTCAAGGTCGGCGGTGATCTCCACGCTCTTCCAGCCGCCGTACTCCACATCATTGACCGTCAGCGTGACGCGGTTGTCTATCTCGCTCATGGCTCACTCCCCGGTGACTTTCACATCGTTGGGCGAGAAGCCGGGATGCGTGATGCCGTTGCGCTGGATCACTTCGGTGACCCGGGTGGCGTCGGCGAACTGCTTGTACGCCACGACCACGGCCGGAAAGCTTTCCTGGAACGACTTGCTGACCTGGCGCACGCCGGAGGTGGCCACGGCCTGAAGGTGCGCCTTGAGCGCATCCTTTACGTCGCTGATGGCTTGGTAGTGCGCGGGGCTGGCCTTGTCGAGCATCGGGTTGATCGCCTCGACCAGCGCGTTGCGCAAGGCTTGCAGGTCGTCGGTCACCGGCACTTCCTGACGGGTGACCGGCAGTTTGGCCTGGTGCTCCAGCGACGGCGTAGACGGCAGCTTCACCGGGGCGGTCGCCACCGGCATCGACGCCACCCACTGCGCCACCTTGACCAGTACGGTGTCCTGCACCAGGTCGGTCAAGGCCTGCGCCGCGGCGGTGGTGTCCTTGCCGGTGGTGAGCTTCGGCGCGTCGGCCTTGCGGATGGCTTCGAGCTGTTGGGACACGTCGGCGATCACGCCACGGTAGCCCTCCTTCGCGAAAGCCTTGAGCTCCTTGATGTCGCCGAGCAGCCCCTTGAACTCCGCCGCCACTTCCTTGGGCAACTCCTTCACCGCCTTCACCAGCTCCGTGATCTGCCGGTACTGATCGATCAGCGGCTTGAGCTGTTCCTTGATCACGTCATACACCCCGGTGAGGCTGTTGCGCAGGTTGGCGATGCCGATCCGCGCGGCCTTGATCAGGGTCATGGCCTGCTCGAAGCGCGCCACCGCCGAGCCCAGCAGCGTGTCGGCCTTGGCCAGCAGCACCTTTTGGGTGCTGACGGTCACGGTCGGGAACGGCAGCGGCACATCGGGGTAGAACTTCAGGGTGAAGGTCACCAGCCCGCCGTCCTGGCGGGTGTGGGTCATGTCGCACTCGCCGACCTTGACCTGCAGGCGCCCCAGCCACGGGTGCACCAGCTCACCGCTGCCCTGCTCCAGCGCCTTGAGCAGCTTGTCGCGCTGCTCCAGGCAATCGGGGCCGACGATGAGCGCCGTCACGTCATGGATCTTGGCCTGCTGGCCCAGGTCCTCGAAGAACGGCAGGTCGCGCTGCGGGTATTCGTGCAGCTGCCCCTTGCGGCCGACCGGGGTCTTCGCCTGGTCGATCCAGAAGCCGACGCCGCGAAAGGACGCCGGCAACAAACGGTCACGCCAGCTCATTGGAACCTCCCATGGACAGCGAGCGATAGCCGATGCGCGAACTGAGCGCCAGCCCCGGCTGATTGGTTTGCGGTTGATCGGTGCGCAGCCCCGCCGGCGCATTTTCGAAGCGGACCGTCAGGCCGCCTTCCAGTTGCGTGCGGTTGTTGGCGGCGCTTTGCTGGATCAGGGCACCGGAACTCTGCGGCAGCGAACCGCCCTGCAACGCGGCGGCGCCTTCAGGATTCGAACCGCCGAAGAACGCCGGCGCCAATTCACCCTTGCCTTCGGCGTTGGTGCGGCGCTGCGCTTCGGTCAGCCCTTCGACCTTGCCGGTGACCTTGGCGATCAGGCCGGCGAAACCGCCGTCGAACAGTTCCTTGATCGGAGCGATCACGGTCTGCAGCTTCTGCCACAGCTCGCCGAACCACTCGGTGATCGGGCCCCAGTTCTTGATGATCTGCCCCAGGGGCGACCACTCGAACATCGTGTGCAGGAACTCCATCACCGGTGCGGCCAACGCTTTCACCACATCCCACAGCGCGGCGAACACTTGGCTGACCGGTTGCCAGTACTGGGCGATCTGCTCCAGCGGCGACCATTCGAACAGGGCCGCGAAGAAACTCTTGACCTGTTGCGCCGACGCCAGCAGCGCTGCCCAGACCGGCTCGAAGAAGGTGACGATGCTGCCCCAGTTGTTGATGATCAGCCCCAACGGGGAATAGTCGAACAACGTGACGAAGAAGCCCTTCACCGCCTGCGCCGCCGGCAGCAGCGAGGCCCAGAGCGACGCGAAGTACCCGGTGATCGCACCCCAGTGGTTGATGACCATCCCCAGCGGCGTCCAGTCGAACAGCCCTTTGAGGAACGCCGTCACCGGCACGCTCAAGGCCTTGAGCAGTTCCCAGATCGCCGAGAACAGCCCGGTCAGCGGTCCCCAGTTTTCGATGATCATGCCCGCCGGCGACCAGGAGAACAGCGTCCTGAAGAACTCGAACACCGGCGCGGTGACCGCCTTGACCTTGTCCCAGACGCCCGCGAAGAACCCGCTGACCGGTTCCCACAACGCCGCCAGCGCCTGGAGCGGCCGCCAGTCGAGCACCGACCGCAGCAACGCCATGGCGTTGGCCGCGGCGCTTTTCACCCCGTCCCACAACCCGCTGAAGAAGGCGGAGATCGGTGTCCAGTTGGCCACGATCAGGCCGGCCGCCACGGCAATGCCCATGGCGATCAGCATGATCGGGTTGGTCTTGAGCACCATGCTCATCAGGTCGAAGACCTGGGTCGCGCCGGTCACGGCGGTCTGCATCGCCGAAAACGCGATGGCCCCCGCCGCCAGGCCTTCGACCAGCTTCGGGTTGTCGTTGAGCAGGCTGCCGACCTGGGTCAGCATCGGCTCCAGCGCCACCACCAGCGTGCCCACCGCCGGCAGCAGCGCGGCATCCACGGCGGCCGACACCTTCTCCATCGATGCGCTGAATACGTTGAGGTTCTGCGCGGCGGCCTTCGGCGCGGCGGGCATGTCGACGGTTTTCGCCGCATCGCCCACCTCGGTCAGCTTGCCCTGGAACGCCGCCGCCGACTTGATGCCATCCACGAACGGCGTGATCACGCTGCCGCCCTTGAACAGGCCGCTGATGTCCAGCTTGCCGAGGCCGGTCTGCTCGAGGTTTTTCTTGAAGCTGTCGACCTTCGCCCGCAAGGCACCGAGCTTGGGCGACAGCTCGTCGATGCCCGTGAGCAGCACCGACGCCTTTTCCTTGGTTTCTGTCTCTGCCATCACTGCACCTGCTGCATCGCATTGATCCGTTGCGCGTGCTCCAGCGATTCGCGAAGCACATCCAGTGGCCTGGCCATCATCTGTTCGGGGTCAACCTTCCAGAACCAGGCCAGGTCATAGGCGACCGAAATCAGGTCGGTGATGGCTCCGACGCCGCACTCATGAAAAAACTCGCGACGGCCCAGCTCAGCGCGTTGAGGTCAGCCAGGTCCAACTGGTTGACCGACGACGGCGGAATGCCGGCGCACACGGCGATGTACTTGGCCGCGACGTCCATGTCGAGACTGACTTCTTCGCTCTTGTCGATCTTGTACGGCAGCGCCTTGATCGCCCGCACTTCCTGCACCGTCGGACGGCGCAGGACGAGTTCGGTCAGGGGCTCGCCGTGAGCTTCGATCGCAACTTGAAGCTTCACGGCGCCGCTCATTGCCAGGTCCCCTTGATGCCTTCGAACTTCAGTTCGATGGTGGCGTCATCGCCCTTGGAGACCGGCTCTTCGACCAGGTAGGCGCCGGCCAGCACGTAGACCTTGCCGTTGCTGAATTCGCAGGTGACGGTGATGTCGGTGCCTTCGACCAGCTTCTTCAGCGGGAAGTCGGCGGTGTGCAGCGCGGTCACCTTGAACGATGGCGCGATGTCGGTTTCCTTGTAGAAGCCCGGCACGACGGTCTCGCGCTTGACGGCCATCAGCGGGGCTTCGCAGCCGCCGTTGATGGTCAGTTGCGCGCCGTCCACTTTCACGTAGCAGGTGCCTGCAATCAGTTGACCCATGGTGTTACTCCCTTCAAAAAAAAGCCCACGCGGGGTGGGCTGGATTCACAGAACCGAACGGGCCGCTCAGGCGACGTCGTCGTACTGCAGGCGGAATTGGTTGAGCAGCGCGAACACGCGCAGGCCGTTGATGTAGTCCGGCGGGAACAGCACGTTCACGCGGCTCGGGTCCTGCACGTCGCGCTCGACGATCAGGTGCTCGGCGAACAGCTCGGCGTTCTCCACATGGCCTTCCAGTTCCAGCTTGGCGTACTGGGCGATCAGCTCGCCGCGAATGGTCGCCGGGGTGACGATCGGCTGGCCGGCGCCGAAGCGGGTGCCGTCGGAGGCCAGCTTGTGGCGGCCGTACTTGCTGGTGATCACGCTTTGCAGGCGACGCACGATGTACGCCGACTGGTGCATGGTCTCGCTGTCCAGATAGGAGTTGTCGGCCTGGCCGAACGCGTTCTTCTGGTAGGTGGTGATCGAGCGCTGGATGCGCACGTAGCCGCCTTCGTAGTAGGCGGTGGCGATGCCGTAGTTGAGCAGCGACTGACGCTCGGTCAGGGTGAAGCGTTCGCTGGCCGGCGCCGGATCCACGCCCGGCAGGCTGCCGCTCTGGGTCGGACGGCTGGCGTCGGCGGAGATGAACACCGAAGTGCGCGCGGCGAGCGCGGCGGCCTGCACCCAGACCGGCTGCGGAACGCCCGGCTCCAGGGCCTGGATGGTCATGTGCTGGTCGTTGCGGGCCTGACCGGCCGCCACCAGGGTGCCGACGGTGCCGCGCTTGGCGCTGTACACGTGGCCGAACAACTGCTTGGCCCAGGACCAGCGGCCGGTGCTGTCGTCCATCACCGCTTGCCAGGTGTTGAGGGTGGCCAGGTCCGACCACGGCAGGCAGATGAACTCGAACGGCTCGTCGCCCAGTGCGGCGACCGCCGCGACCTGGTCCGGCACGCCGGTGCCGCCGCCCATGACGGTGGTGACCGCGACGGTCAGGCCGGCCGGGGTCTCTTCGCCGTTGCTCTTGCCCAGGCGGTTGAACTGCAGGCTGATGTCGTTGCCGCTGGCGCCGGTCCACTTGGCGCTCAGGGTGATCACGCCGTCGGCGGCGGCCGCGCTCACCGGCAGGTCGGCCGTGGCGTTGATCTTCTGCACCAGGGCCGTGGCGGCCTGGGCGGCGGTGGCGCCGTTGACCACGGTGGCCTGCACACGCACGCCGCCGACGTACAGGTTGAGCTGGCCGGCCTGGGTGGCGGTGCCGGTCAGGGTCAGCACGCCCTTGGCGATGCTGCCGTCGGTGCTGTGCAGCGGCAGGCACCAGATCTCGCCGACCGGGTCGGTCTTGCGGAAAGTCTCGTACATCGAGGCCAGCATCGAGCCTTGGCCGCCGATGCTCTTGGCCAGCGCCACGCTGGACACCAGCACCAGCTTGCCGACGTCGGCCGGGGCGATGTTGTCGTTGACCTGGGCCACGATCAGGCGGCGCATGGCCGACGTCGCGCTATTGGCCGCCGAATTGTCCATTTCGGCATAGAACAGCGGTACACGAATGTCCGCGGGGATGTTGCTGAATCCGATCGCCATTATTTGGCTCCCTGTGGTTTAGCCGCTTTCGCGGTTTTGATGGTGATGTCGCCGTCGGCCAGGCGCCGGCGCCACCAGGCGCTGTCCGTCACTTCGCGGCCCTCCTGGGGCAGCAGGTCGCCCGCTTCCGGGTCAGGCACGGCACGGCCGGCGGCCGGCAGCACGGTGATGCGATTGCTCATGGGGTTACGTCTCCAGAGAAAGTCATTTCCAGGCGCCCGTCGGGCCCCGGGCGTTTGAGGTTGGGGTCGGCCGGGTCGATCGCATCGACCCGCACAGTGACCCCGGTGAAGGACGACAAGCCGTCCAGTTCGCGTTCGTGCCAACTCTCCGCAGGCTGACTCGCCAGATTGCGGCCGAGCTGGAACTCGGCAAAAAAGCGCAGCCGGTACAGGACGCGGCTGCCGTTGATCGAAACCAGTTCGCCGCCGTCGTAGGCGATGGCGCTGTAGTCGCCGCCGGGCTTGAAGCCCACCAGCGCGCGCCACAGTTCGGCGCGCAGTTCGTGCAGCCGGTCCAGCGCTTTTGCGGCGTCCGTGGCGTCCAGCACGAGGACGACGTCGAAGCGGTCGCGCACCGGTTGCCGTGCGGCGTTCTGCGCGGTGCTGGCGCCGGCCAGGTCGGCTTGCGGCGTGACCCAGGCCGACGGCAGCGGCAGGTTCGGATCGTTCAGGTCGCCCCCGGCCGCCACATGGTTGGCCAAGCCGGGGCATTGCTCACGCAGCTGCGTGAGGATCGGGGTGATCTTCATGGGTGCGTTCCAAAGTCGGGGGGATGAGGATCTGCAGGCTCGCGCCCACAGGGGGCATGCGAAGTCAGGCTTTGGCGTCGGCCTTGGGATCCAGGCCGCTTGCCTCGATGAGGCAGCGGTAGCTTTCCTCGCGCTTGCCGCTGGCGGTGACCTTGTCGATGGACCAGCGCCCGCGCATGAAATCCGGCCAGGTATCGTCAAGCACCAGCAGGCCCTCGGCGGACAGCCTCGGGTCGCCGGGGCAACTGACCTTCACCTTGTATTTCTCCCGCAGCATCTTGCGCACTTCGCCCTCGCCCACGGCTTTGGCCTCTTCCTCGCTGGGCAGGGTCTGGCGAAGGGTCTTGTACGGTGCAAGGCCGGTCTTGACCTCCCGCATCACGCAGGCGGCGGCATCCCAGAACGTGGTCTTGCAGCCTTGGTTCTGCGTGCGGGCGGTCTCTTCCAGGACGGCGCTGATGAACGCGTGGTCGCCGGGGCGGTTGTCGCTCGTCACCGACAGCCGGACGTCCGGCAACACCTTGCCGGACAAGGACTTGACCTGCCCCGGCCGCGCCAGCACATACAGTTCGTTCACCGGTTTGGCGATCACCTTGTACTTGCCGGCCAGCCGTGTGATGAAGCCCATGTCGGTCTCGTTCGACTGGTCGACGTGGGCGATCCGAATCATCGCCAACGCGGGATCGACCCGCGGCGAAAAGCCGTGCCGCGACACCAGCTCGCGAAACAGCGCGCCGAGGGTGGTGGGGCCGTGGCTGGCCGTGCGGCGCTGCTTGAAGCCGGTCTCGTCCTTGGCGCTGAACGGCGCCGCCGTGGCCACCAGCGTGAGGCGCAGCGGAAACAGGGTCGGCGTGAGGCGGGTGACCTTGAACTGGCCCTTGTCGACCAGGCCGGATTCCAGGTAGCCCACCCGCAGGCCGATGTTCCCGCCCAGGGTCGGCAACCCGGCGAGGCCTTCCAGGTCGAGCACCAGCGTCAGCTGGTCGGACTCAAGCCCGGCGGCATCGATGTGTTCCCAACTGATCAGGCGTTGGTTGAGCAGGGCCGCGTTGGCCCCGTAGATCTCGACCGACGGCGTGAATCCCAGTGCCATGCCGCCTCCTTAGTCCCAGGCCGTGACCGGTTTGATCGCGGCGGGTTTCGTGTCGAGTTCGGGCAGCGTCACCCAGACGTCCGCCGGCAGGACCGGGCCCTGCTCGGCCAGCGCCGGATTGAGCGCCCACAAGGCCTCTTCGGCCTGATCGTCGCTGCGGCCCGACTCGCGGTAGAGCAGCAGGTTGACCGAGTCGCCGGCCACGCTCCGTACCTTACGCATTGTTGAACTCCGCCAGTTCGAGGGTCCAGTCGACGACCATCGCCGTGCCGTCGTCGATGACCTGGCTCTGGTTCTCCTGGATGTTGTTGATCCGCCACAAGCCCCAGTTGCGACCGATGCCGTCGATCAACGGCAGCGGCGTGCGCAGGGCCTGCAACGCCCGCAGCTCATCGAGCCGCTCCATGGCCACGGCATACATCGATTTGCCGGTGACGGTCAGGGTTTGCGGTTTCTGCCCGGTCTGATGGGCCTTGGGTTTGCTGGTGAGGATCGGCAGTTCGCTCCAGCCGCCGTCGGACTTGCGCGCCAGCGTGCTGTAGGCGAAGCCGCGGGACAGGCCGAAGATGAAACTGCCCAGTGCCATTTGCTGTTTCATCCGGCGACTCCATCGGTCAGGGCCGCATCACGGCGGGTGGCGAGCGGGTTGTGGGTGAGCATCGGCAGGAACTGGCCATGGAACTGCCCGCTCAGTTGCTGCCCGATGATCGTGCGGATCTGCTCGGCCGTGTCCGGTGCCGGGCACGTGACCTGGATCGACGGCGAAAAGGTGACCTGCTGGGTCTGGCTCGGGGCGTTGACGAGGTTCTTGGCGACGTCTGCCGGCGGCGCGAGTTTGTCGACCGCCGGGGCGGCCAGTTTCTCTCCCAGCCAGGCACCTGCCGTTCCGCCGATGACGCCACCGATGGCCGTGCCGATGCCCGGCAGCAAGAACGATCCGATAGTGGCGCCGATGGCCGTCCCGGCCAATTGGCCGGCCGCCCCGCCCACCGCTTGATCATCGCCTTCACGCCAGCCTTTCAGGCCTTTATAGGCGGCGCCGGCAAGCATCAGCGGCGTCGCGGCCTTGCTGACGAAGGGCACCGCCCTGGCCATCAGCGGCATGACCTTGGCCCCGGCACTGCGCAACGCGGGCATGACGCGGGCGGCGGCGCCCCTGATCGACGGCATGACCTTGAGCGCCGCGCTGCGCAGACGGGCCAGCGGGCTTTGGCGCACGGCGCCTGCCCGGGGCTGGGCGGGCTTGGCGGGAGCCTTGGCCCCCTTGCCTTGGCCCGGTTTGCGGCCGGACCGTTTCTTTTTGCGCCCGCCGTCACCCTCATCGTCACCGGTGATCATGTCGCCGATGTCGGACGGCAAACGCGCCGCCGCCAGGCGCAGCAGCCTCGCGGAGACCGCATCGAGCACCGAGGACACGCCGGTCTTCAGCGCGCCGGCCACGAACGGCGTGGCGGCCACCCCCAGCAAAGTCAGCGCTGCCGTGACGAACGGGAACGTCTCGGCTGCTGCGCTCAGCCCGTTGACCAGCGCCGTGAGCCCTACGGCAATGCCATCGGTCACCGGCGCCAGCGCCGTGCCGACGGACGTGGACAGCCTGTTGAGGCTCGCGTCCAGTGCATTCCAGCGCCCCTGGGAGGTATTGCCGTAGGCCTCGGCGGTCGCGGCCGCCGATCCTGCGCCCTCGCCGCGTTTGGAGGTCGCGTACTGAGATTTGTCGGCCACCAGCCTGAAGGCTGTGCTGACATCCTCCGGCTTCTTCAGCAGTTCGAGCACCGCATCGTTGTTGCCGAACAGCGTCTTGGTCAGCGCAGCCTGTTTCTCTTCAGGCTGTTTCCTGAGTTCGTCAAGCACCAGCTTGATCGTCTGCGGCGCATCACTGCTCATGCTGCGGGCCAGCGACTCAGGGTTCAGGCCCATCTGCGCCCAGGCTTCGCGTTGCGCCGAGGACGCGGTTTCGCCCTTGCCCAAGGTCGCCGTGAAGCTCTTCAGCGCCGCCCCGGCGTCGGCCTTGCCGGCGCCGCTGTTGAGGAACGCGGCCGCCAATGCGGCCACTTGCTCGGGCGTCATGCCCGTCGCTTTCGCGCTCTCGCCGGCACTCTGAACGACAGCGCCGATGTCGGCGGCCTTGACGTTCAGGCCGCTGTTGCCCAGATGGCTGGTCGCGTCGGCCAGGTCCTGGCTCTGCAACCGGTCGAGCTTCAGCGTCGTGCGCCAGCCGGCCAGCATCTCGCCGGCCGCCTTGACGTCGATCTTGAACGCCGACGCGTTGAGGGCGGCATCGCTGGAGAACGTCTGCAACGCGTCCCGCTTCTGCTCGCCCTTCAAGCCATCGCTGATGCCGGACCTGAGGGCGGCCAGCTGCACCTGCAGCAAGTCCGCCCCCGTGGCGCCGCTGGGGGCGATCCGTTTGTCGCTGGCGGTTTCCAGGTTCTTTTCCGAGAGGGCCTGAAGCGATTCCTTGCTCAGGTGCAGCACCTGGTTCAGCTCGACCAGCGCCGTCTCGTTGGCCATGGCCGACTGAAGGCCTTTGGGCGGCGGACGCTGTTCGATCTCGGCCTTGAGCTTCGACTTCGGCTCAGGAGCCGCCGCCGGGGCTGCGGCCCCCGCCTTGAACAGCGATTGCTGGCTGACCAGCTGCTCGCGCAGCTTGATCTGCTCCTGGGTCAGCAAGCGGATGTCCACGCTCGCCAGGGCCAGCGTCAGGTTCAAGTCCTGCAGCGGCTTGCCCAAACCCTCGGGCATCACCAGTGCGCCTGCGCTGTTGCCGCCCTCACCGGCGTAGGTGAGCGCATATCTGTTTTCTGCCATGCCGCCCTACTCCTGTTTCACGCCAAGGCGAGTGATCGCTATGTCGTAGCGGCGCAACGCCTTTTCGGCGTCCCATTCCAGAATCTCCGCCTCACTTACCGGGTAAATGAGCGGCACGACATCGAGGATCACTTCGATGTCGCGCTCCGAAAGTAGGCCGCCGGCTGGTTTAAAAAATCGTCGATGCGCACCTGCAGCTGCGTCCAGTCCGGGACGCTCAGGTGGGCCAGATCGGGGATCATCAGGCCGGTGCAATGGGCGGTGATGAATTCGGCGCGTTCCTTGGCCGTCTTCAGTTTCTTCATCACTTTGGTGGCGCGCAGCGCGGGCATTTCCAGGCTCAGCGAGGTCACGGTGCGGCCGGTCACGGCGAGCGGCTGCAGCAGCTGCACTTCGTCCGGGTCGTCCGAACGCCTGGCGTCTTCGGCCTGGGCGAGAAAGTGCGACGCCGGTTGGGTGGACATCTCGTGCACGTACTGGGCGATGCTCACGTAGTCCGGGCGCTTGAGCTGGTCGAGTTCCTTGACCGACAGCCCGGTGGCCAGCAGCGCCAGCTCGAAGAACTGATCGTCCTCGTCGTCGCCGGCGCGCTCCAGCGCTTCTTTCTGCGCGGCGTAGAACAACGGCTTGAGCTGGATCTGCGCGATCTCGGCCCCGTCGTCGCCGGTGATCGGCGACAGCAGGTCATGCTGGGGTGGCATCCACGACATGAATGAATTCCTTGGTGATTCTTGAGAGGGGTGTTGCTTGATGCCCGCCAACCCGGCCCCGCTGCGGGAGCGGGCCTGCCTGCGATGGCGTCAGGCCTTATCGCCAGCAGGCTGGCTCCCACAGGGGATCGGTTGGCTGCGGGGATCGGCTTACGGCATCAGCACCGCGCGGCGTGCGTCGCCGAGGATGTCCACGCCGTTGAGCACGAACTTCTGGGTGCGCACGTCGATGTCGATCACCGGCACGCCGTTTTCCAGGCGGTTGTAGGTGCGGCAGGACAGCTCCAGGGTGGTCTTGGGCTTCTCGCCCATTTTCACGGTGCCTTCCTCAAGGGATTTCAGCTTGCCGCCGACGGTGTGGTAGGTGAACCAGGTGTTGCCGTCCTGGTCCTGGCCGGCCTCGCGCACGTTCAGCAGGATGTCGTCGCCCAGCTTCACGCCCAGGGCCAGCATGACTTCGGGGCCCGCGCCCTGGAGGATCAGCTTGGCGCCCAGGGCCTTGGCGCTCTTGGCCATTTCCTCGACGATGAAGCGGCCGCCCGTCATGTTTTCCATGTCGAACTCGATCTTCGGCGCCGTGAACTCTTCCACGGTCGCCGACAGCGGCAGGCCTTGCAGGGTGGCCGCGATGGCCTGGCGGTTGCGGTTGGTAAACATTAGAGAACGTCCTCCAGGAACTGCTCGATGATTTCATCGCGGGCGTTGAGTTGGTAAACCATGTGTTCGTTCGGCGCGTAGCGGCCGTAGTCGATGACCACGTACCAGGTGCCGTTCTTGTACTTCTCGACGCTGTTGAGTTCCGGGTGCAGGTACACGCTGCCGCCGGGGATGGTTTCGTCGGCGACCAGGGTCTGCAGCCAGTCGTTGATGCGCTTGACCTCCTGGTCCATGAAGGACTTGGTCAGGTTCTTGGCCATGGCCTTCTGGCCGGCCTTCACCAGCTTGCGGCTGATGGCGTCTTCCAGGCCCACGTAGCTGATGAACTTGCCGGTGATCGAGCGGTTGCCCAGCAGCGAGAAGCCGCCGAGGATGGTGCGGGCGTAGTAGCTCACGCCGTAGCGGTTGAGCAGGTCGCCTTCGGTGGAGGTGTCGAGGATGTTGTATTCCACGACGCGGGACACGTCCTCGGCGTAGGTCACCTGGTTGCCCGGGCTCTCCCACTGCTTGACCTTGGCCAGCGCGGCGATCGCCAGGCTCGATGGCGCGAGGAAGACGTTCTTCTTCGCCGCTTTCGAGTACACCGCCGGCATGTTGTGCACCACCAGGCAACGGTCGAAGCCCAGGTCCGCGCCGCCCAGTTCCTGGCTGTACAGCACTTGGTCCGCCACCGAGGCGTCCTTGCCGTCCAGCACCACACGGGCCTTGATGCGCTTGCCGAACGAGGCGAACTCGCCGGCCACCGCCTTGGTGCCGGTGAAGCCCGGCGCGCCGATGATGGTCAGGTCTTCCGGCACGCTGCCCAGCGCCGCCAGGCCCAGCTTGCGGCCGGTGGCCGGCTCGATGCCGCCGATGACGTTGTTGACGGTGTCGGCCGGGGTCGCGCCCGCCTCGACGATCACCACGTACACCGGCACCTTGACCACTTTGAGGATCTGGTAGACCGCGTGGTACAGGGTGCCCTCTTCGGCGCCGGTCGGGTCCAGCAACGCGTGGGTGGTGAAGCTGTTGATGCGAAACGGCGCATTGCGCGGAATCAGCGGATCGGCCTTCGGCGCGGTGCCGACCAGGCCGATGACGTTGTCGCCCAGGCCGCCCATGGCCTCGGGGGATTCGGTGGCATTGACGGTGATGCCGTTGTGCTCGAAGTTCAGGACTTCAGCCATGTTCAGTCAGCCTTCTTGGCAGCGGCCTTTTTGGCCTGGGTGGTTGGGGTCTTCAGCTCAAGCCGGCCGGCGGTGTGCAGCGCGCTGGCCTCGACGTCGAGCAGATCGAGCTCTTGGCCGACGCTCGACCAGTGACCGCCCCCGGTGGGGAACGGGACGAGCACGGTGTAGGTTTGGCGGGTTGCCATTTTTCGTTTCTCCATAAACGGGAAAGCCCCTGCGGGGAGGGGCTTGGCGGGTGTTGATTGCTTATTGGGGGAAGAAAAACGCCCCGGGGTGCGGGGCGTTCAACGGATCTGCAGCGCAATCCAGTCAGGTTGTCCAGGGCGAGCCTGTTCGTCGGGAAAGTGCTCCGACTGCGGCCAGTCGCGCAGGCGCTTCAGATAAGCCAGCAGCGTCTGGTACTGATCGACGGTCAATGTCGTCTGGCTGGACATTTCGAGTTCATCGCGATGACGCTCACGCAGCCATTTCACGCTGTCGATTTCGCCGTCGCGCCACATGCGCTCACGATTGGCTTGCGCTTCGGCATCCATCTCCGGCCGTTTGAGCACAGGGTTTCCGTCGGCATCCGCAACGATCGCCAGTGACTGTGACTGGCCGGCGAGCAGTTGCGAACGCAACTGCGCAGTGATCTTCACTGCGTCATCCGGCATGACACCGTGAACGGTGTCGTCGTAGAAACCGCCAGTGGAGGCGGCATAAAAAAGTGACATAACCTGTTCTCCTGATTACCAGCCAATCGAAATCCATGGACCATTCGGTTGGCCCGTGCTGCCGAGCGCGGAAACCGTGAAATTTGTCTTGTCACCGTACATGACACAAAGCGTGGAAGTGGCACCGGTAGACCCTATCGAGGAACTGTTGCCGATCAATGTCATGACAGAAACGTTCGGGAACGCAATCGGATAGGTCACTGTCATTTGGGCACCGGCGGCAATGGCACCGGTGGTTCCCCATTGGATGACCAGACCGCCCAGCCAGCTCGGCAGCATCAGATATCCATTGGAAGCCTTGAGCGCCGAGAATCCCCACCGCAGTTTCTTCGGCGTGACGATCGTTTGATCGTCGCTGCCGGCGTCTGTCTGGGCCTGAGTGGCGGTCTTCGCCGTGCCCTGATTGAGCTCGGTGGCTTGCTGCGCCAGAACGGCCAACGCGGAGACATCGATGTTTCCCTGGTTGAGCGGCGCGTTCCAGGCCTTGATGCACCACATGACGGCGAGGTTTCGCGGACGTGTGACGCCCAATGCGCCAGCGCTAACGGGGGTCGCGCCTGCGGTGAAGATTGCGTTGCTGACGATATAGCTAGGTGCCGTGTAGGCATCCAGGCCGTGAAACTCGGCAAGACCTGTATCCGATGCGACGTTATGCCAAAGACCGGAAACGGCCGGATTGGCATTGCTGTAGTCGTAAGTCTGTAAGCTTCCTTTTTGCCAGCTTCCTACCGCTCGCCCCGAATCCACGCCCCGCCCATGATCCCAACCGCGCAGGAATTCGCCGCGCGAATCCGGCAGGCGGAAGTTGCCGGCGCCTTCGTCACCCTTGTTGTAGGCGGTGCTCAGGTAGCTCGCCAGATCCGGGTAGGTCGCGATGCTCTGCACGCTGCCGTTGAGCTCCAGGAACCCTGGAGGAACGATGCCGGTCGGGAACGCCATGACGGCGCCGACCGGCACGGCGGAACCGAGCCGTTGGACTTCCTTGACCAGTGCGGCAACATCGATGTTTCCCTGGTTGACCGGCGCATTCCAGGCCTTGATGCACCACATGACGGCGATGTTGCGCGGACGTGACTCCGCACCACCGGTCGCTTTGGTCTGGACACTGCTCTGTGTGCCGTATTTCTGAACAAAGTTTCGTAACACTGTTCCGGCCGCAAACGTATCGGTAATGAGCTCATATTCGGTCGCATGAACGTGGGCCTTTATCTCATCGGCTTGCCAGCCGCCGAGTGCACGGCCCGAATCCACTCCTCGTCCGTGATCCCATCCCCGCAGGAACTCGCCACGCGCTTCCGGCAAGCGGAAATTGCCCGCGCCCTCGTCGCCCTTGTTGAACTTGCCGCCCAGATAGGCGCTCAGGTCGGGGTAAGTCGCGCTGCTCTTGACGCTGTTGTCCAGCTCCAGAAAGCCTGGCGGTGGGGTATCAACAGGGAAGGCAACAATCGAGCCCACCGGCAACGCCGAGGCCTTGGCGATCAGTGCTTCGACTTCGGCCTTGGTGTAGGAATCCTTGATGCCGAACCCGGCCAGAGTGTCCGGGTTCGAACCCGCCGTGGCCCGACCGTATTCGTCAACGGTCAGGCTCTTGTAGCTGCCGGCGGCAACGCCCGTGCGCCCGGCCAGCATCTTGAAGGTCAGCGCGGTCGTCCCCAGGGTGATCGGCGCATTGGTGGTCAGGTGCCACAGCGAATCGCCGTTGACGGTGCCCTCCTCGACCATCACGGTCAGGCCCGGCGTGACCTTGGCGCTGACATTGGCATCGTTGGCCCGCGTCCAGTCGCCGTTGGCCACGACCCACAGGCCGTTGTCCTTGGCCAGGGTCTGGTTCGCCAGCAGCACGCGGTCGCCGGCGACCGCCGCCACACCGTCGATCTGCTGCGCGCCGTTCGGCACCACATTGCCGGTCGCGGCCACGCGCACCGATTGCTTGCCGTCGAGCTTGCCGAGCTCTTCGGCCAGGTAGCTCATGACCCAGGCGCGGGTGGCCTTGACCACCGTGTCGTCGATCAGCAGCGTCACCAGCGACGCGTTGCTGGTCTCGAAGATCGAGCGGATGTAGAACTCTTTGCCCGAACCGGACGAGGCCAGCACCGGCTTGAACGACTCCGGATACTTGACGATGGCGTAGAGGATGCCGGTGTCGGTCCACAGCCCCGCCTCACGCACGTACCAGCCGCCGACGTCCGGCGGGATGGTGACTTCGGCGAGCAGCCAGCTCGGGTTCTTCTCGTCCTGGAACAGCGCGTTGAGCGGCCCGCGCCAGACTTCGCGCTTGAGCGCGGTGGCGGTGGCCGCCGGGTTGTAGACCGTGCCGCCGCCGTCGCCGACGGAAACCTGCGTCAGCTTGATCGGCACGCCCGCCGCCTTGCAGGCGGTCTCGTAGGCAATCCCTGCGTTGGTGAGCAGGGTGTAATAGTCAGCCATTCAGGCCCCCTGAGGATAAATAGTGAATGTTTCGACGGCGTACAGGCCGGCCGCCTTGAAGGCTTGGCCCGTCGCTTCGAGCCCTTCGATGAACACCGGATAGACCGTGGTCAGTTCGCCGCAGAACGTCGCGGCGCCGACCGAATGGCTGCCGAAGGCGCTCAAGCCCACCGACACCGACAGCACATCCCGTTCGCTCTTGGCGTCAGCCAGGCGCCGGTCGAGCCGGGCGTCGATCTCTTCGCTGTAGGGCTGCTCGGAAAACGCCCGCACCGAAAAGCTGTAGGGCGTGCCGGGCGGGGTCTGCTCGTACCAGGCGCGCACCTCGGGACGCAGTTGCAGGCCCTTGGCGGCGTTTTCCAACGCCGTGCGGGTGCCGGCCCGGCGCGCGGTGGGCCAGGCCAGTTCGACGGTCAAGCGCTTCTCCGTCTCCGGCGCGTCGGTGCTCCATTCGGCGACCCCACGATCCGCCGCCAGATACGGCAGAAACGCCACCGGCGTCTGCTTGGGATCCATCAGCTCGGGAAACGGCGGCGCGATGCGGTCGAGCAAAGCGCCGAAGCCAATGTCCAGCGCGCGCTCAAGCGGTGAGCTGTTGGCCGGCAGCAGCGTCGGGCGCTGCGTTTGATCGCTCATAGCGTCTGCACCTCGACCTCGACCGCGGTGCAGTACGGTGCCTGGAACGCGGTGGTGACGATGGGCGCCAGCGGTTCGAGGATCTGCAGCTGCACGGCGCCGGCGCTGTGCAGCGTGTAGTCGATCCAGCTCGGGTCGACCCGCCCTTCCAGGCGGTGGCAACTGTCGGCGTAGGCTTGCAGGTGCTGCTCGGCGGCGACCTGGGTCAGGCCCGAATCGGGGCCTGAGTTGATCTTGGCCACCACGCGGATCTTGTAGCGCTGGATGTCGGCGCCGCGCACGGTGACCTTGTCGGTCTCCGGGCAGACGTCAGGCCGGGCGAAATGTTTGCGCACGCCGTCGAGCAACGCGGCGGACGGCGTGCCGTCGCCCTCCCGCGCCAGCACGGTGACCTGCACTTCGCCGGGCGCGGTGCGCCGGCCGTTGCCGTCCTTGACCTGGGCGGCGAGGCCGTCCGGGTCGAAGGTGTAGGTGACGTTCACCACGCCGGCGTCGGTGGATGCCACCTTCACCGTCGGCCGTTCGCCGAGGGTGAAGACCTCGCGGCGGTACTGCATCCGCGACCCCGCCGCCGGCGCATGGGGCGCCAGGTAGTAGCGCAGGCGGGCGTCGTCGTCGCTTTCGTACACCGGCGGCACCGGCGGGAAAGCGGCCGGATCGCCCGGATCGAGCAACTGCCGCTCCAGGCCCATGTCGGCCAGCCGCGCGTCCAGGTTGCTGCCGGTGGCCCACCACGCCAGCATCTGCTTGATGCGGGCGTTGTACTTGCGCTCGTGGGTCTGCAGGCGCACGCAGAACGCTTCGAGGGCCAGGGTCAAAAGTTCGCTTTCGTTCTCCAGGCTGGCCTTGAGCTTCTCGGCGCTTTGCGGGGCGCGGGTGCCGACGTAGTCGACGACGAAGGCCTTGAACTCGGCGAGCAAGTCCTCGAACGCGTCGATGGCGATCAGCGCAGGTTCAGCCAACTGGTTCTGGCCGGGGATCAGCATGCTCATGTCACGACCTCGAAAGTCTGTTGGCGGTTTTTCCAGGTGCCGGCGAAACGAAGCAGCAGCCCGGCGCCCTGGCGTGTGGCGACGATCACCTGCGGCTGGAAGTCGCCGATGCCGTTCTGCGGGTTGTAGAACGCCTGGGCCGCATGGCTCTGGGCCAGGAGCAGGACGTCGTCGCCCAGGTTGCGGCCCAGCAAGGTGGGGATCAGCGAGCCGTACAAGGGCCGTTTCTGCCGGGTGCCCAGCGGCGTGGTCAGGGCCCGGGTCGCGCGCTGCACGAACTGCAGCCAGTCGTCGACCGTGGCCCCGGTGTCTCTATCGATTCCGATCATGGAAGGCTCTCGGGTCAGGGGCTGATGACGCGGCCCTGGTGATCCACCAGCGGGCCGCTGAAGTGCACGCCGGCCGCATCGATCGTCAGGCCGGCGCCGCCCAGTTGCAGGTTGATCGCCTGCGCCGTCATCGCCAGGCGCGCCGGGCCGATGCTCAGCTCCAGCGATTCGCGGGAGCCTTTGAACGCGGCCGGGCCGTTCTGCCAATGCAGGGTGTGGGTGGCGTCGTCATAGCCGCTTTCGCTGCCGTCCCCGTGTACCCGACGGGTCAGCGTCGGCACCGTGGAGGCCGGCGGAAACCGGTCGCTGTTCAAGCCGAACAGCGCCACGCTCTGCGCGCCGCTTTCGCCGCTGCCGTAGTTCAGCAGCAGGCACTGCTCGCCCGGCGTGGGGATCCGCGACTCGCTCTGCGCCCCGGCGCTCGGGTTGAAAAACTTGATGGACGGCGTCAGCAATCCGCCGTGGCTGACCCGGCAGGTATTGCCGGCGGCATCCACGTCCTGGCACACGCCGATGCGGCAGAAACTCTCGGCGCGGCGGTGCAGGTCTTCGACTTCCGCTTCCATCTCGGCCAGCCGCTCGATGATCGGCCCCAGTTGCATGCGTATCAGCGCATCGAACACGGCTCAGGCCTCCAGCGAGGTGTATTGGTCGGGGTCGTCGATGTCGCTGACTTCCCAGGTGCGGGCGAATTTCGGGGTGCCGAGCGGGTCGTCGAGCAAGGTCGGGCCGAGGTAGAGCGTCTGGATGAACGAGAGCGTCCAGGCCTTGTGGGACTGCCCGTCCCGCACCAGCAGCGACGGCACGCCGTCGAGGTTCAACGGCCGGTCGCATTGGTCGCCGGGCAAGCCCCAGCGGTTGTCGGTGGCCAGGTTCTTCAGTGCGGCGATCAAGTCGCAAGCGGCAAACGCACTGGCGGCAAGCGCCGGGACGACCTGCAGCGACAGCGTCAGCACATGGGCGATGCGCCCGTCGGCCGCCCGCTCGCCCGGGCCGTTGCGTTCGATGTCGATCAGCACCCAGGCCTTGTCGCCCGGGGCGGTGAATTCAGGGTGGGCGCCGACCTGCACATCGAGGCCGGCGGCGTTGCGCAAGGTTGTCGCCATCGCCGTGAACAGCTGCGAAGGCTGCTGGATCGGTGCAGGCATGCATGACCTCCTTTTCGAATGTCCACACGAAACCCCGCCGCCGGACGGCAGCGAGGACAGGATGTGAAGGGGTTATTGCGGATCGTGCGGCGGCGGTTCGCTCAAGCCCATGCGCTTGGCGGCCCAGCGCTCGTAGAGGCCGATGGCGACGTCCGCGCCGGCCATGGCCGTCAGGCAGCCGAAGGCGCCGGCGGCCCAGATCGACAGGCCGGCGGCGTACAGCAGCATGATCGCGGAGACCCCGCAGATCATGCAGGCGCCGGAGCGCAAGGCCAGCCGGCGCAGCAGCGCCCAGCCCCGGGCGCCTTCCTTGTCGGCGCGCCACATCTCGCCGGACACCCCGCCGACGACGGCCAGGAGGATGACCAGCCAGATCGGCATGTCCGCCAACGCTTGTTGCTCGTTCGTCATGTCACGCCTCCAGGGTGCGTTGATGGATGGGGGGGAAACCGCCGGTGCCGGGCACCGCCTCGGGTGGATGCGCCGATCCGGGATTACAGGCGTTCAACGATGACGTTGTCGATGAAGGCATAGTTGGCGTACGGATTCTGCTCGTTGAAAAAGGCCAGCGTCGTTTGCGCGGTGGTGGCGGTGAAGTCGTAGGTGACGGTGCTCCATTCGACCGCGACGCCTTTGGCGATCGGCGTGTCGAAGCTGACGGTCTGCCCGGCCACCTTGACCTGCACGACGCCGCTGCCGGAACGGCTGGCGAAGCGAGAGTTGCCGGCGCTGAAGGTCAGGCGGTACTTGGCGCCGGGGGTGGTGGCGAAGTTCTGCTGAATGCCGCCGCCGTTGCCGTAGACATAGTTGGCGAGGTCAACGATCACCACGCCGTCCGCCGCAGCGGAACCGCCGATGGAGGCCGGCATGTTGAAGTACTCGGCACCGGACAGGAACGTGGTCCAGCCGATGATGAAGTTGGCCTTGGCCGGGGTGTCCAGGATGCAGCTGCCGCTGCAGCCCGGCTGTTCGAAGCTGCCGTTGACCAGCAGGTTGGCCGCCTTCACATTGCCTGCGGCGCCCAACAGCGCGGCGGTGGCGAGAAGCGGTGCGATGTATTTTTTCAGAACGTTCATGTGTTCACCTGTCGAGTGGAATGAGGGGGTTGAGCTGCCTGGGCAGCCTTCATGTCGCTCACGGGCGATGGCTCGGGGCTCGCGGCCCTCACATGATTCAGCGTCCCGCATCGGGAACATTTGATCTGGAGCTCGGCACACTGGCCCACGCGGGCAAGCAGCCTGTTGCAGTGTCCGCATCTGCAGTCTTTCAACATCTGCAACGGGCCTTCTTCATGGGCTGGATCCTTCCTTTTCGCCGGTGCGGCGCAACGCCTTACGGCAGTTGCGGCCAAGCGATGGTCACCGGGAAACCCGGCTGCTTGTTGACCTGGCCGAACGCGACGCAGTATTCCTTGAAGGCCGTCAGGTAGGCCTGTTCGGCCGAGGTGGCTACGCCCAGGTCGACCTTGAACTGCAAGCCCGACGAGGCGACGCTGGCCATGACGTTGTCGAGCCGGCGGACTTTCTCGTTGCGCATTTGCTCGCCCAGCACCGATTGCGGCCACGGGAACCCCGAATTGAAGGTCCAGACCCCGTCGGTGTTGACGGCGTTGTAGCCGTAATCGACCTGCGAGTTCACGGTGCCGGTGATGTCGACCCAGAGCTGGCTGGCCGGAAACTCTTCGGTGATCGGGTTGACGGTTTCAAAAATGTTGTCGACCTTGCCGTCTACCACACGGGCATACTTTTTCAGGCTCATTGTTCACTTCCTTGATGGATTGCCGACATGTCGGCGTTCGTGTTTCTGTTTGCACAAGGCAGGCATTCCAAAAAGCCCGGCGCCAGGCCGGGCTTTTCAGCAATGCACTCCTTTGCCTTCCTTTCATTCCCTAAAACCGAAAGGAAGCTGACTTTTCGGCGCTGCTGGCGCGGTACGAGTCCGTTCAAATTGTTCCTCCGGCCGCGGTCCCTGCCCGCCGGATAACTGCTCTTGGTGCTTTACGCTGCACACCCGGGTCAGTTGCCAACCCTCTGAACCGTTGAGGCCGGTTCATCGCTGCCTGTTCTTGTGGAACTAAAGAGCGGTCTTGCCAGCCGCTTTGTCGAGCGGCTTGGTGGCAAGAATATGCACTCATGCATATGCAGTCAATGCAAAAATGCATTTATTTATGCGCAGCAAATGCACGGACGCATGAAAGCCCCGCCGCTCTTGGCTTCGGCCGTTTTCGACAGGCGAAAAAAAACCCGCCGAGGGGCGGGTTCTGTCAGGCAGGGGTGGTGCTATCGGGCGTACATGCCCCACCAGAAGACGTGACCGATGATGACGATCTGCTCTTCCTGGATCTCCTGGAAGCTGTAGTCCTCGTCCGGATGTTCGTCACGGTTGAAGCTGCGCAGGCGGATGCCGGTGGGCAGGCGATAGAGCTGCTTCACCCGCAGTTGGCCATTGTGGTTGATGGCGTAGAGATCGCCGTCGACGATGTCGCCGATGCCGCTCTTGCCGGCGTTGACGCCGACCGTGGCGCCGTCGCGCAGCACCGGCAACATGCTGTTGCCGCGCACCGTCACGCATTTGGCCTGGTCGAACTGCACACCGTTGTGACGCAGGCTGCGCTTGCCGAAGCGCAGGCTTGAGCGCTCGCTCTCTTCCACGACGAATCTTCCTGATCCTGCAGCCAATTCAACCTCACGAAGAAAGGGCACCGACACCTCGTCGTCATCGACAGGGGTGTCGTCGTCCCACAGGCTTATGTCCTTGAGTTCCGCATGCACGTCATGGCGCGCGCCGGCAGCCGCCGGCGCAATGTCGGCGCGCCCGCGCAACTGATCGGTGCTCACGGCGAAGTACTCGGCGATCTTCGAGATGTGCTTGTCCGAAGGATCGACGATCTTCCCGCTGAGGATCCGCGAGAGAGTGGATTGAGGCACGCCGGTGCGACGGTGAAGCTCCGTGGGGGAGATCCCGTGCCGGTCGAGCAGTGCTCTTAATACGGTAGATACGTTGCGTTTTTGCATAACGCGCATAGTGCTTGAAGAATTCGGCGAAGACAAATGCTGATTTGCATATTTTCTGCATAATCACGTTTTTTACGGCATGAACCCGTCACTCGACCGCCATCCCTGCGCCCGACAGACCGCCCATGGTAATCTTGCGCCCATCGCGGAAAAGCCTGGCCGACGCCCCGCTTTTGCCCCACTCCTTTGAACGAGTTGCCTGACAATCCGATGAATAAAGCCGTCTCCGACCTGTCCTCCCATACCCCGATGATGCAGCAGTACTGGCGCCTGAAGAACCAGCACCCGGATCAGCTGATGTTCTACCGCATGGGCGACTTCTACGAGATCTTCTACGAGGACGCGAAGAAGGCGGCCAAGCTGCTGGACATCACCCTGACCGCCCGCGGGCAGTCGGCGGGACAGGCGATTCCGATGTGCGGGATCCCGTTCCACGCGGCGGAAGGCTACCTGGCGAAGCTGGTGAAACTGGGCGAATCGGTGGTGATCTGCGAGCAGATCGGCGACCCGGCCACCAGCAAGGGCCCGGTGGAGCGTCAGGTGGTGCGGATCATCACCCCGGGCACGGTCAGCGACGAAGCGCTGCTGGACGAGCGCCGCGACAACCTGATCGCGGCCGTGCTGGGCGACGAGCGTCTGTTCGGCCTGGCGGTGCTGGACATCACCAGCGGCAACTTCAGCGTGCTGGAGATCAAGGGCTGGGAAAACCTGCTGGCGGAGCTGGAGCGGGTCAACCCCGTGGAGCTGTTGATCCCGGACGACTGGCCGAAAGACCTGCCGGCGGAAAAGCGCCGTGGCGTGCGCCGTCGCGCCCCGTGGGATTTCGAGCGTGATTCGGCGCTCAAGAGCCTGTGCCAGCAATTCTCCACCCAGGATCTGAAAGGCTTCGGCTGCGAGAACCTGACCCTGGCCATCGGCGCCGCCGGCTGCCTGCTGGCCTACGCCAAGGAAACCCAGCGCACCGCCCTGCCCCACCTGCGCAGCCTGCGTCATGAACGCCTGGACGACACCGTGGTGCTGGACGGCGCGAGCCGGCGCAACCTGGAGCTGGACACCAATCTGGCCGGCGGTCGCGACAACACCTTGCAATCGGTGGTCGACCGCTGCCAGACCGCCATGGGCAGCCGCCTGCTGACCCGCTGGCTGAACCGCCCGCTGCGCGACCTCACCGTCCTGCTGGCGCGCCAGACCTCCATCAGTTGCCTGCTCGACCGCTACCGCTTCGAACGCCTGCAACCGCAACTCAAGGAAATCGGCGACATCGAACGGATCCTGGCGCGGATCGGCCTGCGCAACGCGCGGCCCCGTGACCTCGCCCGCCTGCGCGACGCCTTGGGTGCCCTGCCGGAACTGCAGACGGCGATGGCGGATCTGGAAGCCCCGCACCTGGTGCGCCTGGCCGCCACCGCCGGCACCTACCCGGAACTGGCGGCGCTGCTGGAGAAAGCCATCATCGACAACCCGCCGGCGGTGATCCGCGACGGCGGCGTGCTCAAGACCGGCTACGACAGCGAACTGGACGAACTGCAATCGCTGAGCGAAAACGCCGGCCAGTTCCTCATCGACCTGGAAGCCCGGGAAAAGGCCCGCACCGGCCTTGCCAACCTGAAGGTCGGCTACAACCGCATCCACGGCTACTTCATCGAGCTGCCGAGCAAGCAGGCCGAATCCGCGCCGGCCGACTACATCCGGCGCCAGACCCTCAAGGGCGCCGAGCGTTTCATCACGCCCGAGCTCAAAGCGTTCGAAGACAAGGCGCTGTCGGCCAAAAGCCGGGCGCTGGCCCGGGAAAAAATGCTCTACGAGGCACTGCTGGAAGACCTGATCGGCCGGCTGCCGCCGCTGCAGGACACCGCCTCGGCGCTGGCCGAACTCGACGTGCTGAGCAACCTCGCCGAACGCGCGCTGAACCTCGACCTCAACTGCCCGACGTTCGTCAGCGAACCCTGCATGCGCATCGTCCAGGGCCGTCACCCGGTGGTCGAGCAGGTGCTGACCACGCCGTTCGTGGCCAACGACCTGAGCCTGGACGACAACACAAGAATGCTGGTGATCACCGGCCCGAACATGGGCGGTAAATCCACCTACATGCGGCAAACGGCGCTGATCGTACTGCTGGCGCACATCGGCAGCTTCGTACCGGCGGCCAGTTGCGAACTGTCGCTGGTGGATCGGATCTTCACCCGGATCGGCTCCAGCGACGACCTGGCCGGCGGGCGCTCGACCTTCATGGTGGAAATGAGCGAGACCGCCAACATCCTGCACAACGCCACCGACCGCAGCCTGGTGCTGATGGACGAAGTCGGCCGCGGCACCAGCACCTTCGACGGCCTGTCCCTGGCCTGGGCGGCAGCCGAGCGCCTGGCGCACCTGCGCGCCTACACGCTGTTCGCCACCCACTACTTCGAACTGACCGTGCTGCCGGAGGCCCAGCCGCTGGTGGCCAACGTGCACCTCAACGCCACCGAGCACAACGAGCGCATCGTGTTCCTGCACCATGTGCTGCCGGGGCCGGCGAGCCAGAGCTACGGCCTGGCCGTTGCGCAACTGGCCGGGGTGCCGAGCGAAGTGATCGCCCGCGCCCGCGAACACCTGGGCCGCCTGGAGACCACCAGCCTGCCCCACGAGCAACCGGCACCGGTCAAGGGCAAGCCGGCCGCTCCGATGCAGAGCGACCTGTTCGCCAGCCTGCCGCACCCGGTGCTGGACGAATTGGCCAAACTGGACCTGGACGACCTGACCCCGCGCCGTGCGCTCGAAATGCTCTATACCTTAAAGAACCGGATATAAGCACTGAAGAAGCGGATATAACGCAAACGGCTTCAAGCTGGTAGAATCTCGCGCGGTTCGGGATGCTGCTGGCTAATAGCCTGGCCGGCAGACATCGCTCCCGAACCTGGCGACCCCAACCGTGAAGGGGCAACGCTGCCGCCGCCTGAGGAGAAAATTAGAAATGACCTTCGTCGTCACCGACAACTGCATCAAGTGCAAGTACACCGACTGCGTAGAAGTCTGTCCGGTGGACTGCTTCTACGAAGGCCCGAACTTCCTGGTGATCCACCCGGACGAGTGCATCGACTGCGCCCTGTGCGAACCGGAATGCCCGGCCGTGGCCATTTTCTCCGAGGACGAAGTGCCGGAAGAGATGCAAGAGTTCATTCAGCTGAACGTCGAGCTGGCCGAGATCTGGCCGAACATCACCGAGAAGAAGGATTCGCTGCCGGACGCCGAAGAGTGGGATGGCGTCAAAGGCAAGATCAAAGACCTCGAACGCTGATCCGTCCTGCGCTCGACAGAAAAGGCCCCTTGCGGGCCTTTTTGCTTTTCTGCAGGCGAAAAAAAGGGGCGGTTTGACCCGCCCACATTTTTTCCCTATTCCCTGTGATCCTTTTCATCGTCCTGATGAATCGCGTCCTGCGATGTCCATTCCCCTCTTCCTTGAAGGGCGTGTCTATCCGTCGACACAACCCAGATACTAAAGAGTTCCCCGCCGAGAGCAATCGGCACTCGGCTGCGGAACGGCTTGTCATAAGGCCTTCATTTTTATAAATAACCAACAAAATCAAATAGTTATAAACCTGCATTGCGCCTAATGGACGTCTACGGAAGTGTAAACATAGTGAACACTTACGAAACTGTCAGCCAAGGCTTACAACGCGAGACTACAAACTTCGGAGCGAAGCGCCTGGTGGCGCCCCCTGGCCACACGCGGGCTCCCTTGCCCGGCGGCAGACAACAAAAAGCCCCGATCCAGTCGGGGCTTCTTGCGGGCGGTCAGGTGAGGCGCTTATTGAAACAGCGACTCGCTCGACAAGCCGTTCTTCTCGAGGATCTCCCGAAGGCGCTTGAGGCCTTCCACTTGGATCTGCCTCACCCGTTCCCGGGTCAGGCCGATCTCCAGGCCCACATCCTCCAGCGTGCTGCTCTCGTGGCCGCGCAGACCGAAGCGGCGCACCACCACCTCGCGCTGCTTGTCGGTCAGTTCCGAGAGCCATTGATCAATGCTCTGCGACAGGTCATCGTCCTGCAGCAGTTCGCACGGATCGGTCGGACGGTCGTCCGTCAGGGTGTCCAGCAGGGTTTTGTCCGAATCCGGCCCCAGCGAGACGTCGACCGAAGAAACCCGCTCGTTCAGGCCCAGCATGCGCTTGACCTCGCCCACCGGTTTTTCCAGCAGGTTGGCGATTTCTTCGGGTGAGGGTTCGTGGTCGAGCTTTTGCGTCAGCTCCCGTGCGGCCCGCAGGTACACGTTGAGCTCCTTGACCACATGAATCGGCAGCCGGATGGTCCGGGTCTGGTTCATGATCGCGCGTTCGATGGTCTGGCGGATCCACCAGGTCGCGTAGGTCGAGAAGCGGAAGCCGCGCTCGGGATCGAACTTTTCCACCGCCCGGATCAGCCCGAGGTTGCCCTCTTCGATCAGATCCAGCAGCGACAGCCCCCGATTGACGTAACGCCGGGCGATCTTCACCACCAGCCGCAGGTTGCTTTCAATCATGCGCTTGCGCCCGGCGGGATCGCCACTTTGCGACAGGCGCGCAAAATGAACTTCTTCTTCCGGGGAGAGCAAGGGGGAAAAGCCGATTTCGTTGAGATACAGCTGCGTGGCATCGAGCGCACGCGTGTAGTCGATGTACTTGTGTTGCTTAAGTGAAGCGGAGTGTTTGGATTTGGCACGAACGGAAGGTGGAGCTGCCCCTTCATCATTCGACATCGAATCCGTATCGATGGCGGCCTCCATCAGGAGAACCTCATCGTCGATGTCAAACTCCGGCACTTCTTTACTGAGAGCCATTGTTATAGTCCTTTGGTGAGTTCGACCCCAAGCTCAAGCGACGCCTCTATCCTTGGCAGCGCTGGAGCCTGTCCCCTCTACGCGACGGAACAGGCTGGCTTCAAATCAACGTCGTGGCAGGAACTGCAGCGGATCCACAGGTTTACCTTGTCGGCGAATCTCAAAATGCAGTTTCACCCGGTCTGTACCCGTTGACCCCATTTCGGCAATTGTCTGTCCGACCTTGACCTGCTGCCCCTCCCGTACCAAAAGCCTGCGGTTGTGGCCGTAGGCGCTGACGTAGGTTTCGCTGTGTTTGATGATGACCAATTCGCCGTAGCCCCTTAAGCCACTCCCGGCGTAAACCACCGTCCCATCAGACGCAGCTAAAACAGGCTGTCCCAAATCTCCGGCGATATCAATTCCTTTATTCAAACTACCGTTTGAAGAGAATTTGCCAATGAGAATGCCATTAGATGGCCATCCCCAGCCGGTCGGGGCCGGGCCCGGAGGAGGCAGTGGAGCGGGTGCGGATTTGCTGGCGACGGACGGTACGACCGCCGTGGAAGCGGCCCCGGAGCCCGTGGTTGTGGTGGTCGTCGTGCCATTCGCCTGGCGCCGGATTACCGTGGTTTTGCTCGACGAGGAAGGCGTTGAACCGCTGCCGGCGACGACGGCGGCCGGCGTTGAACCGGTGCGGCCGTCGAAGCGAATCGTCTGACCCGGATGGATCGTGTAAGGCGTAGGAATGTTGTTCCGGGCGGCGAGGGCTTTGTAGTCCCAGCCGTAGCGGAAAGCGATCGAAAACAGGGTATCACCCGGACGGACCACATACTGCCCGGTCGTGACGACAGGACGTTGGGGCGCGGCGCCATTGCGGTCGACGACCCGCACATTGTTCGATTTGGTGCTGGAGCAACCGACCAGCAAGGTGCTCAAGACAAGGCCAGTCACCAGGCGCTGAAAGCTCGTGTTACCCATACGCTGCGCAATGACTGTGAGACTCACCCGCCGCTCCCTTCTTGGTGGCTGAAAAAATGAAATGCCGGACTCCGGCGTGAAGTGTCGCAAGTATAACGGGCCGCAGCCGCTTTACCTTTAATGAAGCGAACTGCCGTCGCGCACACGTTTGCCTGATGACGATCGGCAGTGTTTACGCAATCGCCGCCGGTGTAAGACCGGGCCGGACGACAGGAATTCAGCGCCTCGAAAAAGAGACTCAGGCCAGCGGTCCGTTGAGCAAAGGCACGAAGCGGACCGCCCCCAGGACGTGCCGGGAAAAGCCGTGCTCTTCACGCACGATCAGCATCAGTTGCTGCACTTCCCCCGAACCGACCGGTATCACCATCCGACCGCCCGGCGCCAATTGGTCGAGCAAGGCCTGGGGCACATCCGTGGCCACCGCCGTGACGATGATGCCGTTGTACGGCGCCAGCGCCGGCCAGCCTTCCCAGCCGTCGCCCCAACGGAACACCACGTTGCGCAGGTTCAGCTCGACCAGGCGCTCCTTGGCCCGATCCTGCAGGACCTTGATCCGCTCGACCGAGAACACCCGCTCCACCAGCTGCGACAGCACCGCCGTCTGGTAGCCGGAACCGGTGCCGATCTCCAGCACCTTGTCCAGCGGCCCCGCCTCCAGCAGCAGCTCGCTCATGCGCGCCACCATATAAGGCTGGGAAATGGTCTGGTTGTTGCCGATCGGCAGCGCGGTGTCTTCGTAGGCGCGGTGGGCCAGCGCCTCATCGACGAACAGGTGGCGCGGCGTGCGGCGGATCACCTCCAGCACGCTGGCGTTGGACACCCCTTCTTCGTACAGGCGCTGGATCAGGCGCTCACGGGTGCGCTGGGAGGTCATGCCGATGCCGCTGCGCAGCCTGTCGTCTTGTTCGCGAGCCATCAGTTCAGCCCCTCCAGCCAGCCGTCCAGGCTTCTGAATGCATCGTTGAACGTGCGATCGAGCTGCAACGGCGTGATGGACACATAACCTTGCATCACCGCGTGGAAGTCGGTGCCCGGGCCGCCGTCCTCGGCGTCGCCGGCGGCGGCGATCCAGTAGCCGGCCCTGCCGCGCGGATCCACCACCTTCATCGGCGCCGCCGCACGGGCGCGATGGCCCAGGCGGGTCAACTGAACGCCGCGGATGCGCTCGATCGGCAGGTTAGGGATGTTCACGTTCAGCACCGTGCGCGGCGGCAGGTCGAGCCCGGCATGGGCCTCCACCAGTTTGCGCGCGAAATGGGCGGCCGTGGGCAGGTTTTCCGCCTGCCGCGACACCAGCGAGAAGGCAAACGAAGGGCGGTCGAGGAAACGCCCCTCGAGGGCCGCCGCCACCGTTCCGGAATACAGCACGTCATCGCCCAGGTTGGCGCCCAGGTTGATGCCCGAGACCACCATGTCCGGCTCGCGCTCCAGCAAGCCGTTGAGCCCCAGGTGCACGCAATCGGTCGGCGTGCCGTTGAGGCCGATGAAACCGTTGGCCAGGTATTGCGGATGCAGCGGACGGTCGAGCGTCAGCGAACTGCTGGCGCCGCTCTTGTCCTGCTCCGGGGCGATAACCACGCATTCGGTGTAATCCGCCAGCGCACCATACAGCGCGGCGAGTCCGGGTGCGGTTACCCCATCGTCGTTAGAAATCAGAATACGCATGGGCTGTCCGTCTGCCCCACCGGCACCAGATCAACGAGTTCGCGCACCAATGCGGTGGCGAAGCATCCGGCCGGGAGGACGAATTCCAGTTGCAGAATGTCAGGCTCGGGATAATGCCACGTCAACCCGCCAATGGGCAGTCGCAGGATGCGACGTTCGTGGCTCATGCCGGCGTGAATCAACCAATCGCGCAGGTCCGCTTCGCGCGCGGCGATCCCCTGCTCCAGATCATGGACTGCGCCGGCCGCCGGCGAGTCACCTTCGCCCCACTGGGGACCGGTCGGATGCAGGTCGAGAATCGCCAGGCGCGGATCGCTGCATTCGGCTTCGCCAGCCGGGAAAAAGCTGCGGCTGTCGGTGAACGCCAGCAAGTCGCCGACCTGGGCGCGCTGCCAGGAGCCGTCGGCGACCCGCGCCGCCAGCACCTGGTTGAACAGGAAGCTGCGCGCCGCCGACAGCAGCCGCGAGCGCACGTTGCGCTGCTCCGGCAATGCCTTGCGCGCAGCCCAGGAGCGGGCATCGACCACATTGCCGCCGTCATGGCCGAAGCGCTGGGCGCCGAAGTAGTTCGGGATGCCCTGCCGGGCGATGCGTTGCAGGCGCTCCTCAAGGGCCGCCTTGTCGCCGGCGAGCTGCGTCAGGCGCAGGGTGAAGCCGTTGGCCGAGTGCGCGCCGCGCTGCAGCTTGCGCTTGTGGCGGGTGGTCTTGAGGATCTTGAGCGTATCGTTTTCCGCCGCCGACAGATCCGGATCGGCCTTGCCCGGCAGCTGCACGCTGAACCACTGACGGGTCAGGGCCTGACGATCCTTGAGCCCGGCATAGCTCACTGTGCGCAACGGCACGCCGGCGGCCTTGGCGATCCGGCGCGCCGCCTCTTCGGTGTTCAAACCGCGCTTTTCCACCCAGATCCACAGGTGCTCGCCGTCGCCGGTGAACGGGATGTCGAGCACTTCATCGACCTGGAAGTCTTCGGCGACGGCCTTGAGCACCGCCGTGCCGAGCACGTCGCCGTGGGCCCGAGGGCCGAGCAATTGCAGTTCGTTCATGCGCGCAGCAACAACGCGACGGAATGGACGGCGATGCCTTCCTCACGACCGACGAAGCCCAGCTTCTCGGTGGTGGTGGCCTTCACGTTGACCTGGTCGAGCTCCACCTGGAGGTCGGCGGCGATCAGGGCGCGCATCGTTTCGATGTGGGGCGCCATTTTCGGGGCCTGGGCCACGATGGTGTTGTCGACGTTGCCGACCTTCCAGCCCTTGGCATGGATCAGGCCGACCACGTGGCGCAGCAGCGCACGGCTGTCGGCGCCCTTGAACTGCGGATCGGTGTCCGGGAAATGCTTGCCGATGTCGCCCAGCGCCGCGGCGCCGAGCAGGGCGTCGCTCAAGGCGTGCAGCAGGACGTCACCGTCGGAGTGGGCGAGCAGCCCGAAGCCGTGTGCGATCCGCACGCCGCCCAGAGTAATGAAATCGCCTTCAGCGAAACGGTGAACATCGTAGCCGTGGCCAATACGCATAAAAAAACGCCCCGATTTTGGTCAGGGCGTGATTCTACCTGCTTTGACGGGCATTAGGCGCCTAGCGCGCGTGCGTGATGTCGCAAGTGGTCGTCGATGAAGCTTGAGATGAAGAAATAACTGTGGTCGTAACCCGGCTGCAGGCGCAACGTCAGCGGATGTCCCGCTTGTCTTGCCGCTTGCTGCAGGGCCTCCGGCTTGAGCTGGTTGGCCAGGAAATCATCGCGGTCGCCTTGATCGACCAGCAACGGCAGCTTTTCTTCGGCCTCGGCGATCAGCGCACAGGCATCCCACTCGCGCCACTTCGAGCGGTCTTCGCCGAGGTAGCGGGAGAACGCCTTCTGGCCCCATGGGCAGTCCATCGGATTGCTGATCGGCGAAAACGCCGACACCGAGCGGTAACGCCCCGGATTGCGCAAGGCACACACCAGCGCACCGTGGCCGCCCATGGAGTGGCCGCTGAGGCTGCGCTTGTCAGACGCCGGGAAATGCGCCTCGACCAGCGAAGGCAATTCCTGCACGACGTAGTCATGCATCCGATAGTGCCGGGACCAAGGCTCCTGGGTGGCATTGAGATAGAACCCGGCGCCGAGGCCGAAATCCCATGCCCCGTCCGGGTCGCCCGGCACCTCGGCGCCGCGCGGGCTGGTGTCCGGCGCCACGATGATCAGGCCGAGCTCGGCGGCCATGCGCAGGGCGCCGGCCTTGTGCATGAAGTTCTCGTCGGTGCAGGTCAGCCCCGACAGCCAGTACAGCACCGGCAGCTTGCCGCCCTGCTCCGCCTGCGGCGGCAGGTACACGGCGAACACCATGTCGCAGCCCAGCACGTCGGAGCGGTGCCGGTAGCGCTTGTGCCAGCCGCCGAAACTTTTCTGACAGGAGATGTTTTCCAGACTCATGTAAGGCTCCTACGCGGACGCGGCTGTCGGCGAACACCTCCGCAGCCGCGCCTTGCCGCGATTGATCAGAAATGGATGACGGTACGGATGCTCTTGCCTTCGTGCATCAGGTCGAAAGCCTTGTTGATGTCTTCCAGGCCCATGGTGTGGGTGATGAAGGTGTCGAGCGGGATCTCGCCGCTCTGGGCCATGTCGACGTAGCTCGGCAGCTCGCTGCGACCGCGCACGCCGCCGAACGCCGAACCGCGCCAGACGCGGCCGGTCACCAGTTGGAACGGACGGGTGGCGATTTCCTGGCCGGCACCGGCCACGCCGATGATCACCGACTCGCCCCAGCCCTTGTGGCAGCATTCCAGCGCAGCGCGCATCAGTTGCACGTTGCCGATGCACTCGAAGGAGAAGTCGACGCCGCCGTCGGTCATGTCGACGATCACTTCCTGGATCGGACGATCGAAGTCTTTCGGGTTCACGCAATCGGTGGCGCCCAGTTGCTTGGCGATCTCGAACTTGGCCGGGTTGATGTCGATGGCGATGATGCGCGAAGCCTTGGCCTTCACTGCGCCGATCACCGCCGACAGGCCGATGCCGCCCAGGCCGAAGATGGCCACGGTGTCGCCCGGCTGGACTTTGGCGGTGTTGATCACCGCACCGATACCGGTGGTGACGCCGCAACCGAGCAGGCAGACCTTCTCCAGCGGCGCGTCCTTGGAGATCTTGGCCACGGAGATTTCCGGCAGCACGGTGTACTCGGAGAACGTCGAGGTTCCCATGTAGTGGAAAATCGTTTCGCCCTTGTAGGAAAAGCGCGAAGTGCCGTCCGGCATCAGGCCTTTGCCCTGGGTGGCGCGAATGGCCTGGCACAGGTTGGTCTTGCCCGACTTGCAGAATTTGCACTGGCCGCATTCCGGGGTGTACAGCGGAATCACGTGGTCGCCCACCGCCACCGACGTCACGCCTTCACCGATGGCCTCGACGATCGCGCCGCCTTCATGGCCGAGGATCGACGGGAAGATCCCTTCCGGATCCGCGCCGGACAGGGTGTAGGCGTCGGTGTGGCACACCCCGGTGGCCACCACGCGAAGCAGCACCTCGCCGGCCTTCGGCATGGCGACATCGACTTCAACGATTTCCAGCGGCTTCTTGGCCCCGAAGGCTACGGCGGCGCGCGACTTGATCATCCTGACTCTCCCAGTGAATTAAAACGAGACAAGGAGTGTAATCCACGACCTGAGAGTGAATAATCCGGACAAAAGCAAAACATTATTGCCGCACAGGGATAATCCGATGTCCGAAAACCGCTGGGAAGGCATCGACGAGTTCGTCGCCGTGGCCGAATGCAGCCAATTCACCGCCGCCGCCGAACGCTTGGGCGTTTCCTCTTCGCACATCAGCCGCCAGATCGCGCGGCTGGAAGAACGCCTGCAGACCCGCTTGCTCTACCGCAGTACGCGTCGGGTGACGCTGACCGAAGCCGGGCAGACATTCCTGCAGCATTGCCAGCGTCTGCAGGACGGCCGCGAAGAAGCGCTGCGGGCCGTCGGCGACCTGGCCAGCGAGCCCAAAGGCATGCTGCGCATGACCTGCGCCGTGGCCTACGGCGAACGCTTCATCGTGCCGCTGGTGACCCGGTTCATGGGTCACTACCCGCAACTGCGGGTCGACATCGAGCTGACCAACCGCCAGCTCGACCTGGTTCACGAAGGCCTGGACCTGGCGATCCGCCTGGGCCGCCTGCAGGATTCGCGGCTGGTCGCCACCCGGCTGGCGCCGCGGCGCATGTACCTGTGCGCATCGCCCTCCTACCTTGAACGGTACGGCCGCCCCCACAGCCTGTCGGAGCTGAGCCGGCACAATTGCCTGATCGGCAGTTCGGACATCTGGCAACTGGAGCAGAACGGGCGGGAATTCGCCCAGCGGGTGCAGGGCAACTGGCGCTGCAACAGCGGGCAAGCGGTGCTGGATGCGGCTTTGCAAGGGGTGGGGCTGTGTCAGTTGCCGGACTACTACGTGCTGGAGCATCTGCACAGCGGCGCGCTGATTTCGCTGCTGGAGGCCCATCAGCCGCCGAACACCGCGGTGTGGGCGCTGTACCCGCAGCAGCGGCACCTGTCGCCGAAGGTGCGCAAGCTGGTGGATTTTCTCAAGGAAGGGTTGGCGCAACGGCCGGAGTACCGCAACTGAACACGGGTGGATCATCCGAGATTCTGCGGTGCCCCCACCGACGCCATCGCGGGCAAGCCCGCTCCCACAGTGACCGTGAAGTGCCCAAGACCTGTGGGAGCGGGCTTGCCCGCGATGGCTATCTAACGGACACCACCTGCACTCAGCGCCGGTTCGCCCAACGCTGACGCAACCACTCCAGGTCTTCCGGCCGGGTCACCTTGAGGTTGTCCGCCCGCCCTTCGATCAGGCGCGGAGCAAGGCCGGCCCACTCCATCGCCGAGGCTTCGTCGGTGATCACCGCATCCGCCACCAGACTGTCGGCCAACGCCCGGTGCAACGCACCCAGGCGAAACATCTGCGGCGTGTAGGCTTGCCAGATCACGCTGCGGTCGACGGTTTCGACCACGCGCCCCTGTTTGTCGACGCGCTTGAGCGTGTCCCGCGCCGGAACCGCCAGCAACCCGCCGACCGGGTCATGCGCCAGCTCGGCGAGCAGCTTGTCCAGGTCATTGCGGCTCAGGTTGGGGCGCGCCGCATCGTGCACCAGCACCCAATCCTCATCGTTGGCGCCCTGGGCATGCAGGTGCAGCAAGGCATTGAGCACCGAACCTGAACGCTCGGCGCCGCCGTCGACCCGCTGAATGCGCGCGTCGCCGGCACAGGCCAGGCCCGGCCAGTAAGGATCATCGACAGCAAGACTGACCACCAGGCCCTTGAGGCTCGGGTGATCGAGGAAACAGCCGAGGCTGTGTTCGAGAATGGTGCGTCCGCCCAGTTGCAGGTATTGCTTGGGACGGTCCGCGGCCATACGGGCACCGATGCCCGCAGCAGGAATCACGGCCCAGAAGGCCGGCAGAAAATCGCTCATTGGGCCAACTGGTAAAGGGTTTCGCCGTCCTTGACCATGCCCAGCTCATGGCGAGCCCGCTCTTCAACGGTCTCCATGCCTTTCTTCAACTCGCTGACCTCGGCGTCCATCACCCGGTTGCGCTCCAGCAAGGCTTCGTTCTCGGCGCGCTGGTCGTCGATTTGCTGAGTCAGCTCGGCCACTTGCGCCAGGCTGCCGTTACCCACCCACAGGCGGTATTGCAGACCGGCCAGCAGCAGAAGCAGGACGAGAAACAACCAATAGGGACTGCGCATCGAATATCAGGTATCCAGTGAAAAAAGACAGCCACGCAAAACGTTGAAGCATCTGATAGCACGAAGCCTGGAAGATCCAGGCTTGTGCTGATAAGGCATCAGATTAGTGGCAAATCCATCGCTGTCACGACTTTTCCGACACAATCCGGTGTCCTTTTACGTTCAAGGCTCAGCCGCGGAACTCGCCGCGACCGTTGTACTTGGCCTTGCCGTTCAACTGCTCTTCGATACGCAGCAGTTGGTTGTACTTGGAGACGCGGTCGGAACGGCACAGGGAACCGGTCTTGATCTGGCCGGCCGAGGTACCCACGGCCAGGTCGGCGATGGTCGAATCTTCGGTTTCGCCGGAACGGTGCGAGATCACGGCGGTGTAGCCGGCGGCCTTGGCCATCTGGATGGCTTCCAGGGTTTCGGTCAGGGTGCCGATCTGGTTGAACTTGATCAGGATCGAGTTGGCGATGTTCTTCTCGATGCCTTCCTTCAGGATCTTGGTGTTGGTCACGAACAGGTCGTCGCCGACCAGTTGCACCTTGTCGCCGATCTTGTCGGTCAGGATCTTCCAGCCAGCCCAGTCGGACTCGTCCAGGCCGTCTTCGATCGAGATGATCGGGAAGCGCTCGGTCAGGCCTTTGAGGTAGTCGGCGAAACCGGCGGCGTCGAAGGACTTGCCTTCGCCGGACAGGTTGTACTTGCCGTCTTCGAAGAACTCGCTGGCCGCGCAGTCCAGGGCCAGGGTCACATCGGTGCCCAGCTTGTAGCCGGCGTTGGCGACCGCTTCGGCGATGGCCGACAGCGCGTCTTCGTTGGAGGCCAGGTTAGGCGCGAAACCGCCTTCGTCACCCACGGCGGTGTTCAGGCCACGGGCCTTCAGCACGGCTTTGAGGTGGTGGAAGATCTCGGTGCCCATGCGCAGGCCTTCGGAGAAGGACTTGGCGCCGACCGGCTGCACCATGAATTCCTGGATGTCGACGTTGTTGTCGGCGTGTTCGCCGCCGTTGATGATGTTCATCATCGGAACCGGCATCGAGTAGACGCCCGGAGTGCCGTTCAGGTTGGCGATGTGCGCGTACAGCGGCAGGTCCTGGTCCTGGGCGGCAGCCTTGGCGGCGGCCAGGGACACGGCGAGGATGGCGTTGGCGCCCAGGGTCGCCTTGTTTTCGGTGCCGTCCAGCTTGATCATCGCCAGGTCCAGGGCTTTCTGGTCGCTTGGGTCTTTGCCCAGCAGCAGTTCGCGGATCGGACCGTTGATGTTGGCTACCGCCTTGAGCACACCCTTGCCCAGGTAACGGCTCTTGTCGCCATCACGCAGCTCGAGCGCTTCACGCGAGCCAGTGGAAGCACCGGACGGCGCGCAGGCGCTGCCGATGATGCCGTTATCGAGAAGCACGTCCGCTTCCACGGTGGGGTTGCCACGGGAGTCGAGAACTTCACGACCTTTGATGTCGACGATTTTTGCCATTGTTGTAAACACTCCAAAGTTGACGAAAACGACGCAGCTAGAGGAAATCTTTGACCGTCGGCAAGGGGTGTGCAGCAGGCAGTCTTGCAGACGACAAGGCTCAAACCCGAAGGTCTGAGCCAGGAATCGTGCGGTACTTTACCGGAGAAATGAGGCTTACGCGGTCTCTACCGTCGGAAAACTCTTCACCAGTTCGTCCAGGGCCTTGAGCTGGGCCAGGAACGGCTCCAGCTTGTCCAGGCGCAAGGCGCAAGGGCCGTCGCATTTGGCGTTGTCCGGATCCGGATGCGCTTCGAGGAACAGCCCGGCCAGCGACTGGCTCATGCCCGCCTTGGCCAGGTCGGTGACCTGGGCGCGGCGCCCGCCGGCGGAGTCGGAACGACCTCCCGGCATCTGCAGCGAGTGGGTCACGTCGAAGAACACCGGGTATTCGAACTGCTTCATGATCCCGAAGCCGAGCATGTCGACCACGAGGTTGTTGTAGCCGAAGCTCGAACCGCGCTCGCAGAGGATCAACTGATCGTTGCCCGCCTCCACGCACTTGTTCAGGATGTGTTTCATCTCCTGGGGCGCGAGGAACTGGGCTTTCTTGATGTTGATCACCGCGCCGGTCTTGGCCATGGCGACCACGAGGTCGGTCTGGCGCGACAGGAAGGCCGGCAGCTGGATGATGTCGCAGACCTCGGCGACGGGCAGGGCCTGGTCGGGCTCATGGACGTCGGTGATGATCGGCACGCCGAAGGCCTGTTTGATGTCCTGGAAGATGCGCAAGCCCTCTTCCAGGCCAGGACCGCGGTACGAGGTCACAGAAGACCGGTTGGCCTTGTCGAAGCTGGCCTTGAACACGTAAGGGATGCCGAGCTTTTCGGTGACCTTCACGTATTCCTCGCAAACCTGCATGGCCATGTCGCGACTTTCCAGCACGTTCATGCCGCCGAACAGCACCATGGGCTTGTCGTTGGCAATCTCGATGTCGCCGACGCGGATGATCTTCTGTGCCATCGGGTTACGCCTTCTTCTGGTGTTGAGCCAACGCGGCCTTGACGAAACCGCTGAACAGCGGATGGCCGTCACGCGGGGTCGAGGTGAACTCAGGGTGGAACTGGCAGGCGACGAACCACGGATGATCCGGTGCCTCGACCACTTCGACCAGCGCGCCGTCACCGGAGCGGCCGGAGATCTTCAGGCCGGCTTCCATGATCTGCGGCAGCAGGTTGTTGTTCACTTCGTAGCGGTGGCGGTGACGCTCGACGATCACGTCCTTGCCGTAGCAGTCGTGCACCTTGGAGCCGGACTCCAGCAGGCATTCCTGCGCGCCCAGACGCATGGTGCCGCCCAGGTCGGAGGCTTCGCTGCGGGTCTCGACCGCACCGGTGGCATCGGCCCACTCGGTGATCAGGCCCACGACCGGGTGGCCGCTGGCGCGGTCGAACTCGGTGGAGTTGGCGTCTTTCCAGCCCAGCACGTTGCGGGCGAACTCGATGACCGCCACTTGCATGCCCAGGCAGATGCCCAGGTACGGCACCTTGTTCTCACGGGCGTACTGGACGGCGGTGATCTTGCCTTCCACGCCACGCAAGCCGAAGCCGCCCGGCACCAGGATCGCGTCGACGCCTTCCAGCAGCGCGGTGCCCTGGTTCTCGATGTCTTCGGAATCGATGTAGCGCAGGTTGACCTTGGTGCGGTTGGTGATGCCGGCGTGACTCATCGCTTCGATCAGCGACTTGTAGGCGTCCAGCAGCTCCATGTACTTGCCGACCATGGCGATGGTGACTTCGTGCTCAGGGTTGAGCTTGGCGTCGACGACCTTTTCCCACTCGGACAGGTCGGCGCCGTTGCACTGCAGGCCGAAGCGCTCGACGACGAAGTCGTCCAGGCCCTGGGCGTGCAGCACGGCCGGGATCTTGTAGATGGTGTCGACGTCTTCCAGGGAGATCACCGCACGCTCTTCAACGTTGGTGAACAGGGCGATCTTGCGGCGCGAGGACACATCCACCGGATGGTCGGAGCGGCAGATCAGCACGTCAGGCTGCAGGCCGATGGAGCGCAGTTCCTTCACGGAGTGCTGGGTCGGCTTGGTCTTGGTCTCGCCGGCGGTGGCGATGTAAGGAACCAGCGTCAGGTGCATCAGCATCGCGCGCTTGGAACCGACTTCCACCCGCAGTTGACGGATGGCTTCGAGGAACGGTTGCGACTCGATGTCGCCGACGGTGCCGCCGATCTCCACCAGGGCCACGTCGGCATCGCCGGCGCCCTTGATGATGCGACGCTTGATCTCGTCGGTGATGTGCGGGATCACCTGGATGGTGGCGCCCAGGTAGTCGCCGCGGCGCTCTTTGCGCAGCACGTGCTCGTAGACGCGACCGGTGGTGAAGTTGTTGTTCTGGGTCATGGTCGTGCGGATGAACCGCTCGTAGTGGCCCAGGTCGAGGTCGGTCTCGGCGCCGTCGTGGGTGACGAACACTTCACCGTGCTGGAACGGGCTCATGGTGCCCGGATCGACGTTGATGTACGGATCCAGCTTGAGCATGGTGACCTTGAGCCCCCGCGCCTCCAGGATGGCCGCCAATGAAGCCGAGGCAATGCCTTTCCCCAATGAAGAAACAACACCGCCCGTGACGAATATGTAGCGCGTCATGAAAAACCCTAGAAGTCTGCGTTAAAGCGGTCCGAGCCGCCGGGGAAAGCGAAGGAAGGCCGAAGCCCCCGATCACCTGCATTAATCACAGTGCACCTTTCAAAAAAACCGCCGCGTTGGGACAGACCGGAAGTGAAAACACCGGTACGTAGCTCGCTACACATTTTTTGGAATCGCCCAGCAAAGACTGCTTGGTAATCGGCAACTCCTGCAATTCAGGCGAATCCACAGAAGTTGTATCAAGAAGGGAGCGTAGTCTACCGGAATGCCCCTTTCATCTCAAACCTTGATCTTCATCCGAAGGCTGCCAATGCAGTCGCCAGCCGTCCTGCGCACTGCCGTCGAGCCCCGGCAGGTCCGCCACGGCGAGCAGTTCCTCGCCGCGGAACAGCAGCGGCAATCTGCCACGCACGAAGGCCGGAACGCCGCGCTCGTTGAGCAGGCGCTTGAGGTCGCGCCCGCCGCGTCCGGGCAGGCGCATCGTCTCGCCGCCCTGCCGGTAAGCGATCCTGAGCGGCCCGGCAGGAGTCTGCCCCAGCAACATGACACGCCCGTTATCGGCCAGGCGCAGCGGCCTCGCAGGATCAGGCCAAGCGTCTGCGGCCACCGGCGTGCGCAGCCATTGCCCGCTGAGCCACCAGAGGCGGCCGGCGCTGCGATGCAGTTCACCGTCGGCCAGACGCCAGACCGGCGCCGCATCGACGGCGGCCTCGCACAGGTCCGACCAACCCGACCAATGGTCGGTATCCGGCAAGCGGGTCAGCGGCGCCAGCCAATGGCTGAGGGCATTGCGCTGGCGGGCGGCGGACAAACCGGCCAACGGGGCCAGCGCCAACGAGGGCACGCCCAGCCAGTCGAAGGCGTCCGGGGTGCGCGCATCGTTCAGGTCGAGCTGCGCCAGCTCATCCAGCAAGCCTTGCGCCTCCCGCGCATGTGCAGCGCTGCGCACCAGGCTGGCCGTCGCCTGCGGCCAGCGGGCGGCGAGCAAAGGCATCACTTGATGACGCAGATAGTTGCGGGAGAACTGCGTGTCCTGATTCGACGGATCCTCGATCCAGGTCAGCTGATGGGCCCGTGCGTAGGCTTCCAGTTCGCCCCTTCCCGCATCGAGCAACGGACGTACCAGGCTGCCCTGCCCCAGCGGCCTATGCACCGGCATCGCGGATAACCCTTTCACCCCCGCCCCCCGCAACAGACGAAACAGCAAGGTCTCGGCCTGATCGTCGCGGTGCTGCCCGGTCAGCAGCATTTCGTTGCGGCCGAGCGCCGCGTCGAACGCTGCGTAACGCGCATCACGCGCCGCGCGCTCCAGGCTCGCACCGGGCCGAACCTGCACGCGAACCACCTGCAGCGGCACGCCCAGCGCATCACAGAAGGCTCGGCAATGCTCCGGCCACGCCTCTGCGGCGGCCTGAAGGCCGTGATGGACATGGAGGGCGCTCAAGGGCGGCAGGGTTTCGGTCTTCGCCAGACGGGCGAGCAGGTGCAGCAGGACGGTGGAGTCGAGTCCGCCGGAGAAGGCGATGCGCCAGGCCGCAGCGGTACGCCAGGGCGTCAGGGTGCGCAGAAGTCGGTCAGACAGATCGATCCGGGTCATGGGGGACACATCGCACAAATGAAATGTGGGAGCGGGCCTGCTCGCGACAGCGTTTGAACAAACAACAGGTGCGTTGAATGTTAACCCTTATCGCGAGCAGGCTCGCTCCCACATGGGTACGGCCTGTTCGATCAGAGACCGTAGCTCATCAGACGCTCATAACGGCGGGCCAGCAGTGCGTCGTTGTCGAACTTCTTCAGCATCGCCAGCTGCGAGATCAGCTCGGCGCGGATCGAGGCGGAAGCGGCAGCGAAGTCGCGGTGGGCGCCGCCCAGCGGCTCGTTGATCACCTTGTCGACGATGCCCAGGCCCTTCAGGCGCTCGGCGGTGATGCCCATGGCTTCGGCGGCGTCCGGCGCCTTCTCGGCGGTTTTCCACAGGATCGAGGCGCAGCCTTCCGGCGAGATCACCGAGTAGGTCGAGTACTGCAGCATATTCAGTTGGTCGCACACGCCGATGGCCAGTGCGCCGCCGGAACCGCCCTCACCGATCACGGTGGCGATGATCGGGGTCTTCAGGCGCGCCATGACGCGCAGGTTCCAGGCGATCGCTTCGCTCTGGTTGCGCTCTTCGGCGTCGATGCCCGGGTAGGCGCCCGGGGTGTCGATGAAGGTCAGGATCGGCATCTTGAAGCGTTCGGCCATTTCCATCAGGCGGCAGGCCTTGCGGTAGCCTTCCGGACGCGGCATGCCGAAGTTGCGGCGCACCTTCTCGCGCACTTCGCGGCCCTTCTGGTGACCGATCACCATCACCGGCTGGTCGTCCAGACGTGCCACGCCGCCCACGATGGCCGCGTCGTCGGAGAAGTGACGGTCACCGTGCAGTTCGTCGAACTCGGTGAAGATGTGGTCGATGTAGTCGAGGGTGTACGGACGGCGCGGGTGACGCGCCAGACGTGCGATCTGCCAGCTGGTCAGCTTGCCGAAAATGTCTTCGGTCAGCGTCTTGCTCTTGTCCTGCAGGCGGGAGATCTCATCGCCGATATTCAGCGAATTGTCGTTACCGACCAAGCGCAATTCTTCGATCTTGGCTTGCAGGTCGGCGATCGGCTGTTCGAAATCTAGAAAATTCGGGTTCATAGGCGTCCGTCTAGGGTCGCGTCCAAGCAAGCTTGGGCCGGCCGGTTGTCTGTTCGCGCCCTACCTTAAGGGACAGGCGCGTCGAGGTCGAGATTAAAAGTTCAGGTTGCGGACAGGCGATCTGATATCACCTGCCGGTCAACGGTATTGGAGGAAGACGTTGTCTCGTCCGAACTGGTCACGCAGGGCTTGAATCAGGGCGTCCGCCGGATCGATCCGCCAGCTCTCGCCGAACTGCAGCAAGGTCTTCGCATCGGGGCTGGTGTATTCCATGGTGATCGGGCAAGCCCCGCGGTGGCGCTTGAGCAACTCGCCCAACCAGCGTAGCTGATCGCCCTTCAGGTCCTGGGTCTGCAGTTTCAGGCGCAGGCTCTCGGCCAGGCTGGTCCGCGCCTCTTCCATGCTCATCACCCGCTTGACCCGCAGGCGCAGGCCGCCGGAGAAGTCGTCGTTGCTGACCTCGCCTTCGACCACCACCATCGCGTCGGTCTGCAGCAGCGACTGGGCGGAGTGGAACGCATCGGCGAACAGCGACGCCTCGATCCGCCCGGAGCGGTCGTCGAGGGTGATGAAGCCCATCTTGTCGCCCTTTTTGTTCTTCATGACCCGCAGGGCGATGATCATGCCGGCGATGGTCTGGGTATCCCGCGCAGGCTTCAGGTCGATGATGCGCTGACGGGCGAAGCGGCGGATCTCGCTTTCGTATTCGTCGATCGGGTGGCCGGTGAGGTACAGGCCCAAGGTGTCCTTCTCGCCCTTGAGGCGTTCCTTGAGGGTCAGCTCCCGGGCCTTGCGGTGGCTGGCGTAGACATCCGCGTCCTCTTCGACGAACAGCCCGCCGAACAGGTCGGCGTGGCCGCTGTCGTGGGTGCGCGCGGTCTGTTCGGCGGCCTTGATCGCCTCTTCCATAGATGCCAGCAGCACCGCGCGGTTGCGGTCGATGTTGGCCTGGTAGGCCTTCTGCTCGTCATGGAAGTACGGCCCCAGGCGATCCAGCGCACCGCTGCGGATCAGACCGTCCAGGGTGCGCTTGTTGATGCGTTTGAGGTCGACGCGGGCGCAGAAGTCGAACAGGTCCTTGAACGGGCCGTCCTGGCGCGCTTCGGTGATCGCCTCCACCGGGCCTTCGCCGACGCCCTTGATCGCGCCGAGGCCGTAGACGATGCGCCCGTCGTCGTTCACCGTGAACTTGAACTCCGAGGTGTTCACGTCCGGCGCGTCGAGGCGCAGCTTCATCGTGCGCACTTCTTCGATCAAGGTCACGACCTTGTCGGTGTTGTGCATGTCCGCCGACAGCACCGCCGCCATGAACGGCGCCGGGTAGTGGGCCTTCAGCCACGCGGTCTGGTACGACACCAGGCCGTAGGCGGCGGAGTGGGATTTGTTGAAGCCGTAACCGGCGAATTTCTCCACCAGGTCGAAGATGTTGCCCGCCAGGTCCGCATCGATGTTGTTGGACGCGCAACCTTCGATGAAGCCGCCGCGCTGCTTGGCCATCTCCTCGGGCTTCTTTTTACCCATCGCCCGTCGCAGCATGTCCGCGCCGCCGAGGGTGTAGCCGGCCATGACCTGGGCGATCTGCATCACCTGTTCCTGGTACAGGATGATGCCGTAGGTCGGCGCCAGCACCGGCTGCAGGCCTTCGTACTGGTAGTCCGGATGCGGGTACGCCAGCTCGGCGCGGCCGTGCTTGCGGTTGATGAAGTCGTCCACCATGCCCGATTGCAGAGGGCCCGGACGGAACAGGGCCACCAGTGCGATGAGGTCTTCGAGGCAGTCGGGCTTGAGTTTCTTGATCAGCTCCTTCATGCCGCGGGATTCGAGCTGGAACACCGCCGTGGTTTCGGCCTTCTGCAGCAGGCTGTAGGTCGGCTTGTCGTCGAGCGGGATGAACGCGATGTCCAGCGGCGCCTCGTTGGTCTTGGCGCGGTCGCGGTTGATGGTCTTGAGCGCCCAGTCGATGATCGTCAGGGTCCGCAGGCCGAGGAAGTCGAACTTCACCAGGCCGGCCGCCTCCACGTCGTCCTTGTCGAACTGGGTGACCAGGCCGCCGCCCTCTTCATCGCAGGCGATCGGCGAGAAGTCGGTGAGCTTGGTGGGCGCGATCACCACGCCGCCGGCGTGCTTGCCGGTGCCGCGGGTCACGCCTTCGAGCTTGAGGGCCATGTCCCAGATTTCCTGGGCCTCTTCGTCGACCTTGAGGAAGTCGCGCAGGATCTCTTCCTGCTCGTAGGCCTTTTCGAGGGTCATGCCGACCTCGAACGGAATCATCTTCGACAGGCGGTCCGCCAGGCCGAACGACTTGCCCTGGGCCCGGGCCACGTCGCGCACCACCGCCTTGGCGGCCATGGAGCCGAAGGTGATGATCTGGCTCACCGCGTTGCGGCCGTACTTGTCGGCCACATAGTCGATCACCCGGTCACGGCCGTCCATGCAGAAGTCGACGTCGAAGTCGGGCATGGAGACCCGCTCCGGGTTGAGGAAACGTTCGAACAGCAGGTCGTATTCCAGCGGGTCGAGGTCGGTGATCTTCTGCACGTAGGCCACCAGCGAACCGGCGCCCGAACCCCGTCCGGGGCCCACCGGCACGCCGTTGTTCTTGGCCCACTGGATGAAGTCCATCACGATCAGGAAGTAACCGGGGAATCCCATCTGGATGATGATGTCCAGCTCGAAATTCAGCCGGTCGACATACACCTGACGCTTGGCGTCGTAGTCTTCGGTGGTGTCCTTGGGCAGCAGCACCGACAGGCGCTCCTCCAGGCCGTCGAACGAGACCTTGCGGAAATACTCGTCGATGGTCATGCCGTCGGGGATCGGATAGTCGGGCAGGAAGTGCTTGCCCAGCTTCACGTCGATGTTGCAGCGTTTGGCGATCTCGACGGTGTTTTCCAGCGCGTCGGGCAGGTCGCTGAACAGCTCGGCCATTTCCTCGGCGCTTTTGAGGTATTGCTGATCGCTGTAGTTCTTCGAGCGGCGCGGGTCGTCGAGGGCGCGGCCTTCACCGATGCAGACGCGGGTCTCGTGGGCCTCGAAGTCTTCCGGCTTGATGAAGCGCACATCGTTGGTCGCCACCAGCGGCGCGCCGAGCTTGTCGGCCAGAGCCACGGCGCCGTGCAGCTGCTCTTCGTCGTTGACGCGGTTGGTGCGCTGGATCTCCAGGTAGAAGCGGTCGGGAAACACCGCCATCCATTCGCGGGTCAATGCCTCGGCCTCGGCCGGGTTGCCGGCGATCAGGGCCATGCCGATCTCGCCCTCCTTCGCCGCCGACAGCATGATCAGGCCGGCGCTGGCCTCGACCACCCACTGGCGCTCGATGATGATCATCCCGTTGCGCTGGCCGTCGATGAACCCGCGGGAAATCAGCTCGGTGAGGTTGCGGTAGCCCAGGGCGTCCATCGCCAGCAGGCTGATCCGGCTCAGGGGGCCGTCCGGATCCTTGTTCGACAGCCACAGGTCGGCCCCGCAGATCGGCTTGATCCCGGCGCCCATGGCGGCCTTGTAGAACTTGACCAGGGAACACATGTTGTTCTGGTCGGTGACCGCAACGGCCGGCATGTTCATGCCGGTGAGCGCCTTGACCAGCGGCTTGATCCGCACCAGCCCGTCGACCAGGGAGTATTCAGTGTGCAGGCGTAGGTGAACGAATGAAGCCGGCATAGTGATCCTGTCCAGTTACATGGAAACAACAAGGCCCGGATTGTACCGGGCCTCGAACAAAACATCAGCCATGGGCCTAAACCGGCGCCAGGCCTTCCAGCGCCTCGTAGGCCTGACGCACCGGCGCGAACGAACGCCGGTGGATCGGCGTCGGCCCCAGGCGCACCAACGCTTCCAGATGAACGGGCGTCGGATAGCCCTTGTGGCCGCCGATGCCGTAGCCCGGGTAGGTCAGCTCAAACGCCGCCATCTCGCGGTCGCGGCTGACCTTGGCCAGGATCGAGGCCGCCGCGATGGCCGGCACCTTGCTGTCGCCCTTGACCACCGCTTCGGAACGCATCGGCAGTTTCGGGCAACGGTTGCCGTCGATCATCGCCAGCTTCGGCTGGATGTGCAGGCCGGCGACGGCCCGCTGCATGGCCAGCATGGTGGCATGGAGGATGTTCAGTTCGTCGATCTCTTCGACCTCGGCCCGGGCGATGCACCAGCTCAGGGCCTTTTCCTTGATTTCGTCGAACAGTTTCTCGCGCCTGGCTTCGGTGAGCTTCTTCGAGTCGTTCAGGCCCTGGATCGGCCGGTTAGGATCGAGGATCACCGCCGCCGTCACCACCGCGCCGCACAACGGGCCACGGCCGACCTCGTCGACACCGGCCACCAGTTCTTCGACTTCGGCGACCAGGGTGAAATCCAGGCCCATCTGCATGCTTGTCTTGCTCATCGTGATTGACCGATCAGGTTCAGCACCGCGTCGGCGGCCTGGTTGGAGGCGTCCAGCCGCAGGGTGCGGTGGATCTCGTCGAAGCCGCGGGTCTGTTCCTCGCCGCCGTCGATCAGCGGGGAAAGCGTCTGGGCCAGGGCCTCGACCGTTGCGTCGTCCTGCAGCAGCTCAGGCACCAGAAGGCGCTGGGCCAGCAGGTTCGGCAGGGACACGTAAGGGCTCTTGACCATGCGCTTGAGGATCCAGAACGTCAGCGGCGCCAACCGGTAGGCCACCACCATCGGCCGCTTGTACAGCAGCGCCTCCAGCGTCGCCGTGCCGGAAGCGATCAGCACCGCGTCGCAGGCGGCGAGGGCCAGGTGGGACTTGCCGTCGAGCAGGGTCACCGGCAGGTCGCGGCCGGCCAGCAGCGCTTCGATCTGCACCCGCCGCTCGGGGCTGGCGCAGGGCAACACGAAACGCACACCAGGGCGCAAGGCCCGCAGCCGCTGGGCGGTGTCGAGGAACAGCGCGCCGAGGCGCCCGACCTCGCCGCCGCGGCTGCCCGGCATCAGGGCGACCAGCGGCCCGTCGGGCAAGCCCAGCTCGGCCCGCGCCGCCCCACGGTCGGCCTGCAACGGAATGGCGTCGGCCAGCGAGTGGCCGACGAACCGCACCGGCACGCCCTTCTCTTCGTAGAATTTCGCTTCGAACGGGAACAGCGTGAGCATCAGGTCGCAGCCTTCGCGGATCTTCAGCACGCGCTTCTGCCGCCACGCCCACACCGACGGGCTGACGTAGTGCACGGTCTTGATCCCGGCCTGACGCAGCTTGAGTTCGATGTTGAGGTTGAAGTCCGGGGCGTCGATGCCGATGAACACGTCCGGCTTGCGCTCGATCAGGGTCTCGATCAGGTGCTTGCGCCGCTTGAGCAGCTCGCGCAGCCGACCGAGCACCTCCACCAGCCCCATGACCGACAGACGCTCCATGGGAAAGTCGGAGGTCAGCCCTTCGGCCTGCATCAGCGGCCCGCCGACGCCGATGAACTCCGCCGTCGGATGCCGGGCCTTGAGGGCGCGCATCAGGCCGGCGCCCAGAATGTCGCCGGAAGCCTCGCCCGCCACCAGCGCAATACGCAGATTGGCCATGGTCAGCGGGTGATGCCGCGGTTCGAAGACTGGATGGAGTCGCGGAACAAGGCGACTTCAGGGAACTGGGCCGCAGGTTCGGCCAGTTCGGCCAGTGCCTGCTCGACGGTCAGCCCCTGGCGGTACACCGTTTTGTAGGCACGGCGCAGAGCGTGGATGGCATCCTCGCTGAAGCCGCGGCGACGCATGCCTTCGAAGTTCATGCTGCGCGCTTCGGCCGGGTTGCCGAACACGGTGACGAACGCCGGGACGTCCTTGCCGATCGCGGTGCCCATGCCGGAGAAGCTGTGCGCGCCGATGTGGCAATACTGGTGCACCAGCGTGAAACCGGACAGGATCGCCCAGTCGTCGACGTGCACATGGCCGGCCAGCGCGGTGTTGTTGACCAGGATGCAGTGGTTGCCGATCACGCTGTCATGGCCGATGTGGGCATAGGCCATGATCAGGTTGTGGTCGCCCAGCGTGGTTTCCGAGCGGTCCTGCACCGTGCCGCGGTGAATCGTCACGCCTTCGCGGATGACGTTGTGGTCACCGATCACGAGGCGGGTCTCTTCACCCTTGTACTTGAGGTCCGGCGTATCCTCGCCGACCGAGGAAAACTGGTAGATCCGGTTGTGCTTGCCGATGCGGGTCGGGCCCTTGAGGACCACATGAGGCCCGATCACCGTACCCTCGCCGATTTCCACACCTGCGCCGACGATCGACCACGGGCCGACCTCGACCCCTTCAGCCAGGACGGCTGTCGGGTCGATGATTGCGCGAGGGTCGATCAAACTCATAGCTTGCGTTCCGCGCAGATGATTTCCGCCGAGCAGACCGGCTTGCCGTCGACAGAGGCCTGGCAGTCGAACTTCCAGATCTGGCGCTTGCAGCTGATGAACTTGGCTTCGAGGATCAGCTGATCACCCGGCAGCACAGGCTGACGGAAGCGCAGCTTGTCGGAACCGACGAAGTAGTAGAGGGTGCCGTCGGCCGGTTTGACGTCCAGCATTTTGAAACCGAGGATCCCGGCAGCCTGGGCCATCGCTTCGATGATCAGCACGCCCGGCATGATCGGATGCGCCGGGAAGTGGCCATTGAAGAACGGCTCGTTGATGCTGACATTCTTGTAGGCGCGAATGCGCTTGCCTTCAGTGTCCAGATCCACCACCCGGTCCACCAGCAGGAACGGGTAACGGTGAGGCAGGTATTCGCGAATCTCGTTGATGTCCATCATTTCGGGGGGAAGCCTATGTAAAGATTGGGAGTGCGACGTGGCGCACGCCTCTAGCAGATCAAGCAGACAGCCGGGTGGCTGCCTGCGATTGATATGGAAGCGGTATCAGCCATCTGATGAAGCATTACCGTCGGGGGTCACTTCCCCCACGCGCTTTTCCAGCTGTTTCAAGCGGCGCGCGAGGTCATCGAGCTGCCGGATGCGGGCCGCGCTCTTGCGCCATTCGGCCGCCGGTTGCATGGCTGTGCCGGACGAATAGGCACCCGGCTCGGTGATCGAGTGGGTGACCATGGTCATGCCGGTCAGGAAAACGTTGTCGCAGATGTCGATGTGCCCGACCAAGCCGACGCCGCCGGCCAGCATGCAATGCTTGCCGATCTTGGTGCTGCCGGAGATGCCGACGCAAGCCGCCATGGCGGTGTGGTCGCCGACCTGGACGTTGTGGGCGATCTGGATCTGGTTGTCGAGCTTGACGCCGTTGCCGATCACGGTATCGGCCAGGGCGCCGCGGTCGATGGCCGTGTTCACGCCGATCTCCACATCGTCGCCGACGGTGACGCCGCCGATCTGGGCGATCTTTTGCCAGACGCCTTTCTCGTTGGCGAAGCCGAAGCCCTCGCCGCCGAGCACCGCACCGGACTGGATGACCACCCGTTTGCCGATGCGCACGTCGTGGTACAGCGTCACGCGCGGGGCGAGCCAGCCGCCTTCACCGATCTCGCTGCGCGCGCCGACCACGCAATGCGCGCCGAGGGTCACGCCGGCACCGATCCGGGCACCCGACTCGACGACCGCGAAGGGGCCGATGCTGGCGCTCGGATCGACCACCGCGTCCGCCGCGATCACGGCCGTCGGATGGATCCCGGCGGCGGCTTTCGGTTTCGGGTCGAACAGGTGGGACAGGCGGGCATAGGCCAGGTACGGATCCGGCACCACCAGCGCATCGCCGGCGAACGCTTCAGCGTCCGCGGCCTTGAGCAGCAGCGCTGCGGCCTGCGAGCCGACGAGGTACTTGCGGTATTGGGGATTGGCCAGGAAGCTCAATTGAGCTGGGCCGGCCTCCTGCAAGGTGGCCAGCCCAGTGATTTGCTTCTCCGGGTCGCCACGCAGGGTGGCGCCGAGGAACTCGGCCAACTGGCCGAGCTTGATGGTCACGGTCATGGGTTACTTCAGCTGGTTCATGCGCTCGATGACCTGGCGCGTGATGTCGTACTGAGGTTTGACGTCGATGACCGCGCCACGCTCGAACACCAGGTCAAAACCACCTTTCTTGATGACTTCTTCCACGGCGCTGTCCAGCTTAGGCTTCAGTTGCTTGAGCATCTCGCGGTCGGCGACGGCCTTGGCTTCGTTCAATTCCTTGGACTGGAACTGGAAATCACGGGCCTTTTGCTTGAATTCCAGCTCCAGACGCTCGCGCTCGCCTTGCTGCATCTTGTCGCCGCCAGCCATCAGGCGGTCCTGGATGCCCTTGGCGCTGCTTTCCAGGGTCTTGAGCTTGGTCAGCTGCGGGCCGAACTTCTTCTCGGCGTCCACGGCGTACTTCTTGGCCGCGTCGGATTCCAGCAGGGCCATCTGATAGTTCAGGACGGCGATCTTCATGTCGGCAAATGCCGGGCCTGCCACCAGTACGGAGGCCAGGAGAACCAATTGAGTCAACTTACGCACGATGCACTCCTACAAAATCCATTGTCGTTATCTTGGGTCAGACGCTTAGAACGTCTGACCGAGGGAGAATTGGAACACTTGGGTTTCAGCGTTATCCGGTTTCTTCACCGGCGTGGCCAACGCGAAGCTCAATGGGCCCAGTGCGGTCACCCAGGTCACGCCGACACCGACGGAACTGGCCATGTTGCTCAGGCTCACGTCGTTGCACTGCGTGTTGGACTTCGTGACACCGTTGGTGTTGAGAGTCTGCTCGCACTTGGAGTCAAACACGTTACCCACGTCCCAGAACACGGAGGTGCGCAGGGAGCGTTGATCCTTGACGAACGGCAGCGGGAACAGGACTTCCACACCGCCCTGGATCAGGACGTTGCCGCCGAACGGCAGCGGATCCTGGTCCGGGTCGTTGATCGTGCCGACGTTGCCGGTCTTGGCCTGACCGCGGCTAGGCGTACTGCGCGGGCCCAGCGTGCTGTCCTTGAAGCCACGAACCGAGTTGAAACCACCAGCATAGTAGTTTTCATAGAACGGCAAGCCGTCGGTGGAGCCGTAGCCGTCGCCGTAGCCCAGTTCGGTGTGCAGGCGCAGCGTGTAGTTTTCGCTGATCGGCGCGAACAGCTGGCCGCGGTAGTCGAGCTTGTAGAACGACAGGTCGCTGCCCGGAATGGTGGTTTCCAGGGTCAGGCTCTGGGAACGGCCGCGGGTCGGCAGCACGCCCTTGTTCAGGGTCGACTCGGACCAGCCGGCCGACGCCTTGAAGTTCAGGTAGTTGTCGCCTTCACGGTTCACGAAGTCGAAGATTTCGTCGACGGTGTACTGACCGGTCTTGATCTTGTCCTGCTGGGCCGACAGGCCGAAGGTCAAGCGCGAGGTTTCGCTGATCGGGTAGCCGACGTTCACACCGGCGCCCAGGCTGTCCACCGCATAGCTCGCCACATCGACGTCGAGGTCTTTGTAGTCGGTGGTGCGGTAGAAGGCGTTGTAGCCCAGGCTCACGCCGTCGGCGGTCCAGTAGGGATCGACGTAGCCGAAGTTGTAGCGGCTCTGGTATTCGCTGCGGGTCAGGCCCACGCTGACGCGGTTACCGGTACCGAGGAAGTTGTTCTGGGTGATGGAGCCGCCCAGGATCAGACCGGCGCTCTGGGCGAAGCCCACGCTGGCGGTGATCGAACCGGAAGCCTGCTCCTCGACGCTGTAGTTCACGTCGACCTGGTCGTCGACGCCCGGCACGGCCGGCGTCTCGACGTTGACTTCCTTGAAGAAGCCCAGGCGCTCCAGACGGGTCTTGGACTGGTCGATCAGGTAGGTCGAAGCCCAGCCGCCTTCCATCTGGCGCATTTCGCGACGCAGCACTTCGTCCTCGGACTTGGTGTTGCCACGGAAGTTGATGCGGTTGACGTAGGCGCGCTTGCCCGGATCGACGGCGAACAGGATGTCGACGGTGTGATCGTCGTCATGGGGCTGAGGCACGCCGTTGACGTTGGCGAAGGTGTAGCCTTCGTTGCCCAGACGGCGGGTGATCAGCTCGGAAGTGGTGGTCATCAGCTTGCGCGAGAACACCTGGCCCTTCTGCACCAGCAGCAGGGACTTGACCTGGTCTTCAGGCACTTTCAGGTCGCCGCTCAGCTTGACGTCGCGAACGGTGTACTTCTCGCCTTCGGTCACGTTGACGGTGATGTAGACGTGCTTCTTGTCCGGGGTGATGGACACCTGGGTCGAAGCGATGTCCATGTTGATGTAGCCGCGGTCCAGGTAGTAGGAACGCAGACGCTCCAGGTCACCGGAGAGCTTTTCGCGGGCGTACTTGTCGTCGTTCTTGAAGAAGGACAGCCAGTTGGTGGTTTTCAGCTCGAACAGGTCGACCAGGTCTTCCTCGGGGAAAACGGTGTTGCCGACCACGTTGATGTGCTGGATGGCAGCCACGGTGCCTTCGTTGATCTTCACCTTCAGGCCGACGCGGTTGCGCGGCTGCGACACCACTTCGGTGTCGACGGTCGCCGAGTAGCGGCCCTGGGCGACGTACTGACGCTGCAGCTCGTTGCGCACGCCTTCGAGGGTGGCGCGCTGGAAGATCTCGCCTTCGGCCAGGCCGGACTGCTTGAGGCCTTTCATCAGGTCTTCGGTGGAGATCGCCTTGTTGCCTTCGATCTCGATGCTGGCGACGGACGGACGCTCGACGACCGTGATCACCAGTACGTTGCCTTCGCGGCCCAGCTGGATATCTTGAAAGAAACCGGTTTTGAACAGCGCACGAGTGGACTCAACCAGACGACGGTCGTCCGCCTGATCGCCGACGTTCAACGGCAACGCGCCAAAGACGCTACCTGCGGAAACCCGCTGGAGGCCGTTGACACGAATATCAGAGATAGTGAAGGACTCGGCGTGAACTTCGGCGATCATCAATACGGTGAGAACCGCAGTTAGCAGCAGACGTTTCATGAAGTCCTTTCTTATTCCAACTGGCAATAAAGAAACTGCCGCAAAATGCGGCAGATTCGCAATTCAACGAAGCGTTACAGACGACCCAGATCGTTGACCAGAGCGAGCAGCATCACTCCAACCACCAAACTGATACCGATCTGTATCCCCCAACCTTGTACCCGCTCCGACAAGGGGCGACCACGCGCCCACTCGATCAGATAAAACAACAGATGCCCCCCATCCAGTACAGGAATGGGCAGCAAATTCAGAACACCCAGGCTAATACTCAGATAAGCAAGGAAATTCAGGAAATCGGCAACGCCCGACTGGGCAGAAGCGCCCGCCACTTTAGCAATGGTTATCGGTCCGCTCAAGTTTTTTACCGAGAGCTCGCCGAAGAGCATTTTCTTCAGGGAATCCAGCGTCAGGACACTCATCGCCCAAGTGCGGCGGGCACCCTCGCCGATCGCCGCCAACGGCCCGAAACTGACCTCACGGATCATTTCCGGCGGCCAGTCGACCGCCTTCACCCCTGCCCCCAGATAGCCGCTCGGCGACTTGCTTTCGCCCCGGGCCGCCAGCGTGACCGGAACGTCGATCCGGGCACCGTCGCGCTCGATGCGCAGCAGGACTTTAGCGTCAGGGCGGGTACGGACGGTGTCGACCACTTGCTGCCAGTCGTCCAGCGCCTGGCCGTCGAGCGCCAACAGGCGGTCGCCGGTCTTCAGCCCCGCCGCCTGGGCCGGGCCTTTCGGATCGAGTTCGGCGAGCACCGGCGGCAACGCCGGGCGCCATGGGCGGATGCCCAGCGAACGGATCGGGTCAGGTTCGTCCGCGCCCTTGAGCCAGTGGTCCAAGGCCAGCTCGCGAGGCGAGTCCGCCGTGGAGCCCTGATCACGCACCATCACCTGCAGGGAACCGCTCTCGCCCAGACGACGCACCAGCTGCAGATTGACCGCCGCCCAGCCGGACGTCGGTTCGCCGTCGATGGCGATGATTTCCTGGCCGGGGCTCAGGCCGGCCTTGGCCGCCATGCTGCCGGACTCGACCGCGCCGATGACCGGGCGCACCTGCTCGCTGCCGAGCATGGCCAAGACCCAGAAGAACACCAGAGCGAGGAGAAAGTTGGCGACCGGGCCGGCGGCGACGATGGCGATGCGCTGACGGACGGTCTTGCGGTTGAACGACTGATGCAGCTGATCGGCCGGCACCTCGCCTTCACGCTCGTCGAGCATCTTGACGTAACCGCCCAGCGGAATGGCCGCCACCACGAACTCCGTGCCGTGCCGGTCGTGCCAGCGCAGCAGGGGCATGCCGAAGCCGACGGAAAAACGCAGCACCTTGACGCCGCAGCGGCGCGCGACCCAGAAGTGGCCGAACTCGTGGAAGGTGACCAGCACACCGAGGGCGATCAGGGTGCCGGCAATCATATAGAGCGCGCTCATCTACTTTCTCCGCATTCCTGTCCAGTGCCGCGTGAAGCCAAGTACGGCGCAGCCTAACGGCCGTGGCGGCTCAGCCATTGGCCGGCCAGTGCCCGTGCCTTCGCGTCCGCCGTGAATACCGCGTCCAGGTCATCCAGCGCCACCACGGGCTGAAGATTCAAGACTTCTTCGATGATACTCGCGATTTCCAGGTAGCGAACCCGTCCGTCGAGAAACGCCGCGACCGCCACTTCGTTGGCCGCATTCAGCATCGCCGGGGCGCTGTCGCCGGCTTCCGCCGCCTGGCGCGCCAGGCGCAGGCAAGGGAAGCGCTGCTCGTCCGGTGCCTCGAAGTCCAGGCGCGCCACCGCGAACAGGTCCAGCGGCGCCACGCCCGAGTCGATCCGCTCGGGCCAGGCCAGTGCGTTGGCGATCGGCGTGCGCATGTCCGGGTTGCCCAACTGCGCCAACACGGAACCGTCCACATAATCGACCAGCGAATGGATCACGCTCTGCGGATGGATGACCACCTCGACCTGCGAGGGCTTGGCATCGAACAGCCAGCAGGCTTCGATCAGCTCTAGGCCCTTGTTCATCATGCTGGCCGAATCCACCGAAATCTTGCGCCCCATGGACCAGTTCGGGTGGGCACACGCCTGCTCAGGTGAAACATGCGCCAAGTCAGCCATCGGCGTCTGCCGGAAAGGGCCGCCGGAGGCCGTCAGAAGAATCCGACGGACACCGACATGGCTCAATCCGCGGGAGAAGTCCTGCGGCATGCATTGGAAAATCGCATTGTGCTCGCTGTCGATCGGCAGCAGCGCCGAACCGCTCTTGCGCACCGCCTGCATGAACAAGGCGCCGGACATCACCAGCGCCTCCTTGTTTGCCAGCAGGATTTTCTTGCCCGCCTCGACGGCCGCCAGGGTCGGGCGCAGCCCGGCCGCGCCGACGATCGCCGCCATCACGGCGTCCACTTCGGGAGCTGCAGCCACCTGGCACAGCCCCTCCTCCCCCACCAGCACGCGGGTCGGCAGGCCGGCGGCGCGCAGGTCGTCCTGCAGGTGGCGCGCAGCCTGAGCCTCAGGCACGACCGCGAATTGCGGTACATGACGCACGCACAGGGCAAGCAGCTCGCTCAGGCGGCTGAACCCACTCAGGGCGAACGCCCGGTAACGGTCAGGATGGCGCGCGATGACATCCAGGGTGCTCAGACCGATGGAACCGGTCGCCCCCAGTACGGTGATCTGCTGCGGCCGGCTCACGGTGCGGCCATCCACAGCATCACGGCGAACAGCGGGATCGCTGCGGTCAGGCTGTCGATGCGGTCCAGGACACCGCCGTGCCCCGGCAGCAGGTTACTGCTGTCCTTGATGCCGGACTGGCGCTTGAACATGCTTTCGGTGAGGTCGCCCACCACCGAAACGAACACGATCACGGCCGCCCCGATCAAGCCCTTGAACAGCTGCGCCACGGTCCAGTCGCGCACGAAGCCGACCAGCACGGTGATCGCCAGGCTCAAGGCGAGGCCGCCGTAGACGCCCTCCCAACTCTTGCCCGGGCTGACCTGCGGCGCCAGCTTGCGCTTGCCGAAGGCCCGGCCGGAGAAGTAGGCGCCGATGTCGGCGCCCCACACCAGCACCATCACCGCCATGATCAGCCAGTTGCCCAGCGGGTACTGCTTGATCTGCACCAGCCCTTGCCAGGCGGGCAGCAGGATCAGGAAGCCGATGACCAGCTTGCACGCCGCGCTGGCCCAATGCCCGCTGGATTGCGGGTAGGTCAGCACCAGATACGTGGCCACCGCCCACCACAGCACCGAAGCGCCGAGCACCCAGGGCGCAAGGCCGGGCAGGATGTACATGACGAACAGCATCAACGCCACCACGGCGGCGTAGCCTACGCGGAACGACTGCGCGCCGAAGCCCGCCAGACGCGCCCATTCCCACGCGCCGAGACTCACGACCAGCCCGATGAACAACGCAAAACCGGATCCTTCGAGCAGAAAGAAACCGCCCAACGCGATCGGCAGCAAGATCAGTGCGGTGATGATTCGTTGTTTAAGCATTAAACCCGGGCTCCGGCTTCGACCTGCTCGCTCGTTTTACCGAAGCGGCGCTGGCGCGAAGCGAAATCGGCCAGCGCGTTGCGCATGGCATCGTGTTTGAAGTCCGGCCAGAACAGGTCGGAGAAATACAGCTCGGCGTAAGCGAGCTGCCAGAGCAGGAAGTTGCTGATGCGGTGTTCGCCGCCGGTGCGGATGCACAGGTCCGGCAACGGCAGGTCGCCGGTGGCCAGGCACGCCTGCAACAGGTCCGGCGTGATGTCGTCCGGCCGCAGGTGACCGGCCTGCACCTCACGGGCAAGACGCTGCGCAGCCTGCGCGATGTCCCACTGGCCGCCGTAGTTGGCGGCGATCTGCAGGACAAAGCGGTTGGCGCCGGCGGTCATCGCCTCGGCTTCGCGCATCGCCGCCTGAAGCTCAGGGTGGAAGCGCGAACGGTCGCCGATGATGCGCAGGCTGATGTTGTTGTCGTTGAGGCGCTTGGCCTCACGACGCAACGCCTTGAAGAACAGATCCATCAAGGCGCTGACCTCATCGGCCGGGCGCTGCCAGTTCTCGCTGGAGAAGGCAAACAGCGTCAGCACCTCGACCTTGGCCTCGGCGCACACTTCTATCACCGCACGCACGGCATCCACGCCCGCCTTGTGCCCGGCGACGCCGGGCATGAAGCGTTTCTTCGCCCAGCGGTTGTTGCCATCCATGATGATCGCGACATGGCGCGGCACCGCGGACGGCGCAGTCTGCTTGGTCTTTTCCATGAAGGCGTCCTGACCCTTTATACGGCCATCAGATCCTTTTCTTTTTCTTCGGTCGCCTTGGCGATCTGACCTTCGAAGTCCTTGATCAGCTTGTCGATGTCGGCACCGGCGCGACGCTCTTCGTCTTCGCTGATTTCCTTGTCCTTGGACAGCTTCTTCAGCTCGCCCAGGGCGTCACGACGGATGTTGCGCACGGCGACGCGGGCATCTTCGGCCGCGGCGCGCGCCTGCTTGGTGAAGCCCTTGCGGGTCTCTTCGGTCAGCGGCGCCATCTTGATCAGCAGCAACTCGCCAAGGTTGGTCGGGTTGAGGTTGAGGCCGGCGCTGCCGATGGCCTTGTCGATGGCGCCGAGCATGTTGCGCTCGAACGGCACCACCTGCAGGGTCTGGCTGTCCTTCACGGTCACGTTGGCCACACCGCTCAGCGGGGTGTCGGCGCCGTAGTAAGGCACCATCACGCTGCCCAGGATGCTCGGGTGGGCCTTGCCGGTGCGGATCTGGCCGAACGCGTGCGCCAGGGACTCCAGGGACTTCTGCATGCGCGCCTGGGCGTCTTTCTTGATTTCGTTGATCATTGTTGAACTTCCTCGATCAGGGTTCCTTCGGCGCCGCCATGCACGATGTTCAGCAGGGCGCCGGGCTTGTTCATGTTGAATACACGCAGCGGCATCTTGTGGTCGCGGCACAGGCAAATGGCCGTCAGATCCATCACACCCAGCTTGCGATCCAGCACTTCATCGTAGGTCAGATGATCGAACTTCTCGGCATGCGGGTCTTTGAACGGGTCTGCGGTGTAGACGCCATCGACCTTGGTCGCCTTGAGCACGACGTCGGCGTCGATTTCGATGGCTCGCAGGCAGGCTGCCGAATCCGTGGTGAAGAACGGATTGCCGGTGCCGGCGGCGAAAATCACGACGTCCTTGGAGTTCAGGTGGCGCATGGCCTTGCGGCGATCATAGTGATCGGTCACGCCGACCATGGAAATGGCGGACATCACGATGGCCGAGATATTGGCACGTTCCAGCGCATCGCGCATGGCCAGGGCGTTCATCACAGTGGCCAGCATGCCCATGTGGTCGCCCGTGACGCGGTCCATGCCGGCCTTGCTCAGGGCTTCGCCGCGGAACAGGTTGCCGCCGCCGATCACCAGACCGACCTGAACACCGATGCCGACCAGCTGGCCGACTTCCAGCGCCATGCGGTCCAGCACCTTCGGGTCGATCCCGAACTCTTCCGAGCCCATCAGGGCCTCGCCGCTGAGCTTGAGTAGAATGCGTTTATAGCGAGCCTGATAACCACTGCCCTGCTGAGCCATTGCGAATCTCTCCTGCGGCGTATTTAAAAATTCTTTGCGAGCTGTTTGCAGCTGGCGCTTCACTCTAGCTTGGCGCTGCTTCAGCGCCATCGGAACATGGCTTTGTAAGTCAGTTCCAAGCGGAAACCAATTAAAAAATCGGTCACCGTATCTGAAAAGAGGCTGCGCGCGTGAGCGGGCAGCCTCTTTCGGGCGACAGTTGAAAAACCGTCTTACTGCTTGGCGGCAGCCACTTGTGCGGCAACTTCTTCAGCGAAGTTGTCGACTGGCTTCTCGATGCCTTCGCCCACTTTGAAGTAGGTGAAGGAAACGATTTCAGCGCCGGCTTTCTTGGCCAGTTCGCCGACCTTGACTTCCGGGTTCATGACGAACGCTTGCTCGACCAGCGAGGCTTCGGCCAGGAACTTCGAGATACGACCTTTGATCATGTTCTCGACGATGTTTTCCGGCTTGCCCGCGATCTTGTCGGCGTTCAGCTGCAGGAAAACGCCTTTTTCGCGCTCGATGGCTTCGGCCGACACTTCCGACGGCAGCAGGAACTCTGGGTTCGAAGCGGCAACGTGCATGGCGATGTTCTTGGCCAGCTCGATGTCGCCGCCTTTCAGAACGACGGTAGCGCCGATCTTGTTGCCGTGCAGGTAAGCACCGACAACGTCACCCTCAACGCGCGCCAGGCGACGGATGTTGACGTTTTCGCCGCACTTGGCGACCAGGGCTTCACGGGCGGCTTCACGGGATGCGATCAGCGGAGCGGCGTCGGTCAGCTTCTGGGCGAAGGCTTCTTCCAGGCTTTCGGCGACGAAGTTCTTGAAGTCGTCCTGCAGGGCCAGGAAGTCGGTCTGCGAGTTCACTTCCAGCAGAACGGCGGATTTACCGTCGGTCTTCACGGCGATGGCGCCTTCGGCAGCGATGTTGCCTGCTTTCTTGGCAGCCTTGATGGCGCCCGAAGCACGCATGTCATCAATGGCTTTCTCGATGTCGCCGCCAGCCTTTTCCAGGGCTTTCTTGCAATCCATCATGCCTTCGCCGGTGCGCTCGCGCAGTTCTTTGACCAACGCTGCAGTAATTGCTGCCATTTTCAAATTCCTCTTGGATAGGTTTTCAACCATTCCACCCGACTGAACGGGCGTTCAATTCTTCCCGAACCACCTTGTATAGCCGCTGCACGTTACAGATGCAGGGCGGGCGCTGCCACAAGCGGGCGCCGACAAATGGTTTTCGAGGTGGCAAAAAGGGGGCCAAGCCCCCTTTTTGCTTACTGAGTCAACGCCAGGGCGTCAATTACTCAGCTGCAGCCGCCGGAGCTTCTTCAGCGAAGACTTCGGTGCCGCCAGCAACGTTGTTGCGGCCACGGATAACGGCGTCAGCCATCGAACCCATGTACAGCTCGATCGCGCGGATGGCGTCGTCGTTGCCTGGGATGATGTAGTCAACGCCTTCCGGGCTGCTGTTGGTATCGACTACGCCGATGACCGGGATGCCCAGCTTGTTGGCTTCGGTGATCGCGATGCGCTCGTGGTCGACGTCGATCACGAACAGAGCGTCCGGCAGGCCGCCCATGTCCTTGATGCCGCCCAGGGAGCGGTCCAGCTTCTCGAGGTCACGGGTGCGCATCAGCGCTTCTTTCTTGGTCAGCTTGGCGAAGGTGCCGTCTTCGGCTTGAACTTCGAGGTCACGCAGACGCTTGATGGAAGCACGGATGGTCTTGAAGTTGGTCAGCATGCCGCCCAACCAGCGGTGATCGACGTACGGCGAGCCGCAGCGTGCTGCTTGCTCGGCGACGATCTTGCCGGCGGAACGCTTGGTGCCGACGAACAGAATCTTGTTTTTGCCCTGGGCCAGGCGCTCTACGAAGGTCAGTGCTTCGTTGAACATCGGCAGGGTTTTTTCAAGGTTGATGATGTGGATCTTGTTGCGCGCGCCGAAAATGTACTTGCCCATTTTCGGGTTCCAGTAACGGGTTTGGTGACCGAAGTGCACACCGGCCTTCAGCATATCGCGCATGTTGACTTGGGACATGATAGTTCCTTGATAAGTCGGGTTGGGCCTCCACGCATCCCAATGACCAACCGCCGATCCGAGGATCAAGGGCACCCAGGTCATCGTGTCGACACGTGTGTGGGTTAATGCTTTCGGGGCTATCCCCGGAAAGCGGCGCATTTTATATCACAAGGAGGGCGCAAACGGAACCCGGAATCTGCATTCGCATCAGGGACATGAGGGAAGCGCGCCGCGGATCCGCCCTGGCACGGCATTGTACGGACGGACGCGATGCACACAGACGCGGATTTGCGCCTTTCGTCTGTTAGAATCGCGTTTTTCAGGGCCGCAGCCTGAACGCCTGCCGTCCTATCCGTATCTGCAAGCGCCGCCGGGCGCAGAGAGAGCCTGTATGACCGTCAACCTCAAAACCCCCGAGGACATCGCTGGCATGCGTGTCGCCGGCAAACTGGCCGCCGACGTGCTGGAAATGATCGCCGAACACGTAAAGCCGGGCATCACCACCGATGAGCTGAACCAGATCTGCCACGACTACATCGTCAACGTGCAGCAGGCCATCCCCGCCCCGCTCAACTACAAGGGCTACCCGAAGTCGATCTGCACCTCGATCAACCACGTGGTCTGCCACGGCATCCCCAACGACAAGCCGCTGAAGAACGGCGATACCCTGAACATCGACGTCACGGTGATCAAGGACGGCTACCACGGCGACACCAGCCGCATGTTCCACGTCGGCACCGTGCCGGTCTGGGCCGAACGCCTGTCCCAGGTCACCCAGGAATGCATGTACAAGGCGATCGAGATCGTCAAGCCCGGCTGCCGCCTCGGCGACATCGGCGAGATCATCCAGAAGCACGCCGAGAAGAACGGCTTCTCGGTGGTGCGCGAGTTCTGCGGCCACGGCATCGGCAAGGTGTTCCATGAAGAGCCGCAGATCCTGCACTACGGCCGCGCCGGCACCGGCATGGAGCTGCAGGCCGGCATGACCTTTACCATCGAGCCGATGATCAACCAGGGCAAGGCCGACACCAAGGTGCTGGGCGACGGCTGGACCGCCATCACCAAGGACCGCAAGCTCTCGGCGCAGTGGGAACACACCCTGCTGGTCACCGAAACCGGCTACGAGATCTTCACCCTGCGCAGCGACGACACGATCCCGCGCGTATCGGCCTGACCCAGACACCGCTCCCAGCCTATAGAAGGAAAGCCAACCGATGCCGCAGGTGGATCCCGAACTCTTCGACCGCGGCCAGTTCCAGGCTGAACTGGCCCTGAAAGCGAGTCCCATCGCGGCATTCAAGAAGGCCATCCGCCAGGCCCACGAGGTGCTCGACACGCGTTTTCGCAACGGCCGCGACATCCGCCGGTTGATCGAAGACCGCGCCTGGTTCGTCGACAACATCCTGCAAAAGGCCTGGGAGCAGTTCAACTGGAGCGACGACGCCGACATCGCGCTGGTGGCGGTCGGCGGCTACGGCCGAGGCGAGCTGCACCCCTATTCCGACATCGATCTGCTGATCCTGCTGGACAGCGCCGACCATGAGATCTTCCGCGACTCCATCGAACGCTTCCTGACCCTGCTCTGGGACATCGGCCTGGAGGTCGGCCAGAGCGTGCGCTCGGTGGACGAATGCGCCGAAGAGGCCCGCGCCGACCTCACGGTCGTCACCAACCTGATGGAAAGCCGCACCATCTGCGGCCCCGAGCGCCTGCGCCAGCGGATGCTGGACGTCACCAGCACCGCCCACATGTGGCCGAGCAAGGACTTCTTCCTGGCCAAGCGCGCCGAGCAGAAGGCCCGCCACCACAAGTACAACGACACCGAGTACAACCTGGAGCCCAACGTCAAAGGCTCGCCCGGCGGGCTGCGGGACATCCAGACGATCCTCTGGGTCGCCCGGCGCCAGTACGGCACCCTGAACCTGCGGGCGCTGGCCGGCGAAGGCTTTCTGGTGGAGAGCGAAAACGCCCTGCTCGCCTCGTCCCAGGAGTTCCTCTGGAAGGTGCGCTATGCCCTGCACATGCTGGCCGGCCGCGCCGAGGATCGCCTGCTGTTCGACCATCAGCGCTCGATCGCCACGCTGCTGGGTTTTGAAGGCGACGACGCCAAGCAAGCCGTCGAAAACTTCATGCAGCAGTATTTCCGCGTGGTGATGAGCATCGCCCAGCTCAGCGACCTGATCATCCAGCACTTCGAGGAAGTCATCCTCGCGCCGGAGGACGAAGCCCCGCCGCAGCCGATCAACGCACGGTTCCAGCTGCACGACGGCTACATCGAGGCCCGCAGCGAAAACGTGTTCCGCCGCACGCCGTTCGCCATGCTCGAGATCTTCGTGCTGATGGCCCAGCAGCCGGAAATCAAGGGCGTGCGGGCCGACACCATCCGCCTGCTGCGCGAACACCGGCACCTGATCGACGACAATTTCCGCAACGACATCCGCAACACCAGCCTGTTCATCGAGCTGTTCAAGTGCAAGATCGGCATCCACCGCAACCTGCGCCGGATGAACCGCTACGGCATCCTCGGGCGCTACCTGCCGGAGTTCGGCTTCATCGTCGGGCAGATGCAGCACGACCTGTTCCACATCTACACCGTGGACGCCCACACGCTGAACCTGATCAAGCACCTGCGCAAACTGCAGTACACCCAGGTGTCGGAAAAATTCCCGCTGGCCAGCAAGCTCATGGGCAAGCTGCCCAAGCCCGAACTGATCTACCTGGCCGGCCTGTACCACGACATCGGCAAGGGCCGCCACGGCGACCACTCCGAGATCGGCGCCGTGGACGCCGAGGCCTTCTGCCAGCGCCACCAGTTGCCGGTCTGGGACACCCGCCTGATCGTGTGGCTGGTGCAGAACCACCTGGTGATGTCCACCACCGCCCAGCGCAAGGACCTGTCCGACCCGCAGGTGATCCACGACTTCGCCCAGACCGTCGGCGACGAGACCCGCCTGGACTATCTCTACGTGCTGACCGTGGCCGACATCAACGCCACCAACCCGACCCTGTGGAACTCCTGGCGCGCCAGCCTGCTGCGCCAGCTCTACACCGAAACCAAGCGTGCGCTGCGCCGCGGCCTGGAAAACCCGGTGGATCGCGAGGAGCAGATCCGCCAGACCCAGAGCGCCGCGCTGGACATCCTGGTGCGCGGCGGCACCGACCCGGACGACGTCGAGCAATTGTGGGCGCAGCTGGGCGACGACTACTTCCTGCGCCACACCGCCGGCGACGTGGCCTGGCACAGCGACGCGATCCTCCAGCAACCGGCCGACGGCGGCCCGCTGGTGCTGATCAAGGAGACCACCCAGCGCGAGTTCGAAGGCGGCACGCAGATCTTCATCTATGCGCCGGACCAGCACGACTTCTTCGCCGTGACGGTGGCGGCGATGGATCAGCTCAACCTGAACATCCACGACGCCCGGATCATCACCTCCAGCAGCCAGTTCACCCTCGACACCTACATCGTGCTCGACACCGACGGCGACTCGATCGGCGACAACCCGCTGCGGGTCAAGCAGATCCGCGACGGGCTGACGGAGGCCCTGCGCAACCCTGACGACTACCCGACGATCATCCAGCGCCGGGTGCCGCGCCAGCTCAAGCATTTCGCGTTTGCGCCGCAGGTGACGATCCACAACGACGCCCAGCGTCCGGTGACGGTGCTGGAGCTCACGGCACCGGACCGGCCGGGCCTGCTGGCGCGGGTCGGCGGGATTTTCCTGGAGTTCGACCTGTCGCTGCAGAACGCCAAGATCGCCACCCTGGGCGAGCGGGTGGAAGACGTGTTCTTCATCACCGACGCGCACAACCAGCCGTTGTCCGACCCGCTGCTGTGCAGCCGATTGCAGGATGCGATCGTCGAGCAACTGAGCGTCAACCAGGAGCCCGACATCAAGCTGTCGCGCATCAGCATCTGACCCGACTATTTTCCCCTTGCGGGAGCGGGCTCGCCCGCTCCCGCACAGCACGAGACCCTTCATGAACAACGCCCTGAACCAGTTGCAGCCCTACCCGTTCGAAAAGCTCCGCGCCTTGCTCGGCAGCGTCACGCCGAACCCGGACAAGCGCCCGATCGCCCTGTCGATCGGCGAGCCGAAACACCGCTCGCCGAGCTTTGTCGCCGAGGCGCTGGCCAGCAACCTGGAGCAGATGGCGGTGTACCCGACCACCCTCGGCATCCCGGCCCTGCGCGAAGCCATCGCCGCCTGGTGCGAACGCCGCTTCAACGTGCCGGGCGGCTGGATCGACCCGGCGCGCAACGTGCTGCCGGTCAACGGCACCCGCGAGGCGCTGTTCGCCTTCACCCAGACCGTGGTCAACCGCGGTGACGACGCGCTGGTGGTCAGCCCGAACCCGTTCTACCAGATCTACGAAGGCGCGGCGTTCCTGGCCGGGGCCAAGCCGCACTACCTGCCGTGCCTGGACGAAAACGGCTTCAACCCGGACTTCGACGCGGTGTCGCCGGACATCTGGAAACGCTGCCAGATTCTGTTCCTGTGCTCGCCGGGCAACCCGACCGGCGCGCTGATCCCCCTCGACACCCTCAAAAAACTGATCGCCCTGGCTGACGAGCATGATTTCGTGATCGCCGCCGACGAGTGCTACAGCGAACTGTACTTCGACGAACAGACCCCGCCGCCGGGCCTGCTGACCGCCTGCGCCGAGCTGGGCCGCAAGGACTTCAAGCGCTGCGTGGTGTTCCACAGCCTGTCCAAGCGCTCGAACCTGCCGGGGCTGCGCTCGGGCTTCGTCGCCGGCGACGCCGACGTCCTCAAGGGCTTCCTGCTGTACCGCACCTACCACGGCTGCGCGATGCCGGTGCAGACCCAACTGGCCAGCGTCGCCGCCTGGAACGACGAAGTGCACGTGCGCGCCAACCGTGCGCTGTACCGCGAGAAGTTCGACGCCGTGCTGGCGATCCTCAGCCCGGTGATGGACGTGCAGCGCCCCGACGGCAGCTTCTACCTGTGGCCGAACGTGAACGGCGACGACGCGGCGTTCTGCCGCGACCTGTTCGAACAGGAGCACGTGACCGTGGTGCCGGGTTCGTACCTGTCCCGCGACGCCGACGGCGTCAACCCTGGGGCCGGCCGTGTGCGCATGGCGCTGGTGGCACCGCTGGCGGAGTGCGTCGAGGCCGCCGAACGGATCCGCGCGTTCATCACCCGTCGACAGTGAGCCCGACACCGTGCCAGCCATGCTGGCACGGTGACTTTTCATATCGGGAAACACCTGCGCACGGCGCGGACACCTTTTAGTGCAGGAAGGCAGGTTACTCTTGCCCCGCGCATCGACTTGCGCATCGCCCCCTCCACTTCAAGGATGAAGCCCCCATGAATCAATTGCAGGATTGCAGGCTCGTGCAATGGCCGGACGACCAGGCCGCCCATGACACCGCCATCAACGAAAACCCCGCCAACGCCGGCACCGCCAGCGGCGGACGCCGCAAGCGTTCGCTGATCGACTATTCGAAACTCTGGGCCAACGGCCGAACCCTGACGATCGCCTTCATCGACGCGCCCGACCCCGAGCGCAAACAGAGAATCATCAGCGCCGCCAGCCGCTGGCTGCCGTACATCAACCTGACGTTCGATTTCGTCGAAGGCGTGCAGGGCGATATCCGCATCGCGACGAAGAACAACAACAACAGCTCGATGCTCGGCACCGACGCGCTGCTCGTCCATCCCGACTGGCCCACCATGAACCTGGGCGTGACGCCCGACCATCCGGACTTCGACGTGATCGTCACCCATGAGTTCGGCCATGCCCTGGGCGCGATGCACGAACACCTGCATCCGCAGGCCAAAATCCCCTGGGACAAACCCAAGGTGTACGCGTTTTACCAGAACCGCGAGATGAACCCGCTGACCCGCAAGCAGGTCGACCTGAACCTGTTCAAAACCTTCAGCACGCCGGTGGCGATCCACACTGACTACGACCGCCGGTCAATCATGCATCACCCGGTCTCGAACGAACTGACGCTGGGGGACTGGGAAAACCCGATCAACCGCAAGATCAGCAAAAAGGACAAGAAGATGATGCGGCTGATGTACCCGAAGCAGCCCCGGCAAACCCGCTGAGCACCCGGCCCTTGCCGGGGCCTCCGCTCACTTGACCTGCCCCAGGTTCGCCTCGCTCAGATCAAGGTCCGCCAGCACTTCTCGCAGCACGTCATCACCGATCTGGTGGTGACGGCTCAGGCTGTAAAGCGTCAGACGCTGCGCCCGCAGCGCCTTCAGGCGCAGGCGACGCTCCAGCAGATCCATCTGGAAAGCCAGCGCCTGGGCTTCGGCCGAATCGTTGAACACCTCCAGCTGATGGCGGTACTCGGACATGATCCGTGCCTTGAGCTCCACCGCCAGGGCGGCCTCGGCGGCGTCCTGCGGGTTGGCCTCTTCGGTCTCCAGCGCATGGATCGCCGCCTCGGCGGTCTTGCGCCAGGCCTCGCGGACTTCCTGGCGGCGCTTGTCGTCCGGGCTCTTCTCGACGCCCCGAAGCAGCAGCGGCAGCGCGATGCAGGCCGCAATCAGCGACAGCAGGATCACCCCGGCGGCGATGAAGATCAGCAAGTCCCGCTCCGGAAACGCTTGCGCGCCCATCAGCATCGGCACCGACATCACACCCGCCAACGTCACCGCCCCGCGCACCCCGCCCACCGTCAGCAGCCAGCAGGAACGCGCCGTCGGCACCTGCGTCAGGTCGCCCTTGCCGCGCAGACGGCGCAACAGCACAGACAGGCGCCAGATGCTCTGCACCCAGACGAAGCGCAGCAGCACCAGCGCCAGGAAGATCGCCAGCACTTCGAGGCCACGGTAGAACAACGCGGGCCACAACGTCGGTTCATGGCTGACCACCGCCTTGACGATGTCCGGCAACTGCAGGCCCAGCAGCAGGAAAATCAGGCCGTTGAAGGCGAACTCCAACAGCGACCAGACGCTGCGGTTGAGCAGCCGGGTGCTGGTTTGGCGCGGCAACAGGTCGAGCCAGCTCTGCATCATGCCGGCCGCGACGGCCGAGAGGATGCCCGAAGCGCCCAGGCGCTCGGCAAGCACGTAAGCGGCGAACGGCAACAGCAGCATGAACACCACATGGGTCGCCGGATCGTCCCAGCCGCGGGCGATCATCCACGCCCGCAGCCGGCCGACCAGCCAGCTCAGCGCCACGCCGACCAGCAGGCCTCCCGCCGCCACCAGCACGAATGTCAGGCTCGCGCCGGCCAGCGAAAACGCGCCGGTGACCGCCGCCACCAGGGCGAACTTGAACGTCACCAGGCCCGAGGCGTCGTTCATCAGCGCCTCGCCCTGCAGGACGTGCATCAACGGAGTCGGCAGGCGGTTCTGGGAGATGGCGGACACCGCCACCGCATCGGTGGGCGACAGCACGGCCGCCAGGGCGAAGGCCACCGGCAACGGGATGTCCGGCAGCAGCCAATGGATGAAGTAGCCCGCCCCGACGACGGTGAACAGCACCAGCCCCACCGCCAGCGTCAGGATCGGGCCGCGCAAGTGCCAGAACGCCCGCTTGGGCATGCGCCAGCCATCGGAAAACAGCAGCGGCGGCAAAAACAGGAACAGGAACAGTTCAGGATCGAGGGCGACATGCAGCCCCAGCGTCGGCCAGGCCAGCAAGGCCCCGGCGGCGATCTGCACCAGCGGCAGCGGCAAGGGGACGACCCGTCCGACCAGGCGCGAGACGCTGACCAGCATCAACAGGATCAGGACGGTGTAGGCGGTTTGCATAAAGCGGATGTCTCAGGCGATCGACAGCGATGAACTGCCATATTAGCCGCATAGGCTCCGGATGACCGTTGCACCTATGTCGCACAGCCTCGATCGGCCCTTCTGCGGGCGCCAGCCTGCTGGTGATGGCCTCACCCGGCCAAACCAGACAGCGGCCCCACAGGCCCGATCAAGATTCCGGCGAGTAAATCGACCACGGCCGCCGCGATGCCGTCCGGTCATGGCATAATCCGACACCATTTTTCTCCAGCACCTGTAAAGGGGGCGATTCCTTGACCGTTTCAAGCAAAACGTTGCACCTTTTCGGCATCAAAGCCTGCGACACCATGAAAAAGGCGCGCACCTGGCTCGATGAACACGCTGTCAGCTACGACTTCCACGACTACAAGACCGCCGGCATCGACCGTGAGCACCTGACCCAATGGTGCGACGAACATGGCTGGCAAACCGTGCTGAACCGCGCGGGCACGACCTTCCGCAAGCTCGACGACGAACAGAAAGCCGATCTCGACCAGCCGAAGGCCATCGAACTGATGCTCGCCCAACCCTCGATGATCAAGCGCCCGGTGCTCGATCTCGGTGACCGAACCCTGATTGGCTTCAAGCCAGATACCTACGCGGCAGCGCTCAAGTAAGCGGCCCGTCCCCATTCGATAGAGGTATTCACATGTCCAACTCCCTGTTCAGCCTGGCCTTCGGCGTCGGCACCCAAAACCGTGACGGCGCCTGGCTGGAAGTGTTCTACGCCCAGCCGCTGCTCAAGCCGTCGGCCGAGCTGGTCGCCGCCGTCGCGCCGATCCTGGGCTACACCGAAGGCAACCAGGCCATCGCCTTCACCACCGCCCAGGCCGCGCAACTGGCCGAAGCCGTGAAGGGCGTCGACGCCGCGCAGGCCAAGCTGCTGACCCGCCTGGCCGAAAGCCACAAGCCGCTGGTCGCCACCCTGCTGGCCGAAGACACCCAGCTGACCTCCACCCCTGAGGCCTACCTGAAGCTGCACCTGCTGTCCCACCGCCTGGTGAAGCCGCACGGCGTGAGCCTGGCCGGCATCTTCCCGCTGCTGCCGAACGTGGCCTGGACCAGCCAGGGCGCCATCGACCTGAGCGAACTGGCCGAACTGCAGCTCGAAGCCCGCCTGCGCGGCGAGCTGCTGGAAGTGTTCTCGGTGGACAAGTTCCCGAAAATGACCGACTACGTCGTGCCGGCCGGCGTGCGCATCGCTGACGCCGCCCGCCTGCGCCTGGGCGCCTACGTGGGCGAAGGCACCACCGTGATGCACGAAGGCTTCGTCAACTTCAACGCCGGCACCGAAGGCCCGGGCATGATCGAAGGCCGCGTGTCCGCCGGCGTGTTCGTCGGCAAGGGTTCGGACCTGGGCGGCGGCTGCTCGACCATGGGCACCCTGTCGGGCGGCGGCAACATTGTGATCAAGGTCGGCGAAGGCTGCCTGATCGGCGCCAACGCCGGCATCGGCATCCCGCTGGGCGACCGCAACACCGTCGAGTCGGGCCTGTACGTGACCGCCGGCACCAAAGTCGCGCTGCTGGACGAGAACAACCAGTTGGTCAAGGTGGTCAAGGCCCGTGACCTGGCCGGCCAGACCGACCTGCTGTTCCGCCGCAATTCGGAAACCGGTGCCGTGGAGTGCAAGACCCACAAATCGGCCATCGAACTGAACGAAGCGCTGCACGCCCACAACTAAGCGGCACATCGTCCAACCTGTGGGAGCGGGCAAACCCGCTCCCACAGGTCTTGTGCATAGGCCGAACGACATGATGATTCCCTCCCCCTGGCGTGCCGACTTCCCGGCCATCGCCGCCCTGCAACGGCAAGGCCAGACCTACCTGGACAACGCCGCCACCACGCAAAAGCCCCAGGCCCTGCTCGACGCGCTGGCGCATTACTACGCCAACGGCGCCGCCAACGTGCACCGCGCGCAACACCTGCCCGGCGCCCATGCCACACAGGCGTTCGAAGACACCCGCCTGAAGGTGGCGCAATGGCTCAACGCCGGCGACAGCGGGCAGATCATCTTCACCCACGGCGCCACCAGCGCGCTGAATCTCCTGGCCTATGGCCTGGAACACCTTTTCTCTGCGGGCGACGAAATCGTCGTCAGCGCCCTGGAGCATCACGCCAACCTGCTGCCGTGGCAGCAACTGGCCCGCCGCCGCGACCTGAAGCTGGTGATCCTGCCGCTGGACGCCGACGGCCTGATCGATCTTGCGCAAGCGGTGCACCTGATCGGCCCGCGCACCCGTCTGCTGGCAGTCAGTCAGTTGTCCAACGTGCTCGGTGCCTGGCAACCGTTGCCCGCCCTGCTCGCCATGGCCAAAGTGCACGACGCCCTGACCGTGGTCGACGGCGCCCAAGGCGTGGTGCACGGTCGCCACGACGTGCAGGCGCTGGGCTGCGACTTCTATGTGTTTTCCAGCCACAAGCTGTACGGGCCCGACGGCCTCGGCGCGCTGTTCGGGCGCAACGCGGCGCTTGAGCGCTTGCGGCCGTGGCAGTTCGGCGGCGAAATGGTGCTCGAAGCCCATTACCACGACTCGCGCTTTCGCCCGGCACCACTGGGCTTTGAGGCCGGCACGCCGCCGATCGCCAGCGTGATCGGCCTGGGCGCGACCCTCGACTACCTGGCCGGCCTGGATCAGGACGCCGTGTCCGCCCACGAGGCGGCGCTGCACGACTACCTGCTCAAAGGCCTGGCGGCGCGCAACGGCATCCGCCTGCTGGGCCGGCCGCAACTGGCGCTGGCAAGCTTTGTGGTGGACGGCGTGCACAACGCCGATCTGGCGCATCTGCTGACCGAGCAAGGCATTGCCGTGCGCGCCGGTCATCACTGCGCCATGCCGCTGCTCAAGCGCTTCGAACTGGCCGGGGCGATCCGCGTGTCGCTGGCGCTGTACAACGATTCAGAGGATCTGGAACGCTTCTTCGAAGCGCTGGACCAGGCGCTGGAGCTGTTGCGGTGAGCCTGCCGAGCGAAGCCGCCGAAGCCCTGCGGATCTTTCAGGGCGCCGCCGGCTGGGAGCAGCGGGCACGCCTGCTGATGCAGTTCGGCGACCGTCTCGCCCCTCTGGATGACGCCGACAAGTGCGACGCCAACCGGGTGCACGGCTGCGAAAGCCAAATGTGGCTGGTGGGAGAACTTCACGACGGGCGCTGGCAATTCGCGGCCGCCAGCGATGCGCGGTTGATCCGCGGGCTGGTGGCGCTGCTGCTGGTGCGGGTGAACGGGCTGACGGCGGCCGAACTGCGCCAGGTGGATCTGCCGGACTGGTTCGATCAGCTGGGGCTGTCGCGCCAACTGTCACCGTCGCGCAGCAATGGCCTGAACGCGGTGCTCCAGCGGATGAACGCGCTGGCTGGCTGAGCGCCATCGCCAGCAGGCTGGCTCCCACCGGGATCTCGGTTGGATGCAGCGCCTGCTGTCACCCCGGATCACTGCGGGAGCGGGCTTGCCCGGTCAAGCCTGAGGCTTGGCCCGGTCCGAAGGCCGCCGCACGCCCGCGACGATCTTGTCCACCGCCTTGGTCGCCGCGACCATGCCGAACGTGGCCGTCACCATCATCACCGCCCCGAACCCGCCGGCGCAGTCCAGCTTCACGCCGTCGCCGACAAAGCGCTTCTGCAGGCAAATGCTGCCGTCCGGCTTCGGATAGCGCAGCTGCTCGGTGGAATACACGCACGGTACGCTGTAATGGCGGTTCGGCGTGCGGGAAAAGCCGTAGTCGCGGCGCAACGTGGAGCGCACCTTCGAGGCCAGCGGGTCGTTGTAGGTGCGGTTGAGATCCACGACCTGGATCTGGGTCGGGTCGATCTGCCCGCCCGCGCCGCCGGTGGTGATGATCTGGATCTTGCGGCGCTTGCACCAGGCAATCAGCGCGGCCTTGGCGTTGACGCTGTCGATGCAGTCGATCACGCAGTCGATGTCCGGCGTGATGTAGTCGGCCATGGTGTCGCGGGTGACGAAGTCGGCCACCGGGTGCACCGTGCAGGCCGGGTTGATGCCACGCACGCGCTCGGCCATCACCTCGACCTTGGGCTTGCCGACGGTGCTGTCCAGCGCATGCAGCTGACGGTTGGCGTTGCTCACGCAGACGTCGTCCAGGTCGAACAGCGAGATCTCGCCCACCCCGCAGCGGGCGATGGCTTCCGCCGCCCAGGAACCGACGCCGCCGATGCCGACGACCGCCACATGGGCCGCCCGCAGACGCGCCAAACCTTCAATGCCGTACAAACGGGCGATGCCTGCAAACCGCGGATCTTCTGTGCTCATGACCGTTACCCCAAAAACCGGCGCGCATTATGGACGACCGCGCGACAACTTTTAAGCTTCCAGCTACAAGTGTAAGAACTTAAGTCAAAGCGGGTTGCCCAATGTCGGGCATTTCCCCGTCCGATGTGCGACTGGTGAACTGCCGGTGTAGGATTCGCGCCCTTTGGCACGACCTCGCCGAACCTTCGTTCCACAGCCTTTGGAACCCGAAACAGCTATGTCATCGCGTAAATTTGGACTCAACCTGGTGGTGGTTCTGGCAATCGCCGCCCTGTTCACCGGTTTCTGGGCGCTGATCAACCGCCCGGTCTCCGCGCCGAACTGGCCGGAGCAGATCTCCGGCTTCTCCTACTCACCGTTCCAACAGGGACAATTCCCGCAGAAAGAGCAGTATCCGTCCGACGACGAAATGCGCCGTGACCTGGAAATCATGAGCAAGCTGACGGACAACATCCGTATCTACTCGGTCGACGGCAGTCTGCAGGACATCCCGAAACTGGCCGAAGAGTTCGGCCTGCGGGTGACGCTCGGGATCTGGATCAGCCCGGACAAGGAGCGCAACGAACGGGAAATCACCCGGGCCATTGAACTGGCCAACACCTCGCGCAGCGTGGTACGCGTGGTGGTCGGCAACGAAGCGCTGTTTCGCAAGGAAATCACCGCCCAAGAGTTGAGCGTGCTGCTCGACCGCGTGCGCGCGGCGGTGAAGGTGCCGGTCACCACGTCCGAGCAGTGGCACGTCTGGGAAGAGCACCCGGAACTGGCCAAGCACGTCGACCTGATCGCCGCGCACATCCTGCCCTACTGGGAATTCATCCCGATGGACAAGGCCGGGCAGTTCGTCTTCGACCGCGCCCGCGACCTGAAGAAGATGTTCCCGAAAAAACCGCTGCTGCTATCCGAAGTCGGCTGGCCGAGCAACGGCCGCATGCGCGGCGGCGCCGATGCGTCGCCGGCGGATCAGGCGATCTACCTGCGCACCCTGGTCAACAAGCTCAACCGCCAGGGCTTCAACTACTTCGTGATCGAAGCCTTCGACCAGCCGTGGAAGGCCAGCGACGAAGGGTCGGTCGGCGCCTACTGGGGCGTGTTCAACGCCGCGCGCCAGCAGAAATTCAACTTCGAAGGCCCGGTCGTGGCGATCCCGCAGTGGCGGGTGCTGGCAGTGGGCTCCGGGGTGCTGGCGCTGCTGTCGCTGACCCTGCTGATGATCGACGGTTCGGCCCTGCGCCAGCGCGGCCGCACCTTCCTGACCTTCATCGCGTTCCTGTGCGGTTCGGTGCTGGTGTGGATCGGCTACGACTACAGCCAGCAGTACAGCACCTGGTTCAGCCTGACGGTGGGCTTCTTGTTGGCGCTCGGCGCGCTCGGGGTGTTCATCGTGCTGCTCACCGAGGCCCATGAGTTGGCCGAGGCCGTGTGGGTGCACAAGCGCCGGCGCGAATTCCTGCCGGTGGTGGGCGATTCGGACTACCGGCCCAAGGTGTCGATCCACGTGCCTTGCTACAACGAGCCGCCGGAGATGGTCAAACAGACCCTCGACGCCCTGGCCAACCTCGACTATCCGGACTTCGAAGTCCTGATCATCGACAACAACACCAAGGATCCGGCGGTCTGGGAACCGGTACGCGACTACTGCGAGACCCTCGGCCCCCGCTTCCGGTTCTTCCACGTCTCGCCGCTGGCCGGCTTCAAGGGCGGCGCGCTGAACTACCTGATCCCGCACACCGCCAAGGACGCCGAAGTGATCGCGGTGATCGATTCCGACTACTGCGTGCACCCCAATTGGCTCAAGCACATGGTGCCGCACTTCGCCGACCCGAAGATCGCCGTGGTGCAGTCGCCGCAGGACTACCGCGACCAGAACGAAAGCACCTTCAAGAAGCTGTGCTACGCCGAGTACAAGGGCTTCTTCCACATCGGCATGGTCACCCGCAACGACCGCGACGCGATCATCCAGCACGGCACCATGACCATGACCCGCCGTTCGGTCCTGGAAGAGCTGGGCTGGGCCGACTGGTGCATCTGCGAAGACGCCGAGCTGGGCCTGCGGGTGTTCGAGAAAGGCCTGTCGGCGGCGTACTACCACGACAGCTACGGCAAGGGCCTGATGCCGGACACCTTCATCGACTTCAAGAAGCAGCGTTTCCGCTGGGCCTACGGCGCGATCCAGATCATCAAGCGCCACACCCGCAGCCTGCTGCGCGGCAAGGACACCGAACTGACCCGCGGCCAGCGCTACCACTTCCTCGCGGGCTGGCTGCCGTGGGTGGCGGACGGCATGAACATCTTCTTCACCGTCGGCGCGCTGCTGTGGTCGGCGGCGATGATCATCGTGCCGCAACGGGTCGACCCGCCGCTGCTGATCTTCGCGATCCCGCCGCTGGCGCTGTTCGCCTTCAAGGTCGGCAAGATCATCTTCCTGTACCGCCGCGCGGTGGGGGTGAACCTCAAGGACGCGTTCTGCGCGGCGCTGGCGGGGCTTGCGCTGTCGCACACCATCGCCAAGGCGGTGCTGTACGGGTTCTTCACCAGCAGCATCCCGTTCTTCCGCACCCCGAAGAACGCCGACAGCCACGGCTTCTGGGTGGCCATTTCCGAGGCCCGGGAAGAGCTGTTCATCATGTTGCTGCTGTGGGGCGCGGCGCTGGGGATTTTCCTGGTGCAGGGCCTGCCGAGCAGCGACATGCGCTTCTGGGTGGCCATGCTGCTGGTGCAGTCGCTGCCGTACGTGGCGGCGCTGATCATGGCGTTCCTGTCGTCGCTGCCAAGGCCCGCTCCGGCGCCTGAACCGGCACCGGCGGTCTAATTGTTCGACGATGCACTAAACGGCGGCCTATGGCCGCCGTTTTGCTTTAAGATGACCGCCATTTTGCAGGGCTTGGCGTGCAGCAAGGTCTGACCGACAGACTTCAGTCCCCTGTGGGAGCGGGCTTGCCCGCGAAGGCGTTGTAACATTCAACCGTTATGTTGGCTGACGCACCGCACTCGCGGGCTAGCCCGCTCCCACATCAACAGTCCGCGCCCACATTCATGATCCCGGAGTTTCCCATGACGGCCCACGCCGACCTTTCGCCGACCCTCCAGCTGGCCATCGACCTGATCCGCCGTCCGTCCGTGACGCCGGTCGACGCCGATTGCCAGAAACAGATGATGCAGCGCCTGGGCGCCGCCGGTTTCACCCTGGAGCCGATGCGCATCGAGGACGTGGACAACTTCTGGGCCACCCACGGCAAGGACGACGGCCCGGTGCTGTGCTTCGCCGGCCACACCGACGTGGTGCCGACCGGTCCCGTGACCGCCTGGCAGATCGATCCGTTCAACGCAGTGATCGACGAACACGGCATGCTCTGCGGCCGCGGCGCGGCGGACATGAAAGGCAGCCTGGCGTCGATGACCGTGGCCGCCGAGCGCTTCGTCGCCGACTACCCGGACCACAAGGGCAAGGTCGCGTTCCTGATCACCAGTGACGAAGAAGGCCCGGCGCACCATGGCACCAAGGCCGTGGTCGAGCGTCTGGCGGCGCGCAAGGAGCGCCTCGACTGGTGCATCGTCGGCGAACCGTCGAGCACCGCCCTGGTCGGCGATGTGGTGAAGAACGGCCGTCGCGGCTCCCTCGGCGCCAAGCTCACCGTGCGCGGCGTGCAGGGCCACGTGGCCTACCCGCACCTGGCGAAGAACCCGATCCACCTCGCCGCCCCGGCCCTGGCCGAACTGGCCGCCGAGCACTGGGACCACGGCAACGATTTCTTCCCGCCGACCAGTTTCCAGATCTCCAACGTCAACTCCGGCACCGGCGCGACCAACGTGATCCCCGGCGACCTGGTGGCGCTGTTCAACTTCCGCTTCTCCACCGAGTCCACCGTCGAAGGCCTGCAGAAGCGCGTCGCCGACATCCTCGACAAGCACAACCTGGACTGGCACATCGACTGGGCGCTGTCCGGCCTGCCGTTCCTCACCGAGCCGGGCGCGCTGCTCGACGCGGTGTCGTCGAGCATCAAGCAGATCACCGGCCGCGAAACCCAGGCGTCCACCAGCGGCGGCACCTCCGACGGCCGCTTCATCGCGACCATGGGCACCCAGGTGGTCGAGCTGGGCCCGGTCAACGCGACCATCCACCAGGTCAACGAACGCGTGCTGGCGGCCGATCTCGACGTCCTGACCGAAATCTACTACCAGACCCTGATCAAGTTGCTCGCCTGATGCTCGCCTGTCCGATCTGCAACGAACCGCTCAACGCCGTGGACAACGGCGTGGCCTGCCCCGCCGGGCACCGCTTCGACCGCGCACGCCAGGGTTACCTGAACTTGCTGCCGGTGCAGCACAAGAACAGCCGCGACCCCGGCGACAACCAGGCGATGGTCGAGGCCCGCCGCGACTTCCTCAACGCCGGGCACTATGCGCCGGTGGCCAGGCGCCTGGCGGAGCTGGCGGCCGGCTATGCGCCGCAGCGCTGGGTCGACATCGGCTGCGGCGAGGGCTACTACACCGCGCAGATCGCCGAGGCCCTGCCGGGTGCCGACGGTTATGCGCTGGACATCTCCAAGGAAGCGGTCAAGCGCGCCTGCAAGCGCAACCCCGCCGTGACCTGGTTGATCGCCAGCATGGCCCGCGTGCCGCTGGCGCCGGGCAGTTGCCAGTTCCTGGCCAGCGTGTTCAGCCCGCTGGACTGGGACGAGGCCAAGCGCCTGCTCAGCGTCGGCGGCGGCCTGATGAAGGTCGGGCCGACCCGCGGCCACCTGATGGAACTGCGCGAACGCCTGTACGACGAAGTGCGCGAATACACCGACGACAAGCACCTGGCCCTGGTGCCGCAAGGCATGGCGCTGGCCCACAGCGAAACGCTGGAGTTCAAGCTGACGCTGGACAAGCCCGAAGACCGCGCCAACCTGCTGGCCATGACGCCCCACGGCTGGCGCGCCAGCGCCGAGCGCCGCGCCGCGGTGATCGGCCAGGCCGAGCCCTTCGTGACCACCGTGTCGATGCGCTACGATTATTTCGTTCTTCAATAACCCTTTGGACTCGGGCACCGCCCGGGGCCGGCTAAATCCGCGAATGGATTTTTCAGACCCGCAGTGAGGACATCCATGCGCCAACCGGACATCGAGATTTACCTGAAAGACGCCGACGTCGACCACAAGCAGATCGCCGAATGGCTCGGCGCCGCCCTGGGCCCGTGCAGCGAATGGAAGCAGAAGGGCCAGACCTTCAAATGCCTGGCCGGCAGCATCCCCGTGACCTGGCTGCCCAAGGCCGTGGGCAAATGGAACAGCCTGTACCTGGAAAGCGACCAGACCCCATGGGACGACGACATCGCCTGCGCCCGCGCCGCCTTCGCCGCGCTGAACGTCGAAGTGCGCTGCGCACCGGGCAGCTGGGTCGAGGAAGAAGGCGAGGAAACGGCGGACCGCTGGATCCGCATCAGCGCCGACGGCGAGGAAGAGATCACCTGGCGCACGAGCTGACCTGCGTTTCAGCCCCAAAAATGTGGGAGCGAACCTGCTCGCGATTGCGCAATGTCAGTCGACATCAATGCCGGCTGAAACACCGCAATCGCGAGCAGGCTCGCTCCCACATGCGTTTTGGGGTTTCGGAGCGTGGCGTTACAGGCCTACCACATCCTCAGCCTGCAGGCCCTTCTGCCCCTGCACCACCGCATACTCCACCTGCTGGCCTTCGGTCAGCGAACGGTGCCCTTCGCCGCGGATCGCGCGGTAGTGCACGAACACGTCCACCCCGTCTTCGCGCTGGATGAAGCCGTAACCCTTGGCGTCGTTGAACCACTTCACGTTGCCGGTTTCACGTGTTGCCATCTGTTCATACTCCCTTTTTATTATTGAACGGGCTTTTCGCAGGAAAGCCTTTGAGGAACGTCAGCCTGCGCCCGACGTCCATACAAGGGCCCCGGCGACAGACCGCCGAGTATATGTCAGGTGCCGATAGTCTCAACAAGAGTTTACTTGGCCGCTTTTTTGCCGATTTTCAGCGAATCCGGCACACTGTCGCCCTTCCCGAGCAAACGCTCGGTTTTATTCAATGACGAAGAATCCGTATGACCCGTTCCCCGTTCCGCCGTCTTGTGTTCGGCACCTTGCGCCGGCTGTTGTACCTCTGGGTCCGCTCGGAGACGATCAACCAGTCGTCGTTCACCCTCGACCTCGACCGCAGCCGTCCGGTGTTCTACGTCCTGCAGACCCCTTCGCTGACCGACCTGGCCGTGCTCGACACCGAGTGCACCAAGGCCGGCCTGCCGCGCCCGGTGCTGCCGGTGTCCGTCGGGTCGCTGATCGAGCCGGCGGCGTTCTTCTACCTGACGCCGGATCCGGACTGGCTCGGCCGCCACGACAAGCGCGGCGCGCCGCCGACCCTGACCCGGCTGGTCAGCGCCCTGAGCCAGAACGCCGCCGAAGACGCGCAGGTCATTCCGGTGAGCGTGTTCTGGGGCCAGTCGCCGGACAGCGAGTCGAGCCCGTGGAAACTGCTGTTCGCCGACAGCTGGGCGGTCACCGGCCGTCTGCGCCGCCTGCTGAGCATCATGATCCTGGGACGCAAGACCCGCGTGCAGTTCTCAGCGCCGATCCACCTGCGCGAACTGATCGACCACAACAAGGGCCACGAACGCACCGTGCGCATGGCCCAGCGGATCCTGCGGGTGCATTTTCGCAACCTCAAGGCGGCGGTGATCGGCCCGGACATCTCCCACCGGCGCAACCTGGTCAAGGGCCTGATCAACCAGCCGCTGGTGCGCCAGGCGATCCTCGACGAGGCCGAGCGGGAAAACATCTCGGCGGAAAAGGCCAAGGCCCAGGCCCTGCGCTACGGCAACGAGATCGCCTCGGACTACACCTACACCGCCATCCGTTTCCTGGAAGTGGTGCTGAGCTGGTTCTGGAACAAGATCTACGACGGGATCAAGGTCAACCACATCGAAGGCGTGCAGAAGATCGCGCCGGGCCATGAAGTGATCTACGTGCCCTGCCACCGCAGCCACATCGATTACCTGCTGCTGTCCTACCTGCTGTTTCGCAACGGCCTGACCCCGCCGCACATCGCCGCCGGGATCAACCTGAACATGCCGGTGATCGGCGGCCTGCTGCGCCGCGGCGGCGCGTTCTTCATGCGCCGTACGTTCAAGGGCAACCCGCTGTACACCTCGGTGTTCAACGAATACCTGCATACGCTGTTCACCAAGGGCTTCCCGGTGGAGTACTTCGTCGAGGGCGGCCGTTCGCGCACCGGGCGCATGCTGCAACCGAAGACCGGCATGCTGGCGATCACGATGCGCAGCTTCCTGCGTTCCTCGCGCACGCCGATCGTGTTCGTGCCGGTGTACATTGGCTACGAGCGCGTGCTGGAAGGCCGGACCTACCTCGGCGAACTGCGCGGGGCGAGCAAGAAGAAAGAATCGATCTTCGACATCTTCAAGGTCATCGGCGCGCTCAAGCAGCGCTTCGGCCAGGTGGCGGTGAACTTCGGCGAGCCGATCAAGCTGGCGGAGTTCCTCGACCACGAACAGCCGGGCTGGCGCCAGCAAGACCTCGGCCCGCAGTTCAAGCCGGCATGGCTCAACGAAACCACCAACCGCCTGGGCGAGAAGGTCGCGCAGCACCTGAACGAAGCGGCGGCGGTCAACCCGGTGAACCTGGTGGCGCTGGCGCTGCTGTCCACCGGCCGCCTGGCCCTGGACGACCGCGCCATGGCGCGGGTGCTGGATCTGTACCTGGCGCTGCTGCGCAAGGTGCCGTACTCGCCGCACACCACCTTGCCGCAAGGCGACGGCCAGGCGCTGATCAAGCATGTGAAGGACATGGACCTGTTGTCCGAGCAGAACGACGCGCTGGGCAAGATCCTCTACCTGGACGAGCAGAACGCCGTCCTGATGACCTACTACCGCAACAACGTGCTGCACATCTTCGCCCTGCCGGCGCTGCTGGCGAGCTTCTTCCAGAGCAGCTCGCGCATGAGCCGCGAGCAGATCCTGCGCTACACCCGGGCGCTGTATCCGTACTTGCAGGCAGAGCTGTTCATCCGCTGGACGCTGGACGAGCTCGATGCGGTGATCGACCAGTGGCTGGAAGCGTTCGTCGAACAAGGCCTGCTGCGCTTCGAGAAGGACGTGTACCTGCGCCCGGCCCCGAGCTCACGGCATTTCGTGCTGCTGACCCTGCTGTCGCGCAGCATCGCCCAGACCCTGCAGCGCTTCTACATGACCGTCTCACTGCTGCTCAACAGCGGCCAGAACAGCCTCAGCGCCGAAGAGCTGGAAGACCTGTGCACGGTCATGGCCCAGCGCCTGTCGATCCTGCACGGGCTCAATGCCCCGGAGTTCTTCGACAAGAGCCTGTTCCGCCACTTCATCCAGACGATGCTCGACCTGGATGTGCTGCGCCGCGACGAGGCCGGCAAGTTGAGCTACCACGAACTGCTCGGCGAACTGGCCGAAGGCGCGGCCAAGCGCGTGCTGCCGGCGGAGATCCGCCTGTCGATCCGTCAGGTGGCGCTGCACCGCAGCGAAGATGCCGCCGAAGCGGCCGCCCCCGTGCAGCCGACCACTGAAAGCTGAAACGTGCGGACAACTAACCGGAAGGTGCCAGCATTTTCCGGTCGGTTGATTCGTGGACTAATGGGTTCTTTTGATCGATAAGGACATCGAAATGAACCCATTGAACGAAGTTGCACCCCTCATCAGGCTGACCTTCAGTCTTCCCGAAACCTTCAAGGCACCTGCCGACGGAGAGAACGAAACCGTCGTCGAAGTCCATGCGGACAACGGCACTGCACCGATGAAAATCAAAGCATGGAGAACCCCTTCCATCGCCGATGGCCAATGGGACTTCGCCTTTGAACACCGCCTGAGCGGCATCGGCGTCAGATACCGGATCAGTGTCCAGTTGTTCCACGACCGGCAGCCCTTGCTGGTGAAACAGGATCACCTGGTCATCGTCAATCGCGCCCCGCATCGCCAGACCGTGCACCTGAGCCCGGTCGGCTACCTGTATGTCAACGTCCAGGAGCCCGAGACTGTCGCGCCGGAAGAAGCCGTGACCATCAGCCTGCACGAACCCGACAGCCCGGACGTCGAACTGCTCCGTATCACCCAGGATGAACAGAGCGCCCGCTCGTTCTACCTTCGCTACGATCCGCGGCAACTGATCCCCGGCAGGCAGTATGCGTTGAGCGGCATCGAAAACCGCTATCACCAACGCATCGCGGTCTATCCCGGGCGGGCGGAACTGGTGCCGGCGGCGCGTGCGGCACGTTCAGCCGAATGGCCGTCGATCATCCGCCGGCTCGCGGCGCCATTACGTTTGTTCACTGACGCAGCCGCCAAATTCCGCTAGATTTTCCGGGGCGTCGGGATTCTTCCGGCGCCCCTGTCCCAGAGGTTTCCATGAAAAGACTGTCCCTGCTCGCCGCCGCCACGCTGCTGAGCGCCTGCCAATCCACCACGCCGGCCGGCAAGGCCAGCCTCGACGGCGAAGTGTTCTACCTGCAACGCATCGCCCTGCCGCCGAGCGCCACCCTCAGCGTGAGCCTGCAGGACGTATCCCTGGCCGACGCCCCGGCCGTGGTGCTCGACGAACAGACCGGCCCGGTCAAAGGCCAGGTGCCGCTGCCGTTCCGTTTGAGCTACGATCCGGCCCAGGTCAAACCCGGCCACCGCTATTCGGTCAGCGCGCGCATCGAGGTCAATGGTGAACTGATGTTCATCACCACCGAACACCACGCCGTGCAGCTCGACGGCAACGATCCGCAGCCGTTCAAAGTCCGCGTCGACGCCGTCCGCTAATTCACTTTCAGGAACAAGGAAGCCGCCATGCTCCGCCCTACCCTTCGCTTCGCCGGCCTGTGCGCAGGCCTGATGATCTCCGCCGGCGCGTCCGCGCTGTCCTTGAGCGACCTGTCGCAGTCCGACGCCACCGGCGGCCTCAAGGACGCCCTGACCCAGGGTGCGCAACTGGCCGTCAAACAGCTGGGCACGCCGGGCGGCTTCAGCGACAACCCGGACGTGAGGATCGAACTGCCGGGCAAGCTCGGCAAGGTCGCCAGCAAAATGAAGGCGTTCGGCATGGGCGACCAGGTCGACCAACTGGAGACCAGCATGAACAAGGCCGCCGAGACCGCCGTGGTGCAGGCCCAGCCGATCCTCGTCGACGCCGTGAAGAAAATGACCGTCGAAGACGCCAAGGGCATCCTCAGCGGCGGCAACGACTCCGCCACCCAGTACCTGAACAAGACCAGCCGCGAACAGATCCGCGCCAAGTTCCTGCCGATCGTCAAGCAGGCCACCGACAAGGTCGGCGTGGCGCAGAAGTACAACGCGTTCGCAGGCCAGGCCGCGACCTTCGGCGTGGTGGACGCCAAGAGCGCCAACATCGAAAGCTACGTGACCGAGCAGGCGCTCGATGGCTTGTTCGAAATGATCGGCAAGCAGGAAGAAACCATCCGCAAGAATCCGGCCGCCGCGGCGACCGGCCTGGCGAAGAAGGTGTTCGGCACCCTCTAGGCCGACAGGACAAGGGAGCGAGAGGCATCGCTCCCTTTCTTCGTTTCAAAGGGTGGCGCCGCACGCAGGAAGAACACCCACTCGCGCCCCATTTTCCGCTTCTCGAAGACCTGCAATCCCACCAGCCCGTTCAGGGCTGACACCGCCGCCCGATAGGAGCACCCCAGATGCTCCTGCACATTGCCCGCCGTGAATTCCTTGGCCACCTCGCTCTTGGCCGCCCGATACAGCGCCCGCTGCCTGTCCGAAAGCCGCTCGAAGAACCCTGACGCCAACAACCCGCGCTCGAAGTCTTCGGTGTGCGCCAGGCTCTTGCGATAGGCATCGGCAAAGGCATTCACCGCCCGCAGGATCACCGAGCACTGGAACTCGATGAAGTAAGTCAAATCCAGCTCGTCCGCTTCCGTATGCAGGTACGAGCGCCCGTACTGCACCGGCGCATTGCGCAGCAGGAGACTGATCGCGACGTAGCGAAACGCCGAGAAGTCGTTCTTGAACATGAACCAATAGAACAACGCCCGGGCGACCCGCCCGTTCCCGTCGCGGAACGGGTGCTCGTAACCCAGGGCAAAATGCAGCGTGATCGCCTTGATCAAAGGGTGCAGATCATCATGCCTTTGATTGACCCACCGAGAGAGGGCCTCAAGGCGCGCCACCAACCCGGCGGCGGGCGGCGGCCGATGCACCGTGTTGCCTTCGCCGTCCTGGACCACCACGTCGTCATCGCGCCTGAAACGGCCCGGCTGATACTGCGCATCATCGATCCCCTCCACACCGACCCGATGGAGCGCAGCGATCAGCCCGACACTCAAAGGCTCATGACGCTTTTCCCAGGCGAACCCCATCATCCTGTAATTGCCCATGACCATGCGCTCGTCGGGGGTGCGCGGCTGGCGCCGGTGCCTGAGCATGTCCTTGGCGACCCGCGTCGTGGTCGCCGCGCCCTCCAGTTGGCTGCTGGCGATGGCCTCGTCCTCGGTCAGGTCGTTGAGCAGACAGCTGAAATGCGCACGCTCGCCGATCCGGCTCGCCCTGTATTCGAGGGAGGCCGAAGTGGTCTGCCGATCCACCACGCAGAGGGTCTTCTGCGCCAGCGGCGTCAGCAGGTACTTGCCCCACTGCGCCGGCTCGCCCAAAGGCAGCAGGTTGATGTGCTGGGCGGCCCTGGCCTTCTTGACCAATGCCCAGCAGAGCCTCGCATCGAGCCCCGCCGCCCAGCGATGGCGCAAGGCGTCGAAGGGAAGGTAACGGTTCCGGTCGTCGAGGGGCTTGAGCAGTGCGAGATAGTCCATCAACCGATGCTTGTGGGGCGGGCGCACCAACAGCTCGAAGACCGGATCGGTCCTGCCCTTCAAGGGAGGCGGATTTTTCATGGAGGCTGACTCGAACGCTCGTCGAAAACGGAGCGTCGAGTACAGCATCCAGGCCCCGACGGCTCAATATCAGACCGGTCTGATATTGGCGTAGGAGATCAGACAGGCTCCTTCCTGACCCGGAACCACGCCGCATACAGCGCCGGCAGGAACAGCAGCGTCAGCGCCGTCGCCACGATCAGCCCGCCCATGATCGCCACCGCCATCGGGCCGAAGAACACGCTGCGCGACAGCGGGATCATCGCCAGCACCGCCGCCAGGGCGGTCAGCACAATGGGCCGGAACCGGCGCACGGTGGCCTCGATGATCGCCTGCCACGGCTTGAGCCCCGCGGCGATGTCCTGTTCGATCTGGTCCACCAGGATCACCGAGTTGCGCATGATCATCCCCGACAGCGCGATGGTGCCCAGCATCGCCACGAAGCCGAACGGCTGGCGGAACACCAGCAGGAACAGGGTCACGCCGATCAGGCCCAGCGGCGCCGTCAGGAACACCATCGCCGTGCGCGAGAAGCTGCGCAGCTGCACCATCAGCAAGGTCAGCACCACAACGATGAACATCGGCACGCCGGCGTTGACCGACTTCTGCCCGCGCTCGGAGTCCTCCACGGTGCCGCCGACGTCCAGCAGGTAGCCGTCCGGCAGTTCGGCGCGGATCGGGTCGAGGGTCGGCATGATCTGCTGCACCAGGGTGGCCGGTTGCTCCTTGCCGTAGATGTCGGCGCGCACGGTCACGTTCGGCAGGCGGTTGCGGTGCCAGATGATGCCTTCCTCGAACCCGTACTCCAGCGTGGCGATCTGCGACAGCGCCACGCTGCGACCGTTGTCGGTGGGCACCGCCAGGCTCGGCAGCAGCGACAGCTCGGTGCGTTCGTGCACGGTGCCGCGCAGCAGGATCTCGATCAGTTCGTTGTCCTCGCGGTACTGGCTGACGCTGGAGCCGGTCAGCGAGCTCTGCAGGAACTTCGCCAGGTTGGCGGTGCTCACGCCCAGGGCCCGGGCGCGATCCTGATCGATGTTCAGGTACACGACCTTGCTCGGCTCTTCCCAGTCCAGGTGGACGTTGACCACGTGCGGGTTCTCGCGCACCTTGGCCGCGACCTTGCGGGCCAGCGCACGGACTTCCTCGATGTGTTCGCCGGTGACGCGGAACTGCACCGGGTAGCCGACCGGCGGGCCGTTCTCCAGCCGCGTGACCCGCGAACGCAGGGTCGGGAACTGTTCGTTGAGCGTGTCGATCAGCCAGGTGCGCAGGGCTTCGCGCTCCTCGATGGTCTTGGCCAGCACCACGAACTGGGCAAAGCTGGCGGCCGGCAATTGCTGATCCAACGGCAAGTAGAAGCGCGGCGAGCCGGTGCCGACGTAGGCCACGTAGTTGTCGATGCCGGCGCGATCCTTGAGCAGCGCCTCCAGGCGTTTGACCTCGGCGGCGGTGTTGGCCAGGGAGGCGCCTTCGGCCAGCTTCAGGTCGACCATCAGCTCCAGCCGCCCGGAAGCCGGGAAGAACTGCTGGGGCACGAAGCGGAACAGCATCACCGAGGCGACGAACAGGCCGATGGTCAGCACGATCACGGTCTTGCGCCGGCGCACGCACCATTCCACCAGTCGACGCACCCGCTGGTAGAACGGCGTGCCGTAAGGGTCCGGCTGATCCGGGCCGTGCTTGGCCGCGTGGAGCTTCGCCAGGTCCGGCAGCAGCTTTTCCCCCAGGTAGGGCACGAACACCACCGCCGCCACCCACGAGGCCAGCAGCGCGATGGTCACCACCTGAAAGATCGAACGGGTGTACTCGCCGGTGCCGGACTGCGCCGTGGCGATCGGCAGAAACCCGGCCGCCGTGATCAGCGTGCCGGTGAGCATCGGGAACGCGGTGCTGGTCCAGGCGAAACTGGCGGCCTTGATCCGGTCGAAGCCCTGCTCCATTTTGATCGCCATCATCTCCACGGCGATGATCGCGTCGTCCACCAGCAGCCCGAGGGCCAGCACCAGCGCACCGAGGGAAATCTTGTGCAGGCCGATCCCCAGGTAGTACATGCAGGCGAATGTCATTGCCAGCACCAGCGGGATGGTCAGCGCCACCACCATGCCGGTGCGCACGCCGAGGGAGAAGAAGCTCACCAGCAGCACGATGGCCAGCGCCTCGACCAGCACCTGGACGAACTCGCCGACGCCGGTCTTCACCGCCGCCGGCTGGTCGGAGACCTTGCGCAGCTGCATGCCGGCCGGGAGGTTCTTCTGGATGCGGGCGAACTCCAGCTCCAGCGCCTTGCCCAGCACCAGGATGTCGCCGCCGTCCTTCATCGCCACGGCCAGGCCGATGGCGTCCTCGCCCATGAAGCGCATGCGCGGCGCGGGCGGGTCGTTGAAGCCGCGGCGCACGTCGGCGACATCGGCGATGCGGAAGGTGCGGTCGCCGACGCGGATCGGGAAGTTGCGGATTTCGTCGACCGTCTGGAAATTCCCCGAGACCCGCAGTTGCAGGCGTTCGCTGCCGGTCTCGAAGAACCCGGCGGTGGACACCGCGTTCTGCTCCTCCAGCGCCTGCTGCACAGCCGCCAGCGGCAGGCCGAGGGTGGCCAGCTTGACGTTGGACAGCTCGACCCAGATTTTCTCGTCCTGCAGGCCGAGCAGGTCCACCTTGCCCACGTCCTTGACCCGTTGCAGCTGGATCTGCACGCGGTCGGCGTAGTCCTTGAGCACCGCGTAGTCGAAGCCGTCGCCGGTCAGGGCGTAGATGTTGCCGAACGTGGTGCCGAACTCATCGTTGAAGAACGGGCCCTGAATGCCCGGCGGCAAGGTCTGGCGGATGTCGCTGACCTTCTTGCGCACCTGATACCAGAGATCCGGGATCTCGGCCGAATGCATGGAGTCCCGGGCAATGAACGTCACCTGGGATTCGCCGGGGCGGGAGAACGACACGATGCGTTCGTATTCGCCGGTCTCCATCAGTTTCTTTTCGATGCGCTCGGTGACCTGCCGCGAGACTTCCTGGGCAGTGGCGCCCGGCCAGCGGGTCTGGATCACCATGGCCTTGAAGGTGAACGGCGGGTCTTCGCTCTGGCCGAGCTTGGTGTAGGACAACGCGCCGACAATCGCCAGCAAAAGCATCAGAAACAGTACGATCTGGCGATTGCGCAGCGCCCAGGCGGAAAGATTGAAACCCATCGGGGATTACTCCTTGCCCGCCAGATTGACCACCCGGTTGGAACGGTCCACGGGGCGCACCTGCTGCCCCTCCAGAAGCACATGCACGCCGGCGGCGACCACCCAGTCGCTGGCGTTCAGGCCTTCGAGCACCGGCACGCTCTTCTCGCCGAAGGCGCCGATGCGCACCGGGGTCTTCTTCAGGGTGTTGTTGGCGCTGACGACCCAGACGTAGGTCGTGCCGTTCTCGGCGGTCAGCGCAGACAACGGTACCGACAGCGGCACGGATTCTGCGGTCTGCACGTACACCCGGGCGCTCTGGCCGAGTTCGGCGGGCACCTTGCCGGAGGCGAAGGCGATGCGCGCGGCAAAGGTGCGGGATTTCGGGTCGGCGGCCGGCGACAGCTCGCGGATGCGCCCGGCGAAACGCTGATCCGGCTGCGTCCAGAGTTCCACCGAAACCGGCTGGCCGACCTTGAAGCGGCCGAAGCTCTGCTCCGGCAGGCTGATCGACACTTCGCGCTCGCCGTCGGTGGCGAGGGTGAACACGGTCTGCCCGGCGGCGACCACCTGGCCGACCTCCAGCGAACGCCGGGACACCACGCCGTCCTGCGGCGCGCGCAGCACCGCGTAGCTGGCCTGGTTGGTCGAGACGTTGAATTCGGCCTTGATCTGCTTGAGGCGGGCTTCGCCGGAGCGGTAGAGGTTTTCCGCGTTGTCGTACTGGGAGCGGCTGACCATCTGCCGGTCCATCAGGGTCTTGTAGCGGTCGCGCTCGGCGCGCACCAGGTTCAGGTTGGCTTCGGCGGCGGCGACCTGGGCGCGGGCGGCCTCCAGCTGCAGGCGCACGTCCTGCGGATCGAGCTCGGCCAGGGGTTGGTCAGCCTTCACGCGCTGGCCCTCTTCGACCAGTCGTCGGCTGACCTTGCCGCCGATGCGGAACGCCAGATCCGGCTCGTAGCGGGCCCTCACCTCACCGGGATAACTCTCCATCGCCTGCGCCGAAGGCTCTGGCTGAACCACCATGGCCGGCCGGACGGCGACGGGCGTCGCCTCCTCGTGACCGCATGCCGACAATAAAAAAGCCAGACTGACTGGCATTGCAATGGACAGCGCATAGCGGAACATGGTGACGGACCTTTCGCTAAGGGGGCCTGGAATAATTATACTGGCGGGTATGTTATTAATAGCAAACTCACCAGTCCAGTATTAAAAGCGAAGAATGCCAAACAATCCCCCAGCCCCAAACGGCCCGGGTCGCCCCAAGGATCCGGCCAAGCGCCAGGCGATCCTCGAAGCGGCGAAAACCCTGTTCCTGAGCCACGGCTACGCCAACACCAGCATGGACGCGGTGGCCGCCGAGGCGGGCGTTTCAAAACTGACCGTATACAGTCACTTCAACGACAAGGAGACGCTGTTTTCCGCCGCCGTGGCGGCCAAATGCGAAGCGCAGCTGCCGTCGATGGTCTTCGAACTGCCGGACGGCGTCGCGGTGGAAAATGTGTTGCTGAACATTGCCCGCGGCTTCCACCAACTGATCAACAGCGAAGAATCGGTGAACCTGCACCGGCTCATCATGGCGCTGGGCAGTCAGGATCCGAAGCTGTCGCTGATCTTCTTCGAGGCCGGCCCCCAGCGCATGGTGCAGGGCATGGAGCGGCTGCTGGCCCGCGTCAACGAGACCGGCGAGCTGAGCATCGACCTGCCGCGCAACGCCGCCGAGCATTTCTTCTGCCTGATCAAGGGCGCGGGCAATTTCCGCCTGCTGTACGGCTGCGGCGAGCCGCTGACCGACGAGGCGGCCGAGAGCCATGTGCAGGAAGTGGTGGGGTTGTTCATGCGGGCCTACCGGCCCTGACGGCTGCGCCGCGCCGACGGGCTCCCACAGCGCATGCCTGATGCCCGGAGCATCACTGTGGGAGCCGGCCGGCGATGGCGGCGCCTGGGGCTCAGGCCTTGAGTGCTTTCTTCGGATAGATGTCGTAGCGGCTGGACTTGCCGTCCAGCGCATGGCTCGGCTTCGGCCCTTCGATGCACGGCGCCTTGCGCGGGCGCTTGACCACCACCCGGTGGCTGGCCAGGGCCAGGGCCGCCTCCAGCAGCGCCGGCGCGTCCGGGTCATCGCCCACCAACGGCCGGAACAGGCGCATCTCCTTCTTCACCAGCGCGGTCTTCTCGCGGTGGGGAAACATCGGATCGAGGTAGATCACCTGCGGCGGCTCGCCCTCCCAGTTGCGCATCACCTCGATGGAGTTGCCCTTGAGCAGCGTCATCCGCGCCACGATCGGCGCCACGTCGAAATCCTCAGCCGCCCGGGCCAGGCCGTCTTCGAGCAACGCACCGATCAGCGGCTGACGCTCGATCAGGCTCATCTCGCAGCCCAGGCTCGCCAGCACGAACGCATCCTTGCCCAGCCCCGCCGTGGCGTCCAGCACCCGCGGACGCACGCCCTGGGCGATGCCGACGGCCTTGGCGATCATTTGGCCGTTGCCGCCGCCGTACAGCCGCCGGTGTGCCGCACCGCCCTCGACGAAGTCCACCCGCACCGGCCCCGGCGCATCCGGCCCCAGCTGCTGCAGCTGCAGGCCCTGCCCGCCGACCTGCAAGGCGAACTCGCCGTCCTGCGCCTGCAACGGCAGGCTCAGGCGCTCGGCCCACTGCCGGGCCTGCGGCTCGAAGGCAGGCTCAAGGGCCTCGACATGGATGCGGCAGGCCGCTGGATGCTCAATCATGAAAAACACGCTCAAAAAGTTAAGGATCGGCAAAATCCGCCGATAACCCAATCAACGCGCATTCTGCCAGAGCCGAGCGTCGACCGAAAAAAATGTCAGGCATTCTTCCCACATCGATTGGCTACATCTCGCCCCATGGCGATTTCAGCCGTCAGAACACTCAGGCACTGAGCGGGGTCAGTCACCTGTGGCAGGATTTCTTTGCCCAGGCGCTGGCCGAACAGTCGAGTGATGTGGTGCCGGCCTGCGGCACGTTCCCGCCGGTCGACCTGGACAGCCCGGACGAGCCGACCGTGGGCAGCGACCTGCACGCGCACATCATCAGCCAGCGCGAATGCGACGTGGTCGACACCGAGATCCGCCCGCCGGAGCCGCTGTTCCTGCCGATCGCCGAATTCGAGACGGAACTGCTCGACAAGCCGTTCCCGCCGTTCCCGCCGGAAGAGATCAACGCCCAGCAGAAGCAGCAGGACTTCGAGAGCGGCTGGGTTCGCCCGATCGTGCTCACCCATGGCCAACCGGTTCCCGAGCCGGGCGCCGCGCCGCAGAAACGTCCGCTGTACCTGCCGATCGCCGAGTTCGACCTCGACCTCATGGAAAAACCGTTCCCGCCGTTCTCCCCCGAAGAGATCGTCGAGCAGCAGCGTGCGCTGGACTTCGACAACGGCTGGGTGCGCCCGATCGTTCAGCAGAACCTGCGCATCGCCGCCTGAGCCTCAGCGCCCCGCCCTGCCCTCACCCCTTGAACAGCTGATTGACCTGGGCATACGCCATCGAGCGCGAGGTGAACGTGAAGGTGCCCGACTGCTTGATCTCCTCGGCCGCCCGGAAGAACTCCCCGAGCGCCGCCAACGCCAGCGCCGACCCGGTGCTCACCCGGCGCACGCCCATCTCCTCCAGTTCCTGCAACGTCAGCTTCAGCCCGCCGGACATCAGTACATTCACCGGTTTCGGCGCCACGGCGCGCACCACCGCCAGCACCTCTTCGGCATCGCGCAGGCCCGGCGCGTAGAGCACGTTGGCCCCCGCTTCGGCGAACGCCTGCAAGCGGCGAAGGGTGTCGTCGAGGTCGGGCCGGCCGTGCAGGTAGTTTTCCGCACGGGCGGTCAGGGTGAAAGGAAACGGCAACGAACGCACCGCCGCCACCGCCGCCTCGATCCGCGCCACGGCATGTTCGAAGCAGTAGATCGGCGCGTCCTCTCGGCCGGTGGCGTCCTCAATGGAGCCGCCCACCGCGCCCGCCCTGGCCGCGTGGATCAGGCTCTGCGCCGATTCGGCCGGCCCGTCGGCGAAACCGTTCTCCAGATCCACCGACACCGGCAAATCTGTCGCCGCCGCGATTGCCCGGACATTGGCCAGGGTTTCCTCAAGGCTCAGGCCGCCGTCGGGCTTGCCCTGGGAAAACGCATACCCGGCGCTGGTGGTCGCCAGCGCCGGGTAGCCCAGGCCGGCGAGCATCTTCGCGGAGCCGGCGTCCCACGGATTGGGCATGACAAAGAGCCCGCTGCGTTCATGCAGGGCTCTGAAGGCTTCGGCTTTACGGATTTGCGCGTCCATCGGCAGGCTCCCGGGCAGAGAAGGAAATCCGCCTCAGAGCAGTCCCAACTGCTCCGCGGCGGGCTCTCTGTATAGCTCAGGCAGGGCCGGCAGGCCAGGCAGGCGCTGCATCAGTTGGGCGTGAAAGCGTTGCGCCAGCTTCGCCGCCAGCAGGTTGTCCGCCGTGTGCAGGAAGATGTACGGCGTGCGCCCCTCTTCGATCCACTCGGCGATTTTCGCCACCCACGGCACCAGGAACGGGTCGTTGGCCTCCAACTGCGGATGGCCGATGAAACGCACCTGCGGATGCTGGGTGAACGCCGCCGGGCGCGTGGGCACGCGGGGCTTTTTCGATTGGGCGTGGATCACCGACGATTCGGTGGACAGGCAACTGAACAGCGCACGCGGGTCGAGGCAGATGCGCTCGACGCCTCGGTCGAGCAACAAGCGATTGAGCAGCCGTTCGCTCTCGCCCTTGGCGAAGAACTGGTCATGGCGCACTTCCACCGCCAGGGGCCGGTCCAACGCGTCGATGAACGCCGCCAGTTCCGGCAAACGCTGCGGGGTAAAGCTTTTCGACAGTTGCAGCCACATCGGCGAGACCCGGTCGCCGAGGGGGCCGAGCAATTGGATGAAGGTTTCGGCGGCGGTGAGCTGGTCGCGCAGGTCGCCGCCGTGGCTGATGTCGCCGGGGAACTTGGCGGTGAACCGAAAGTGCTCCGGCATCACCTCGGCCCAGCGCTGCACCGTGGCCGGCGACGGGCTGGCGTAGAAAGTCGTGTTGCCTTCCACCGCGTTGAACACCTGGGCATAGAGGCCGAGGAAGTCAGCCGTTTTCGCGTCCGCCGGGTACAGGTAATCGCGCCAGGCGCTTTCGCTCCAGGACGGACAACCCAAGTAATAGGGCAGCGCCATCAGATGTACAGGTCGAGGCCCAGCACGTCCGCTTCCCAGTCGACAAACCCGGCGGTGCTCAGGTAGCTGGCCAAGGCCATGGCCACGCTCTTCTTCATCGCACGGTGGTAGATCATGTCTTGCTGACGGGCGGGCAGATTGCTCAGGCGTTGCGCGGAGGCCTTGGCGGCGCGGGCGGCCAGTTGCTCCTCGGAAGGGATTTCCAGCTCGCCGTCGATATCGTCGACGGACTCATCCAGCGCCGCGTTGCCTTTGCGGGGCTTGCGCTTGATGGGATAAGAATGAGAGGAAACGCCGTCTATACGCATAAAGTCATGCTCGGTATCGATGATGGCAATTTAGCGGCACCTGACCGACTTAGCAAACCGCCGAGTGATAACTAGAACACATAAAAGACAAAAGGTTTAAAGCGCGGGGTTGGAAACTGACGATTGGCAGCACAGGAACGGGCTCGCCCCTCCTATCGGTGCGTGCCTGCCGACACCATCGCCAGCAGGCTGGCTTCTGCAGTCGTTACCTGAGCCGCTGACTTGGGCGTGAGTCAGCGGGCCTTGGGGGTGGCGACCTTGTCGCGCAGGTAGACCGGCTGAGCGTCGTCCGGCGCAATGGCTTCGCCGCGCGCCCAGGCGAACCGGGCCAGGGTCAACAGGTCTTCGGCATGGGGCAGCATGCCGGCGTCAGAGCCGCTCGGGCTGACGGCGATGCGCTCGCCGTAGCCCCAACCGGTGCCCGCGCCGAACCATTCACCCGCGGCATCGGCCGGCAGCGCTGCGGCTTCCGGCGGCAGGACCGCTTCGGCGCCGACCAGGCGCATCTCCCCTGCCGTCTCGCGGTAGCAGCCCCAGTACACCTCGTCCATGCGCGCATCGATGGCTGCCGCGACCTGGCTTGCGCCGTGCTCGCGCAAGGCTCGCTGCGCCAGCACCGCCAGGTTGGAGACCGGCAGCACCGGACGTTCCAGGGCGAACGCCAGCCCCTGCACCACGCCGATGGCGATCCGCACGCCGGTGAAGGCGCCGGGCCCGCGGCCGAAGGCGATGGCGTCCACCGCTTGCAGGGTGGTGCCAGCGTCGGCCAGCAGCCGCTGGATCATCGGCAGCAGTTTCTGCGCATGCAGGCGCGGGATCACCTCGTAATGGCTCGTGACCTTGCCGTCATGCAGCAAGGCGACGGAGCAGGCTTCAGTCGCGGTGTCCAGGGCCAGCAGGGTGCTCATCGGTGTGTCCGTCAATCAGGAGGGGAAAAAGGGCGCCAGTATAAACAACTACGGCCCGCAAGCGGGCCGTGGATGATGCAGCTGAGCCGTTTTTTCAGCTCAGGGCCGCCAGCACCTTGGCGGTGATGGCCTCGACCGAACCGACGCCAGGGATGTGGCTGTACTTCGGCTTGCCCTGGGCGGCAGACAGCTTCTGGTAGAAGTCCACCAGCGGCTTGGTCTGCGAATGGTAGACCGACAGGCGATGGCGCACGGTCTCTTCGGTGTCGTCCTTGCGCTGCACCAGCTCTTCGCCGGTGACGTCGTCCTTGCCTTCGACCTTCGGCGGGTTGTAGACGATGTGGTACACGCGGCCGCTGGCCTCGTGGACGCGGCGGCCGGCGATGCGCTGCACGATCTCTTCGTCTTCGACCGCGATCTCGACCACGGCGTCCAGCTCGACGCCGGCGGTGACCAGGGCTTCGGCCTGAGGAATGGTGCGCGGGAAACCGTCGAACAGGAAGCCGTTGGCGCAGTCAGACTGAGCGATGCGATCCTTGACCAGCGCGATGATCAGGTCATCCGACACCAGGCCGCCGGCATCCATGATGCCCTTGGCCTTGAGGCCCAGCTCGGTGCCGGCCTTGACCGCCGCACGCAGCATGTCGCCGGTGGAGATTTGCGGAATGCCGAATTTCTCGGTGATGAACTTAGCCTGAGTACCTTTACCGGCCCCGGGAGCTCCCAGCAGAATGACGCGCATCGATGTGCTCCTCAATTTTTTATATAAAAAACAACGGATTCGCCTCGTGGGGCCAATCTTGAAAATAGGGTCGCGGCCGCCCAAACGGCCAAAGGCTGATCAAGATACACAGCAGGCTGCGCCCACACAAGACACCAAAAGTCGGAGAAACCGGCCCCTGCCGCGACGTTGCGCCGCAGTGTCCCAAGTCGCAACCCCATCATTAACTGTCGCCTGACCGCACCTTTTCCGTGTGCGCCAGACGGCCCCCGCGAACCGCTGCGGGAGCCCCCGCCCCACGCAGAAAACCTTAGCCGGTATTTCGAAGACCGGCGGCGATCCCCGCCACAGACACCAGCAGCGCCTGTTCCACGGGGCTGCCCTGCACCACTTCCTGGCGCCGGGAACGGGCCAGCAGTTCGGCCTGCAATAGATGCAGCGGATCAAGGTAAGTGTTGCGCAGGCGGATGAATTCCAGGGTGTCGGGGCTGTGCGCCAGCAACTGCGACTGACCGGTCAGCCCGAGCACGACCGCGCACGCCTGCGACAATAGGTCGCGCAAGTGCGCACCCAGCGGCAGCAGCGACGGCTCGACCAGCCGCTGGTCATAGGACAGCGCGATGTCGGCGTCCGCCTTGGCCAGCACCATCTCCAGCATGTCGATGCGGGTGCGGAAGAACGGCCATTGCTCGCGCATCTGCGCCAGCAGATCCCCTTCGCCCCGGGCCAGGGCGTTGTTCAGCGCGGTCTCCCAGCCGAGCCAGGCCGGCAGCATCAGCCGCGTCTGGGTCCAACCGAAGATCCACGGGATCGCCCGCAGGCTCTCGATGCCGCCGGCCCGGCGCTTGGCCGGGCGGCTGCCCAGCGGCAAGCGCCCCAGCTCCTGCTCCGGTGTGGATTGGCGGAAGTACTCGACGAACTGCGGATTTTCCCGCACCACAGCGCGGTAGGCCTTGACGCCGTCGGCGGCCAGTTCGTCCATCAGGTGCCGCCATTCGGGGGTCGGGGGCGGCGGCGGCAACAGGGTCGCTTCGAGCACCGCCGCCAGATAGAGGTTGAGGTTCTGTTCGGCGATGTCGGGCAGGCCGAATTTGAAACGGATCATTTCGCCCTGCTCGGTGGTGCGGAACCGCCCCGCCACCGATCCCGGCGGCTGCGACAGGATCGCCGCGTGGGCCGGGCCGCCGCCGCGGCCGACGGTGCCGCCACGGCCGTGGAACAGCAACAGTTCGACCTGCTGTTCGCGGCAGATCTCCACCAGCCGCTCCTGGGCGCGGTATTGGGCCCACGCGGCAGCGGTGGTGCCGGCGTCCTTGGCCGAGTCGGAGTAGCCGATCATCACTTCCTGCGGCCCCTGCAACCGTGCGCGGTAACCCGGCAGTTGCAGCAGCCGCTCGATCACAGGACCTGCGTTGTCGAGGTCGGCCAGGGTCTCGAACAGCGGCACCACGCGCATCGGCCGCAGCACGCCGGCTTCCTTGAGCAGCAGTTGCACCGCAAGCACGTCGGACGCGGCGCCGGCCATGGAAATGACGTAGGAACCCAGCGAGGCGCCCGGCGCAGCGGCGATCTCCTTGCAGGTGGCGAGGACTTCGGCGGTGTCCGCCGAGGGCTTGAAGTGGGCCGGCAGCAATGGCCGGCGGTTGTTCAGTTCGCGGGTCAGGAACTCGATGCGCTGCTCCTCGCCCCACTCCTCGTAGCGGCCCAGGCCCAGGTAATCGGTGATTTCGGTCATGGCCGCGCTGTGCCGCGACGAGTCCTGGCGCACGTCCAGGCGCACCAGGAACAGGCCGAACGTCACCGCCCGGCGCAGGCAGTCGAGCAGCGGCCCGTCGGCGATCACGCCCATGCCGCATTCGTGCAGCGAGCGGTAGCACAGCTCCAGCGGATCAAGCAGTTCGCGGTTGCCGTGCAGCACGTCCGCCGGCGCCGGGGTGGCGGCGGTCAGCGCCGCATGGGCCCAGTTGCGCGTGGCGCGCAGGCGTTCGCGCAGTTGCTTGAGCACGGCGCGGTACGGCTCGGCGCTGTCGCCGGCGCGGGCCTTGAGTTCATCGCTGGCCTGCTGCATCGACAGCTCGGCGGCCAAGCGGTCGACGTCGCGCAGGTACAGGTCGGCCGCCATCCAGCGCGCCAGCAACAGCACCTCACGGGTGACGGCGGCGGTGACATTGGGGTTGCCGTCGCGGTCGCCGCCCATCCATGAAGCGAAGCGGATCGGCGCGGCCTCCAACGGCAGGCGCAGGCCGGTGGCGGCGTGCAGCGCCTGGTCGGCCTTGCGCATGTGGTTGGGGATCGCCTGCCACAGCGAATGCTCGATCACCGCGAAGCCCCATTTGGCTTCGTCTACGGGCGTGGGTCGGGTGCGGCGGATCTCTTCGGTGTGCCAGGCTTCGGCGATCAGGCGTTGCAGGGTGTTGTGGATTTGCCCGCGCTCGGCGTCGGTCAGGTCGCGATGATCCTGGGCCGCCAACTGCGCGGCGATCGCGTCGTACTTCTGGATCAGCGTGCGCCGCGCCACTTCGGTCGGGTGGGCCGTGAGCACCAGTTCGATCTCCAACCGCGCCAGCTGGCGGGCCAGGGCCTCGGCGCTGTGGCCTTCGCTGCGCAGGCGGGCCAACAGCTCCGGCAGCACCCGGGATTCGAACGGCGCGGCCTGCGACGCCTCGCGGCGATGGATCAACTGGTACTGCTCGGCGATGTTGGCCAGGTTGAGGAACTGGTTGAACGCCCGCGCCACCGGCAGCAGTTCGGCTTCGCTCAGCTGATCGAGGCTGGCGCTGAGCTCGGCGTCCATCGAACCGCGCCGGTCGGCCTTGGCGCCCTTGCGGATCTGCTCGATCTTGTCGAGGAAACCCTCGCCGTACTGGTCACGGATGGTGTTGCCCAACAGCTCTCCGAGCAGGTGAACATCTTCGCGCAAGCGTGCATCGATATCGGTCATCGGCAGTTCTCCAGCAGTCGTCCAGGCGGCTAAAAAGCGAGCGAATGGTCAGAGAGTGCCGCTCTGCGGCGCGACTTACAAGCAGACGACGAAGGGCCACGCAACCCCGCGCCCGCCAGCTAACCTCAACAACAGGCCCCACAACGGCTTGCCGCCGGCCCCGCCGGACACTCACCAGAACCTGCCACGAGCGGGTGCGCCATGAGGTCATCATGAAAATCCGAGAACTTGCCCAGCATTGGGAAGAAACCGCCAAGGGTCGCCTGACCGACACCGGCTACACCATCCGCCTGGACGTGGAGGCCGCCGCGCGGCTGGCCGCCATCGCCGAGATGTACCCCAAGCGGCATCCCGAGGAACTGCTCGGCGAACTGATCGGCGCCGCCCTCGAAGAGTTCGAGGCGAGCCTGCCGTACGTGAAGGGCTCGACGGTGGTCGCCACCGACGAGGAAGGCGATCCGCTGTACGAGGACGTCGGCCCGACGCCGCGTTTCCTCGCCTTGTCGCGCCGGCATCTGCAGGATCTGTCCGCCGCCGGCAAGCCGAAGCACTGATCCCGCACAGCTCATCCTGTGGGAGCAACGGTCTTGACCTGGGCCTGCGGTCTCAGGCCTGACGCCATCGCCAGCAGGCTGGCTCCCACAGGGAAATGTGTGCCCCCCCCCGAAAACTGTGGGAGCGGGCTTGCCCGCGAAAGCGCCCTTTCTGGCTGCTTCAGTCGTGGCTGACACAGCGCATGGCAAGCAAGCCCGCTCTCGCTTTTCGGACGGCAATCGGCCCGCCCATACCGCCAGACACCGCCAAAGTTCCCGTTTTAGAGCCCTGCCCGTTCGGTCAAATTTTTTTTGGCGATGGGCCATCTTTTCTGAACTTTTAAAAAATGCCCCCGGTCGGAACAGGTAACCACGCCTGGGACGAGCGTTTCAGAACGCGCTCCGACACGACGCATGCGACTCCTCGTCCAGGATGGATTCAGCGTTATCCAAGGAGTTGAACAATGGAGTTGAAGACCATGAAGACCCAAACCTCGTCCACCCCTCTGCGCAGCCTGAAACTGGTCGCCCTGGCCCTGGGCGCCGGCGTCGTGCTGGCCGGTTGCGCCGGCAACCCGCCGACCGAGCAGTACGCCGTCACCCAATCGGCGGTCAACAGCGCGGTCAGCGCCGGCGGCACCGAATTCGCCGCCGTGGAAATGAAGCAGGCCCAGGACAAGCTCAAGCAGGCTGAAATCGCCATGCACGACAAGAAATACGATCAGGCCCGCACCCTGGCCGAACAGGCCGAGTGGGACGCCCGGGTCGCCGAGCGCAAGGCCCAGGCGATGAAGGCCGAGCAGGCCGTGAAGGACTCCCAGAAGGGCGTTCAGGAACTGCGTCAGGAAAGTCAGCGCACCGTGCAGTAAGCGCGCATCCCGACCGCAAGGCTGAATCTCTTATCGACAGAAGGACGAACGAACATGCGTAATCAACTGATGATCCCTGCTCTGCTGGCCGCAAGCGTTGCCCTGGCGGCGTGCTCCACCCCGCCGAACCCGAACCTGGAACAGGCGCGCACCAACTACGCAGGCCTGCAGGCCAACCCGCAGGCCAGCAAGGTCGCCGCCCTGGAGACCAAAGAGGCCAGCGACTACCTGGACAAGGCCGACAAGGCCTACCTGGACAAGCAAGACGCGGCCAAGGTCGACCAACTGGCCTACCTCACCAACCAGCGCGTGGAAGTGGCCAAGCAGACCATCGCCCTGCGCACCGCCGAAGCCAACCTGAAGAACGCCGCGGCCCAGCGCGCCCAGGCCCGCCTGGACGCCCGCGACCAGCAGATCAAACAGCTTCAGGACAGCCTCAACGCCAAACAGACCGACCGCGGCACCCTGGTGACCTTCGGCGACGTGCTGTTCGCCACCAACAAGGCCGAGCTCAAGTCCAGCGGCCTGATGAACATCAACAAGCTGGCGCAGTTCCTCCAGGAGAACCCCGACCGCAAGGTGATCGTCGAGGGCTACACCGACAGCACCGGCACCGCGGGCTACAACCAGTCGCTGTCCGAACGCCGGGCGACCTCGGTGCAGGTGGCACTGATCAAGATGGGCGTCGATCCGTCGCGCATCGTGACCCAGGGCTACGGCAAGGAATACCCGGTGGCGGACAACGGCAGCGTCTCGGGCCGGGCGATGAACCGTCGGGTGGAAGTGACCATCTCCAACGACAACCAGCCGGTGCTGCCGCGTTCGGCGGTGAGCGCGAACTAAGCGTCGCACGCTGATGCGAAAAGCCCCGCCTGAGCGATCAGGCGGGGCTTTTCGTTTCCCGGTTTCCTCGCCACAAGAGGCTGTGAGACCGTTATTGCTGCAGTTGCTGCGGAGTTTCCTGGCCCATGCAGCGCACCGCTTTCTTCTTGTTGTTGACCAGCACACCGGTCAGACCTTTCTGTTCGGTGTCGAACAGCACCAGCACGCCGTCGATGCATTGCGCCACTTGCGGCGCCGGTTCCAGCGACACCCGGTAATCCTCGCCGGGGATGGTCTTGAGCATGGTGAAGTCGTTGAGCAGCAGCGCATCCTCGGGTTTGGCGAAGTGCAGGTAGCCGTAGTACCACAGGGCACCGACGGTGCCGAGGATGCTGCAGATGCCGGTGATGATCAGCGGGATGGCGTTACGTTCTTCACTCATTGCGGACTCTCTGGGGGTTCGTCTTCGGTTTTCGGGGACGGCGGATAGTTGGGGATCTCGCCGAGGCGGCGCAGGCCGTTGAAGTGTTCGGGGTCGTCCAGGTAACGCAGCATCACCTGCCGCCACACCGGGTCGCCGAAGGTCTGCACGTGGCCGCCGCGGGTCAGCTGCAGCACACGGGGCGGCGGCGCAGCTTGATACAGACGGATGCCGTTGGAAAGGGGCACGAGGGGATCGTCGATGCTGTGGTAGATCAGCTTCGGCACGCCGTCGAGCTTCTCCATCGAACGGATGGCGCTGTCGCCGTCCGGCACCAGCCACGACAGCGGCACCTGGAACGGCCAGGTCATCCACGAGGTGCTCAGCGCATACTGGCCGACGCTGCGGTAGCTGGCGGGCACGCCGTCGAGCACCAGGGCCTTGAGCTGCTTTTGGCGTTCCGGATGCCGCACGAGCCAGTGCACCGCCATCGCGCCGCCCAGGCTCTGGCCCAGCACGACCAGCGGCTTGCCCTTGACCTCGGGCGCGCGGTCCAGCCAGGCGAAGGCGGCGTCGATGTCCTGGTAGATCGCCGGCAGCGACGGCTCGCCTTCGGACAGGCCATAGCCGCGGTAGTCCACCAGCAGCACCTGATAGCCGTTCTTCGGCAGCCACCAACTGCCGCCCAGGTGCATCGGCAGGTTGCCGCCGTTGCCGTGCAGGTGCAGCACCGTGCCCTTGACCTCGACCCCGGCCTTGGCCGGCAGCCACCAGGCGTGCAGGCGCAGGCCGTCGGCGGTGGTCAGGGTCACGTCGCGGTAGTCGAGCCCGGCCTTCTGCGGGGTGAACAACTGGCCGCGCTCGGGGTAGAACAGCAGCGAACTGCACCCGCCGAGGGTCAGGAGCAGGCAGACGATGCCGAGGATTCTCATCCGGTGAAACCTCGCGAAGGAAATTGGCGAACGATTCAGAGAAGAACAAATAACCCTGTGGGAGCTGGCTTGCCAGCGATGGCGGTGGGTCAGCCAACATCAATAATGACTGACAGAATGCAATCGCTGCGGTGCGGCGATCCGACAAGCCAGCTCCCACAGGTATTGTGTTTGCCCTATAGGATGTTGGAGTAGTCCGCCTCGATCCGGTCCAGGCTCAAATGGTTGAGGAAGTTGGAGAAGCACATCCACGCCGACAGCGCGTTCAGGTCACGGAACTGCTCCGGCAGGTACTTGGGCGGCACCACCAGGCCTTCGTCCACCAGTTGGCGCAGGGTGCGCATGTCCTCCAGCGTGGTCTTGCCGCAGAACAGCAGCGGGATCTGCTCGAGCTTGCCCTTGCGCACGGCCAACTGAATGTAGTTGTAAACCATGATGAAGCCCTTGAGGTAGGACAAGTCTTTGGTGAATGGCAGACCGGTCGGCACCGAACCCCGGAAGACCCGGCTCGCGTTGCCGTAGCTTTCCGCCATCTCGAAGCCCTGCTCGCGGAAGAACTCGAAGACCTGAAGAAAGTCCGCGCCCTCCTCCACCATGTGGATGGCGCGGGTGCGGTTGGTGAGCTTGCGCAGGCGGCTGGGGTAGGAGGCGAAGGTGATGATTTCCATCAGGATCGCCAGGCCTTCCTGGGTCACCGTCGACGAAGGCGGGCCCTTGGCCAGGAAGGTGCAGATCGGCTGGTTCAGGCCGTTGAGCGTGGTGCCGACGTGCACCAGGCCTTCATGCACTTCCAGGGCCCGGACGTCGCGGCCGTTGAACATCGCGTCGGTGCGGATCTTGATGTAGTCGGCCCCCGCCGCCGCGTCGGCGACGATGCCGTCGGACTCGAACACCCGGATGGTTTCCTCGGCTTCGCCGAACACTTTGTTCAGGCGCGTCTGCAGCAGGTGCACGGCGTCCTTGGCGGTGAGGGTCTTGGGCTCGTCCTTCAGGTCGCCGCGGCCGTCGATGTTGTTCAGGTAGTCGGACATCATCAGGCCGAGGTCGGCCAGGGTCGGATCGCCGGCATGGAACGCATCGGACGCGGCGCCGTACAGTTCCTGGGAAATCAGGCCGAAGTCCTCGGTGCCGCGCGCTTCGAGCATGCGCACCACCATGCGGTACTCCTTGCACATGCGGCGCATGATCTGCCCCACCGGGCTGAATTGGCCGAGCTGGCGGGTGATGTCGCGCTCGATGTTCTGGAACTCGAGCTTGACCTTGCTCGAATCGAAGGTCAGCGGCCGGTTGAGGTAGTAGTCCCGGTCCACTGCCGGCAGTTCCTTGCCCTTGGCCTTGAGGAAACCCTTGCGCACGTTCTCGTCCCACTTGACCGCGTCGAGGACGCGGATCGGTGTCTGCGCCAGCACAATGCGATCGGACAGCGTGCGTATCGTCTGCTGGTAATCGTCCACCCGAAACTCCTGTAGAAAACGTCTGTGGGAGCGGGCTTGCCCGCGAACGCGTCGCTGCATTCAACATCGCTGCTGCCTGTCGCACCGTCATCGCGGGCAGGCTCGCTCCTACAAGGGGATTGCGTCACACCGACGCCAGCACCAGATGCATGTACCGCGTCAGGATGCCGAGCATGTCCTCTTCGGCCAATGGCTCGACACCGTTGAGCAGGCCCTGATATTCCATCCGTCCGATAATCGCCGTCAACACTTTGGCATCCTGCTGCGGTTCCCGGGAACCCAGCACCTGGAACAGCTGGCAGGTGCCCTGCAGCAGGATCTGCTGGTGGGAACGCACCAGTTCCGCCAGGCGCGGGTTGAGCAGCGCCTCCTGGCGGAACGCCTGCTCGGCCATCAGGTGTTCGCGGCGGTTGACCAGTTGCCGGTGCACATAGTCGGCCATCAGCCGGGCGATGTCGTCGGCCAGTTGCGAGCGCGACTCGGGGCTGCCGTCGCCGCTGACCACCATCTCGCGCAGCAGGCCTTCGTTGTTGATCCACAGCTTGGCCATGTAGGCCGCGCTGCGCTCGACGTATTGGGCGAAGGTATCGGTGAGCAGGTCATCGATGTCCTTGAAGTAATAAGTGGTGGCCGACAGCGGCACGCCGGCCTCGGCCGCCACCGCACGGTGGCGCACGGCACGCACGCCGTCGCGCACGACGATGCGCATCGCCGCGTCGAGAATGTCCTGCCGGCGCTGCTCGCTGCCCTGTCGGCTGGCCTTGCGACCCTGGTACTGAACACTTTCAGCGACCGCAACGGCGATTCCCGCTGCACCCTCTTGAGCCATTGCACCGATCACGGCAGGTATTCCTCTGTTGTTCTTTTCAAAAGTAACCATTTGATACGTTTGTACCAGACAGGCAATAAAAAACCGCCTGTTCGAGGCGGTTTTTTAAGTGAAACGTTTACGCTTGCGGCCGCATGTGCGGGAACAGGATCACGTCGCGGATCGACGGCGAGTTGGTCAGCAGCATCACCAGGCGGTCGATGCCGATGCCTTCACCGGCCGTCGGCGGCATGCCGTACTCCAGCGCGCGGACGAAGTCGGCGTCGTAGTGCATGGCCTCGTCGTCGCCGGCGTCCTTGTCGGCCACCTGGGCCATGAAGCGCTCGGCCTGGTCTTCCGCGTCGTTGAGCTCGGAGTAGGCGTTGGCGATCTCACGGCCGCCGATGAACAGCTCGAAGCGGTCGGTGACGTTCGGGTTCTCGTCGTTGCGGCGCGCCAGCGGCGACACTTCGAACGGGTACTGGGTGATGAAGTGCGGCTGCTCCAGCTTGTGCTCGACCAGCTCTTCGAAAATCATCACCTGCAGCTTGCCCAGGCCTTCGAAGCCCAGCACCTTGGCGCCGGCCTTCTTGGCGATGTCACGGGCCTTGTCGATGTCGTTCAGGTCATCGGCGGTCAGCTCGGGGTTGTACTTGAGGATCGAGTCGAACACCGACAGGCGGGCGAACGGCTCGCCGAAGTGGAACACCTTGTCGCCGTACGGCACGTCGGTGCTGCCCAGAACCAGCTGCGCCAGCTCGCGGAACAGTTCTTCGGTCAGGTCCATGTTGTCTTCGTAGTCGGCGTAGGCCTGGTAGAACTCCAACATGGTGAATTCAGGGTTGTGACGGGTCGAGACGCCTTCGTTGCGGAAGTTGCGGTTGATCTCGAACACCTTCTCGAAACCGCCGACCACCAGGCGCTTGAGGTACAGCTCTGGCGCGATGCGCAGGAACATTTCCATGTCCAGCGCGTTGTGGTGGGTTTCGAACGGCTTGGCCGCGGCGCCGCCCGGGATGGTCTGCAGCATCGGCGTCTCGACTTCGAGGAAGTCGCGCTTCATCAGGAAGCTGCGGATGTGGGCGATGACCTGCGAACGCACGCGGAAGGTCTGGCGCACGTCTTCGTTGACGATCAGGTCGACGTAGCGCTGACGGTAGCGCTGCTCGGTGTCGGTCAGGCCGTGGTGCTTGTCCGGCAGCGGGCGCAGGGACTTGGTCAGCAGGCGCACATCGGTCATCTCGACGTACAGGTCGCCCTTGCCGGAACGGGCCAGGGTGCCTTCGGCGGCGATGATGTCGCCCATGTCCCAGGTCTTGACCGCCGCCAGGGTGTCTTCCGACAGGGTCTTGCGGTTGACGTAGACCTGGATGCGGCCGGTCATGTCCTGGATCACCATGAACGAGCCACGGTTGAGCATGATGCGACCGGCGACCTTGACCGGGATTGCAGCCTCTGCCAGCTCTTCCTTGGTCTTGTCCGCGTACTGTTTCTGCAAGGCATCGCAGTAGTTCTCGCGGCGGAAGTCGTTCGGGAAGGCGTTGCCCTTGGCGCGCTCGGCGGCAAGCTTTTCCTTGCGCAGGGCGATCAGGGAGTTCTCTTCCTGTTGCAGGGCTTGCGAATCGGGTTGTTGGTCGCTCATGTCTTCAAATTTTCCATCACAGGTTCGTTGCCCCCGGGCCTTGCGGACCGGGGATCGCCAGCAGGGCTGGCTTCCACAGGGATCGGACAGAAATCAGCCGAACCCTGTGTTACGTCTCTTACAGCCCGGACTTCAGGCTCGCTTCCAGGTATTCGTCGATGTCGCCGTCGAGCACCTTGTCGCAGTCGCTGCGTTCGATGTTGGTGCGCAGATCCTTGATCCGCGAAGCATCGAGCACGTACGAACGGATCTGGTGACCCCAGCCGATGTCGGACTTGCTGTCTTCCAGGGCCTGGGAAGCGGCGTTGCGCTTCTGCATTTCCTGCTCGTACAACTTGGCCCGCAGCATTTTCATGGCGGTGTCCTTGTTGGCGTGCTGGGAACGTTCGTTCTGGCAGCTGACCACGGTGTTGGTCGGCACGTGGGTGATCCGCACCGCCGAGTCGGTGGTGTTCACGTGCTGGCCGCCGGCGCCGGAGGAGCGGTAGGTGTCGATCCGCAGGTCGGCCGGGTTGATCTCGATCTCCACCTTGTCGTCGATCTCGGGCGAGACGAACACGGCCGAGAACGAGGTGTGGCGACGGTTGCCGGAGTCGAACGGGCTCTTGCGCACCAGACGGTGCACGCCGATCTCGGTGCGCAGCCAGCCGAAGGCGTATTCGCCCTTGATGTGCACGGTGGCGCCCTTGATCCCGGCGACTTCGCCGGCGGACAGTTCCATGATGGTCGCGTCGAAGCCGCGCTTGTCGGCCCAGCGCAGGTACATGCGCAGCAGGATGTTGGCCCAGTCCTGGGCCTCGGTGCCGCCGGAACCGGCCTGGATGTCCAGGTAGGCGTTGTTCATGTCCATTTCGCCGCTGAACATGCGGCGGAATTCCAGCTTGGCCAGGGAGTCTTCGAGGCGGGCCAGTTCAGTGACCACGTCACCTACGGCGCCTTCGTCGTTCTCTTCGACGGCCATGTCCAGCAGGTCGCGGCAATCGGCCAGGCCGCCGGACAGTCCGTCCAGGGTCTCGACGATCTGCGCCAGGGCGGCGCGCTCGCGGCCCAGCTCCTGGGCGTATTCGGGTTTGTTCCAGACGCTCGGATCTTCAAGCTCGCGGTTGACCTCGGTCAGACGCTCATGCTTTTGATCGTAGTCAAAGATACCCCCGAATGGTTTCGGAGCGCTCGGACAGGTCCTTGATAGTGTTCAGGATCGGGTTGATTTCCATGACAGGCAGCACTCGTTGGCGAACTTTTGAAAGCCGGCGAGTATAACGTAATCGGGCTGGCGCGGCAGCCCGTCCGGCGGCTGTAACCTCAATTCGCTTGACAGCGGCCTGCGCAGCCCGAAAGCGGTGTGCAGTCGCCAACGCAACGACCCATGCGCCGCCATCGCGAGCAGGCTCGGTCCCACAGTGTTGCGCAGTGACCGCAGACTCCGCTTCCGGCCGAAATGCCTGTGGGAGCCAGCCTGCTGGCGATGCGGGCTGGCGGGGGTTACTCGATCCCCACCTGGTTGCGCCCGTTGTTCTTGGCCTGGTAAAGGCCCCGGTCCGCCGCCGAGATCAGCAGGCGGCAGTCGCTGCCCGCCTCCGGCACCATCGTCGCCAGGCCGATGCTGATGGTCAGGCTCGACCCTTCGGTCGGTGCGATGTGCGGGATCTTCAGGGCCGCGACGGTCTGGCGCAGCTTCTCCGCCACCAGCCGCGCACCGCCCGGCGAGGTGTTGGGCAGCACCAGGGCGAACTCCTCGCCGCCGTAGCGCGCCGGCAGGTCCGACGGCCGCGCGCTGGCCTCGCGGATCGCCGTGGCCACCTTGCGCAGGGCTTCGTCGCCTTCGACGTGGCCGAAGGTGTCGTTGTAGGACTTGAAGTAATCGACGTCGATCATCAGCAGCGACAACTGGCTCTGGTCGCGCAGGCAGCGGCGCCATTCCAGTTCCAGGTACTCGTCGAAGTGCCGACGGTTGGACAGCCCGGTCAGGCCGTCGGAGTTCATCAGCCGCTGCAGCACCAGGTTGGTGTCGAGCAGCTGCTGCTGGCTGACCCGCAGGGCGCGGTAGGCCGCGTCGCGCTGCAGCAGGGTCATGTAAGAGCGCGAGTGGTAGCGGATGCGCGCCACCAGCTCGATGTTGTCCGGCAGCTTCACCAGATAGTCGTTGGCCCCGGCCGAGAACGCCGCGCTCTTGATCAGCGGGTCTTCCTTGGTCGACAGGACGATGATCGGGATGTCCTTGGTCGCCGGGTGGTTGCGGTATTCGCGCACCAGGCTCAGGCCGTCGAGGCCGGGCATCACCAGGTCCTGGAGGATCACCGTCGGCTTGATCCGCACCGCATGGGCCACCGCCTGGTGCGGGTCGGAGCAGAAGTGGAAGTCGATGTTCTCTTCATTCGACAGCCCGCGGCGCACGGCTTCGCCGATCATCGCCTGATCGTCCACCAACAACACCATGGCGGCGTTTTCGTCGGTCTTGATGTCATCGATCTGTAAGTCATTCATGGGCGGTCACCTGAATACTGCGGGAGCCGGGATTGCTGAAACATGGATTCATTTGGGGAAAACCTCCAGCAACCGTGGCGCTATCTTTTCCAGCGGACGGATTTCCACGGCCGCGTCGATCGCCGCCGCGGCCTTGGGCATGCCGTACACCGCACTGCTTTGCTGATCCTGGGCGATGGTCAAATAACCCTGCTGACGCATGAGCTTAAGCCCTTGGGCCCCGTCGCGTCCCATTCCGGTCAATAAAACCCCGATGGCGTCACCGTTCCAGAAGTTGGCCACGCTCTCGAAGAACACATCGATGGAGGGCCGGTAGATCTCGTTGACCGGCTCTGCGGTGTAGGCCAGCGTGCCGTTCTTGAGCAGGCGGATATGGTGATTGGTGCCCGCCAGCAGCACCGCGCCGGCCTGCGGCGGCTCGCCCTCGCGGGCCAGGCGCACGTCCAGGCCGCTGGCGCTCGCCAGCCATTCGGCCATGCCGGCGGCGAACACCTGGTCGACATGCTGCACCAGCACGATGGCGGCGGAGAAGTTGCGCGGCAGGCCCTTGAGCAGGACCTCCAGCGCCGCCGGCCCGCCGGCGGACGAGCCGATGGCCACCAGCCGCTTGCACGACGCCGAGCTGCGCTGGGGCGGCTGCGCCGGGCGGGAACGGGTGGTCCGCTCGCCGATCAGCCAGCCGATGTTGAGGATCTTGCGCAGCAGCGGCGCCGCCGCTTCCTGGGCGTTGCCGGCGCCCAGGGCCGGGGTGTCGACCACATCCAGCGCGCCGTGGCCCATGGCCTCGAACACCCTATGCACGTTCTGCTGCCGGTCGACCGTGACGATGACGATGGCGCACGGGGTTTCGGCCATGATCCGCCGGGTGGCCTCGACGCCGTCCATCACCGGCATGATCAGGTCCATCAGGATCAGGTCCGGGGTGTTCTCCGCGCACAGTCGCACCGCCTCGGCGCCGTTGCCGGCGACCCACACCACCTGGTGCGCCGGCTCGAACGCCAGCGCCCGGCGCAGTGCCTCCACCGCCAGGGGCATGTCGTTGACGATTGCGATCCTCATGCCCGCGCCCCTCCGATGAGTTCGACCACTGCATCGAGCAGGGCGTCGTCATGAAAACTGGCCTTGGCCAGATAATAGTCGGCCCCGGCGTCCAGCCCGCGGCGCCGGTCCTCTTCGCGGTCTTTGTAGGACACCACCATCACCGGCAACGACTGCAGGCGGTTGTCGCGCCGCAGCAGGGTGACCAGTTCGATGCCGTCCATGCGCGGCATGTCGATGTCGGTGATCAGCAGGTCGAAGTCTTCGGAGCGCAGGGCGTTCCAGCCGTCCATGCCGTCGACCGCCACCGCCACGTCGTAGCCGCGGTTGAGCAGCAGCTTGCGCTGCAGTTCGCGCACCGTCAGCGAGTCATCGACCACCAGGATACGCTTGCGCGCCGCTTCCGCCGCCTGGCCGCCGTGGCGGGCGATGCGCTCCAGGCGCCCGGTGTTGAGCAGCTTGTCCACCGACCGCAGCATGTCCTCGACATCGACGATCAGCACCACCGAACCGTCGTCGAGCAATGCCCCGGACGAGATGTCCTGCACCTTGCCCAGACGTTCGTCCAGCGGCAGCACCACCAGCGTGCGCTCGCCGATGAAGCGCTCCACCGCCACGCCGTAGATGGTGTCGCGCTCGCGGATCACCACCACCTTGAGGGTGTCGCCGCTGTTCTGGCTGGCCGGACGCTGCAGCAACTGGCTGGCGGCGACCAGGCCGACATGGCGGCCTTCGTGCCAGAAGTGCTGGCGGCCCTCGACCTGCACGATGTCTTCCGGCGCCAGGTCGCACATGCGCTCGATGTGCGCCAACGGAAAGGCGTAGGCCTCATCGCCGACCTCCACCACCAGGCTGCGCACCACCGACAGGGTCAGCGGCACCTCCAGATGGAAACGGCTGCCCTCGCCCGCCACCTGCTCCAGCACCACCGCGCCGCGCAACTGGCGCACCATGTGCTGCACCGCGTCGAGGCCGACGCCGCGGCCGGAGACCTCGGTGACGGTGTCCCGCAGGCTGAACCCCGGCAGGAACAGGAACGTCAGCAGCTCTTCTTCGCTCAACTGGGCGGCGGTCTCGGCCGGCGACAGCTGACGCTCGACGATGCTGCGGCGCACCTTGTCCAGATCCACGCCGTTGCCGTCGTCGCTCAGCTCCAGCACCAGCAGCCCGGCCTGGTGCGAGGCGCGCAGACGGATCAGGCCCTCTTCCGGCTTGCCCGCCAACAGGCGCTGCGCCGGGGTCTCGATGCCGTGGTCGACGGCGTTGCGCAGCAGGTGGGTCAGCGGCGCTTCGAGCTTCTCCAGCACGTCGCGGTCGACCTGGGTCTTCTCGCCCTCGACCTCCAGCCGCACTTGCTTGCCGAGGCTGCGGCCCAAGTCACGCACCATCCGCACCTGACCGGACAGCACGTCGGCGAACGGCCGCATGCGGCAGGCCAGCGCCGTGTCGTACAAGACCTGGGCGCGCTGGCTGGCCTGCCAGGCGAACTCGTCGAGCTCGGCGTTTTTCTCCGCCAGCAACTGCTGCGATTCGGCCAGCAGGCGCCGCGCATCTTCCAGCGCTTCCTGGGCCTCCAGGCTCAGCGCATGTTCCTTGAGGTGCACGTTGAGGCTTTCCAACGCCCGCAGGCCGTTGTTCTGCATGCGTTTGAGGCGCTGCATGGTGGCCAGGTGCGGTTTCAGCCGCTGGGTCTCCACCAGGGACTTGCTCGACAGGTCCAGCAGGCTGTTCAGGCGTTCGGCGGTGACCCGCAGCACCCGCTCGCCGCCTTCGGCCGTGCGCTTGCCCTTGCGCGGGGCCGGGATCGGGGCCGACTCGGGCTCCACCGGCTCGGGCTGGGGCTCCGGAACCGGTGCAGAGATCACCGGCGCCACGGGCGGCTCAAGCAGCAGTTCGGCCATGGGCGGCGGGGTTGAAACCACCGGCGCGCCCGCCGGGTCGATCAGGCGCCCCATCAACGCCACGTAGGCGTCGATGTCGGCGGGCTGCGGGGCGTTGGTCGGGTGGGCGATGCGCATCAGCAGGTCGGTGCCCTGCAACAGCGCGTCGATGTGTTCCGGGCGCAGGAACAGCCGCCCTTCCTGGGCGCTGACCAGGCAGTCCTCCATCACATGGGCGACGCTGACGCCGCTGTCGATGCCGACGATCCGCGCCGCGCCCTTGAGCGAGTGGGCCGCGCGCATGCACGACTCCAGCTGGTCGGCCTGGGTCGGATTGCGCTCCAGCGCCAGCAGCCCGGCGCTGAGCACCTGGGTCTGGGCCTCGGCTTCTAGGCTGAACAGCTCCAGCAGGGAGGCGTCGCGCATTTGCTCGGGGGTCATGTGAGGCTCCGGGTCACGGCGGACAGCAGCTGTTCTTCATCCAGCCAACGCAGGCTGCGGCCCTTGAAGGGCAGCACGCCCCGGGTGTACTTGGCGCCGGCCTGGGCGCCGGAGCGGGAAGCGGCCTCGAGCAGGCGTTCGTCGATGGCATGGATGCCGTCCACTTCGTCCACCGGCACCACCACAGGTCCCCCTTGGGCGGCGATGATCAGCATGCGCGGCATGACCCGTGCGCCGGTGGCCGGGGCGGCGCCGGCCTCGAGGTCGAGCAGCTCCACCAGCGACAGGCACGCCACCAGCGCCCCGCGCACGTTGGCCACCCCGAGCAAGGCCCGGGAGCGCTGGTGCGGCAGGGAATGGATCGCCTGCAGCGGCGCCACCTCCACCAGGCTGCGGGTGGCCAGGCCCAGCCATTCTTCGCCGAGGCGGAACATCAGCAGCGAACGGGTCTTGAGTTCGGACTCGACGGTGGTCGCCACCGGGTCGCGTTCGTCCTGCTGCAGCGCATAGCGGTCGAGCAGGCGCGTGGCGGCGGCGGAATACACCGAGCAGTTGCGGCAATGGATGTGTTCGTCCAGCAGCGGGCAGGACTTGTCGCCATGGATGCCGATGCGGTTCCAGCAATCGTCGATGGCCCGGGCGTCTTCATGGGTGACGTTCAAGGTGTCGGACGGGATCATCGTTTACGCTCACTGTCGGCGGAGCCGGCGCTGCGGGCCGCGCGCTCCTGCAATCGTCTGGCGCCTGCGCCGTCGCCCTGGGCCTGCAACAGGGCGGCCAGGTGCATCAGGGCTTCAGGGTGCTGCGGTTCGAGGTACAGCGCCTTGCGGTAATGGCCCTGGGCTTCGAGGGCGTTGCCGGCGACGTCGCTGAGCAGGCCGAGCCAGTAGAACACCTGGGCCACCGGCTCGTGGGTGCGCAGGTAGCGCTCGCACGCGGCGCGGGCCTCGGCGCTCTTGCCTTCGTTGGCCAGGCCGGCGATGTCCGCCAGCAAGGCCGACGCATCGGAAGGCACACCCTTGCCGGCCACCGGCAACGGCGTCACCGGGGCGAACGGCCGCGGGCGCGCCGGCGCGGCAGGGGCGCTGCGGATCGGCTGGCGCACCGGCAAAGGCACAGGCAACGGGTGCGCGAACGTGGCCGGCAAGGGTTCGGGCTGCGGATCGTCCTGACGGCTGAAGGCGAACGACTGCGGGATGCCGATCGAACGCATGCCCAACCGGCCCAGCAGGCTGCCCTCGGCCGGGCCGATGAACAGCACGCCGTCGACGTGGGTCAGGCGCTTGAGCACTTCGAACACCAGCCGCTGGGTCGGTTGGTCGAAGTAGATCAGCAGGTTGCGGCAGAACACGAAATCGAACGGCGGCTCGCCGGCCAGCAACGTCGGGTCGAGCACGTTGCCCGTCTGCCAGCGCACCTGTTCGCGCACCAGGTCATTGACCCGGTAACCCTCATGCTCCGGGCTGAAATGGCGGTCGCGGAACGCCAGGTCCTGGCCGCGGAAGGAGTTCTTGCCGTACAGCGCCCGCCGGGCCTTTTCCACCGACATCGGGCTGACGTCCATGCCGTCGACCTTGAACTGATGGGGCTTGAGCCCCGCGTCGAGCAAGGCCATGGCGATCGAATAGGGTTCCTCCCCCGTCGAACAGGGCAGGCTGAGGATGCGCAGTGCACGCATGCCGTTGAGGTCGGCCAGGCGCTTGCGCGCCAGCTTGCCCAAGGTGGCGAAGGATTCCGGGTAACGGAAGAACCACGTCTCGGGCACGATCACCGCTTCGATCAGCGCCTGCTGCTCGTCCCGCGAACCTTGCAGGGTCTGCCAGTACTCCTCGGCGGTTGCCGACTGCGACAGGGTGATGCGCTGGCGCACGGCCCGCTCGATGATGGCCGGCCCCACCGACGCCACGTCCAGGCCGATGCGTTCCTTGAGGAAGCCGAAGAACCGTTGGTCGCCGCTCATGGGGCCTCCTCGAGCCGCGCCGGATCCAGCGGCGGCGTCGGAAACAGCAGCCCACGGACGCTGTCGTCCAGCAGGTCGGCCACCCGCACCCATTGCACCAAACCCTGGGCATCCTCACGCACCGGGCCCAGGTAGGGCGCTTGGCGGTTGTCGAGGCCGTATGGCTGGAACTCGTCCGCGTTGCAGCGCAGGGTGTCGGTGGCCTGCTCCAGGATCAGCCCGAGCTTGCGCGCCGGCTGATTTTCGTCAGGGCGGTAATGCACCAGCACCAGCCGTGTGCTGGTGCGGGCCTCGGCGCTGCGACCGAACGTGAGGGCGCTGAGGTCGATCACCGGCACCACCACGCCGCGGTAGGCGAACACCCCGGCCACCCACTGCGGCGCCCGGGCGATCGGCTTCAGCGGCAGGCGCGGCAGCACCTCCGCCACTTCGGTGGCGCGCAAGGCGTAGCGTTCCTCGCCGATGCGGAACAGCAGGAACAGCGCCTGCCTCGCCGCCGGCGCGACGCTGCGTTTGGCGGTGACTTCGCTCATCAGACTTTGAATCGCGAGACGCCGCCGCGCAGGCCTACGGCCACCTGGCTCAGTTCGTCGATGGCGAAACTGGCCTGGCGCAACGACTCGACGGTCTGGCTGCTGGCGTCACCCAACTGCACCAGCGCGTGGTTGATCTGTTCGGCACCGGTGGCCTGGGCCTGCATGCCTTCGTTGACCATCAGCACCCGCGGCGCCAGCGCCTGCACCTGATGGATGATCTGCGACAGCTGCTCGCCGACCTGCTGCACCTCGGCCATGCCCCGGCGCACTTCCTCAGAGAACTTGTCCATGCCCATCACCCCGGCGGACACCGCCGACTGGATCTCGCGCACCATCTGTTCGATGTCGTAGGTGGCGACGGCGGTCTGGTCGGCCAGGCGCCGCACTTCGGTGGCGACCACCGAGAAGCCGCGGCCGTATTCGCCGGCCTTCTCGGCCTCGATGGCCGCGTTGAGGGACAGCAGGTTGGTCTGGTCGGCGACCTTGACGATGGTCACCACCACCTGGTTGATGTTGCCGGCCTTCTCGTTGAGGATCGCAAGCTTGGCGTTGACCAGGTCCGCGGCGCCCATCACCGAATGCATGGTGTCTTCCATGCGCGCCAGGCCCTGCTGGCCGGAGCCGGCCAGCACCGACGCCTGATCGGCGGCGGTGGAGACCTCGGTCATGGTGCGCACCAGGTCGCGCGAGGTGGCGGCGATCTCCCGCGAGGTCGCGCCGATCTCGGTGGTGGTGGCGGCGGTTTCGGTGGCGGTGGCCTGCTGCTGCTTGGAGGTGGCCGCGATCTCGGTCACCGAAGTGGTGACCTGCACCGACGAGCGCTGGGCCTGGGACACCAGCGCGGTGAGCTCGGTCATCATGTCGTTGAAGCCGGTCTCCACCGCGCCGAACTCGTCCTTGCGGTCCAGGTTCAGGCGGGTGCTCAGATCGCCTGTGCGCATGACCTCGAGGATGTCCACGATGCGGCTCATCGGCGCCATGATCGCGCGCATCAGCAACAGGCCGCACAGGCCGGCGGCCAGCACCGCCACCAGCAGCGACACGAACATGCTGACCTTGGCCGCCGCCACCGCGTCGTCGATGTTGTTCATGGCCTGGTCGGCGACCTTCTTGTTCTCGCCGATGATGTCGTTGAGCTTCATGCGCCCGCCGACCCATGCCGGGGTCAGCTTCTCGTTGAACAGCTTGACCGCCTCGGCCTCGAGGTTGCGCTTGTGCAGATCCAGCACGGCGTCCTGGATCTTCATGTAGTTGTCGTGGTCCTTCTCGAAGGCGGTGAACTCGATCCGGTCTTCGTCGGTGGTCACGGTGTTGCGGTAGTTGGTCATCTGCTCCTGCAGGCGGGCTTCGAACGTCTTGTAGTCCGCCGCGTCTTCGGCGCTGACGCCTTCGCCTTCCTTGAGGCCCAGCAGTTCCTGGGTCTGCAGGTAACTGTCGACCCAGGCGCCGCGGATCATCGAGCTGTAGTAGACGCCGGGAATCGCGTCGTCGCGCACGCTGTTTTCGCTGGCCTCGATCTTCAGCAGGCGCGAGTACGAGACGACCACCATGAGCAGCATGATGGCGATAATCACCGCAAAGCTCGCCAAAATGCGTTGGCGCAACGTCCAGTTCTTCACAGTGATTCCTCGTGCCTAGGTCGAAATGCGGGGGAGTATAGCTGAGGGCGGTGTTTCATTTATAAGACGCTTTGCCACGCTCAGGCCTGCCGACGCTGAATCGGTACAGGCATTGGGACGGACTTTCCGGCAAGCGGGGGCAGGCGCACCAGTGGCGGAGTGGCAAAAAGGGGCGATGGATCGGCCATCGCCCCTAGGTTCGCGGTGGCCGGCCCGAAATTCCTACAGCGGGATCTGGCGAACCTGCCTCTCCAGTTCCAGCTTCAACCCCGGCTCCAGCCCCAACTGCCGTGCGAGTTCGTCCAGGTACGCCTTCTCCATGAAGTTCTCCTCGTCCACCATCATCACGCTGGCGATGTACATCTCCGCCGCCATCTCCGGCGTGCCGGCGGCGCGGGCGATGTCGGCGGGGTCGAGGGGTTTGTTGAGTTCGGCGTGCAGCCAGTGGTGCAGGGCCTGGTCGTTGTCGAGCTTGGCGAATTCGCCTTCGATCAACTGACGCTCGCGCTCATCGACATGGCCGTCGGCCTTGGCGGCGGCGACCAGGGCCTTGAGGATGGCCTGGCTGTGTTGCTCGGCCTGGGCCGGCGGCAGGCGGTCGAGGGTCTGCGGTTCGGTTTCCGGCGCCCGGCCCTGCTGGGCATTCCAGTTGCCGTAGGCCTTGTAGGCAATCACGCCGAGCGCGGCGAGGCCGCCGTAGAGCGCGACCTTGCCGCCGACCTTGCGCGCCTTCTTGCTCCCCAGCAAAAGGCCCATGGCGCCGGCGGCCAGTGCCCCGCCGCCCGCGCCGGACAGCAGGCCGCCGAGTCCGCCGGCCGCCGCTTTGCCCTGCCCTGCGCCGGCCTTGTCCTGCAGCAGCGCCTGACCGGACTTGAGCAGTTGATCGAGCAATCCACGGGTGTTCATGTTCCGCCTCCAAAACAGGGACTTTCCAGATCGGTGAGGCCTTGAGCCTAGTTCGAAAGTGCCCGGCACCGGCCCCCGAGTGTGCTTCCGGATGTTGCGTGCCGGGCAGTCTCCCTTCGCGAAAACCGATATACACTCGGAACCATCGATAAAAACAGCCCACCGGGTACGCCGCCATGATGACCCTGCGTCAGATCCGCCATTTCATCGCCGTGGCCGAGACCGGCTCGATCTCCGCCGCCGCCCAGACCGCGTTCATTTCCCAGTCGACCCTGACCCTGGCCATCCAGCAACTGGAGGAAGAGATCGGCGTCAGCCTGTTCAACCGCCACGCCAAGGGCATGACCCTGACCCACCAGGGCCACCAGTTCCTGCGTCAGGCGCACCTGATCCTGGCCACCGTGGACAACGCCAAGCGCAGCCTGCAGCAGAGCACCGACCAGGTTGCCGGGCAACTGACCGTCGGCGTGACCAGCCTGGTGGCCGGCTACTACCTGGCGGATCTGCTCACCCGCTTCCAGCGCGCCTACCCCAATGTCGAGATCCGGGTGATGGAGGACGAGCGGCCGTACATCGAGCATTTGCTGGTCAGCGGCGAAATCGACGTGGGCGTGCTGATCCTGTCCAACCTGGAAGACCGCCACGCCTTGCAGACCGAGGTGCTGACCCACTCACCCCACCGTCTCTGGCTGCCGGCCCAGCACCCGTTGCTGGAACACGACAGCATCAACCTGGCCGACGTGGCCGGCGAACCGCTGATCCAGCTGAACGTCGACGAGATGGACCGCAGCGCCCAGCGCCTGTGGCGCGGCGCCGGGCTGCAGCCCAAGGTCACCCTCAGGACCGCCTCGACCGAGGCGGTGCGCAGCCTGGTGGCGGCGGGGCTCGGCGTGTCGATCCAGCCCGACATGACCTACCGCCCGTGGTCGCTGGAGGGCGACATCATCGAAGCCCGCCCCATCGCCGACCTCAGCCAGACCCTCGACGTCGGCCTGGCCTGGCGCCGCGGCACCGCCCGGCCGGCGCTGGTCGACCCGTTCCTCACCGTGGCCCGCGAGCAGCCCCACGGCGGGCGCAAGCCATCTATTTAATCGAATGCCACCTTCAGTATTTAGAATTTGTCGACCCCGGAGCCGCGCACTAGTCTTGCTTCATCCATAAGACGTTCGGCTCCCGGTCACAGGGAGTGCCATGAACCCACAAGAAAAGAGATCACGGAAAATGGCTGGCGCGCAGACCCCGATGTGTACCGCGTTGCTGATCGACGGCGAACTGGTCGCAGGCCAGGGTTTCGTCGAACCGATCCTCAACCCGGCCACCGGCGAAGTCCTGACCCAGATCGCCGAGGCCAACACCGAGCAGGTCGAGGCCGCCATCCTCGCCGCCCACCGTGCCTTCGGCGAATGGTCGCGCACCACCCCGCAGCAACGCTCCGGCCTGCTGCTGGCCATCGCCGACGCCGTCGAAAGGCACGCCGACCACCTCGCCCGCCTCGAAGCCCTGAACTGTGGCAAGCCGCTGCACCTGGCCCGCCAGGACGACTTGAGCGCCACCGTCGATGTGTTCCGCTTTTTCGCCGGCGCCGTGCGCTGCCAGACCGGCCAGCTCAGCGGCGAGTACATGCCCGGCTACACCAGCATGGTGCGCCGCGACCCCCTCGGCGTGGTGGCATCGATTGCGCCGTGGAACTACCCGATCATGATGGCCGCGTGGAAGATCGCCCCGGCCCTGGCCGCCGGCAACACGCTGGTGTTCAAGCCGTCGGAGCACACACCGCTGTCGATCCTGGCGCTGGCGCCGGCCTTGGCCGAGATCCTGCCGCGCGGGGTGATCAACATCATCTGCGGCGGCGGCGAAGGGGTCGGCAGCCATCTGGTCGGCCACCCGAAAGTGCGCATGGTGTCGCTGACCGGCGACATCGTCACCGGGCAGAAAATCCTTCAGGCCGCCGCCAAGACCCTCAAACGCACGCACCTTGAATTGGGCGGCAAGGCCCCGGTGATCGTCTGCGACGACGCCGACCTCAAGGCCGTGGTCGAAGGCGTGCGCACCTACGGCTACTACAACGCAGGCCAGGACTGCACCGCCGCCTGCCGGATCTACGCCCAGGCCGGCATCCACGACAAGCTGGTGGCCGAACTCGGCGCCGCCGTCGGCAACCTGCGCTTCGCCGGCAAGCGCGACGCCGACAACGAGATCGGCCCGCTGATCAGCACCCGCCAGCGCGACCGGGTGGCCAGCTTCGTCGAACGCGCCCTCGGCCAGCCGCACATCGAGCGGGTGACCGGCGCGGCGGTGCATTCCGGGCCCGGCTTCTTCTATCAGCCGACCTTGCTGGCCGGCTGCCGGCAGAGCGACGAGATCGTCCAGCGCGAAGTGTTCGGCCCGGTGGTGACCGTGACCCGCTTCGACGAATTGGCGCAGGCGGTGGACTGGGCCAACGACTCCGAATACGGCCTGGCCTCGTCGGTGTGGACGCAGAACCTGGACAAGGCCATGCAGGTCGCCGCCCGGCTGCAATACGGCTGCACCTGGATCAACAGCCATTTCATGCTGGTCAGCGAAATGCCCCACGGCGGCCTGAAACGCTCCGGCTACGGCAAAGACTTATCCAGCGACTCGCTGCAGGACTACAGCGTGGTGCGGCACATCATGGCCCGTCACGGACAGCATCTCTGACTACGCTAATAACAAGCCGATCACGGCATGCGTCACCGCGTTCACCACTGCCCCGACCATAATTTGAAGAAGAGGGTTCACCATGTTCGTGCACAAGACCGCACTGCTCAGTGCAATCACCACGGCCCTGCTGGCCAGTGCCGGCGTCCAGGCCGCCGAGCCGCTGAAGGCCGTCGGCGCCGGCGAAGGCCAGCTCGACATCGTCGCCTGGCCGGGCTACATCGAGCGCGGCGAAAGCGACAAGGCCTACGACTGGGTGACCGGCTTCGAGAAGGAAACCGGCTGCAAGGTCAACGTGAAGACCGCCGCCACCTCCGACGAGATGGTCAGCCTGATGGCCAAGGGCGGCTACGACCTGGTGACCGCGTCCGGCGACGCCTCCCTGCGGCTGATCGTCGGCAAGCGTGTGCAGCCGATCAACACCGCGCTGATCCCGAACTGGAAGAACCTCGACCCGCGCCTCAAGGATGCGCCCTGGTACGTGGTCGGCCAGCAGACCTACGGCACCCCGTACCAGTGGGGCCCGAACGTGCTGATGTACAACACCAACGTGTTCAAGACCGCACCGACCAGCTGGAACGTGGTGTTCGCCGAACAGAACCTGCCCGACGGCAAGCCGAACAAGGGCCGCGTGCAGGCCTACGACGGCCCGATCTACATCGCCGACGCGGCGCTGTACCTCAAGACCGCCAAGCCTGAGCTGGGCATCAAGGATCCGTACCAGCTCACCGAAGAGCAGTACAAGGCCGTGCTTGAACTGCTGCGCGCCCAGCAGAAGCTGATCCACCGCTACTGGCACGACGCGACCGTGCAGATGAGCGACTTCAAGAACGAAGGCGTGGCGGCGTCCAGTTCCTGGCCGTACCAGGTCAACGGGCTGACGACCGACAAGCAGCCGATCGCCTCGACCATCCCGAAAGAAGGCGCCACCGGGTGGGCCGACACCACCATGCTGCACAGCGAGGCCAAGCACCCCAACTGCGCCTACAAGTGGATGGACTGGTCGCTGCAGCCGAAGGTCCAGGGCGACGTGGCCGCCTGGTTCGGCTCGTTGCCGGCGGTGCCGGCGGCGTGCAAGGAAAGCGAACTGCTCGGCGCCGAAGGCTGCAAGACCAACGGCTTCGACCAGTTCGACAAGATCGCCTTCTGGAAGACCCCGCAGGCCGAGGGCGGCAAGTTCGTGCCGTACAGCCGCTGGACCCAGGACTACATCGCGATCATGGGCGGCCGCTGAGCCCCGTCGCCGGCAGGCTCGCGCCTACACCCAGCCGCATCCCCCTGTAGGGGGCGGGCCTGCCCGCGATGCCCTTCAAGATTCAGACTCTTCAGAAGTCCAGGCAGGGCCGCTGCGACGGCCCTCGCCTTCCCGGAGTACCGCACCATGACGCTTGCAGTCCAGTTCACCAACGTTTCCCGCACCTTCGGCGACGTGAAGGCCGTTGACCGGGTCTCCATCGATATCCAGGACGGCGAGTTCTTTTCCATGCTCGGCCCTTCAGGCTCGGGCAAGACCACCTGCCTGCGCCTGATCGCCGGGTTCGAGCAGCCGAGCGCCGGCTCGATCCGCATCCACGGCGCCGAAGCCGCCGGGCTGCCGCCGTACCAGCGCGACGTCAACACCGTGTTCCAGGATTACGCGCTGTTTCCGCACATGAACGTGCGGGACAACGTCGCCTACGGCCTGAAGGTCAAGGGCGTGAGCAAGGCCGAACGCCACCAGCGCGCCGAAGAGGCCCTGGAGATGGTCGCCCTCGGCGGCTACGGCGAGCGCAAGCCGGTGCAGTTGTCCGGCGGCCAGCGCCAGCGCGTCGCCCTCGCCCGCGCCCTGGTCAACCGCCCCCGGGTGCTGCTGCTCGACGAGCCCTTGGGCGCACTCGACCTCAAGCTGCGCGAGCAGATGCAGAGCGAGCTGAAAAAGCTGCAGCGCCAGCTCGGCATCACCTTCATCTTCGTCACCCACGACCAGACCGAAGCGTTGTCGATGTCCGACCGCGTGGCGGTGTTCAACAAGGGCCGGATCGAACAGGTCGACACGCCGCGCAACCTGTACATGAAACCGACCACCACCTTCGTCGCCGAATTCGTCGGCACCTCCAACGTGATCCGCGGCGACCTGGCCCGCCAGCTCAGCGGCCATCCGCAGCCGTTCTCGATCCGTCCGGAGCACGTGCGCTTCGCCGAAGGGCCGCTGGCCGGCCACGAGATCGAAGTCAGCGGCCTGCTCCACGACATCCAGTACCAGGGCAGCGCCACTCGTTATGAGCTGAAACTGGACAACGGCCAGACCCTGAGCGTCAGCCAGGCCAACAGCCAGTGGACCGACACGGGCGCGCAGCACCGCACCGGCCAGCGCATCAGCGCACGGTGGGCGCGGGAAGCGATGATCCCGCTGCACGACACCGTCGCGGGCGGGGTGTGAGATGAACACCATGGTTCTCCCCCAGACGGCGCCGTTGCGCAGGGTATCCAACCTGCTGTACCGCAAGCCCAACCTGTACCTGTCGCTGCTGCTGGTGCCGCCGCTGCTGTGGTTCGGCGCGATCTACCTGGGCTCGCTGCTGGTGCTGCTGTGGCAGGGTTTCTACACCTTCGACGACTTCACCATGGCGGTCACCCCCGACCTGACCCTGGCCAACTTCGCGGCGCTGTTCCAGCCGTCGAACTTCGACATCATCCTGCGCACCCTGAGCATGGCGATCGCCGTGTCGGTGGCCAGTGCGGTCGTGGCGTTCCCGATCGCCTACTACATGGCGCGCTATACCACCGGCAAGACCAAGGCGTTCTTCTACATCGCGGTGATGATGCCGATGTGGGCCAGCTACATCGTCAAGGCCTACGCCTGGACGCTGCTGCTGGCCAAGGGCGGCGTGGCGCAATGGTTCGTCCAGCACTTGGGGCTGGAACCGCTGCTGCAGGTGATCCTCGGCATTCCCGGCGTGGGCGGCAGCACGCTGTCCACCTCGCACCTGGGCCGCTTCATGGTGTTCGTCTACATCTGGCTGCCGTTCATGATCCTGCCGATCCAGGCCTCGCTGGAACGCCTGCCGCCGTCGCTGCTGCAAGCCTCTGCCGACCTCGGCGCCAAGCCGCGCCAGACCTTCATGCAGGTGATCCTGCCGCTGTCGGTGCCGGGCATCGCGGCCGGCTCGATCTTCACGTTTTCCCTGACCCTGGGCGACTTCATCGTGCCGCAGCTGGTGGGCCCGCCGGGCTACTTCGTCGGCAGCATGGTCTACGCCCAGCAAGGCGCCATCGGCAACATGCCCATGGCCGCAGCGTTCACCCTGGTGCCGATCGTGCTGATCGCAGTCTACCTGTCCATCGTCAAACGCCTGGGGGCCTTCGATGCACTCTGAAAAAGCGTCCCTGGGCTTGCGCGCAGCCGCCTGGGGCGGGTTGGCGTTCCTGCACTTCCCGATCCTGATCATCTTTCTCTACGCCTTCAACACCGAAGACGCGGCGTTCAGCTTTCCGCCCAAGGGCTTCACCCTGCACTGGTTCAGCGTGGCCTTCGGGCGGCCCGACGTGCTGGAGGCGATCAAGCTGTCGCTGCAGATCGCGGCCATCGCCACGCTGATCGCGCTGGTGCTCGGCACCCTGGCGTCGGCGGCACTGTACCGCCGGGACTTCTTCGGCAAGCAGGGCATTTCGCTGATGCTGATCCTGCCGATCGCGCTGCCGGGGATCATCACCGGGATCGCGCTGCTGGCAACCTTCAAGACGCTGGGGATCGAGCCTGGGATGTTCACCATCGTCACCGGCCACGCGACCTTCTGCGTGGTGATCGTCTACAACAACGTCATCGCCCGCCTGCGCCGCACGTCCCACAGCCTGATCGAGGCGTCGATGGACCTGGGCGCCGACGGCTGGCAGACCTTCCGCTACATCATCCTGCCCAACCTGGGCTCGGCCCTGCTCGCCGGCGGCATGCTGGCGTTCGCCCTGTCGTTCGACGAAATCATCGTCACCACCTTCACTGCAGGCCACGAACGCACCCTGCCGCTGTGGCTGCTCAACCAGCTCAGCCGCCCGCGGGACGTGCCGGTGACCAACGTCGTGGCGATGCTGGTGATGCTGGTGACCATGCTGCCGATCCTGGGGGCCTACTACCTGACCCGGGGCGGCGAGAGCGTGGCGGGCAGCGGCGGCAAATGAGCACGTGACAGACACATCCCTTCCACAAGGAATCCTTCGGATTCAGCAGAACGACAAAGGTGCTAGAGAGGACATGACCATGCAAACGCAACTCCTGATCAACGGCCAACTCGTCACCGGTGAAGGCCCGGCGCAACCGGTGCTCAACCCCGCCCTCGGCGAGGTGCTGGCGGAGATCAACGAAGCCACCGAGGCCCAGGTCGATGCCGCCGTGCGCGCCGCCGACGCCGCCTTCGCCGCGTGGTCGCAGACCACCCCGAAAGACCGTTCGCTGCTGCTGCTCAAATTGGCCGACGCCATCGAAGCCCACGGCGAGGAACTGGCGAAACTGGAATCGGACAACTGCGGCAAGCCCTACAGCGCCGCCCTCAACGACGAGATCCCGGCGATCGCCGACGTGTTCCGCTTCTTCGCCGGCGCCAGCCGTTGCCTGAGCGGCTCGGCCGGCGGCGAATACCTGCCCGGCCACACCTCGATGATCCGCCGCGACCCGGTGGGCGTGATCGCCTCCATCGCGCCGTGGAACTACCCGCTGATGATGGTCGCCTGGAAGATCGCCCCGGCCCTCGCCGCCGGCAACACCGTGGTGCTCAAGCCGTCGGAGCAGACCCCGCTGACCGCGCTGCGCCTGGCCCAGCTGGCGTCGGACATCTTCCCGGCCGGCGTGCTCAACCTGGTGTTCGGCCGCGGCCCGAGCGTCGGCCAGCCGCTGGTCACCCACCCGAAAGTGCGCATGGTGTCGCTGACCGGCTCCATCGCCACCGGCGCCCACATCATCAGCGACACCGCCGAGAGCGTTAAACGCATGCACATGGAGCTGGGCGGCAAGGCCCCGGTGATCATCTTCGACGACGCCGACATCGACGCCGCCGTCGAGGGCATCCGCACCTTCGGCTTCTACAACGCCGGCCAGGACTGCACCGCCGCATGCCGCATCTACGCGCAGCAAGGCATCTACGACAAGTTCGTCGAGAAGCTCGGCGCCGCGGTCAGCACTATCAAGCATGGCTTGCAGAGCGATCCGGCCACCGAGCTGGGCCCGCTGATTACCGCCCAGCACCGCGACCGCGTGGCCGGGTTCGTCGAGCGCGCGGTGGCTCAGCCGCACATCCGGCTGGTCACCGGCGGCAAGAAGGTCGAGGGCAACGGCTTCTTCTTCGAGCCGACCGTGCTGGCCGACGTGCAGCAGGACGACGAAATCGTGCGCCGCGAAGTGTTCGGGCCGGTGGTGTCGGTGACTAAGTTCACCGACGAGGCCCAGGCGCTGGAGTGGGCCAACGATTCGGACTACGGCCTGGCGTCCTCGGTGTGGACGGCGGACGTCGGCCGCGCCCATCGCCTGTCGGCGCGACTGCAGTACGGCTGCACCTGGGTCAACACCCACTTCATGCTCGTCAGCGAAATGCCCCATGGCGGTCAGAAACTGTCCGGGTACGGCAAGGACATGTCCATGTACGGGCTGGAGGACTACACCACCGTGCGGCATGTGATGTTCAAGCACTGACACGCCGGTCGATTCGTCGCAGCGCTGCTCCCATCGTTGAAATGCAGTCCCTTGAGCAAGCCACTGCCCTGCGGCGCCAGGGATGACGCCATCGCCAGCAGGCTAGCGCCCACAGGGATCTTGGTTGAATGCTGCTTTTGCAGTCACTGCCGAACAATGTGGAGCCAGCCTGCTGGCGATGACGGCGCCACGGTTTCAACGCACCACCTGACTTCACCGCAACACCCAAAACAATAACCACCGATCCGGGCGGCGCCTGCACGGCCCCGCCACGGCTTCGGCCATCCGGAATCTGCCGATCCTGCGGAGCGAACACCCATGAGCGCGTCACCCGATCTCTCCACCGCCATCGCCGACAGCGATGCCGAACAGCTGCGTCAGCTGGGCTACACCTCCAATTTCAAACGCAGCATGAGCCTGTGGGAAAACTTCGCCCTGGGCTTCACCTACCTGTCGCCGGTCGTCGGCGTGTACACCTTGTTCGGCCTGTGCCTGGCGGCCGGCGGGCCGCCGATGTTCTGGGCCTACCTGCTGGTGGGCTGCGGCCAGTTGCTGGTGTGCCTGATCTTCGGCGAGGTGGTCTCGCAGTTCCCGATCTCCGGCGGCGTCTACCCGTGGGCCCGGCGCCTGGTGGGCAAGAAATGGGCGTGGATGGTCGGCTGGATCTACTCCATCGCCCTGTGCGTGACCATCGCGGCGGTGGCGGTGGGCGCCGGCCCTTACCTGGCGGCCATGATGGGCTTCGAGCCGAGCAACAACACCAACATCGTGATCGCCCTGGCGCTGACGCTGTTCGCCACGCTGGTCAACCTCAGCGGCACCAAGGCCCTGGCGCGCATCGCCATGTTCGGCTTCCTCTGCGAACTGGTCGGCGCGGTGATCGTCGGCGTGTACCTGCTGATCTTCGAACGCCACCAGCCGCTCGGCGTGCTGTTCGACACGTTCGCCATCAGCGTCGACGGCTCCTACCTGCCGGCCTTCCTCACCGCCTCGCTGGCGGGGATGTTCCTCTACTACGGCTTCGAGGCCTGCGGCGACGTCGCCGAAGAGACGCCGAACCCGAGCAAGCGGATCCCGGTGGCCATGCGCATGACCATCTACATCGGCGGCATCGCGGCGATGTTCGCCTGCCTTGCGCTGATCCTCGCCGTGCCGGACATGCAGGCGGTGATCAACGGCACCGACAAGGACCCGGTCACCACCATCCTCAACAACGCCTTCGGCCCGGTGGGCTCGAAAGTGGTGATGGGCGTGGTGATGATTTCCTTCATCTCCTGCGTCATCAGCCTGCAAGCGGCGGCGAGCCGTCTGCTGTATTCCTACGCCCGTGACGAGATGGTGATCGGCAGCCGACTGCTGAAACGAATTTCTCCCACGACCCAGGTTCCGGTGGCGGCGCTGTTCGTGTCCGGCGTCCTGCCCGGCCTGATCATCGCCTTGGGCTTCTTCCTGCAAGACGCCGTGGCCACCATCGTCAGCTTCGCCGCCATCGGCATCTACCTGGCGTTCCAGATGATCGTGCTGGCGGCGCTGTACGCGCGGACCAAAGGCTGGAAGCCGAGCGGCAAGTTCACCCTCGGCGCCTGGGGCTGGCCGGTGAACATCGGCGCGCTGGTGTACGGCGTCGGCGCCATCGTCAACATGGCCTGGCCGCGCACGCCGGACGCGGCGTGGTACATCAACTACGCGATGGTGCTCAGCACCGCCATCGTGGTGGGGTTGGGCCTGCTGTACATGTGGATCGGCAAGCCGTACGACCACGGCAAGGCACCGGCCGGGGATGCGTGGAAGGTGGGGCGCTGAAAACATCGGCGTTTGCCGTTGGATGCCTGTGGCGAGGGAGCGTGCTCCCTCGCCACAATTTCCTGTTTCAAAACCGCGAAACGCTGCGCATCGCGTCCACCAGGTAGCGCATCGCGATCCGGTCGCTTTCCGACAGCTCGCGGTAGCGCTCCACCAGTTTCAGTTCCTCGGAGCTGAGCCTGCGCCTTCGCCGGCTGCCCAGGCAGGGAAAGATGCCCAACATTTCGGTGATGCCTTGTGCTTTTGCCATGGACGATGTCCTTCTCCAATACGTCAAAGAATTTCCTGAAAACCGCATCGCCCTGCTCCCTTCAGGAGCGATCTGAGCCCCCGCCGGCCCGACGGATCGTGGCCGGCCATGCCCCTAGGATAGAAATTTAATCGGCGCTGGAAAGCGGTTTTTAGAGTAATTAATCGAAAAAAGCAGAAATGCCCTCTAAATCAGAAAACCCTGTCGGATAAATTAACCGTAACGTCTTGTTTCATTGAGACGCTAGCGCCGTGCTATCAACGAATTTTGCAATTCAAGCGAACGGTTTAAGCTAGCGCGCATCTGTTTATAGTCCGCAGCGTTTGGCCGAAGGCTTGTCCGAACCCTCATCTCTGATCCAGCACGTGCCAGGAAAGGCGCGGGATTGCCCACGACAGGTTGTACTTATGCACCGCAGGAATTTGCTCAAAGCGTCCATGGCCATTGCGGCCTACACCGGCCTTTCCGCCAGCGGCCTGTTGGCTGCCCGCGCCTGGGCCGCCAGCGGCAGCGGCGCCGCCGACGGCGAGGCCCAGGCCTTCGATTTCGAGACGCTCAAACGTCAGGCCAAGCAACTGGCCAGCAGCGCCTACCAGGACACCAAGCAAGTGCTGCCGCCGACCCTGGCGACCATGACCCCGCAGAACTTCAACGCCATCCGCTACGACGGCGAGCATTCTTTGTGGAAGGACAACAAGGGGCAGCTCGACGTGCAGTTCTTCCACGTCGGCATGGGTTTCCGTCAACCGGTGCGCATGTACAGCGTCGACACCAAGACCCGCATGGCCCGCGAGGTGCACTTCCGGCCGTCGCTGTTCAACTACGAGAACACCTCGGTCGACACCCAGCAGCTCAAGGGCGACCTGGGCTTCGCCGGCTTCAAGCTGTTCAAGGCGCCGGAGCTGGACCGCCACGACGTGGTGTCGTTCCTCGGCGCCAGCTACTTCCGCGCGGTGGACGCCACCGGCCAATACGGCCTGTCGGCCCGAGGCCTGGCCATCGACACCTACGCCAAGAAGCGCGAAGAATTCCCTGACTTCACCAAATTCTGGTTCGAGACCCCTGACCAGAACGCCACCCGTTTCGTGGTCTACGCCCTGCTCGATTCGCCGAGCGCCACCGGCGCCTACCGCTTCGACATCGATTGCCAGGCCGAGCGCGTGGTGATGGAGGTCGACGCCCACGTCAACGCCCGCACCGCCATCGACCAACTGGGCATTGCGCCGATGACCAGCATGTTCAGCTGCGGCACCCACGAGCGGCGCATGTGCGACACCATCCACCCGCAGATCCACGACTCGGATCGCCTGGCCATGTGGCGCGGCAACGGCGAATGGATCTGCCGTCCGCTGAACAACCCGGCGACTCTGCAGTTCAACGCGTTCTCCGACAAGGATCCGAAAGGCTTCGGCCTGGTGCAGACCGACCACGAGTTCGCCAACTACCAGGACACCGTGGACTGGTACAGCCGTCGCCCGAGCCTGTGGGTCGAGCCGACGACCCCTTGGGGCGAAGGCTCGGTCGATCTGCTGGAGATCCCGACCACCGGCGAGACCATGGACAACATCGTGGCCTTCTGGACACCGAAGAAACCGGTGGCCGCCGGCGACTCGCTGAACTACGGCTACAAACTCTACTGGAGCGCCCTGCCGCCGGTCGGCACGCCGCTGGCGCGGGTGCACGCCACCCGTTCCGGCATGGGCGGCTTCACCGAGGGCTGGGCCCCGGGCGAGCATTACCCTGAGGTCTGGGCCCGCCGCTTCGCCGTGGACTTCACCGGCGGCGGCCTGGAGCGCCTGCCACAGGGCACCGGGATCGAACCGGTGGTGACCTGCTCCAACGGCAAGGTGCAGGACTTCAGCGTGCTGGCGCTGGACGACATCAAGGGCTACCGGATCCTGTTCGACTGGTACCCGACCAACGACAGCGTGGATCCGGTGGAACTGCGCCTGTTCATCCGCACCAACGACCGCACGCTGAGCGAGACCTGGCTGTACCAGTACTTCCCGCCGGCGCCGGACAAGCGCAAGTACACCTGAGGCTTTGCGGCGCCCTGACCGGCGCCATCGCGGGCAAGCCCGCTCCCACAGGCTTTTTTGGGTGTGCAGGGATTTTGCGCACGACCGGGATCCCTGTGGGAGCCAGCCTGCTGGCGATGGCGGCAGTCCAGGCTCCGCAGAGCAGGATCAACACAGTTGCTCCCACAGTGACCGGGGGATACTCACCCCTGTTGTGCTCCCACATGACCTGTGGGAGCGGGCTTGCCCGCGATAGGGCCCTCACAGCCGACTCAGTCCAGCGGGCGATACAGGTGAATGTCCAGCGGCTCAAGCTCGAACAGTTCAGGATCCGGCCGCTTCACCAGCCGACACCCCTGGCGCAGATAGAACTCCACGGTATTGCGCGACTCGGTGGCCGACACGTACAGCGCCTGCGCCCCCGTTTCCCGCCCTTGCCCGCAAGCCAGGGCAAACAGCCGCGACCCCAGCCCGCGCCCCCGCCAATCATGGCTGATGTGCAGGAACTTCAACTGGCGCATGCGCAAGTCCCCGTTGCGGATGACCCGGTTATCCACAACCACCGCCGCCACCAGCACCTGCCCGTCGAACACCCCGTAGAACCAGCCGCCGCGCCTGAAGCATTCCGTCAGCGTCACGGCATCGCGCTGCGCCTCGCCCTCCGGCCAGCCGCGCATGTCGTAGTGCACCGGGTACAGCACCAGTTCGCCGTTCTCCAGGCGATAGCACTGTTCGATCAGTTCGGTGCGGTCGATCAGCGCCAGCAGCGGCAGATCGTCTTCGGTCAAGGCGCGTTCGTTCAGCATGCGGGGCTCAATCCTTTGTGTTCACGTTTCGGCAGGCCAGAAAAAACCCGCCGTACCTGCGGCGGGTCTTTATAGGCCGGAGCGAACCGGCGATCAATCCCGCAGGTCAGACTCGTGGATCGGCTGGTCGCGGTGCGTCGCGCGCTGGTACTGCGCCGGCCAGGTCGCCTTGCGCCCGCCCAGGTCGTCGTCGGCGTGCAGCGGCCAGTACGGGTCGCGCAGCAATTCGCGGGCGAGGAAGATGATGTCGGCCTGACAGGTGCGCAGGATGTGCTCGGCCTGGGCCGGTTCGGTGATCATGCCCACGGTGCCTGTGGATATCCCCGACTCCTTGCGCACCCGTTCGGCAAACCGGGTCTGGTAGCCGGGCCCCACGGGGATCTCGGCGTTCGCGGCGGTGCCGCCCGACGACACATCGACCAGATCGGCGCCCAGGGCCTTGAGGCGCCGCGCCAGCTCCACGGTTTCGTCCGGGTTCCAGCCGTCCTCCACCCAATCGGTGGCCGACACCCGGACAAACACCGGCAACTCTTCCGGCCACACCGCGCGCACGGCCTCGGTGACTTGCAGCACCAGGCGGATACGGTTCTCGAACGAGCCGCCGTACTGATCCCGGCGCTGGTTGCTCAACGGCGACAGGAACTGATGCAGCAGATAGCCATGGGCGGCATGCACCTCGGCCACCTTGAACCCCGCCGCCAACGCTCGTTTGGCCGCCGCGACGAAGGCCTGGACGACCTCGGCGATCTGCCCCTCATCGAGTTGCCGGGGCTGGGTGTGCTGCGGGTCGAACGCGATCGGCGACGGCCCCACCGGCGTCCAGCCGCCGTCCGCCGGCTTGACGCTGCCGTGCTTACCCAGCCACGGGCGGAAGGTGCTGGCCTTGCGCCCGGCATGGGCCAGCTGAATGCCGGCCACGGCGCCCTGGGCGGTGATGAACCGGGTGATGCGTTGCAGGGGTTCGATCTGCTCGTCGTTCCACAGGCCGAGGTCCTGCGCGGTGATCCGGCCGTCGGCGGTGACGGCCGTGGCTTCGGTGAACACCAGGCCGGCGCCGCCCACCGCACGGCTGCCGAGGTGCACCAGGTGCCAGTCGTTGGCCAGGCCGTCGACGCTGGAGTACTGGCACATCGGCGACACGGCGATGCGGTTGGGCAAGGTCAGTTGGCGAAGGGTAAAGGGCTCAAGCAGCAGACTCATGGGGCACCTCTCAATTCAGTGGGCAGGCTCCAGGGTTCTGTTTGAAAAGTCGACGAGTGACAGGAAAGGATGCAGCACCCGCCCCCGCGGGCAAAAAACTCGACAAGACGTCACAAGGCCAATCAAGCAGTGTTTAGAGCCTAGACGACATCCGGGGAGGATGGCGGAGTTGCGAGCGATTCGGTGCCGCCCCGCCCGGCCGCCGCTCCCACAACCCTGTGCACGGCACGGTTGCTGTGGGAGCCAGCCTGCTGGCGCTGGGCTTAACGCGGTTCGATGTGGGCGATCATCAGTTGCACGGTCTCATTGCCGCGGAACTCGTTGAGGTCGAGCTTGTAGGCCAGTTCCACCCACTTGATGGTCGGGTTCGGCCAGATGTCGCGGTCGATGCCGAACGCGATGCCGTCCAGCTTCACCGAACCGCATTCGCTCTTGAGCACCACCTTGAGGTGCCGCTCGCCGACCACCCGCTGCTCGACCAACTGGAACACGCCATGGAACAGCGGCTCCGGGAAGTGCTGCCCCCAGGGGCCGGCATGGCGCAAGGCGCGGGCCAGCTCCAGGTGGAACTCCTCCACCGCCAGCGTGCCGTCCGACAGCAGGCGCCCGGTGAGGTCCTCTTCACGGAGCTGTCGGCGCACCTCCGCGTCGAACGCTTCGGCGAACAGCGGAAAGTGCTCCTGCGGCAAGGTCAGGCCCGCCGCCATCGCGTGGCCGCCGTACTTGGTGATCAAGTGCGGATGCTGCGCCGCAACCACGCTCAGGGCATCGCGGATGTGAAAGCCCTGCACCGAACGGCCCGAGCCCTTGAGCAGACCGTCGCCGGCATCGGCGAAGGCGATGGTCGGGCGGTGGTAGCGCTCCTTCATCCGCGAGGCGAGGATGCCGATCACCCCTTGGTGCCATTCCGGGTCGAACAGGCACAGGCCGAACGGCATCGACTCCACCGGCAGGTCCTTGAGCTGGGCCATGGCTTCGCGCTGCATGCCCTGCTCGATGGACTTGCGATCCTGGTTCATGCCGTCCAACTGCGCGGCCATTTCCCGGGCCAGCGCGGCGTCCTGGGTCAGCAGGCACTCGATGCCCAGGCTCATGTCGTCCAGTCGGCCGGCCGCGTTGAGACGCGGGCCGACGATGAAGCCAAGGTCCGTGGAGGTGATGCGCGACGCATCGCGCTTGGCCACTTCCAGGATCGCCTTGATCCCCGGCCGCGCGCGCCCGACGCGGATCCGCTCCAGCCCCTGGTGCACCAGGATCCGGTTGTTCGCGTCCAGCGGCACCACGTCGGCGACGCTGCCCAGCGCCACCAGGTCCAGCAGTTCGCCGATGTTCGGCTGCGGCTGGCTGTCGTAGCGGCCGAGGCTGCGCAGGCGTGCGCGCAAGGCCATCAGCACATAGAAAATCACCCCGACCCCGGCCAGCGCCTTGCTCGGGAATTCGCAGCCGGGCTGGTTCGGGTTGACCAGCGCGTCGGCCTGCGGCAGCTCGTCGCCGGGCAAGTGGTGATCGGTGATCAGCACCTTGAACCCGGCCCGCTTCGCCGCCGCCACACCGTCGACGCTGGAGATGCCGTTGTCCACCGTGATCAGCAGGTGCGGCTCGCGGGTCTTGGCCACCTCGACGATTTCCGGGGTCAGGCCGTAGCCGTAGTCGAAACGGTTCGGCACCAGGTAATCCACATGGGCCGCCCCCAACAGACGAAGGCCCAGCACGCCCACGGTGCTGGCGGTCGCGCCGTCGGCGTCGAAGTCGCCGACGATCAGGATCCGCTGCCGAAGGTCCAGCGCCGTCACCAGCAGATCCACCGCCGCATCGATGCCCTTGAGCTGCTGGAACGGAATCAGCCGCGCCAGGCTCTTGTCCAGTTCCGACTCGGACTGCACGCCCCGCGCCGCGTACAGACGGGTCAGCAGCGGCGGCAGATCACCGAGAAAAGGCAGGGTTTCAGGCAACGGGCGAGGTTCGATACGCATGGGGTGACAGCTGTTTCTCTTGAATGTGTGGGAAATTGCGAAGCGGTAAGGCCTCAGCCGCGGTCGCCGAGCAGCCAGGTCAGCTGGACTTCGTGCTGACCGCGGTCGTCGGTCACGAACACCGTGCCCTCGCTGATCATCACGTCCCACTTGATCGCACGCGGCATGTCGGTGGCCAGGGCTTCCAGCGCCTCCTGCGGCACGGCGGCGATGTTGACGTTCTTCAGCGTCTTGACCGCCGGCACCACCTTGCCTTCCCACACGCGCAGGCTGCCGTAGGCCAGCAGGCTGGTGCGTTCGGTGCGGCGCGAGCACCAGGTCAGGCGCTCGGCGTCTGGCTGGCCGACTTCGATCCAGTGCAGGATGCGGTCGTCCAGGCTCTTTTCCCACAGCGCAGCTTCATCCACGTCCGACAGACCACGGCCGAACGACAGGTTCTCGTTGTACCAGAGGGCGTAGGCCAACAGCCGAACGGCCATGCGTTCCTCGGTTTCCGAAGGGTGACGGGCGATGGTCTGCTTCACGCTCTCGTAGACGTTGCGGTCGAGGTCGGTGAGGTTCAGTTCGAATTTGTAGGTGGTGGACGGCTGGGCCATGGACGGGCTTCTTGAGACGTGGAAAGTCGGCCAGTCTAACCGATGCCGCAGGCAATCCACGAATTGATGGCGATCAACCTTGCGCGTCTGACGGCCGGCTATGTTAAAACGCTGTATCCGCCACGCCTTGTCCTACAGGATTCAGCATGCCGTTCTCCAGCAAACCGCTCAGCGGTCTGAAAGTCATCGAGTTGGGTACATTGATTGCCGGCCCCTTTGCCTCGCGCATCTGCGGCGAGTTCGGCGCCGACGTGATCAAGGTCGAATCGCCGGACGGCGGCGATCCGCTGCGCAAGTGGCGCAAGCTGTATGAAGGCACGTCGCTGTGGTGGTTCGTCCAGGCGCGCAACAAGCAGTCCCTGACCCTGAACCTCAAGCACCCGGACGGCCTGGCGATCCTCAAGCAGTTGCTGGGCGAGGCGGACATCCTGATCGAGAACTTCCGTCCCGGTGTGCTGGAAAAACTCGGCCTGGGCTGGGACACCCTGCACGCGCTCAACCCCAAACTGGTGATGGTGCGTCTGTCCGGCTTCGGCCAGACCGGCCCCATGAAGGATCAGCCGGGGTTCGGCGCGGTGGGCGAGTCCATGGGCGGCCTGCGCTACATCACAGGTTTCGAGGACCGGCCGCCGGTGCGCACCGGCATCTCCATCGGCGACTCGATCGCGGCCTTGTGGGGCGTGATCGGCGCCCTGATGGCCCTGCGTCACCGCGAGGTCAACGGCGGCCTCGGCCAGGTGGTCGATGTGGCGCTGTACGAGGCGATCTTCGCCATGATGGAAAGCATGGTGCCGGAATTCGACGTGTTCGGCTTCATCCGCGAGCGCACCGGCAACATCATGCCCGGCATCACCCCCTCGTCGATCCACACCAGCGCCGACGGCAAGCATGTGCAGATCGGCGCCAACGGCGATGCGATCTTCAAGCGCTTCATGCAGATCATCGGCCGCGACGACCTGGCCGACGACCCGACGCTGGCCAGCAACGACGGCCGCGACAGCCGCCGCGACGAGCTGTACGGCGTGATCGACCGCTGGGTCAATTCACTGCCGCTGGCCCAGGTGCTGGAGAAGCTGAACGAGGCCGAGGTCCCCGCCAGCCGCATCTTCAGCGCCGAAGACATGTTCAGCGATCCGCAGTACCTGGCCCGGGAAATGTTCCTGCAGGCCCGCCTGCCGGACGGCAAGCCTTTCAAGATGCCGGGCATCGTGCCGAAACTGTCTGAAACGCCCGGCACCGCCGAATGGGTCGGGCCGCAGTTGGGTGAACACAACGCACAGGTGCTCAAGGGTCTTGGCTACGACGACGAACGGATCGCCCGGCTGCGCGAAGACGGAGCCATTTAAGCTGAAGCCCCGGATGAACCGAACGCACAACCGCGCCCGCCACTGGTGGACGTGGCGGTTGTTCGGCCTGCTTTTCCTGCTGGCGCTCCCGGCGTGGGCCCAGGCCAAGCCCACGTTGATCTGGCTGTTGCGCGACCTGCCGCCGCTGACCATCTTCGAAGGCCCGAAGAAGGGCCAGGGCGTGATCGATCAATTGATGCCGATGCTGATCGCCGGCATGCCGCAGTACGAACACACGCTGATGCGGGTCAACCGCGCCCGCGGCCTGCAGATGCTGCATGAGCACCCCTTCGCGTGCGACCCCTCGATGCTCTGGAACAAGGAGCGGGCACAGTGGATCGCCTTCTCCATACCGGCCGTCCGGGCGGTCAGCAACGGTCTGGTGGTTCGGCGCCGGGACCGCGAGGTGCTGACGCCGTTCCTGGCCGACGGCGCAGTCGACCTGACGGCACTGCTGGCCAGCGGCGAGAGGAAGGTCGGCGTGGTGGCCGAGCGCAGCTATGGCGATTACCTCGACACCCTGCTGCGGCAGGCTCCGGCCAATGCCCTGACCCCGCATTACGGCAACGATGCCGTGAGCAGCCTGCTGTCCATGCAGCGCCTGGGCCGGTTGCAGGTGGTGCTGGGCTACTGGCCGGAAATCCGCTACCAGGCCCGCCAGGCCGGCATCGACGAAGACGAACTGCTGTTCTTTCCGATCCTCGGCGCGGACAAGTACCTGTCGAGCCACGTCGGCTGCACCGACACCACCCAGGGCCGGCAGGCGATCGCCGAGATCGACCAGTTACTGCGAACCCTCCCCCATGAGCACCTGAACCGGTTGTACGCCGACTGGCTGGATCCTGACAGGCGCGAAGACTACCTGGAGCAGGCACGGCTGTTCTTCCGGCAGCAGTCGGCACCCTGAACGGCGGGCAAAAAGAAACCCCGAGAAGTGGGGAGCCATCTCGGGGTCAAACGTGGCCTTCAACAAAGCCTCGTGACAGCAGGCGACAAGCACCGGAGCACAATGCTTGATCCTGCTGACATGGGGTCTGACTGACAGGAACGCAGGAAGGTTCCCACAAAATTGCCTAGGCGCTCAGATCGCCGGAGGACGAACCCCGCCAGCATTGCGCAAGGCTGCGATGACGCAGGGCTCCAACCGCCCTTCGGCGATCAGCAGGTCGCGGTGCAGGCCGTCGACGACGTCCGTGAGCTGGCGCCTGTCGCCCAACTGAGCCCGGTTGAATCCGCGCTTCAGCACGACGGTGCCCTCGGGGTTCTGCAGCGTCACCTGGCAATCGCCGTTCTGACCGCTCGGCGTTACCGTCACCTGATAGGGGCTCAGCGCCTCGCCCAGCAAAAGACTGATACTTTCCATATGGATCTCCACTCGTTCGTCCGGCAGCGAAGTGCCTTGGGCGTGTACACCGTGAATGACCCGCGATCCGGGAAGAAAGTTCTGCCGGCAGAACCTCCGGACCTGCGCATCGTCAATGCATCAGAGCATGCGCGGCGAAGATGACAGGAACATAACCGCCCGCTCAGGCGCTCGCCGATTGCCTTGCCGTTTGGAGGTAACGGTCCAGCAGCCCCCGCATCAGCACCGCCGACACCGGCGACTGCAACCGCCCCAACAAGACGAGTTCGTGGGCCTTGAACAGCGCGTCGAGGTCCGCCGACAGGCTCGGCGCGACATTGCCCAGCTGTATCAGCCCCCGCGCCCGCTTCTCGACCGCGAGGTGGCGGATCAGCGCCAGGCCGTCGCCGCCCTTGAGCTGCGGATCGCAGATGGCGATGTCGACCGGGCCCCGACACTTGAGCGAACGGAGCGCCGAGGCGAGCGACGGTGCCGTCAGCACATCGTAGATGCCGACGGCGTTGAGCATCTGGTGCAGGGCCATCAACCGGAAAGGATTGTGTTCGAGTATCAGGATCTTGAGTGCGCGCATGGACGACCTCCGGGCAACAATCGCGGACTCTCACCGCATGTGCCGTCCACTCTAGGGCAGCCCCCCTTCAGACGCCCATCAGAAAAGTGGTCGCGTTTTATAGGACGTTTCCTAGTTTTTCACGGGCATCCCGACCCGCCCTCCGCCTTGCGCTGGTTGATGTCTGTCCAGCCGCCCACAAGGCCTCGCAACTGGCCATCGACGCCGTAGAACGGCACAGTCCATTGATAGATGTCCCTCAGACCGCCCTTGAACAGCAGCCGGCGTTTGCTGAAGCGGGTCTTGCGCGACCCCATCTGCGCCATGAATTCGTCATGCAGCATCCGGGCGGTGGATTCCGGCAAGGTGTCCACGTCGATCAGCCGGCGCCCCTGCACCCGGTCGAATCGGGTCGACAGGCTCTCCTCGTAGCTCTTGTTGCACATGACCAGGCGCCCTTCCGGATCCCGCACGAATACCGGATCGGGCATGGCATCGATCAAGGCCCGCTGAAAGGCCAATTGGTCGCCCAGATGCCGCTCGACGTCCCGGCGCTGCCGGATCACAGCGCTCAGCCGGCGGTTCCAGACCATCGACAGCACACCGAAAACGCCTACGAAGAACATGAGCCAGCATCCCCACCAACTGAGCGGATAGCAGAAGCCGGACTTGGGCGGCGGCGCGATTCCGCCCAGCCACCTCAGGCGGATGGCCCGCAGCTCTTGGGCGGGAAAGGCCTCCAGGGCCTTGTTGAGAATACCGCGCAGCTCGGGCTGGCCTTTGCGCAACGCCAAGTGATCCGCCTCCCAGCGTCCCTCGACGACGCCGCCCACCTTGAGCAGCCCCGACGGGTACAGTTGGGCGCCGATCTCGTTCTCGATGGTGGCATGCGCCTCTCCGCTCTCCACCAGCGCCCTGGCTTCGGCGTAGGTCTTGACCGAGCGTACCCGGATGGCCGGATACTCCCGGCGGATCGCCTCCTCCAGGGCATGCCGGGCGGGCAACACCAGCACCCGGCCGGCCAACTGCTCCAGCGATGTGAGCAGCGGCGCGCCGGCCTTTCCGACAAACACCCAGCCCGCCCCGCCGAAGGCGTGGCTGAAATCCAGGAACGCCTTGCGCTCGTCGTTCATCGCCAGTGTCGTGCTGATGTCCGCCGCGCCGCTTTTCAGCCGCTCCAGCATCTGCTCGGTGGAAAACGATTCGCGATGGACGAACACCAGTCCGGTCATCGCGCCGATGCGCTGGAGCACATCGTTGTTCAAGCCGCTCCAGTGACCGTGCTCGTCCTGGAACAGGTACAGCGGGTACTGCACCGACGCGACCGCCACTTCGGGATGATCGCGGATCCACTGGCGCTCGGCGGGGTCCAGTTCAAGGGCGGCGGGCGGCGGAGCACCCCCCTCGTGCATGGCCAGCTGCGCCGCCTTCCCTTCCTGGCACCCGGCCAGCAGCGCCATCAGGCACAGGCTGCCGAGCGCCGACATCATTTTTCTGTAGAACAGCATTGCCACTTCCTTCGTGATCGACTCACCCGTCCTTTGCTGGGGCGAAAACCCGGGCAGTGTGGCACGCAGGAATGAAAAAGCCCGTCATCGGACGGGCTTCAAAATGTGACAGCTTTTCGGGCCTACAGCGGCTTGCCGCGGTTGCCATGCTGGCTGACAAAGGCCTGCACGGATTTCAGCTCGTTCGGCAGGACGGTGCAGCGCTCTTCTCTTTCAAACAAATCAGAAAGATGTGCAGGCAGTTCGAGAGCTTTTCCTACACCGGCTTTTTCCACCGCATCCGGGAACTTCACCGGGTGCGCCGTGCCCAGGATCACCATCGGAATGTCCAGGCTGCGGCGGCATTCCCGTGCGGCCTTGACGCCGATGGCGGTGTGCGGGTCCAGCACTTCGCCGGTCTGCTCGAACACTTGCGCGATGGTCTCGCAGGTCTGCGCATCGTCCACCGCCAGCGAATCGAACAGTTTGCGCGCCTCGGTCCAGCGTTCCTGTTCAACGCTGAAACCACCGCCCTGCTTGAACGCGTCCATCAGGCCGGCGATCGCGGCGCCGTTGCGACCGTGCAGGTCGAACAGCAGGCGTTCGAAGTTCGACGACACCATGATGTCCATCGACGGCGACAGCGTGGCGTGCAGGGTTTCCTTGACGTACTGGTTGCCGCTCATGAAGCGGTGCAGGATGTCGTTGCGGTTGGTGGCGACGATCAGCTGGTTGATCGGCAGGCCCATGTTGCGCGCCAGGTAACCGGCGAAGATGTCGCCGAAGTTGCCGGTCGGCACCGAGAACGACACCGAACGCGCCGGTCCGCCCAACTGCAGGGCCGCGTGGAAGTAGTAGACGATCTGGGCCATGATCCGCGCCCAGTTGATCGAGTTCACCGCCACCAGGCGCGTGCCCTTGAGGAAGCCCTGGTCGGCGAAGCTGGCCTTGACCATCTCCTGGCAGTCGTCGAAGTTGCCTTCGATGGCGATGTTGTGGATGTTGTCGCCCAGGATCGTGGTCATCTGCCGGCGCTGCACTTCGGACACGCGGTTGTGCGGGTGCAGGATGAAGATGTCGACGTTCTCGCAGCGCTTGCAGCCTTCGATGGCGGCCGAACCAGTGTCGCCGGAGGTGGCGCCGACGATCACCACGCGCTCGCCGCGCTTTTGCAGCACGTGATCGAGCAGGCGGCCGAGCAGTTGCAGGGCGAAGTCCTTGAAGGCCAGGGTCGGGCCGTGGAACAGCTCCATCACCCACTCGTTGCCGTTCAGCTGACGCAGCGGCGCGACGGCGCTGTGGGCGAACGCACCGTAGGTCTCTTCGAGGATCTTCTTGAAATCGGCGTCGGCGATGCTGCCGGTGACGAACGGCCGCATGACGCGGAAAGCCAGCTCGTGGTACGGCAGGCCGGCCCAGGAAGCGATTTCCTCCTGGGTGAAGCGTGGCAGGTTTTCCGGGACGTACAGGCCGCCGTCGGTGGCGAGGCCGGCCAGCAGGACGTCTTCGAAATTCAGGGCCGGTGCCTGGCCGCGGGTACTTATATAACGCATGTTTTCAAACCTTCGGTTTGAGCCGCGAGTTTCAAGCTGCAAGCAACAAGGAAAAGCCGAACTGCCTTTGACTTGCCGCTTGCGACTTGCCGCTTGCCGCTGCTGTTAATTCAGGGATTCGACACGGATCCGCACGACCGGACCGACCACGCCCGCCAGGGCTTCGAGGGCGGCGATCGCATCGTTGATGCGCTGCTCCAGCACGCGGTGGGTCAGCAGGATCATCGGCACCAGGCCATCGTGTTCCTCGGCCTCTTTCTGCATGATCGACTCGATGTTGATGCCGCGCTCCGACAGGATGCTCGCCACCTGGGCCAGCACGCCCGGATGGTCCTTGGCCTGGATGCGCAGGTAGTACGCACTTTCGCAGGCTTCGATCGGCAGGATCGGATGGGCCGACAGCGAGTCCGGCTGGAAGGCCAGGTGCGGCACGCGGTTTTCCGGGTCGGAGGTCATGGCGCGAACCACGTCCACCAAATCGGCGATCACCGACGAAGCGGTCGGCTCCATGCCGGCGCCGGCGCCGTAGAACAGGGTCGAGCCGGCGGCGTCGCCGTTGACCATCACCGCGTTCATCACGCCGTTGACGTTGGCGATCAGGCGGTCGGCCGGAATCAGCGTCGGGTGGACGCGCAATTCGATGCCGGCCGCGGTGCTGCGCGCCACGCCCAGGTGCTTGATGCGGTAGCCCAGCGCTTCGGCGTAGTTCACATCGGCGGTGGTCAGCTTGGTGATGCCCTCGGTGTACGCCTTGTCGAACTGCAGCGGAACGCCGAACGCGATGGACGCCAGGATCGTCAGCTTGTGCGCTGCGTCGATGCCTTCGACGTCGAAGGTCGGATCGGCTTCGGCGTAGCCCAGCGCCTGGGCCTCGGCCAACACGTCTTCAAAGGTGCGGCCCTTCTCGCGCATTTCGGTGAGGATGAAGTTGCCGGTGCCGTTGATGATCCCGGCGACCCAGTTGATACGGTTGGCGGACAGGCCTTCACGGATCGCCTTGATCACCGGAATGCCACCGGCTACCGCCGCTTCAAATGCCACGATCACGCCTTTCTCGCGTGCCTTGGCGAAAATTTCATTACCGTGAACGGCAATCAGAGCCTTGTTCGCGGTGACCACATGCTTGCCATTCTCGATGGCCTTGAGTACCAGCTCGCGGGCAACGGTGTAGCCGCCCATCAGCTCTATGACGATGTCGATCTCAGGGTTCGTGGCCACTTCGAAGACATCGTTGGTAATCGCAATACCGGTCGTCTGGAACTGAGGCTTTGGCGTGCGCATGGCAATTTGTGCCACTTCGATCCCACGCCCGGCACGACGAGCGATTTCCTCGGCGTTGCGCTGAAGTACGTTGAAGGTTCCGCCACCGACGGTCCCTAACCCACAGATGCCTACTTTGACCGGTTTCACTGTGAACTCCCCATGAAACGGCCGACGCGAGGCCGGCCGTGAAAACAACCGCGCAATCGCGGCTCTCTGTTGACGGCCCGGCCATGTCGCCGCCGGGCCACGCTCGTCACGGCGAACCGTGACGATGCGGACTTATTTCGCGCCCAGCGCCAGTTTGGCGACTTGCGGCGCAGGCTGGTAGCCCGGAATGACCTGTCCGTCGGCCAATACGATGGCCGGTGTGCCGTTCACGCCGATCGACTGACCGAGGGCGAACTGCTTGGAGACCGGGTTATCGCACTTGGCGGCCTTGATCTCCTTGCCGTCGACCATCTTGTCCATGGCCGACTTCTTGTCCTTGGAGCACCACACCGCCTGCAGCTGCTCATCGCCCGGCGAGCCCAGGCCCTGGCGCGGGAACGCCACGTAGCGCACTTCGATGCCGCGCTTGTTCAGCTCCGGCACTTCGGCGTGCAGCTTGTGGCAGTACGGGCAGGTGGTGTCGGTGAACACGGTGATGTGCGACTTGGTCTCGCCCACGGCCGGGTAAACCACGGTTTCGGCCACAGGGATCGCGTTGATCAGCTTGGAGATGCCCAGGCGCTCGGTCTTCTCGGTCAGGTTGACCGGCTTGCCGTCCTTGAGCTGGAACATGTAGCCCTGGACGATGTACTGGCCGTCGGCGCTGGCGTACAGCACGCGGCTGCCCTTGAGCTTGACCTCGTACAGGCCGGGCAGCGGGCTGGCGCTGATGGTGTCGACCGGCACGTCGAGCTGGAGGTTTTCCAGGCTTTGGCGAATGGCTTTCTCCGCCGCATCGTCGGCGACGGCAAAGGTGCTGGCCAACGCGAGGGCGGCGGCCGCGAAAATCTGGGTCAGACGCATGGGAACTCCTGAAGGCGGACAGATGGAACGGCCAGAACGCCCGTGCCGCGGCACCGGGTCATAACCGTTCATCGTACAAACCGCCAAAGCCTAACACATAAGGCCTCCATGGCCGAATGCGCCTGTCGCAAGACGTCGGCCCGACCCGAAACCTGTGGCTTGGACAGCGACGGTGTCGACTGCACCGACGCCTTCGCGGGCAAGCCCGCTCCCACAGTGTCTGCGGCGCGCGCGCTGTGGGAGCCAGCCTGCTGGCGATGACGACCGCAGAAGGCCCCGGTCAACCCCGGGGGTGGTGCTTGGCGTGCAGGTCTTGCAGCCGCGCGCGGGCGACGTGGGTGTAGATCTGGGTCGTGGACAGGTCGCTGTGGCCGAGCAGCATCTGCACCACCCGCAGGTCCGCGCCGTGGTTGAGCAGATGGGTGGCGAAGGCGTGGCGCAGGGTGTGCGGCGACAGCGACTTGCCGATCCCGGCGACCTGGGCCTGGTGCTTGATCCGGTGCCAGAAGGTCTGGCGCGTCATCTGTTCGCCGCGCTGGCTGGGGAACAGCACGTCGCTGGGGCGCCCGCCGAGCAAGTCGTTGCGGCCGTCGCGCAGGTAGCGCTCGACCCAGACGATGGCCTCCTCGCCCATCGGCACCAGACGCTCCTTGCTGCCCTTGCCCATCACCCGCAGCACACCCTGACGCAGGTTGACCTGTTCCAGCGTCAGGCTGACCAGCTCGGTCACCCGCAAACCGCAGGCGTAGAGCACCTCCAGCATGGCGCGGTCGCGCTGGCCGATGGGCTCGCTCAGGTCCGGGGCGGCCAGCAGCGCCTCGACGTCGGCCTCCGACAGCGACTTGGGCAACGGCCTGCCCAACTGCGGCATGTCGACCCGCAGGGTCGGATCCACCGCGATCAGTTTCTCCCGCAGCAGATAACGGTAGAACCCCCGCACGCCGGAGAGAAAGCGCGCGGTGGAGCGAGGCTTGTAGTTCTGCTCCAGGCGCCAGGCCAGGTGATCGAGGATCAGCTCGCGACCGGCGTCGATCAGCTCCAGGCGCTGCTCCTGCAACCAACCGTTGAACAGCGCCAAATCGCTGCGGTACGCATCGCGGGTGTTGTCGGACAGGCCTTTTTCCAGCCACAGGGCGTCGAGGAACTGGTCAATCAGCGGATGGTCGATGGCTGGCATGGTGCGCGCAAATAAAGAGTGGTCGTCAAAAATGGCCGCTAGTCTTTCATAGCCCGCCCCTTCAAGGAACCGTCAAGCCCATGAACGGGCAGCGAAACGGGCAACCGCCGAGCCAGTCGGCTCAGTCGGCAAACCCCGGCAGCACCGGCACCGGCCGCTTGTCGTCATCGATGGCGACAAAACTGAATTGGCCATGGATCGCCTTCTCCCGGCTGTCGCAGCTCATGCTTTCGACAAACACCTCCACCTCGACCTTGAGGCTGGTGTTGCCAACCTTGACCACACGACCCACCAGCTCGACGATGGAGCCGGCCGGGATGGCATGGTTGAAGTCGATGCGGTCGGTGGACACGGTCACCAGCGGCAGGCGGCAGAACCGGGTGGCGGCGATGAACGACACCTCGTCCATCCAGGCCAAGGCGGTGCCGCCGAACAGGGTGTTGTGGTGGTTGGTGGTCGGCGGGAAGACCGCCTTGGTCACGCGGGTCACGGAAAGCTCTGTGCGGCGTTCGATTTCTTGCTGGCGGGAAGTCATGGGTACGGCCTGGGACTGCGGGGTTGTGGATAAACGGCGGGCAACAAAAAAGCAGCCCGTAGGCTGCTTTTTTCTGCATCGGAGACTGGATTAAGCCAGTTTTTCCTTGATGCGGGCTGCTTTACCCGACAGGTCGCGCAGGTAGTACAGCTTGGCTTTACGTACGTCACCGCGACGCTTGACAGCCATGCTGTCGATCTGCGGGGAGTAGGTCTGGAAAGTACGCTCTACGCCAACACCGTTGGAGATTTTGCGAACGGTGAACGCACTGTTCACGCCGCGGTTACGCTTGGCGATGACAACGCCTTCGAACGCCTGCAGACGGGAACGGTCGCCTTCCTTCACTTTAACCTGAACGACAACGGTGTCGCCCGGTGCAAAGGTAGGGATCTCTTTGGTCATCTGCTCTGCTTCGAGTGCAAGGATGATTTTGTTGGTCATGCTGTGCTCCTAAGGTAAATCGTCGGATCTACCATCGATACGTTGTTAACTATCGTCCCGCTCGCGGATGTATTCCTCGAGCAGCTTCTTCTCTTCTCCAGAAAGCGAGCGGCTTTCCAGAAGATCGGCGCGTCGTTCATAGGTCCGACCAAGGGACTGCTGCAAACGCCAACGCCGGATGTGCGCGTGATTGCCACTCAGCAACACGTCGGGAACACGCTGATCCGCATACACCTCCGGTCGGGTGTAGTGCGGGCAATCCAGCAGACCATCCGCAAAGGAATCCTCCTCGGCGGAATCCGCATGCCCTAAAGCTCCGGGCAGCAGTCGTGTAACCGCGTCGATCAGCACCATGGCCGGCAGCTCGCCGCCAGACAGTACATAGTCACCGATCGACCACTCTTCATCGACATGAGCTTCAATGAAACGCTCGTCGATGCCTTCGTAACGGCCGGCAATCAGGATCAATGCATCCTCTTTCGCCAGCTCGCGAACCGCCGGCTGAGTCAGCTGACGGCCTTGCGGGGACAGGTAGATCACCTTCGCCGCTTCCCCTGCCGCTGCCTTGGCCTGAACCAGGGCGTCTTCCAGGGGCTTGATCTTCATCACCATGCCCGGACCACCGCCAAACGGGCGATCGTCCACAGTGTGATGCCGATCCGTCGTGTAATCCCGCGGATTCCAGCAGGTCAGCTGCAACAGCTCCTGCTTGACCGCACGACTGGTGATGCCGTACTCACTGATGGCCGAGAACATCTCGGGGAACAACGTGATGACTTCTACGCGCAGGCTCGCCATCGCTTAGAAATCCGCGTCCCATTCCACCCTCATCACGCCTGCCTCAAGGTCGATGGCCAGCACGCATTGCTCCGTATAGGGCAACAACCGCTCGCGATCATCCAGGCTGCCTGCGCAGGGCTTGACCACCATTACATCGTTCGCGCCGGTCTCCAACAGGTGATCAACCTTGCCGAACAGCTGTTCGTCCTGGTTGATGACCTTCAGACCCACCAACTGGTACCAGTAGTACTCGTCGGCAGTCAGGTCGGGCAAAAGGCTTCGCGGGATGCAAATCTCGTAACCGCTCAGAAGACGGGCTTCATCACGATCGTCGAGGCCTTTGAGCTTGGCGACCAGATCCTTTTGAGTGGAACGGCCACTGACCAGCTCGACCTGTTTGACCACGCCTTCGCGCCGAAGCGTCCAGTTGCGGTAACCCAACAGGTTTTCAATCGGATCGGTAAAGGAAAAGACCTTCACCTCGCCGCGAACGCCGTGAACCGAAAAAATCTTGCCGACGACGATCAGGTCGTCCGCTTTTTCTGGCGTCGCGTTCATATTGCTCAGGCTGCAGCCTTGGCTTTTTCCTTCAGCAACTGAGCAACGCGCTCAGATGGCTGTGCGCCAACGCTCAGCCAGTAGTTCAGGCGTTCTTCGTTTACGGACAGACGAACTTCCTGACCACGGGCAACAGGGTTGAAGAAACCAACCTGTTCTTTGTGGGAACCGTCGCGCGGGTTGCGGCTGTCGGTTACGGTCAGGTGGTAAAACGGGCGCTTTTTGGAGCCGCCAAGGGCAAGACGGATTGTTAGCATGTGAACATCGTTCCTGTAGTCGGTGCTGCAAATCTAAATGCACAGCGGGCATGGGTGCCCGAAAGGCCGCATATTCTAAGGAATATCCGGACTTTTGCAAATGACTTTTTCCGGCGCCTGTGGCATGCCGTGCAGATTTGCGGTAGAGCCGTCGTTGAAAACGGCCGGTCGGCTCCCGCCGTATGCGGGTTTGCCGTGGATCCCGCGTCCTTGCGGGTTCAGCGCCGGTGCGACGACCGGCGCGGATTCTTCAGAGCTTGGGCATGCCGCCGCCGGGCATCATGCCGCCCAGGCCGCGCATCATTTTCGCCATCCCGCCCTTGGCGGAGAACTTCTTCATCATCTTCTGCATCTGCTTGTGCTGCTTGATCAAGCGGCCGATGTCCTGCACCTGGGTGCCGGAACCCAAGGCGATCCGGCGCTTGCGCGAGCCGCTGATCAGCTCGGGGTCGCGACGCTCGGCCGGGGTCATGGAGTTGATGATGGCCTCCATCTGCTTGAACTGCTTCTCCGCCGCGTTCTGGGCATTGCCCATCTGCGACAGGTTCACGCCGCCGATGTTCGGCAGCTTGTCCATGAGCCCGCCGAGGCCGCCCATGTTCTTCATCTGTTGCAGCTGGTCGCGGAAGTCTTCGAGGTCGAAGCCCTTGCCCTTCTTCAGCTTCTTGGCCAGCTTGTCGGCCTTTTCCTTGTCGAGGGTCTGCTCGGCCTGCTCGATCAGGCTGAGCACGTCGCCCATGCCGAGGATCCGCGAGGCGATCCGCTCAGGATGGAACGGCTCGAGCGCTTCGCTCTTCTCGCCCATGCCGATGAACTTGATCGGCTTGCCGGTGATCGAGCGCACCGACAGCGCGGCGCCGCCACGGGCGTCACCGTCGACCTTGGTCAGGATCACGCCGGTCAGCGGCAGCGCATCGCCGAAGGCCTTGGCCGTGTTGGCGGCGTCCTGGCCGGTCATGGCGTCGACCACGAACAGGGTCTCCACCGGCTTGACCGAGGCGTGCAGCGCCTTGATCTCGACCATCATCTCTTCGTCGATGTGCAGGCGGCCGGCGGTGTCGACGATGACCACGTCGATGTACTTGAGCTTCGCTTCCTTAATAGCCGCCTGGGCGATGTCGACCGGCTTCTGGCTCAGGTCGGACGGGAAGAACGTCACGCCGATGTCGTTGGCCAGGGTTTCCAGCTGCTTGATCGCGGCCGGGCGGTAGACGTCCGCCGACACGACCATCACCGACTTCTTCTTGCGCTCCTTGAGGAAGCGCGCCAGCTTGCCGGCGGTCGTGGTCTTGCCGGCGCCCTGCAGGCCGGCCATCAGCACCACGGCCGGCGGCACTGCGCTCAGGTTCAGGTCTTCGTTGGCCGCGCCCATCAGGCTTTCGAGCTCGGCCTGGACGATCTTCACGAACGCCTGGCCCGGCGTCAGGCTGCGCGACACCTCGGTGCCGACGGCGCGTTCCTTGACCGAATTGACGAAGTCCTTGACCACCGGCAGGGCGACGTCGGCTTCGAGCAACGCCATGCGCACTTCGCGCAGGGTGTCTTTGATGTTGTCCTCGGTCAGCTTCGCCTTGCCGGTGACATGGCGCAGCGTCTGCGAGAGACGGTCGGTTAGGTTTTCAAACATTGCGCGATCCTTTCAGGCCCTGTGTAGACCGGGATAATGGCGGCCCGAACCGGAATCAAACAGGTGGCCGGCGAGCCTGCGGCGTGGGCAGGCGGCGGATTATAGCGAAGACTGCGGCCGGCGGACACCTCGCCGTCGGGTCATGCGGTCTTTCGTGCCGTGGCCGATCTATGCCACACTCAGCGCCTTTCGGGCTTGCCTAACAGGACTTATGCTCCCCTTGTCACCCAGTTTGCTGACTACCCTCGCCGCCGCCCTTCTGTACGCCGCTGCGACCCTTTATCAGGGCACCCGCCTGGCCACCGGCGCCAAGGCCGACAAGCGCCGGCTGGTCACGCTCGGCGTGCTGGCCGTGCTGGCCCACGGCGCCAGCCTGCTCGCCCACCTGCTGACCCCGGTCGGCCTGGCCCTGGACTTCTTCAGCGCCTCGAGCCTGATCGCCGCCGCCGTCATCGCCCTGACCCTGCTGGCCTGCTCGCGGATCCCGGTGGAGAACCTGCTGGTGCTGCTGTTCCCCCTCGGCGCCGTCACGGTGCTGCTGGCCCAGTTCGCCCCGACCGGTACGGTGCAGGTGATCGACGAAGAGCCAGGCATCCTGGCCCACATCCTGCTGTCGATCCTCGCCTATGGCATGTTCACCATCGCGGTGTTCCAGGCCTTGCTGCTGCTGGTGCAGGACCATCAGCTCAAGCACAAGCACCCGTCCGGGCTGATCCGCAACTTCCCGCCGCTGCAGACCATGGAAAGCCTGCTGTTCGGCTTCCTGTGGGCCGGTTGGACGCTGCTGTCGCTGTCGCTGATCTCCGGCTGGCTGTTCGTCGAGAACCTGTTCGCCCAGCACCTGGTGCACAAGACTCTGCTGGCTTGCCTGGCCTGGATCGTGTTCAGCGTGCTGCTGTGGGGCCGCAACCGCCTGGGCTGGCGCGGCCACAAGGCGATCCGCTGGACCCTGGCCGGTTTCTGCCTGCTGATGCTTGCGTACTTCGGCAGCAAACTGGTCCGCGAATACATCCTGCACATCTGACGGGCGACATAAATGGACGGTTTGCCCATAGGGCCTATGATCGCGGCGTTCATCCTGCTGATTCTGTGGTCGGGCCTGTTCACCGCCGTCGAAACCGCACAGCAGCACCTGCTGGCGCAGCGCACCGCGTCCCGCGCCAGCGACAAGCCGCTGGCCAGACTCGCATTTCCGCTCGACAGCCTGATCTTCTGCAACACCCTGTGCCGAACCCTGGCCGTGGTGCTGGCGACGCTGCTGGCGATCTTTCTCTGCGCAGAGAACGGCCCCTGGGCGGCGAGCCTCGGCGCCGTCGCGGCGCTGCTGATCTTCGCCGACCACTTCCCGCGCACCCTTGCCCGCCGCTACCCCGACGCCGTGCTGTCGTTCGGCAACGCGCTGCTGCCGGTGCCGCTGAAGATCGTCTACCCACTCGCCTGGCTGTTCGCCGCCGCCAGCCGGTTGCTGATGCGGCCGCTGGAACGCAAGGTCCAGGTCGTGCAGCAGAGCGAGGACGACACCCCGGCGGACCGCGAGGCCACAGACCACCCCGCCGGCCGGCCCCACCCGGTCGCGGGCATCCACGCGCTGGACAACATCACCGTCAATGACATCCTGGTGCCCCGCAGTGACGTCGACGGCATCAACCTCGACGACTCGATCGAGGAGATCACCGAGCAACTGCGCCACAACAAACGCACCCGCCTGCCGGTGTTCCACAGCGACATCAACCAGGTGGAAGCGGTGCTCAACACCCGGCAGATCCGCCACTTGCTGGACAACGGCCAACTGACCCGCGACGCCCTGCTGGCCGCCAGCTACGAGCCGTACTTCGTGCCGGAAAGCACCCCGCTGCAACTGCAGTTGCTGAACTTCCACAAGCAGCAGCGGCGCCTGGGCATGGTGGTGGACGAGTACGGCGAAGTGCTCGGCATCGTCACCCTGGAAGACATCCTGGAAGAGATCGTCGGCGAATTCGAAAGCGAGCACAGCCTCGACAACCCGCATATCCACCCCCAGGCCGACGGACGGATGGTGATCGACGGCGCCGCCTCGATCCGCGAACTGAACAAGTGCCTGGGCTGGCACTTGCCGAGCGACGGGCCGCGCACCCTCAACGGCCTGGTGACCGAAGCCCTGGAAAGCATCCCGGAAAGCGCGGTGTGCCTGAAGATCGGCCGCTACCGGCTGGAGATCCTCGAAACCGAGGAAAACCGGGTGAGCAAGGTGCTGATCTGGCACACCAGCTCGGCAACGGCGCCGGTCTGACCACCACAGGGGCCAGACGTCCTTCAGGATCTTGTCCTCTTGTTTGATCGTTAGCCGGCTTCCTATAATCGGGGCGCTTACCCAGCCCCGCCGAACCGCGCGCCTACCCGGCAACCGACAGGTTCCGGCCTGACCACCGGCAATGTCCGCACCACACCGACGACTGTTCCTACCTGAAACAGCGCTCGCGCCCCATCCCACATCCCTGGGTGTTCGACCATAATAATTCGCTCCAATGGAGCTCATGACTGTCAGGGATCACCGCATGACGACCCATACCGCTTACCGCGAAACCGACGCCGCCCAGCCGGCCAACTCAACCGCCCGCGTGGCCACGGCGAGCTTCATCGGCACCGCCATCGAGTTCTACGACTTCTATGTCTACGCCACCGCCGCCGCGCTGGTGATCGGACCGGTGTTCTTTCCGCAGACCTCCGGCACGGCGCAGATGCTGTCGGCCTTCCTCACCTTCGGCATCGCGTTCCTCGCTCGCCCCCTGGGCTCGGCGCTGTTCGGCCATTTCGGCGACCGCATCGGGCGCAAGTCGACGCTGGTGGCCTCGCTGCTGCTGATGGGCGTGTGCACCACCCTGATCGGCGTGCTGCCGGGCTACGACAGCATCGGGGCCTGGGCGCCGATCCTGCTCTGCGTGCTGCGTTTCGGCCAGGGGCTGGGATTGGGCGGCGAATGGGGCGGCGCGGCGCTGCTGGCCACCGAAAACGCGCCGAAGGGCAAACGGGCATGGTTCGGCATGTTTCCGCAGCTTGGCCCTTCCATCGGGTTTCTGGCGGCCAACGGCCTGTTCCTGGCGCTGGCCATGGGCCTGAGCGACGAACAGTTCCGCAGCTGGGGCTGGCGGATCCCGTTCTTGCTCAGCGCGGCGCTGGTGATGGTCGGCCTCTACGTGCGCCTCAGGCTCCATGAAACCCCGGTGTTCGCCAACGCCATCGCCCGCCAGGAGCGGGTCAAGGTGCCGCTGGTCGAGCTGTTCAGCCAATACTGGGCCCCGACCCTGCTGGGGGCGGCGGCCATGGTGGTGTGCTACGCGCTGTTCTACATCTCGACGGTGTTTTCCCTGAGCTACGGGGTATCCACCCTCGGCTACAGCCGCGAAACATTCCTCGGGCTGCTGTGCTTCGCGGTGCTGTTCATGGCGGCGGCGACACCGTTGTCGGCCTGGGCGAGCGACCGCTACGGGCGCAAACCGGTGCTGGTCGGCGGCGGGGTGCTGGCGATCCTGTCCGGCTTCCTGATGGAGCCGCTGCTGACCCAGGGCTCGACGGCGGGCGTGGCGCTGTTCCTGTGCATCGAGCTGTTCCTGATGGGCGTGACGTTCGCCCCGATGGGCGCGTTGCTGCCGGAGCTGTTTCCGACCCATGTGCGGTACACGGGGGCCTCGGCGGCGTACAACCTGGGCGGCATCGTCGGAGCCTCGGCGGCGCCCTTCTTTGCCCAGAAACTGGTGGCGATGGGGGGATTGGGTTACGTCGGCGGGTATGTGTCGGGGGCGGCGGTGCTGAGCTTGATCGCCGTGCTGTGCCTGAAGGAAACGCGCCACAACGACCTGAATCAGGTTGCCTGACAGAAGATCAAAAGCATCGCGGGCAAGCCCGCTCCCACAGTGCCGGTGTCGTACACAAAAGCTGTGAACACCGCTTGACCTGTGGGAGCGGGCTTGCCCGCGATAGGCGAGCCTCGGTTTACAGCTCGACCACAACAGCCTTGGACGCGCGGGTCGCCTTGGCGCGGGCCGCCTCGATCGACTCGTCACGGGCCAAGGCCACGCCCATGCGGCGCTGGCCGTTGACTTCCGGCTTGCCGAACAGGCGCAGCGCGGTGTCCGGCTCGCTCAGGGCGGCGCCGAGGTTGGCGAAGGCGGTCTGGGTCGACTGGCCTTCCACCAGGATCACCGCCGACGCCGACGGGCCGAACTGACGGATCAGCGGCACCGGCAGGCCGAGGATCGCCCGGGCGTGCAGGGCGAACTGGGACAGATCCTGGGAAATCAGCGTCACCAAACCGGTGTCGTGCGGACGAGGCGACACTTCGCTGAACCACACCTGATCACCCTTGATGAACAGCTCGACGCCGAACAGGCCGCGGCCGCCCAGGGCCTCGGTCACCGCCTTGGCCACACGCTCGGACTCCGCCAGCGCCACCGGGCTCATGGCCTGCGGCTGCCAGGACTCCTGGTAGTCGCCCTTCTCCTGACGGTGGCCGACCGGCGCGCAGAATGTGGTGCCGCCGACGTGGCGCACGGTCAGCAGGGTGATTTCGTAGTCGAAGTCGATGAAGCCCTCGATGATCACACGGCCCTTGCCGGCACGGCCGCCCTCTTGGGCGTAGTCCCAGGCCTTCTGCACGTCATCGGCGCTGCGCAGCAGGCTCTGGCCCTTGCCGGAAGAACTCATCACCGGTTTGACGACGCACGGGAAGCCCAGATCCTGTACCGCCTTGCTGTAGTCCTCGAAGGTATCGGCGAAATGGTACGGCGAGGTCGGCAGATCCAGCTCTTCGGCGGCCAGGCGACGGATGCCTTCGCGGTTCATCGTCAGTTGCGCCGCGCGGGCGGTCGGGATCACGGTGAAGCCTTCGGCTTCCAGTTCGACCAGGGTGGCGGTGGCGATGGCTTCGATTTCCGGCACGATGAAATGCGGCTTTTCGGCCTCGATCACCGCACGCAGGGCGGCGCCGTCGAGCATGTTGATCACGTGGCTGCGATGGGCGACCTGCATGGCCGGCGCATCGGCATAGCGGTCAACGGCAATCACCTCGACACCCAGGCGTTGCAGCTCGATCACCACCTCCTTGCCCAACTCACCACAGCCACACAGCAATACGCGGGTCGCGGTCGGCGACAATGGCGTTCCGATACGGGTCATCTCAGGTCCTCAAAGCAGCGGATCGTCGAGGGTCGCGGCCAAAGGCGCACTTCCCATGGGGAGAAAGCGCGGCATTTTACATGAACCGAAGGCTTTGGCTTCAGCCGGCGACAGCCTGTTTGCGCTCGCGCCAGGCCATGATCAGCCAGACCGCCGTGACGCCGGCGAACTTGGAGGCCAACGCGGTGATGATCACCGGCGGGGTCAGCGCGTCGATCATGCCGAAGAAGATGAACGTATCGAGGGGAATGCTCAGGGCCGAACTGATCCACAGGCGATCGCGCAGCGGGCGCTTGGTGATGCTGAATACCAGCCAGTCGATGCACTCGGACACCGCGAACGCCGTGGCGCTGGCCAGCGCGATGGACGGATCGGACGTGACATAGGACAGCACCAGCGCCGCCAGCATCGCCACGATCGCGCCGTGGCCGTAGCGGGTCTGCACCATGTCCCGCAGCACGAACACCAGCCCGCCCCAGGCCGACCAGATGATGTCCAGGTGCGGCGCGGTGGAGAACGCGAAGTTGATGAGCACGACGCTGCTGATGTAGGCGATGAGAAAGAGCATGGGGGGCGACCTGTCGGATTGGCGCACAGGGTACTTCAGGCCGGGCACCGGGCCAAGGGAGCGGGCGCCATCGCCAGCAGGCTGGCTCCCACACCAATGGGCAACACGGATCCACTATGGGAGCCAGCCTGCTGGCGATGGCCGCGCTTCAGTGTTCCGGTTTGCCGCCCAACATCCAGATCAACCCGCTGGCCTTCGCCCGCTCATGGCACAACCCGAGCACCACCCGCCGCTCGTCGTTGCTCATGCGGCTCCAGCGGGTGATTTCCTCCACCGTGCGCTGGCAGCCGGTGCAGATGTCGTCATCGTCCAGCGCGCAGATGCTCACGCAGGGCGACGCCACCGGACGTTCTGGGGTGGTCATTCTTCCTGCTCGGCCAGGTCGCGCGCGTAACGCTGCGAGTTGTGCACATAGTGCGCGGCGCTGGCTTCGAGCATTTTCTTCTGCGGTTCGGTCAGCTCGCGCACGACCTTGCCCGGCGAGCCCATCACCAACGAACCGTCCGGGATCTCCTTGCCCTCGCCGATCAGCGAGTTGGCGCCGATGATGCAGTGCTTGCCGATCTTCGCGCCGTTGAGGATCACCGCGTTGATGCCGATCAGGCTGTAGTCGCCGACGGTGCAGCCGTGGAGCATGGCGTTGTGGCCGATGGTCACGCCGGTGCCGACGGTCAGCGGGTAGCCCATGTCGGTGTGCATCACCGTGCCGTCCTGGACGTTGCTGTTCTTGCCGATCAGGATCAGTTCGTTGTCGCCGCGCAGCACGGCGTTGAACCAGACGTTGGCGCCCTCTTCCAGCTTGACCTTGCCCACCAGCACGGCATTGGGGGCGACCCAGCTCTGCGGATGGGTGTCGACGCGGGCGTCGCCCAGGCGGTATTTCATCGTGTTTTCCTCGGGGCTCACGGTGGCGGCCATTCGAACGATGGCTTCAGGTGTTGATAAAGCTTTTGGGCGGTCGGTGCAGGCTGATCTTGGCGTCATACAGCAGATTGATCAACTCGACGATCATGATCGCCGTCAGCCCCCAGATCTTGAACCCGCCGTAGCGGTAGCTCGGCACGTACCAGCTGCGGCCCTGGTAGTCGATGCGGTGGGTGTGTTCGCGCGGGTCTTCGCGAAAGAACGCCAGCGGCACGCTGAACACGGCGGCGATCTCGGCGTCGTTGGCCTGATACTCGACGAAGTCGGGAATCACCCCGACGTACGGCGTGACCTTGATGCCGTGCAGGGAGATCAACGGGCTGAGCGGCCCGATCACTTCGACCAACCCCGGCGCCAGGCCGATTTCCTCTTCGGCCTCACGCAACGCCGTGAACACCAGGTCCGGATCCTCCGGGTCGCGCCGGCCGCCGGGGAAGGCGACCTCGCCGCCATGGGTCGAGAGCCCGCTGGCGCGCAGGGTGAGGACAAGTTCCGGTTCGTCGTTGCGCGTGATCGGCACCAGGACGGCGGCCTCGGGGAAACGCTTGTCGGTCTCCAGCGTGCGCGGCGTGTGATTGCTGACCCGGTGCAGCAGCTCATCCAGCATAAGTGTTCTCGATCTGTGCCTTACGCTGCATCATGCACCAATCGCCGCAGCCGCCCAACCCCTGGAACGGCGCCATGTCGCGAAACGGCAACTTGCCGTCTGCCACCGCCGCACGCCAAGATAGGCGCAGCCTTCAGGAACCCCAGCATGAAATTTTGCAGCCAGTGCGGCAACCCGGTGACCCAACGCATTCCCGAAGGCGATTCGCGCCTGCGGTTCGTCTGCGACAGCTGTCAGACCGTTCACTACCAGAACCCCAACATCGTCGCCGGCTGCGTGCCGACCTGGGGCACGAAAGTGCTGCTGTGCCGCCGCGCCATCGAGCCGCGCCTGGGCTACTGGACGCTGCCGGCCGGCTTCATGGAGAACGGCGAGACCCTCGAACAGGCCGCCATGCGCGAAACCGCCGAGGAAGCCTGCGCCCGCGTGCGCAACTTGAGCATCTACACCTTGATCGACGTGCCGCACATCAGCCAGGTGCACGTGTTCTTCCGCGCCGAACTGGCGGACCTGGACTTCGCCGCCGGCCCCGAGAGCCTGGAGGTGCAACTGTTCGACGAAGCGGACATTCCATGGGACGAGCTGGCTTTCCGCACCGTGGGCCGTACCTTAGAATGCTTCTTCGCCGACCGGCGCACCGAGGCCTACCCGGTACGCTCAGAGTCGATCCCGCCGCTCGTTCAGCCGGCCATCACTTGATTTGCGCGCACTCCGGCCGATAACCCGTGTACGCAGCCCGCGACGGCGACTGCACGGCATCTATAAATAAAGTATCTGCTTCATTTTTGGGGAATCGTTTCAATGCGCTGGTTGCTTGCCCTGTTCTGCCTGTCGTTCGTCACCGTCTCCCAGGCGTCATTCGTGACCACCGTGACACCGTCCAACACGCCGTTGATCGAAAAGGTGCTGGTGCTCAAATCGGCCCATCAACTGCAGCTGATCGCCGACGGCAAGCCACTCAAGAGCTACCGCATCTCCTTGGGCAAAGGCGCGAAAAAAGGCCCGAAGCTGATTGAAGGCGACAAACGCACGCCAGAAGGCTTCTATTGGATCGACTGGCGCAAGACCAGCGACAAATTCAACCTGTCGATGCACATCTCCTACCCGAACATCAGCGACTCGGCCCGCGCCCGCCGCGAAGGCGTCGAGCCCGGCGGGATGATCATGATCCACGGCACGCCGGACTCCGCCGAGAACCCGGAGAACCTGTTCCACACCCTCGACTGGACCGACGGCTGCATCGCCATGCGCAACGTCGACATGCGTGAGGTCTGGAACCTGGTGCCGGACGGCACGATGATCGAAATCCGCCCCTGACCTGCGGCGAGGGCGCTTGCTCCCTCGCCGCAGGCGCATGACCGCCGGTCGCAAACCCACCCGCCCCTGTCAGATCTGACAGTAGCCACCGCCTTC
>NZ_NEIZ01000029.1:0-34093 GCF_002113645.1 Pseudomonas sp. B35(2017) | reverse complement strand
ACCCTCAAAGGCCCTTGGCACGGGGCTTTGCGGCTGTGTGAGGGTGCATTGGTATGGAAGTTGTAGAGGCCCCTGCAACTGACCCACCCCACGGGGCAGGCACTTCGATAGAGGGATTAACTCATGCACCCTTTACTGTCCAAAACCGCGACCGTCCTGGTCGTGAGCGCATTGGCCCAGGGCATCGCCCAAGCCGCTCTGTTCGCTGTCGACCCCGGCCCCTACGCACCGGCCAACGGCAATTTCGCCGCCTGGTACCAGGACACCCACGGCCGCACCCTGGATCTGTGCCTGTCCAAAGCGCTCAGCTCCCGCGTGCCGAGCGTGCCCGGCACGCCGTCGTACATGTGCTCGCTGCTGCCGGCGCCGGGCATCTTCGACGACGCGCAACCCCTGTCCTTCCCCAGCAACTTCCCCGACGAAGCCTTCTGGTTCACCGCTGACGGGAGCATCGTCGATGCCGCGCGGGGCATCGACCTGACCTACGTCTCGGCCATCGAGGCCGCCTTCGGCGGCGGCGATCCGGCGGAAGGCGACCAGATCAGCTTCGCCCGCATCCGCATCCGGGTCGACGTGCCCACCGCCGGCACCTACGTGATCACCCACCCCTACGGCGTGGACGTGTTCAACGTCGACACCCCCGGCCGGCGGGCGATCAACATGACCCGCGACATCGGCATCGGCTCGCCGAAGACCTACGACGGCGCGCTCAAGGGCGACGTCGGCCCGTTCCTGCGCAGCGTCAACGGGCCCTACACCGAGACCAACCCGGTGACCGGCGCCGCCGAGCAGTTCATCGGCGACCCGAACCTGGAAGAGGCCGTCACCGGCAGCCCATTCAACACCAACTTCATCCGCATCGAAGGGCCCGGCGGGATCGACCTGCGCACCACCACGTTCGCCATTTCCGGCAAGCTGTCCACGGTGGTCCGCCCGACGCCGCTGATCACCCAGCGCAGCACCTACTCGCGCACCCCCGGCGCCAGCGCCCCGGTGGCCCAGCAGGACGTTTTCGTCCAGGCCCCGCCCGCGCCCGCCACCGTCGCCGTCACCAGCAGCACCCCGGTGCTCAACCTCAAGGAGGCCGACAGCACCGGCAGCTGGTATGCGCAGTCACCGGCCAACCCGACCTTGCCGACCACCCTGCAAGTGACAGCCGACAACCACCTGGCCATCGCCAGCAGCACCCCGACCACCCTGCCCATGGCCCTGACGGACCTGGTGGTGATCCAGCGCGCCGAATACAGCCTGAGCTCCGGGCAACTGACCCTCGTGGCCTCGACCAGCGACGAAACCTCGCCGCCGGTGCTCACCGCCAGCACCGCCGGCGGCGCCGCCATCGGTGCCCTGGGCGGCGACGGCGCGGTGAAATCCCTCACCACCGGGATCTCGCCGATTCCGCCGGCCAAGGTTCGGGTGACGTCGTCCAACGGCGGCAGCGATACCGAAGAAGTGGTCATCGTGCAATGAACGCTCACATGCCCAGATCCGCATCAGGAGGCATCATGAACAAGTGGCCACGCTTCGCGCTCAACGCGCTCGGGCTGACAATCTCGCTGTCGGGCAGTGCGTTCGCGCAACTCGCCGCCGTCGATCCCGGCCCCTACACCTTCGCCACCGGGAAATTCCCGATGTGGTACCAGGACAACAACCTGCTCTCGATGGAACTGTGCCAGTCCCGGGCCGCCAGCTCGCGGGTGCCGGCCAGCGTGCCGCCGGCCTACATGTGCACCCTGCTGCCGGAGCCAGGCGTCTTCGACGACACCCAGCCCATGGTGTTCCCCGACAACTGGCCGCCGGAAGCCTTCTGGTTCCTGGCCGAGACCAACATCGCCAACAACGGCGCCGGCTACGGCATGGACGCCTACGTGGCGGGGATCGAAGCGGCGTTCGCCTCGGAAAACCCCGTCGACGGCGATCAGCAAAGCTTCGCGCGGATCCGCATCCGGGTGAACGTGCCCGTCGCCGGCACCTACACCATCACCCACCCCTACGGCGTGGAGACGGTCAACGTCACCGCACCGGGACGGCGGGCGATCAACATCACCAAAGACATCGGCATCGGCGCGCCGGGCGACTTCAGCGGTGCGCTCAACGGCGCCATCGGCCCGTTCCTGCGCAGCGTCAACGGCCCGTACACCGAAGTGAACCCGGACACCGGCAGCATCGAGACCTTCGTCGGCGACCCGAACCTCACCGAAGCGGTGACCGGCAGCCCGTTCAACACCAACTTCGTGCGCATCACGGGGCCGGCCGGCACGATCCAGACCAACCTGTTCACCGTGGCGGGCAAGGTGCTGGACAACCGTCAGCAGACCCACGTCGCCATCGACCGCGCCACCTACCGCCGCACCTCGGCAGGCATACGCGCCGAAGTGTTCGCCAAGGCCGACGCCAGCTCCACCCTGTGCTTTCGCGAAAGCGTGGCGCTGGTGCCGGGCACCCCGCCGTCGCCGTGCCAGACCAACCTGCTGGGCGACAACAACGGGCTGTTCTTCGGCCAGCGCCTGGGCACCGGCACCCTGCCGTCGGTGGTCGTCGTGACCGCCACCAACCCGACCGGCACCACCCGGCCGACGGCGGTGTCGAGCAAGCTCACCGACGTGGTGAAGATCCAGACCGCCCGCTACAGCTGGGCCAACCACAGCCTGCTGATCGAGGCCACGTCCTCCGATGAGGTGGCCGTGCCGGACATGGTCGCCCAGGGTTACGGCCGCCTGTCGAAGACCGGCACCCTGCAGCGCATCACCGTGGCCGACCTGACCCAGCCACCCGCCACCGTGACGGTGAAATCCGCCGCCGGCGGCAGCGACACCGAGCCGGTCGTGGTGGTCGGCAGCGCACCGGACACCGGTGAAAACCAAGCGCCGCTGGCGGTCGCCGACACCGGCAGCACCAGCTTCGGCGTGCCCATCACCCTCAGCCTGCTGACCAACGACAGCGACCCGGACGGCAACGTGCCGCTGTCCATCACCGCGCTGACCCAACCGGCCGCCGGCCAAGGCACCGTCGCTCTGAACGGTACCACCTCGGTGGTCTACACGCCGCCTGCGGTGGTCAACGCGCCGCTGACCGCGACTTTCACCTACAAGGCCCAGGACAGTAAAGGCCTGGCCTCGGTGAACCCGGCCACCGTGACCGTCAGCGTGGCACCGAACCGGCCGCCGACCGCCGTCGCCGACAGCGTCGCCACGTTGGGCGTGGCGATCCCGATCAACGTGCTGGCCAACGACACCGATCCGGAAGGCAACGTGCCGCTGGGCGTCGCCAGCCTGACCCAGCCACCGGCCGGGCGCGGCACCGTGAGCACCGACGGCACCGTGATCACCTACACCCCGCCGGCCACCGTGACCACGGCCTTCACCACGACCTTCACCTACATCGCCCGGGACAGCTTCGGCGCCCAGTCGACAGCGGCGACGGTCACCGTGCAAGTGTCACCACGGCCGGCGGCGGAGACCTTCACCATCACCACCTCGACGGTGCAGGCGCGCTCCGGCAACCGCTTCAACTGGGACTTCGCCGGCACCTCGTCGGTGACCACCGGCAACACCATCACCGTGCAGGTCACCACCCCGACCGGGCTGGTCACCCTCGGCACGACGACGGTGCCGGTCACCGGTCGCTGGCGGCTGACGCTCAACAACACGAACGTGGTGCCGTCGGCCAACCCGACCGCCACCATCCGCTCGTCCCAGGGCACCGTGCGCACGGTGTCGGTGACCACGCTGTAGGCCTTCGCCCCATCCGCCTGCGGGTGGATGGGGCAAGCCCCCGGACCGCCTGAACGACACAGGACAACGCCATGAACACGCCGACCGCCGCCCTGCTGTGCCTGCTCGCCCTGTGCGGCGGTGCGGGCGCGCGTGCCGACGACCTGATGGACAACGATGACCTGGCCCCCTCGGCCGACCTCGGCGAACTGCCCCCACCTGTGGGCCAGCAAGCGCTGATCGACCAGAACGGCCAGGCCAACATCGCCCTGCTCTCGCAGAACGGTCAGTCGCTGCTCGGGCGGATCGTGCAGTCGGGCAGCAACCAGGAGGCGTACATCCTGCAACAGGGCAGCGACCTGATGGCGCAGATCACCCAGAACGGTTCCGGCAACGCCGCCTCGATCACCCAGGCCGGCAGCCACAACCGCGCGCAGATTTCGCAGAACGGCAACAACAACGACGCCAGCATCGAGCAGGCCGGCACGGGGCTGCAAAGCGCCGTGACCCAGTCGGGCAACGGCATGAGCGTCTCGGTCAAGCAATACCGCTAAAGCACTGCAATCATCGGAGAGTTCATCATGTTCAAATTGACGCCCCTCACCGCCGCCATCCTGGTCATGATCAGTGCCCAGGCCATGGCCGACGACAGCCTTTCCACCCAAAGCCAGGCCGGCACCGCCAACATCGCCGATGTGAAGCAGACCCAGGCCCCGTTCAGCACCGCCACCCAGACCCAGTTCGGTGAGGGCAACAACGCCGCCGCCGTGCAGGACCACGCCACCAGCACCATCACCCAGGACGCGGTCGGCGACTACAACGCCGGCTACGCCGAACAGCTCTACGAAGACAACGGCACCATCACCCAACAACAGGTCGGCACCTTCAACACCGCGCACGCCAGCCAGTCCCTGGGCTTCGGTTCGCCCAACACGGCGCTGCAGCAACAGCAAGGCAGCGGCAACTTCTCGTTCATCTACCAGGACTCGCAGAACGGCAGCGAAGGCAAGACCTTCCAGTACGGCGACAGCAACGAAGCCAACATCGAGCAGCTGTATGAAGGCAGCGGCAACAGCTCGGTGATCACCCAGTACGGCACCGCCAACTACGGCACCGCCGAGCAGGTCACCCACAACGGCGGCACGATCGGCATCAACCAGGCCGGCGATTCCAACTACGCCTACGGCGACCAGCGCAACGGCACCGGCGGCACCATCACCATCAACCAGTTCGGCACCCTCAACGGCACCGAAATCTGGCAGGACTCGCAACTGGCGAGCCAGGCCACCATCAACCAGTACGGCGACGGCAACGAAACCGTGGTGGACCAGAGCTACGGCGAAAACAACACCGCCGCCGTCACCCAGGTCGGCAACCTGAACGCCATCTACGCCGACCAGTTCGAGTCGGTCAACTCGACGCTGGCGCTGTACCAAGTGGGCAACGGCAACGTCCACTTCACCTACCAGAACGGCGACGGCCACGTGCTCAACGCCGCCTCGGCGGGCAACGACAACAAGGTCTACGCCAGCAACTGGAAAGGCCCGCAGCACGGCGGCCAGTTCGGCAGCAACCAGCGCGCCACGGTCACCCAGGCCGGCAACGGCAACATCGCCAGCTTCACCCAGGACGGCGTCGGCCACACCATGACCACCCACCAGACCGGCACCGGCAACAAGACCACCGTCAGCCAGGCCGAGTCCTACAACGAGCTGTACTTCGACCAGAACGGCAGCGACAACATCCTCATCGCCGACCAGCGCGGCACCACCAACCTGATCCAGGGCTCGTCGAACGGCTCGGGCAACAGCGCCGAGTTCGACCAGTCCGGCTCCGGCAACCAGGCCTACACCGCGCAGCTCTACGGCAGCGACAACCAGATCAGCGTGAAACAGGCCGACACGATGAACGTGGCGTACGTGACCCAAGGCGGCACCGGCAACATCGCCACCGTGGATCAGAGCGGGATGACCCAGACGGCGAACATCCAGCAGTTCGGGTCGGCGAACCAGGCGACGGTGTTGCAGCAGTAAGGGTTGGGCGTAATAAAAGCCGCGATTGCGTTGTGCGATCGCGGCTTTTCCATGCCCGGAACTCCTGTGGGAGCGAGCCTGCTCGCGATGAACGAAAACACGGAGTGACTGCCCCCCTCTCTTTCCAGATCGGTTCCTACAGATGAATGAGGAAGTTGAGAAAAGATGCGGATTTTTCCGACCGAATTTGCAGGTTGCCCCTCGGAAGTGCGCCGTCCAGGATCGGCAGGCATCCACCTGAACCTCACGGAGCGTTTCCCCTATGCAACTCATCCCGTCAGCGACGACAGCGTGCCCGTTACCGAATAGACTGCCGGGCATTGCGCCCGGAGGCCCTATGACCGACCCGACCCTCATCGACCCGCTGTGCCCAGTCGTTTCAGACCTTGAGCCCGAAGAGCAGGCGGCCAGTTATGACCGGTGGTTCAGGGCCAAGGTCCAAGCCTCCCTCGATGACCCTCGCCCGAGCATTGCCCACGATCAGGTGATGGCCGAAATGCAGGCCCTGATGGAAGCGAAGCGCAAAACCCACGATGCAGATTGAGTGGCAGCCTGAAGCACGGGCTGAACTCCTGCAGATTCTTGAACACATCAGCGACCGGCACCACGCAGCGGCCATGAAGCTCTTCAAGGGCATTGAAGCCGCTACCTCCAAACTGACTGTGCATCCTTGTCTCTATCGATCAGGTCGGGTTGCCGGCACACGGGAAATCGTTGTGCACCCCAACTATCTGGTCATCTATCAAGTGGCGGATCACGTGCGAGTCTTGAGCGTCTTGCATGCGCGTCAGGAATATCCCTGACACCGCTTTCAACCCCTGTGGTGAGGAAGCTTGCTCCCTCACCACAGGGGATCTTGCTCACCTTGCTGTCAGGTCAACGCATTCAGGTCTTAGGCTCGACGTTATCCAGCGCCTGGCCCACCGCCACCTCACTCAACATCACCAGTTGCGCGATGCCCAGCGCGGTTCGGCGGTGGCCGTTGTCCAGGGTGGCGGCGAAGTTGTTGAGCATCTCCGAGGCCGAGCCCAGGTTCTCGCTGGCGTTGGCCAGCAGGGATTCGGTGTCGTAGACCGGGTTGGGCAGGTACATGGGATCCGCATCGCTGGGGGCGGCCATGATCCGGGCGGTCGGGTTGAGGTAGTGGTCGAGGGCGCGTTCCGCGGCTTCGTTGAGCTTGCGGGAGTCAATGGATTCGTAGGGGGATGCGGGGTCGGTGGTGGGGGTTACAGGAGGGTTGGGTGTGGGTTTGAACATGGTGAAGACCTCTGCTGAAAAATGGAGCTGGCCCATTCGATTTCCAGGCGAAGGGGTGGCAGCTGTACGCAGGCTGGAAATCCGGGAGCAGAGAACCCGGCAGACACGAAGGTCTCCTACGCACAGCCGCCATGACAGAGCGCACACCGTGAAGGTGCGCAAGCATACGTCATGAATGGCGCTTTTGCGTTCTGCATTCCTCGGACTTCCAGGCCCGGTCGCTGAGTTGGCAGCGACAGACACAGGCTAGGGCCCGGCCTTCCGAGGGACAACCTGAAAACCTTGTGGGAAGGATCCGCAAATCAGCAACATCCTTTAAACAATCTAGAACTGAAATGCAGTCTGACTGGGGGTGCTTCAGCCAAGGGCTGGTCGGCTTTCAGGCCGCCATCGCCAGCAGGCTGGCTCCTACAGAAGAATGGTGGATTCGAGAAAAATGCGGATTTTTCCGACCGAATTTGCAGGTTGCCCCTCGGAAGTGCGCCGTCCAGGATCGGCAGGCATCCACCTGAACCTCACGGAGCGTTTCCCCCATGCAACTCGTCCCGTCAGCGACGACAGCGTGCCCGTTACCGAATAGACTGCCGGGCATTGCGCCCGGAGGCACTATGACCGACCCGATCCTGATCGACCCGCTGTGCCCAGTCGTTTCAGACCTTGAGCCCGAAGAGCAGGCGGCCAGTTATGACCGGTGGTTCAGGGCCGAGGTGCAGGCGTCCATCGACGATCCGCGCCCGAACATTCCGCATGACGAAGTAATGGCCGAGTTGCAAGCCTTGATCAAGGCGAACAGCAATGGCTTCGAAGCCGATTGAATGGAGGCCCGAAGCGCGGGCCAAACTGGTGCGAATTCTTGAGTACATCACCGAAAGACATAGAGGAGCAGCCATAGAGCTCACCAGAGCCATTGGCTCGGCCGCCTCAAAACTGCCTGATCATCCCCATCTCTATCGCCCAGGCAGGATCACCGGTACCCGAGAAATCGTTGTTCATCCAAGTTATCTCATCGTTTACCGGGTGACGGACCGAATCGAGATACTGAACGTCCTGCATGCCCGGCAGGAATATCCGCGGCGACATACCCTTTAACCATTTGACCTGCCCCTGTGGTGAGGGAGCTCCCTCACCACAGGGGATCTTGCTCACCTTGCTGTCAGGTCAACGCATTCAGGTCTTAGGCTCGACGTTATCCAGCGCCTGGCCCACCGCCACCTCACTCAACATCACCAATTGCGCAATGCCTAGCGCGGTGCGGCGGTGACCGTTGTCCAGGGTGGCGGCGAAGTTGTTGAGCATCTCCGAGGCCGAGCCCAGGTTCTCGCTGGCGTTGGCCAGCAGGGATTCGGTGTCGTAGACCGGGTTGGGCAGGTACATGGGATCCGCATCGCTGGGAGCGGCCATGATCCGGGCGGTCGGGTTGAGGTAGTGGTCGAGGGCGCGCTCCGCGGCTTCGTTGAGCTTGCGGGAGTCGATGGATTCGTAGGGGGATGCGGGGTCGGTGGTGGGGGTTACGGGAGGGTTGGGTGTGGGTTTGAACATGGCGTCTTACTCTGTTTGATGAGTCGGAGCTGGCCCATTCGGTTTCCGGACGAAGGGGTGGCAGCTGTACGCAGGTTGGAAACCCGGGAAACAGAGAAACCCGGACGACCCGAAGGCCCCCCACGCACAGCCGCCATAACAGAGTGCACACCCAAAAGGTGCGCAAGCATACGTCATGAAAGGCGACCGCTGCGTTCTGTTTTACCCGGGGTTTCCAATCCCGATCGCTGAACTCAGCGACAGACACAGGCTAGGGCCCGGCCTTCCGAGGGACAACCTGAAAACCTTGTGGGAAGGATCTGTAAATCAGCAACATCCTTTAAACAATCTGGAACTGAAATGCAGTCCGGCTGTGGGTGCATCGGCCAAGGACTGGTCGGCTTTCGGCCGTCATCGCCAGCAGGCTGGCTCCCACAGGGGATTGGGGTGGTCAGGGAGAGGTTAGGCTGGTTCCCGCAAGGAATCGGGTGCAGTCAGGTAGAGGTAGGTCGGCTGTCGGGCCGCCATCGCGGGCAAGCCCGCTCCCACAGTGTTCCGGGGTGTTCACACCTTTCCCTGTGGGAGCCAGCCTGCTGGCGATGGCGTCAGTGTGGACAACGCAGGCTCAGATCAAGACAGGTGCTCCCACAGGGGACAGGGTGGTTCGGTAGAGGCCTGGCTGGCTCTTGCCGTCGAGCGCTCGACCCGAGAGCCGAGAGCCGAGAGCCGAGAGCCGAGAGCCGCCAAGCCCAAGCTCATTCCGCCTCAGGATCCACCTTGTTCTGCGTCAGGTAACGGTTCAGCGTCTCGTCCTGCGAAGGCGCCGAGTTGTCCCCCGCCACCTGCCACAGCCGCCGTTCGATGCCCTGCGCCAGCAGGTGCCCCACCGCCGCCTCGATCGCCGACAGCACGCAGAGCTGCGCCGGTTCGTTGGTGGTGTAGCCGACCTCGGCCTCCAGCAGCTTCTTGAACTCGATGAACTTGAACACCCCGGCGCTGCGGCCCACGGAGTAGATGGTCTTGCTGGTCATCACGTTGGCCAGCACCTGCCCGCTGCGCACGTCCACCGCCCGCAGGTTGACGGTCACCTGGTCGACCCGGTACTCGCGGGACAGGTCGATCCCCAGGTAGCGCGCCCCTTCCCCGCCGCTGCGCACGTTGGTGTCGTAGGCGATGATCCCGCCTTCGAGCATCATGTTCGCCGCCTGCAACGGCGGCAGCTCGCCCTGGATGTTGACCGGGGTGTTGGGCTTCTTCTGCGAGGCGCGGATGATCTTGCGCTCGGTCAGCAGGTTCTGCAGCCCTTCGCGCTCCAGCACCACGAACCAGCCGCTGGCCTGCAAGGCGTCCATCAGCATGCTCGCCGCGCCCTGGGTGACGCTGGTGGAGAACGAGCTGGCCGGGGTCGGCTTGTACTGTCCGGTCTGGTCACGGAAGCCGTACACCACCGCCATCAGGCGGCCCTTGGGCCGCGGCATTTTCAGAAGGTCGTAGTAGGTCGAGGCCCTGGGGGTCAGGGTCGGGGTTTCGGTGTCCTGCTCGGCCGGCATCGGCTCGCGCAGACCACACCCTTGCAATGCCGCCAACATCAGCCCTAGCGCAATTATTTTTTTCATGTCCTGCACTCCCCGGAACGCTCATCCCGTCATGGGTTGAGGCCGTTAACCTGAATTTCCGAAACCTCACCGGTCGCTCGGTCGGTCACTTCAATGCTCAGTGCCCCGGAGTCGTCGATGACGTTGACGATGAATGCGTCGGTGGACAGGCTCCCCGTGTTGCCGGTGGAGATGTTGTCCAGCAGTTGTCCCAGCAGCCGTGACTGCAATTGGCTGGTGAAGCGCTCCAGCGCGGAGGTGCCGGCCACGGTCGTGCGGCGCTTGAGATCCGGATCGTCGTGGTCGTTCTGGGCCTGGGCGTTGTTGAGCAGCCAGGTGCCGTTGAGCGGGTTGCCGCCGAACGACGGGTTGACCGGCGTGTAGACCAGTTCGGTGGCCTGGACGGCGGCGCAGCCGGCCAGGCCGATCAGCCATCCTGCGATCCAGGGTGCGCGGCGCCGTGAGAACGTTGTCGTGTTCATAGTTCGTCCTTCTCGAGGTCGGTGGTGTCCTGCAACAAGGTCTCCAGCTTGCGCTGGACAACCTGGCGTCGAACCCAGTCGGCGGCCTCGTAGGCCTCGTCCTTCAGTTCCACGGTGTTCGGCGGCAGGAAGCGCCGATAGACCAGGCGTTGCTGATATTCCACGGTCACCAGGCTGCCCCAGCGCGCGTCGGGCCGCTCGCGCACCACCAGGTTGAAGTCCATGGGGCTGGTGTCGCGCAGGCGTTCGCTGAACAGGTAGTAAAAGTCATGGCCGATGTGCGAGATCGTGTCGTCGACGATGAAGCCCATCATTTCGTCTTCTTCGCCGGCCTGGGCGCAGCACGCCGCCAGGACGAGGATCAGCGCACAGCAGAACCGGCCGATCATGGCTGCAGCGCCTGCGGCAGGGCCGACGGGTTCTTGGCCGGGCCGTTGGTGCCGTCGAGGAAGGCCTTTTCGGCGACGAACTGCCAGTCCGAGTAGCGGGTCATGCCTTCGAAGTCCGACCACTGCGCCGGGAAGTCCGCCTGCTTGAGCGGCGTCTCGGTGGAGGGGCTGTTGATCCCGGTGATGCGCCCGTCGAAGCCGCGCTGCAGCGCCCATTCGCCGCCGCCCACCGGGTCCGGGTACAACCGGCGCAGGTGATGCCGGGGCTCGGGAAAGCGCTCGTCCTGCAACAGGTCCACCAGCTCCTTGGGGTACTGCGCCAGCCCCGGCGAACTGCGGTAGTAGCTGCGCAGCGCCTGGGCGTATTGGCTGCCCACCCACAGCAGCTGTTTCTCCCGGTCGCGCCGCGACACCGTCGACCATAGCTCGCCGGCGCTGGCCAGGCCCATGCCCATCAGCACGATCAGGAACAGCACGCCCAGGTAGGTGAACCCGCCCTGCCCCGCGCGCTCACCACTCCGAATACTGGCTGCCATCACGCGCCCTCCCGGTGGCTCCGCTCTTGATGTCGGCCACGCCGCCCGCCACGCCGTCCGGCGGCGCGACCAGCACCCATTGGTCCTTGCGCTCGGTGATCGGGTCGAGCGGCGCGTTGCGCAGGTAACGCAGTTCCACCAACTGATCGATCGAGTCGGGGTAGCGCCCGGTGTCGCCGTAGTAGTGGTCCAGCGCCTCGCGCATGGCCGACAGGCTCTGGCGCAGGGTGGTTTCCTTCGAGGCCTCCAGGCTGTTGAAGTAGCGCGGCAAGGCGATGGTCATCAGGGTCGCGATGATCGCCATCACCACCATCAGTTCCAGCAAGGTAAAGCCCTGTTCCCGGCGCATGAGGTTCACCACTCGCGGTAGGCGATGCCGTTGAGGCCCTTGCCCCGCGCCTTGGAGTAGACGTCGAACACGTCTTCGCCGTCGCGCGGGTTCTGGGCCGAACTGTTGTAGGCGCGCAGGCCCCAACCCCCTTCGTCGTCACGCTTGGCCGGCACCAGCGGGTCACGCGGGATGCGGCGCAGGAAGTAGAACTTGGCGCCCTTGGCACTGCGCACGTCGCGCACGCCGTCCACCAGCACCTTGAGGTTCGGCGGGTAGCCGCTGCTGTTGAGCGACTTCTCGATGTAGCCGGCGTCGAAGGCGCGCTTGTAGGCGTCGATGCCGTCGCGGATCTGGTACAGCGCCGTGCGCAGCTCCTGCTCCTTGCCCCGACGCACCAAGGTTTCGGTCAGGGGCGCGGCCATGCCCGCCAGCAGGCCGATCAGGGCCAGCGTCACCACGACTTCGATCAGGGTGAAACCGCGCTCGGTGTTCATGATCAAGGCTTCTCGACGGTGACGCGGGTGGTGGCGACCGCCGCCCCGCCCAGTGCACGAGGCTGTACGGAAGGCGCTGGGGTGGCCGCCTGCATCGAGCGGTCCGGCGCCTGGATGTGCATGCTGGTTTCGGTGCCGGTGGGGAACTCCATGTCCGACGGGCTCTGGTACGGCAGGTTGCGCACGATGCGCGGGGTGATGGAGAGCACCAGTTCCGACTTGCCGACGGTGTCCTTGTTGCTGCCGAACAGCCGGCCCAGGCCGGGGATGTCGCCCAGGCCCGGGATCTTGTTGCCGGTGGCGCCGTGGTCGTTGCGCACCAGCCCGGCGAGGATCTGCGTCTCGCCGTCGTGCAGGCGCAGCGAGGTCTGGGCGTTGCGTGTGTCGACCTGCACCGGGATCGTGCCCTGGCGGGTCGGTTCCAGCGGCGTGGCGTTGCTGACTTCCAGCGCGATCTTGATCGCCACTTCGTTGTTCAGGTGCACGGTGGGCTGCACTTCAAGCTTCAGGCCGACGTCGAGGTAGGTGACGCTTTCGGTGATCACCGGTCCCTGGGTCGAGGGCACCGAGGTGGCGCTGATGATCGGCACCCGCTGGCCGATGTGGATGCGCGCCTGCTCACGGTTGCTGACGCGGATCACCGGGCTGGCCAGGGTGTTGATGTCGTTGTCCTGGGCGTTGATCTTGGCCTGGGGCGACGGCGCGATGGAGATGCGGTCGGAGTTGATGCCCTTGAGCTGGCCCAGCAGGGTCACCGGCGAGCCGTCGCTGTTGACCACGCCGAAGGTGCTCGGCCATTGCAGGCCCAGGTCGAGGATGCGCTGGCGGGCGACTTCCATCACCTCCACCTCCAGCACCACTTCGGGGTTGGACTGGTCCTGGGACTGCAAGAGTTTCTCGGCCATGCGCACCGCGTCTTCGGTGTCGCGCATGGTCAGGGTGTTGAGGCGCTCGTCGACGAACACGTCGCGGGTCTTGAGCATGGTCTTAATCATGTTCAGCGCGGTGTTGGCGTCGATGCTGGTCAGGTAGAACGTGCGCATCACCAGCTCCTGGTAATCCTTGAGCTTCTGCGGCGAGTCCGGGTAGATCAGCAAGGTGTTTTCGTTCACCACTTTCTGGTGCAGCTGGTTCTGTTGCAGCAGCAGTTGCACGGCGTCTTCGATGCGCACGTCACGCACGAAGATCGTGGCCTTGAGGTCCGGGCGCAGGTCCTTGTCGAAGATGAAGTTCAGGCCGGCGACCTGGGACAGCACCTCGAACACGGTCTTGAGGTTGGCTTCGCGAAATTCCAGGGTCACCGGCCGGTCGAGCCGGGTGCGCAGCTGCGGGTACTGCACGACGTTGCGGCTCTGTACCAGGCGGATGTTGCCTTGCAGCTCCAGCGCGCCTTCGTTGGTGGGGTCGAGTTCGAGGATCTGCTTGACCTGCCGGTCGGCGCCGTAGATGTCGCCCCGGCGCAGGTCGCCGCGGGCCAGTTCGAGTTTCTCGTCCATGCTGCGCAGGTAGTCGAGCTGGCGCAGGGCGTCCTGGGCGCGGCGGTTGTTCGGCTCGATGGTCAGCACCCGGTTGTAGGCGGTGCGGGCCGAGGCGAAGTCCCGCCGCGAACGGTCGGTGTCGCCGGAGGTCAGCAGCGCGGTGATGGCCTTGGCCCGGCCGCTGTTGAGCGCCAGATGCAGCTCGGTGTCGCGGGGGTTCTCCCGCAGGCCTTCCTCGATCCGGGCCAGGCCCGCCTCGTACTGGCCCTGGTCGATCAGGTCGGCGGCCTCCTTGTTGGCCACCTGGGCCGAGCTGCACGCGGCCAGCCCGGCGCACAGGCCCAGGCTCATCAGCAAACGGGATCTGTTCATTGCGTACTCCCCACAGACAAGGTCTGCGACAAATGCAAAGGCAGGTAGACCAGGCTCAGTTCCAGGTCGGAAATGCCGGTGATCTTCCAGGTGTCGTCGATCACATCGCCGTTGCGCACGACGTAGATCTTCTCGCCGTCCTGCAGGAACACCTGCAGGTCGCTGCGGTCATGCAACCGGCCGACGAACTGGAACGGCACCGGCGGCAGGCTCGGGGCTTGCACCGCCGTGGCCGGGTTGACGGGTTGCTCGGTGACCGTGGCCAGGGTCGGCGCAGGCTTCCAGGACTGAGCGGCGAACAGGTCGCCGGCCGGCCCCAGGTCCTTGATCGGCGCGGCGTCGGCCTTCGCGCCACCGGCGGTCGGCGCGCCCCGGCCAGCGGTCTTGGCCGGGGTGGCCACCGCGAGGTCGGCCGACTCGCCGTCTTCGCCCGGGCCGAAGTATTCCGGCAGCCAGGCCAGCGCCGCCGCCACGCCGAAGAACGCCACCCACCCGACGATGCGTTTGGTGTCCATCACGACCTCGACAGGTAAAGGGTCAAACGGATCCGGCCGGTGAGGTCGGTGTCGGCGATCTTCTTGCGCTGGAACTCGACGTCCTCCACCACCACCGCCGGCAACTGGCCGAGCAAGGCATGCAGGAAACGGCGCAGCTGCGGATAGCTGCCGCGCACCGGCAGCAGGATCTGGTAGCGCGCCAGATGGGTCTTGGGATCGACGCCCAGGGCGTATTCGCCGCGGGCCAGGGTGATGCGCTCCTGGGCCGCCAGGGCGTAGATGCGGTCGATGGCGACGGTGGCCTGGGGCTGGGCCGGCAACTTGTTGCGAAAGTCGTCGAGCTGGCGCTGCGGCACCACCGGCGGCGCGATGCTGCCGTCCTCGACCTTGGCCAGGTACTCGGTGGCCTCCTCGGTCTGGCGGCTCAACTGTTGCAGCGAGTGCCAGCCCGGCAGCAGGCCGCCCAGGGCCCAGGCCAGCGCCACCAGCAGCAGGGCCAACCCGGCCACGCCCGGCACGCCGAGGCCTTGCAGGTATTCGTGGACGATCAGTCTAGGGATTCGCATCGCCCATCTCCCAGGTCGCCGACAGGTTGAACTGCACCGGGTGCTCCGGCGATTTCACGACGATTTCGTGGCTCAGCAGCGACACGTCCGACAGCTCGTCGCTGGCCTCCAGACGCTTGTGGAAATCGAGCATCGCTTGCAGGTCCCGGGCCTCGGCACTGATGCGCACCTGGCCCTTGCGTGCGTCCGGGGTCAGACTGAGCAAGGCGATGTCGCCCCGGGGCATGGCTTCGAGCATGGCGAACAGGCGTTCCCACGGGCGGCGCAGCTGCTGCGACACCTTGCGCATCTCGGCCAGGTTCTGCGCCTGTTCACGGGTCTCGGCCGGGGTCAGGCTGGCCTTCACGCCGCTGTCGCCGGTGAGCTTGCGCTGGGTGTGCTGCAAATGGCCTTGCTGTTGTTCGGCCTGGGCGCCGAGGTGCTGCTGCACGCCGAAGCACACCAGCGCCAGCAGCGCGCCGCCGCCGAGCAGGCTCCAGCCCAACGGGCCGGAACGGGGACGGGGCTGGAAATCCAGATTCAGGGCGCGCATGTCAGGCCACCGCCCGGGACATGACGTACAAGCCGTCACGCACGGTCATCGAGTCGTCTTCGAGGGTGCGCACCTGCACCCCGTCGATCTGCGGCTGCACATCGAGGCGCGCCGGGGCGTGCAGGTAGACGTTGAACGGACGCTCGCTGGCGCTGGCCTGCAATTGCCGCTCGCGGCCCACCAGCGCGGCCAGCGCCGCATCGCTGTCGCTGCCGCCCACCGAACGCACCGCCGTCCAGCGCCCTTCCCGGGCCAGCAGCAACACGCTGCGCTGCGGTTCGGCGACCACGAACAAGAAATCGCCGGCGTCGAGGCTGCGGTCGAAGCGGTTGAACGCCGTCATCAGGTACGGCTGCACCGAACGCAGGCGCAAGCCACGCCCGGCGACCAGTGCACGCAGACGCTCCAGCAAGTCCTGCGGCAAGGCGCTGGCGATGCGGTCGTGGCCCGCAGGCTCGGCGGACAGCACCAGGCTCCAGGGTTGGGTCGGCGCGCCGAACAGGTCTTCGAAGCACAGCTGGGCGAAGCCGCGCAGTTCCTCGGGGGTGCAGATCTGCTCGCTCCACGGCACCAGGCAGAAACGGCTGAAGTGCCCGGAGACCACCACGCACAGCTCGGCGCCGGCCTTGGCGTGTTCGCCGAGCAGGCGGTCGAGGGTGTCCAGCGCCACCGCGTAGCTCTGGAAGCCTTCGTCGATGTAGCCGACGCTGCCCAGCCACAGGATCTCGCTGCCCCGCCGCTGCCCCAGGCCCACACCGCTGGCGCCGAGCACGGCGACAAAACGCTCACGCGATAAAAGTGACACGATTGATCTCCTCCAGCGTAGTGCGGCCGTGTTCCACCAGTTCCAGCGCCGATTCGCGCAGCAGGCGCAGACCGCGCTCGCAGGCCAGGGCCTTGATCCGGGTGATGGGTTGGCGTTCGACGATCATCTGCCGCAGCTCGTCGTCCAGGTGCAGCAGTTCGGCGATCGCCGTGCGCCCGCGGTAGCCGCTGCCCCGGCAATGGCCGCAGCCCTTGCCGTGGACGAAGCGGTAATGGCCGACCTTGTGCGGGTCGAGGCCCGAGGCGCGCAGCTCTTCTTCGCTGGGTGTCACCGGCGCGCCGCAGCTCGTGCACACCAGGCGGATCAGGCGCTGGGCCAGCACCGCGTTGAGCGCCGAGACCAGGCTGTAGGGGTCGATCTCCATCTGGGTGAAGCGGCCGATCACATCGAACACGTTGTTGGCGTGGATGGTGGTGAACACCAGGTGCCCGGTGAGCGCCGACTGCACGGCGATCTGCGCGGTGTCCGGGTCGCGGATCTCGCCGACCATGATCTTGTCCGGGTCGTGGCGCAGGATCGACCGCAGGCCGCGGGCGAAGGTCAGGCCCTTCTTCTCGTTGACCGGGATCTGCAGCACGCCCGGCAACTGATATTCCACCGGGTCTTCGATGGTGATGATCTTGTCCACCCCGTGGTTGATCTCGGTGATCATCGCGTAGAGGGTGGTGGTCTTGCCGCTGCCGGTGGGGCCGGTCACCAGCACCATGCCGTAGGGTTCGGCGGCCAGCCTTCGCAGTTGGCGCAGGGTCTCGTCCTCGAAGCCCAGGGCCTGCAGCTGCACGCCGCAGACCTTGTCGGCCAGGTCCTGCTTGTCCAGCACCCGCAGCACGGCGTCCTCACCGAAGATGCTCGGCATGATCGACACCCGGAAGTCGATCTGCCGGCCGCTGATGCCGATCTTGAAGCGGCCGTCCTGGGGCACGCGCTTCTCGCCGATGTCCAGTTCGGCCATGACCTTGACCCGGGAAATCACTTGCTCGGCGAACTCGGTGCCCTGGATCTTGCTGATGTTGTTGAGCACGCCGTCGATCCGGTACTTGATCACCAGCCCGTTGCCGGTGGTGCCCAGGTGGATGTCGCTGGCGTGCATTTTCAGCGCGTCGTAGAGGGTCGAGTTGACCAGTTTCACCACCACGCTGGCGTCTTCGCTGATGCTGGTCAGGGACAGGCTCTGCAAGGTGTCGGTCTGGGTGCCGGCGTCGGCCTGGGCGTTGAGCGACTCCACGGCGTGGAAGCTTTCTTCGTGGCGGGCCAGGTAGGCGCTCAGGTCGTCGGCGTGCACCAGGTACAGCGGCGCGCCGTGCAGGCACTCGTCGATCCAGGCCAGGCGTGCGCTGTCGAAGGGGTCGGCGAACACGCCGATGACCTCGTCGCGGTGGCGCAGCAGGATGAATTCACGTTTGAGGCATTGCGCGAGGGTGACCCGGTCGAACACCGGGACGGCCGAAAACAGGCTGTCGGTGTCGAGCACCGGATAATGCAGGGTGGCGCCGAGGCTGGCGATGAACGGCATGGGCGCCAGTTCGCTGAGGCCGGCCAGGGCGTCGAGCATCCGTTCCCCGGAGCCGGCGGCCCGTGCCCGGGCCTGGGCCAGTTGCTCAGCGGTGAAGCGTGCCGGGGCCTGCGCTTGCGGCACCGGCTCGGCCAACGGCGGTTCGACGACAACGGACAGACGATCCATGGCTTGCTCTCCAACGCCCGGGGCCGGGGGCCCAGTCGGCGCGGCAGGCCATTGCGGCGGGTGCCGGAACGTCTGATCGCGCCACTACTCCCCGGTGAGCATTTGGTCGTCATCCGGTGCCAGGGCGTCCGACTTGCTTCGTCGGCGATCCGCCAGCACCCAACTGCCATCGAACAACTGCAACGGGAAGCTCTCGGTCTTGCTCTGGCGTCGTTCGACGAACCCTTGCGAAGGGCTCGCACCGGGTCTCGCGCTGCGCTCGATCCCCAGCAGGTCACAGATCGCCCGCGCCAGTTCCGCCAACGGGAACGGCTTGAACAGGATGTGGCTGACTCCCAGTTGCCGCGCCCGCTCACAGACTTCAGCGGTCGGGTGACCCGTTATCAGCACGAAATGACACGTCCTGTTCCGGCGGACGGCGTCGAGCACCTCAAAGCCTTCCATATCGGGCAAGCGGTAATCGAACACCATCACATCGGGGGCGAAGGTCTCGGCCTGGCCGATCCCGTCCGCGCCGTCATGTGCAATCCGGACGTCCAGCCCCTGCGTCGACAGGTAAACCTGAAGGTTTTCCGCCAACTGCTGTTCGTCTTCGACAACCAGTACTTTGTTAACCAAGGTGGACTCCTTGAAACCGCAGGTCCGGCAGTGGAAACCTCGGGCCGGGCCTGGTGGAGTGCGCCTCGCCAGAGGTAACGCACACTTCATGCCAGGCCGGGTGCCGGTCATTTTCTGTTTTCATGTCCTTGAATTGAATGGAAATGCCCGCTCGTCCCGGTACCCCGTTCCCCAGAAACGGGGAAGCACCTGAATGGGCATCGAAGCCATTCCCCACTATTGGGGGGGAACCTTCAGTCGTCGTCAATGCGTTCGATCCTGTTCTGCGCCCGCAATTGCGCGAGCGCCTGACGACGAGCCTGGGTCTGTCGCTGTCGGGCAAGGTAGGCCCTGACCGTTTCCAGCCCTTGCTCCTCTGGGACATCGGCCGCCTCCTTGTGGTTCTCGACGATGATCAAATGCCAGCCGAACGGTGTGCGCACCGCTTGGCTGAGTTCCCCGGGCCTCAAGGCAAACGCCGCCGCCTCGAACGCCGGCGCCATCTGCCCGCGGGCGAAGTAGCCCAACTGCCCGCCTTGGCTGGCCGTGGCATCTTGCGAGCCCTTTTGCGCGACGCTGGCGAAGCTTTCGCCCCGCACCACCGCCTCGCGCATCTGCATCAAGCGTAGACGCGCCGCCTCGACCGTGGCGGAATCGGCCTCCCGCGCCACCTTCACCAGAATGTGCCGGGCCTGCACCTGCTCCGGCGTGCCCATCTCGGCGCGGTGTTCCTCGAAGAAGGCGCGCACCTCTTGCTCGGCTGGATCGTCAGTGCGGGTCAGTTCGGCGAACATCCGTTGGGCCGCCAGTTCGCGGCGGGTGTACTCGGTGAACGAGGCCTCGTCGAAGCCGGCCTCTTGCAGGCGCCGGGAGAATTTCTCCGTGCCGCCGATGGCCTGGCGGGTCTGCTCGACCTGCTGGCGCACGGTTTGCTCATCGACCTGCACCCCGCGCTTGCGCGACTCCTGCCACAGCAGTTCCTTGTCGATCAGCATCTGCAACGCCGCTTGCCGCAACTGTCTGTACGCCTTGGGGTTGCGGATGCTCGCCACGGCGCGGCCCTGGTCTTCCAGGTATTCGGTGAAGTAGCGCTCCAGGCGGAATTCGGAAATGGCCTCGCCGTTGACCCGCGCGGCCACCGGTTCCTGACTGGCGAACGCCGCCGGGAGCCAGCCTGCGAACAGCAACAGCATCGTCTTGAGCTTCATGATCCATCGCTCCGGTCAGGGTGTGTCGACAACAGGTCTGTAGGGCGCCACCAAGTAAAAGCGCTGGTCGGGCAAATCGATCGTCACCACATGGGCCCCGCTCAGCCCCAACCGGCGTCCGGGGCCGAAGCTGATGCGCGGGGTCAGGCCGGTGTCGAAGTCGTGCAGGCCTTCCAGCGCCGCCACCAGTTTTTCGCGGCTGGCGTCGCGCCCGGCCTGCTTCATGCCTTCGCTGAACAGCAGCATCGAGGCGTAGGCGCCCACTTGCAGCACCGCGTGCTGGGCGCCGAGGCCCTGATGCTCGCGCAGCAAGGTCAGCGCCAGGCGCCCGGCCTGGGTCCAGTCGCTGGGCACGAACGGATAGGCCAGAAACACCCGCCGCGAGAAACCGTCCGGCACCTGCAACAGGTCCCCGGCCACCTGGCTCGACGCGGCGAACAGGTACGGCACCTGCCCGGCCTTCTGCAGCCCGTTCGCCAAGCGGCTGAACCCGCCGCCGCTGCCCAGGTAGAACACCGAACGCGAGCCCAGCGGCACCGTACCGGCGGCCGCGTCGTAGGCCTGCACCTGCACCTTCTGCCAGCCGTGGTTCTGCAGGTAGCGACCCAGGGCCTGGGCCGCCTGCGCCTGGCCCGGGTCGTCGGGATAGGCGATCAGCGTCGGCCCCTGCAGCACCCGCAGGCTGGCCGTGGCGTAGTCGGCCAGCGCGATCAGTTGCTCGCGCAGGCCCGGCAACGGTTCGAAGATCTGCGGGCTCGACGGCATCGGGCCTTGCAGCGACAGCGGCCCGATCAGCGGCAGGCCGGCCTGTTCCAGGCGCGGCGCCAGTTCGCTGTCCAGCGCAGGCGCCAGCGGCGCGATCAGGGCGAACACGTGCTCGTCGTCGATCAGCCGTTGCAGGGCCTGTTCGGCGCTGGCCCGGTCGGGGCCGGGGTCGGCCACGGTCAGACGCAACTGCCGGCCATGGATGCCGCCCGCCTCGTTGATCCGCGCCACGCTGCCGTTGAGCACCGCCGCCACCGTCGCGCCCTCTTCGGCCAGCGGGCCCTGGCTGGGCAACAGGGTGCCCAGGTGCAGGGTGTCCGCCTCCAGCCCCGGGTCGCGCTCGTCGGCCAGGCGCTTGAGGTACGCGGTGAGGTTGCGCTGATCCTTCATCGACAACAGGAAGCGCGGCATGCTCGCATCCAACCGATGGTTGCCGGGGTCGCGGCCCTGCTGGATCGCCCGCGCCAGGCTGGCGTCATCGTAGGCCGGATAGCGGCGGCCGTTGACCTGCTGGCCGTAGGCGCTGGTCAGCCGCGCCCAGTTCAGCTCCGGCGGGCGCACCCCGCCCTCGGGCCGGCCGAGGCCGTCGGCGCCGTGGCAGTTGGCGCACGGCAGGCTGGTGGCCGGCAGCAGCACATCCGCCGCGCCGACCCGCGCCATGATCGGCTCGCCGCTGGCCGACAGGCCTTCGCGGTACAGGCGCTTGCCGGCGCTTTCCTCGTCGGTCAGCGACAGCGCGCCCGCGCCCAGGCTGGTTCCGGTGAGCAGAACCAAGACAAGCATGCGGAGGATCGCGACTGGAAATCCTGCGGGAGCGGTTTTCATGGCCAGGCCTCAGCGTCCGGCCACGGGCATCGTCAGCAGCTGCAAGCGCTGCGCGATGGCCGCTGCGGGGGCGTCGGGGCGGATCTTGCTCCAGCGCTTGTTGGCCACATCGCCGACGATCAACTGGGTGGAGTGCTGCTCCGGGGTCGGCACGATCTGGCCGATGCGGCCGAGCACCAGATCCATCTGCGCCTTGTCGCCGGTGAGAAAAAGCCAGTGAGGGTCATCGGCGCCCTGCTTCAAGGTGTAAGCCTTGAGCACCGCCGGCGTATCGCGCAGCGGGTCACTGGTAAGGGAAATGAAGGTGACGCCGTCGGCCTTGTCGCCCAGCAGCTCGCGCACTTCCTTGAGCTTGCGGGTGATCAGCGGGCAGGCGTCGTTGCAGCTGGTGAAGATGACGTTGAGCAGCACCACGCGGTTCTGCAGGGCGTCGCTGTAGAAGCGCTGGGTCTGGCCGTGCTGGTCGGTCAGCAGGGTGTCGGTGAACCAGGTCTTCGCGTCGTGGGTGCCTTTGGCCGGGGCGGCGCTGGCCGTGGCGGGGGCTGGCTGCACATGGCCCTCGTGGGCGAACGCCACCAGGCTGAAGATCCAGAAGCACACGGTCAGGGTGATCCAGTCGAGGGTTCTCATGGCTGTTGCTCCATGGCGATGGCCGTGTGTTTGGCGTGGGTGCGCAGGCCGCTGAGTTTCTCCACTTCCTTGGCCAGCAGGGCCGGATCGGTGAAGCCGTAGTAGCGCATCCAGTGGCGGCTGTTGCCGTCGCCGACGAGGATCAGCGGCTGATGGTTCTTGAAGTCACCGCTGAAACTGCCCAGGCCCTTGAGGGTGGCGTCGATGGACCGGGGCGAGCCGGTCAGCCAGCTCCAGCCCGGCCCCCGCTGGAAGATGCGGGCGTATTCCTGCAGGCGCTTGGGGTCGTCGCGCTGCGGATCGATGCTGATCGACACCAACTGCACTTCGCCGCCGACCCGGGCGCCGAGCTGCTTCTGCACCTTGCCCATGATCGACGAGACCACCGGGCAGACCGTGGTGCAACTGGTGTAGATGAAGCTCATGACCACGATCTTGTTGTGCACCAGGTCCTGTTCCAGGTGCACGGTCTTGCCGTTCTGGTCCACCAGGGGCACGTCGGCGAACTTGACCTGGGCGTGTTCCTGGGCGCTGGCGGCGGGTGCCTTGTGGCCGGCGTGCTCGTCCGTCGAATGGGCGCTGGCCGGGTGGATGCCGACGCTCAGCAGGCACAGGGTGAGCAGGCTGCGGGATGCGAATCGCTTCATGGTGGCGTCCTCGTCACTGAGTCTTGCCGGGCAGCACCCGGACACTGGCAAAGGTCTTGTCGTCGAAGCCGGCGCCCAGCGAGGCGGCGCGCACATGCAGGTACCACGCGCCGCTGCGGTCGAGGGTCACGGGGGCTTCGTAGATCCCGTCGGCGACTTCCAGCGCCGCCACCGTGCGGGGGCGCGAAGTGGGCGCGAGGAAGTAGCGCAGCTGCACGTCCTTCACCCCAGCGCGTGCGGTGTTCTGCTTGCCCTGCACGATGCGAAAGCGCACCACGTAGGGGTCGTTGAGCGCCACGGCGGTCTTGTCCAGCAGGAACTCGACCTTGGGCGTTCCAGCGTGCCGGGATTGAGCGCTGTCCGGCTCCACCTGCGCGGTGAAGCAATGAATGAGGTTCGGCTGGTTGAGCAGGAACGCCACGTCGAAGCGCCCGGCCGCCGGCAGCTTGACCCGCGCGCTGTACAGCCCCGGCGACACCTCGCGCAGGCTGCGGTCGACGACCAGCGCGGCCCGGGCCGACTGGCCCCGGTTGGGGTAGCCGGACATCGGCGCGTTCATGCCTTCGGCGTAGAAATAGGTGGTGTTGTCCACCGGGTTGACCACGAACACCGCGTTGTCGTCCCGCGCCACCGCCAGGCTCGATGCCAGCGGCAGATCCCCGGCCAGCCGCGGCGGCTGGGGACCTGCCTCGAACCCTTGGCTGATCGGCTGGCGCCCTTCGCCCAGGGACGCCAGGTTGATCATCGTGACCTTCGGCGACGCCAGGCCGCGCACGTAGGCGTAGGCCCGGGTGAACACCACTTGATAGGGTTCGGCGGACACCTCCAGGTCATGGATCGCCGCGTCGTTGGCGGCGTCGATCACTGTGGCGCGGTTTTCCACGGTGTTGAGCACCACACCGAAGCGGCCGTCGGCGCCGAAGCCCATCGGGCCCAGGCCCTGCTGCAGTTTGATCACCCGCCGCACCGCATGGCTGGCGCTGTCGATCACGGTCACGGTGCCGTCCTTGCCGTCGGCCACGTACACCGCGCCGGACAGCGGCGAATAGGCCACCGACAGCGGACTGGCGCCGGTCTTGACCTGTTTGAGCAGGCTGAGGCTGGCGACGTCGATGACGCTCAGGGTGCCGTCGTCGCGGTTGCTGACGAACGCGAAGCGGCTGTCCTTGCTGAAGGCGATTTCGTGGTGGCCGCGGCCGGTCGCCAGGTGTTTGAGCGGTTTGAGGCTTTGGGTGTCGATCACCGTGACGCCGGACTCATCGGCCTTGGCCGCGTTGTTGCCGACCCACAGCAGACGCTCGTCCGGCTGCAGCGCCACCCGCACCGGCTGGCGGCCGGCGGCGACGGAACCGCTCACCTTGAAGCGCTCGCTGTCGATCACCGCCACCTGTCCCGCCGCCGGCATCGACACGAACACCTGCTTGTTGTCCTTCGGCGTGACCCAGTCCATCGGCGGCCCGGCCAGTTCGATCCGCGCCAGGGTGCTGGTGATGCCGCCCACCGACACCGACGGGTCGACCACGGCGAGGCTGGCGTCGCGGTTCATCACCAGCACGAAATAGCTGTTGAGGTCGAGCAGCGGCCGTGCGCCGATGTTCGACTTGAGGAACACCCCGACCCGCGACTTGCAGCTGCGGTCGCGGCCCTGGGCCTGGTCGGCGGCGACGGCCTGCGGATCGATCCACGCCCCCGGCGCCACGCCGGACAGCGGCTGGCCGGAGGCGGCGTCGGTGATGCGGAACTGCACGTCGGCGAACTCGCCTTCATGCAGTGTGCCGTCCTCGGCGAGCGGCCGGAGCGCGAAGTCCACCTTCACCCCGTCCCGGGCCAGGGTCTGCACCTCGTCGGCCTGCGCCAGCGCACCGGCGAGCGCCAGCATCCACGCACTGATTCTGATGATCCAGCTCATACCGCACTCCCTCCGCCTCATGGCCAAACCCAACCGCCTGCACACCGCCCTGCCCCTACAGAGAATCCCCTCGCACACCGCCGCCCCCCTGTGGGAGCGAGCCTGCTCGCGATGGCGCCAGTTGCCGCACCATCCAGATCCGCGTCGTGCCCATCGCGAGCAGGCTCGCTCCTACAGAAAAGCCACCTGCCCACCGCCGCACCCTGTGGGAGCGGGCTTGCCCGCGATGGCGCCAGTTGCCGCACCATCCGATTCCGCGTCGTGCCCATCGCGAGCAGGCTCGCTCCTACAGAAGAGCCCCTGCCCACCGCCGCACCCTGTGGGAGCGGGCTTGCCCGCGATGGCGCCAGTTGCCGCACCATCCGATTCCGCGTCGTGCCCTTCGCGAGCAGGCTCGCTCCTACAGAAGAGCCACCTGTGCGGCGCCGCTATTGCCCTGCGGGCGCCGGCTCGGGCTCGTTGGTCACCCGCAGCAGGCCCCACAGCCCGGCGGTGTTGCCGAACGAGGCGTTGTCGCGGAACAGGTAATCCCCCGGTATCGCGTTGCTGCCCCCGGCGCTCGGCAGCATGAAGCTGAAGTGCGCCGCCGGCAGCACGCTCTCGCGGGCGCCGATGTACATCGACATCGGGTTGTAGCCGAACTTCACCGAACCCACGCCAGGCGCGTTCATCGGGTAGCCGCCGACATCGCTCTTCTCCGACAGGAACGGGTTGACCGACCACAGATGCCCGTCGAGCTGGAAGGTCGAGCCGCGGCTGCCGCCGGTGGGCATCAGGATGTGGGTACGGAACGGCTGCCCCGGTTTGGCGTAGAACACCGGCGTCTGCGGATCGCCGCCCACCAGCGCGTTGCTGTAGGCCATGTGCGCGTTCGGCACGTCGCCGTAGCCGTGGCCGTCGGCGCGGCCGAACGGTGCGTCCGGCGCCAGCCCGAAGCGGTACCACATCGGTTCGGCCTTGTAGTTGATGGCCATGCCGGCGTTGTCCTTCGGATCGTTCGGCACGCCCATGCCTTCGGAGGCGATGCCTTCCACCGGCCGGCCGTTGGCCCAGCGCAAGTTGAGGGCACGCTGCCAGACCATGGCGAAGTCGCGGTAGGCCGTCTGCCCCGCCACCGTCACCGTGGCCGCCGCTTTGCGGGCGTCCTCGACCCAGGTGGCGCCCATCGGCAGCACGCTCATCGCCCCGCCCAAGCCTTTCTGCGGCTGCTTGATCACGTCCGCCGGGGTGAAGTTGAGGCCGCCGAACTCCACCGCCGTGGCGTTGATGTTGTCGACGTTGCGCCCCAGCTGCGTCACCGGTTTGCCTTCGCGCTCCAGGTGCCCGGCGTAGTACTGATAGGTACGGGTCGGGTACGCGCCGCTGTTGCCGATGCGCGGCGGCACGGTCTGGATCGGGTTGGCGCCGACGTTCACGCCGTCCGACTTGGTGATGTCGTAGGCCAGCAGTTGCGCATGCAGGCCCACATGGCTGGACGGCCGCAGCAGGTTGTTGTTGAACGTGGTCGAGCCGTCGCCGCCGTTGCGGTCACGCTTGGCCAGGCCTTGCAGGATGGCGGTCTGGGCCAGGTCCGGCATGACGCTGGGCAGGCGGTTCTCCAGGGTGATGTTGATGCAGTCGCCGGCCGCCGCCCGCAGCACCAGCGGCTCCACAGGCACGCCGGGCTTGAGCTTGCCGGTGGCCGGGTCGAGGTCGGACTTGCGCACGTAGAGGATCGCGGTCGGGTCATGGATCGGCCCGCTCTGTCCGCCGATCGTGATCGTCTCGCCGTCCTCGGGGTCGGTCACCGTCACCTGCGGAATGCTCACCGGCCGCGAGTTGAACACCAACGTGCCGCCGGCCGGGTTCAGCGGCCCGCCGACATGCTGGCCGAGCCCGGCCGGATCGCCGATGGCCAGCGCCAGCGGGTTGCGCAGGATGTCGTTGGCCAGCGCCGCGACCACTTCATAGTTGCGCTGCACGGTGGGCCGGGTGCCGATGCCGTTGGGGTTGGCGCTGATCCGCGGGCAGGTGCCGTCGAACGCCACGGTGTTGCGCATGCCGGTGGGCTTGGAGTTGTTCGGCAGCGCGAACAGGTCGTTGCGCTGGGCGGTGTAGTTGCGCATCACGCCCCAGATGCCGTTCCAGTAGCCTTCGATCGAGGCGTCCATCGAGTACAGGTAGTCCCCGGTGGTGGCGGCGGAACTGGAGAGCATCGACACCGGCGCAATGAAGCCCATCTGCTCGGAGATCCCGACCATCTGCGAGGCGCGCCAGCCGGAGTTCGAGCTGTTGCCGAACCCGGAACCGCTCTGCAGCCACTTCACGCCGTGCAGGGTGACGTTGTGCTCTTCCTCATGGCCGCCGGCGTGCACCCGCAGCCGCACGTTGTCGCCGGTGTAGGTGCGCAGCATCGGCGTGAACGGATCGCCGGGCTCGGCGCCGCCCTTGTTGATGTGCGGCGGGAACAGCGTGGTGCCGCCGGTGGGCCCGGTGGCGGAGGCGATCTGGTTCGGCGCCAGGTTCATCGCCGGGATCGCCCGGTCGGTGCGGCTCTGCATGGCGTAGGCCAGGTCGCCGCCCAGGCCGTCGGCCTGCATGCCGCGCTTGCCGTCGGGGCCGACCTTGTTCGGGTCGAACACCCGCAGGGCCAGCGGCTCGTTGCGGTAGTTGACGACGAACATGCCGGGGTCATCCACCGAGATCGCCTGCGGGCACGGCCGGCTCGGGCAGCCGGGCTTGATCCCGCCGCGGGCCTCGACCACCGCTTCGAGCAGGTTGCCGGCGTTGTTGCGCACCGGCGGGTTGATCGCGAAGCGGAAGCTGTCGGCGGTGGCCGGGAACGCCTGCGCATCGGGAATCCCGTTGGGACCGGCGCCCACGTACACGCCGGCTTCATAGGCGTGCTGGAAGTCGCTGTACTCCAGGAAGAACTCGCGGAAGCTGTCGTTGAGGCCGTCGCCGTCGAGGTCGCCGGTGTTGATCACCGCTTGCCACGAGGTCGGCCCGCCGTCCTGCCGCGCCCCGCTGTACAGCGGCTCGCCGGTCTCGGCGTGGAACCAGGTGGAACCGGCAGGCTCGGCCAGCACGGTGGCGTACAGGCCGATCTGCTGATGGGTCGACGGGCCGAGGTGGTCGTGGGTGAAGATCGTGCCCAGGCCGCGGTCCACGCCTTTGGTGTTCACCACCGGGTCGACGAACCAGCGCTGCATCGCCGTGCGCGCGCCCAGCCAGTCGCTGCGCCCGTATTGGCCGAAGAACGGATGCGCACGGGCCTTCGGACAGGCCGGCGTGCCGTCGCGCGGGTCGCTGCCTTCGCAGCCGTTGAAGGCGCGGATGGCGTGCACGCGTTCCTGCACGGCGCCGGGGGAAAGCACCCCGTCCTCATAGTTCCAGCCGTTGGAGGAACCGTCGGCGGCGGTCAGGTCCCACTTGGGCAGGTGGATGTGCTGGCCGATCACATCGGTGGGGGTGCGCACCTGATAGTCGTCCATCTCATAGACGGCCGGCACCAGGTTGGTCTGCTGGTACTGCACGCAGTCGAAGGTGTTCATGCGCATCACCAGCGGCTCCGGCGGACGCTGCTTGGTGATCACCGGCCACGCGTCCTCCCACAGCGCCAGGATGCGCGCCTGCGGGAAGTGGTAGCCGACCTTGTTGTACACCGCGTCGAACTGGATGTTGGCGGCCTTGTAGACCCGCGGGCGGTCGGCGGTGAAGGTCGACGAGCCGACGAACGACAGCCCGTCGAGGCGCTCGCCGCTGGCGAACTCACCGCTGCCGGCGCTGCTGGTCAGGCGCTTCTGGCGGTCGTCCATGCACGGCTCGTAGTACGGCGCACCGGCCACCGGCAAGGCGCCGTTGGTGCGGAAGGCCTTGGACACCACCTGGTTGCCGGGCAGCAAGGCAAAGCTTGGGTGATCCTTTTTCGCGTGGAAGGCCATGGCGGCCTGCTCGACCTCGGTGCCTTCCTCCGGCAGATAGATCGGCTTGGCCCGCACCACTTCCTTGGAGAAGTCCAGCGAAGTGGTCACCGTGTGCGCCTCGCCGCCTGCGGATTTGCCGTCCAGCGCATGGCGCGGCAGGCCGCCGTCCCAGCCGCCCGACTGGTTCGGGTCGAGGTTGGCCCACAGCGCCTTGCCGCTGGCCTTGAGCGCCTGCGCGGAGGCGGCGTCGAGCATGTCCAGCGGCGGGGTCGGCGGACGCTGGCCCACCGAACTTTCCATGCCGCCGATCCAGAACGGATAACCGGGGTTCTTCAGGCTGCCGTCGGCGTTGCGGTTGGCCTCGCTGCGATCCACCAGGGCCAGCGACCCGACCGCTTGGCCTGCTCCGGTGCCGCCGTGGTGCCCGTCCCCGTCGTCATCCTCTTCTTCGTCATCTTCATCGTCATCGTCGTGGCCGGCGACCAGGGTCTCACTGATCTTCGGCACCACCACGACCTTGCCGGGCATCGGCGCCATGGCCTTGCCGGGCAGCGGCACCACCGCCGGGATCGGCGTGCCGGCGATGATCTCGCCGTCGGGCAAGGCCCGCGCCCCGGCCGCCGGCTTGCCGCTGCGCAGCGCATAAGGTTCGCTGTGGAAACCGTCGGCGCCCTGCTGCGACACTTCAAGCCGGGTGCCTTCCTCGAATACGTCGTGCACCCGCCACATGGCCCACATGCCTTGGGCAAAGTGCGGATAGAAATGGCAGTGGAAGATCGCGTCCCCGGCCACCCGGTTACGGTTGCCCGAGCCGCCGTTGGCGATTTCGTAGGTGTAGCCGGCGCCCGGGCCGATGCCTTGGGCATCGACGTAGTCGGAGTTGTCGTCGTTGGGGTTGAACAGCCACTGGTGGCCGTGCAGGTGGAAGATGTGGTGCTCGTAACCGTTGTGGGTGTTGCGGAACTTGACGAAGTCCCCGATGTAGCTGTGGTTGACGTTCGACGGCTCCGACGGGTACAGCGCCATGGTCGCCTTCACGCCCACCTGATCGGCGCGCGGGGTCTGGCCGGGGGCGATGTTCTCAAGGCCGGCGTTGGCCGGCACGTCCACCAGCATCGCCACGTCGCCCACGGTGTGCGAGCTCAGGAAGAACTCTTCATAGGCGCACGACAGGCAATCGTGCATCGGCCCCACGCCCAGGCGGTTGGCGATGACTTCCGCGCCCATGCCGCCGGCCCCGTAGTTGATCATGAACGAGTCGCGGGTCGGCTCCAGCACATGGCCCATCACCGGATCCGCGAAGTACGCCGGGAAGGCCTGGGTGACGGCGGTCTCGTCCTGGAACTGCGCGGCGAAATCGCGGAACGGCTCCAGCCGGTTGGGCAGCGCCGGGTTGCGCTTGCCCATCGACTCCAGCGGATAGGTGACCGCCGGGAAGCTGCCGTCGGGGTTGCCGCCCATGACGATGGCGTCGCTTTCGCTGGAGATGATTTCGCTGCCGTCGACCATGGCGATGATCGGCGCCCCGGCTTTGCCTTCGCGCAGCCAGGGTTCGCGCTGCGGGTAGCGGGCCTGGTAGTCGACGACGGGGTGGCCGGCCGGCGTGCGGCCGGTGCTGGCCAGGCGCATCTCTTCTTCGGTGACGGTGTTGCGGTAGGTGCGGCCGCCCTTGGGCACGACCACCACCTGGGCGAACAGGCCGTTGGCGTTGTTGCCGGCCGCCCCTTCGCCGCCGAAGGTCGCGCCGCGGCTGCTGACGTCGAAGGCCCCTTCGCGCTCGGCGAACAGGGTGTAGGAACGGCTCGCGCCGGGGGCGACCAGGCTGTTGCCGTTGCGGCCGGTGAACGAGGCGATGTCGTCGATGCCGTTCACCGCCTGCAAACCGTTGACCTGGAACCCGACATGCCGGTCGGCCACCTGCTCGTCGGCCTTGAAGGCCTCGCCGGCGTTGGCGTTCTCCAATGCCTCTTCGCCCTCGTCCTCACCGCCCTCGGCGGAGTGGTGGTTCGGGTTGGCCTGGTACGCCAGCAGGTTCTGCAGGTTGACGGTCAGGCAATCCCCCGCCGCCACCCGCAGCACCAGCGGCCGCGGACGCTTGTCGGGCCGCAGCGAGACCTTGCCCGGCACCGCCGCGCCGCCCTGGGCCAGGGACACGTTGCGGTCGTCGACCACGTCCCGGCGCAGGGCGAACATCATGCCGTTGACGTTCTGCGCCCCAAGGCGGTTGAACATCAGCGGCTGATCGAACGCGACCACGTTGGCCACCAGGTTGCGCTCGCAGCGCACCGCCGCGCCGGCCAGTTCGACGCTGAGCATCGAGGCCAGCAACAGCAGCCAGTTCAACAGGGACGGAGCGTGGTGGATGCCTACCATGATCACAGACCTCGCAGTGGGTGCTCGCAGGGAATGATTCTCGACAAAGCCTTGGGAGCAATCCGCGTGCCACAAAAAATTGGTTTGTTTCTCAAGCACTTGCCGCAACGACTTGAAGAACCGGGGAATATTCCCCACCCGTTTCCCCGGTTTTCCGGGCCTCGCCCGTTGCCCCGAAGTTGGGGAAAGACCGGTGCGCCGGCCTACAGCGGCGCATCGTCCGCCAGCCCCTGAAGACGCCGGTACTGACGCAGGACGCTGGGCACGTAACGCTGGGTTTCGGCGAACGGCGGGATCACCCGGCCGCGGCTGAGCACCGCGTCGGGCCCCGCGTTGTACGCGGCCACGGCGAGGGCGATGTCGTTGTCGAACAGGGTCATCAGGCGCTTGAGGTAACGGGCGCCGCCCTGGATGTTGGCCTTGGGGTCGTAGACGTCCTTCACCCCCAGCTCCCGCGCGGTGTCGGGCATCAACTGCATCAGCCCCCCCGCGCCCTTGGGCGAGGTGGCGCCGGGGTTGTAGTTCGATTCGGCGTTGATCACCGCGTGCAGCAACGCTTCGGGCAGGTGATTGGCCGTGGCCGCCGCCGACACCAGTTCCGCGTAGGGCTGGGCGGCGATCATCTGCGGCTGCCGGTCGGCGCCGGCCAGCGTGTTGCCGGGTTCGTGGATCACCCGCTCGTAGCTGCGGCCGGGGCGGTGGACGTTGGACAGCACGTAGCTGCCCTTGGCGTCCACGGAGACGAACACATCGGCGTGTGCGACTGCAGTCAGGAACAGGCCGCCGAGCAGTCCTGCGGCGAGCAATCCGGTGGCGAACGGTTTCATGGTGGGCCTCCCCGGAGCGGCGCTGAAAATTGGGGGAAATGCCCCACTCACCGATCCTGGAACCGTCTTACGCAAGCACTGTGCCGACTTGCGCAAGGCCCGTGGCGCAAGGCCCCGGCCAAAGTTCCGGGGCAAAGTTCCGGGGCTGAGCACGGCTATTGCATAAGCCTGGGGCAAGCCCTCGCAGCGACCCGGCTGCCCGCCCACGGAGGTCATCATGAAACGGTGTTTGCGTTCGTCACCGCGTGCCCAGCACGGCTTCACCCTGCTTGAACTGCTGGTGGTGCTGGTGGTGCTCGGCCTGCTGGCCGGGATCGTCGCGCCCAAGTACTTCGCCCAATTGGGCCGCTCCGAAGTGAAGGTCGCCAAGGCGCAGATCGAAGGCCTCGGCAAGGCGCTGGACCTGTACCGGCTGGAGGTCGGTCACTACCCCTCCACCGAACAAGGATTGCAGGCGCTGGTGACCGCCCCGAGCGACGAAGCGAAGTGGACCGGCCCGTACATCCAGAAAAAACTGCCGCTGGATCCGTGGGGCCGCGCCTACACCTACCGCTACCCCGGCGAAAACGCCGAGTATGACCTGCTGTCCATGGGCAAGGACGGACAGCCCGGCGGCGACGGCGAAAACGCCGAAGTCACCAACTGGCAATGAGTGGAGCGCGAACATGCGTTTTCATCTGAAGGCGGTGGGCAAGGCCGGAGTGGTGTCGCTGAGCGTCGAGGCGCCGGGCCAGAGCGAAGCGCGGCGCATCGCCGAGGACCAGGGCCTGCGGGTGGTCAGCCTGCACGCCGAGCGGCACTGGCGGTCGTTGCGCCTGAGCCAGCGCGAGACGTTCAACCTGGTGCTGTTCAGCCAGGAGCTGACCACCCTGCTCAACGCCGGCCTGCCGCTGATCGACGCGCTGGAAAGCCTGGCGGAGAAAGAGACCGCCCCCGCCGCGCGCAAGACCCTCAGCGAGCTGGTGCGCCTGCTGTACGAAGGCAAATCCTTCTCCCAGGCGCTGGGCCAGTTGTCGGCGGTATTCCCGCCGCTGTACGTGGCGCTGGTGCAGTCCAGCGAGAAGACCGGCGCGGTGGGCGACGCGCTGGGCCGCTACGTCAGCTACCGCCAGCGCATGGACGAGGTGCGGCAGAAGATCGTCAGCGCCTCGATCTACCCGTTGCTGCTGCTGGTGGTGGGCGGCGGCGTGGTGCTGTTCCTGATGGGCTACGTGGTGCCGCGCTTCAGCCTGGTGTTCGAAGGGTTGGGCTCGAACCTGCCGTGGCTGTCGCAGATCCTGATGGGCAGCGGGATGTTCCTGCATGCGCACCAGGGCGAATTCTTCGGTGCCTTGGCGGCGCTGGTCGTGGCGCTTGCGCTGCTGCAGAAGCAGCCGGCGTTCCGCCGGGCGCTGGATCGGTGGGTGGAGCGGTTGCCTGCAGTGCACCAGCGGATCGTCATGTATGAACTGGCGCGGTTCTACCGTTCGCTTGGGATTCTGCTGCAAGGCGGGATCCCGCTGGTGACCGCCATGGGCATGGTGCGCGGCCTGCTCACCGTGGCCTCGCGCACGCGGCTGGATCAGGCCTGCGAGCGGGTGCGCGAGGGCCAGTCGCTGTCCGCCGCGCTGGAGCTCAACCGCCTGGTGACGCCCGTGTCCCTGCGCCTGCTGCGTGCCGGGGAGCAGTCCGGCAACCTGGGCCAGATGATGGAACGCAGCGCCGATTTCTACGACGAGGAGATCAGCCGCTGGATCGAATGGTTCGTGCGCCTGTTCGAACCGCTGCTCATGACGTTCATCGGCCTGCTGATCGGCGTGATCGTGATCCTGATGTACATCCCGATCTTCGAGCTGGCCTCAAGCATCCACTGACCCCGGGAACGGGTCGGACTGACGCGACAACGCACATCCACGTTCCCAACCCAGACCCACAAGACGGAGAACGATATGCACATTCAAAAGCTCATGCTCGCCATGGCCATCGGCGCGGTTCTGTCGGCCTCCACCGTATTGATCCCGGACAGCGTGTCCGGGGTGGCCAGCGTTCAGGCCAAGGACGGGGGAAGCGGTGGTGGTGGCGGAGGTAGTGGCGGCGGCGGAGGTAGTGGCGGCGGTGGTGGCGGTGG